>CAMDBM010000019.1:0-52993 GCA_945889085.1 Ferrithrix thermotolerans DSM 19514
CGGTGATGGCAAGGCGACTGAAGGCCATCACCGACATCCCGGTGCTCATCGGTGTTGGTGTGTCGAACGCGGCGCAGGCCGCCGAGGCTGTGCAGGTAGCCGACGGCGTTATCCAGGGTGCGTCGGTGGTGCGCCGCCTGATGGACGGCGGCCCCGATGCAGTGGGCGACTACGTGGCCGAGGTGCGCGCCGCGATCGGTGAGTGAGGGGAGAGCCATGACGGGATGGATGAGCGGCGAGCGCAAGTGTGAACTGTGTGAGGCGGCGAGGATCACCGAGTGGTTCCACGAGGACGATCTCTGTTGGATCGCCGAGTGCGAGATCTGCGCCGTGCCGATGGTGGTGTGGCGGGAGCACGACAACAGTCCGCCCGACCACGTGAAGATCGAACTGCACGCGCGGCTCGCCATGGTGGTGGAGACGCACTTCGAGTACGAGCACTACGTGGACGACAACATGCGCAACATCCCGGATCATTACCACGCGCATGCCCGCCCGCGCGGTGGGTTCTTCGGGCACGGCGTGAAGCGCAAGGGGGCCTCGTGATGTCTTCAGCCGGTGGATTCCCCAGGCCCCAAGATGTGCTCCCGCACCGACCTCCGTTCCTCTTCGTCGACGAGATCACTGCGCTCGTCCCCGGTCAGTCGGCCACCGGCACGTGGCATCTGCAGGGCGACGAGTGGTTCTTCCCCGGGCACTTTCCCGGTCGCCCGACGCTGCCCGGTGTGCTGATGTGCGAGGCAATCGCACAGGTTGGCGCAATCGCCGTGCTGACCGATGAACGCTTCGCGGGCAAGTTGCCGTTGTTCGGCGGCCTCGATGCCGCCCGCTTCCGCCGTCAGGTGAGCCCTGGGGACACACTCGAACTCGTTGTGGACCTCGGACGCATGTCGGCCCGTGCGGGCAAGGGCGCAGGTAAGGCGCTCCTCAACGGTGAGGTTGCCTGTGAGTGCGAACTGCTCTTCGTCGTCGTCAACGCCTGAGAGGAATCAGCTGGGCGGCGCGAGGATCAGGGTGCCGTTGTGGCCGCCGAATCCGAACGAGTTCGACATGGTGGGGCCGGGCTCCCACGGTTGCGGTGCGCCGGTCACGAGGTTGATCGTGAAACTTGGGTCGACGTTGACGGTGCCGGCAGTCGGCGGGATGAGCCGGTGCTGCATGGACAACAGCACTGCAGCGGCCTCCAGCGCACCTGCGGCACCGAGCGCATGACCTGTGACGCCCTTGGTGGAGACGACGGCCGGGCCGTTTGGGCCGAACACGTGGGCGATTGCGGCTGCCTCAGCGGCGTCATTGAGCGGCGTGGACGTGCCGTGTGCGTTGATCTGTTTGATGTCCGACGGCGCAAGCCCGGCGTCCTCGAGGGCAAGCTCGATGCAACGGATCGCCCCGACACCACCGGGTGACGGCGCAGTGATGTGATGGGCATCGGCATTGCTGGCGGCGCCGAGCACCTCGCCGAGGATCGTGGCGCCACGCTTCTTGGCGTTCTCCCACTCCTCGAGCACCAGGACCGCAGCGCCCTCGCCGAGCACGAAACCGTCACGGTCCCTGTCGAACGGCCGGCTCGAGCCGCTCGTGGACAGTGCGGTCATGTTGCCGAAACTGGCGATGGCGATGGGCACACCGGCAGCCTCAGAGCCTCCGGTGACCGCAGCGTCACACATACCCCAGGCGATCTGGCGGGCGGCGTAGCCGATGGAGTGCGTGGACGCCGCGCACGCGGTGCAGATCGTCTCGTTCGGGCCGCGGAGGCCGTATCGCATGGAGATGGCAGCGCCGGCGGCATTGGCCATCATCATCGGCACGAGGAACGGCGACACACGCCGCTCGCCCTTCTCGACGAGCACACGGATCTGCTCCTCGAGCGTGCCGAGACCGCCCACACCGGTACCGAAGATGGTGCCGATACGGCGGCTGTCGATGCCGAGATCCCCGGCCTGTGCCATCGCCTCCGCCGCAGCGGCGAGCGCCATCTGCTCGACGCGGTCTGCGCGACGGGCGTCCTTCGGACTGTCGAAATAGGGGAGGGGATCCCAGTCGGGGATATGGATTGCCTTGTGATCCGTGATGCCCGGGCCGAGGAGTCCTTTCCAGAACGCTTCCTTGCCCAGACCGCACGGGGCCACGACACCGAGTCCGGTGATCGCAACCCGCCGCGCGCTGCCTCTCATGCGATATTCCTTGTCAGAGCTTGCCGGTGACGAGCTCGAAGGCATGACCAACGGTCTTGACGCCTTCGAGTTCTTCCTCGGGAACTGTGATGTCGAACTCTTCCTCGAGCGCCATGACGAGCTCGACGAGGTCGAGGCTGTCTGCGTCGAGGTCGTCGCCGAACAGCGCCTCGGGTACCACCTTGCTGGCATCGACGCTTAGCACGTCGACGGCGCACTTGCGGAAGCGTTCCCAGTTGTCAGCCACAGTTTTCTCCTTGTTATGAGGTACGGGTACTCAGCCCCGGACCGGTAGTGGGTGAGTTTGTCAGTGTCCCATGCCGAGGCCGCCATCCACGGGGATGACTGCGCCGGTGATGTACGAAGCGTCTTCGGAGGCGAGGAATGCCACGACTCCGGCAATCTCCTCCGGGGAGGCCATCCGTCCGAGCGGGACGGCGTCGGTGACCTGCTTGAGGCGGTCCTCGCTGAGTACAGCGGTCATGTCGGTGGCCACCGGGCCGGGGGCCACGACGTTGACGGTGATGCTGCGCGAGCCGAGTTCGCGTGCGAGCGAACGGGCAAAGCCCACGAGACCGGCCTTGGAGGCGGCGTAGTTCGCCTGGCCCGCGGAACCGAGCAGGCCGACCACCGAGGACACCAGCACGATGCGGCCCTTGCGTGCCCGCAGCATCCCCTGGGCGGCGCGCTTGCAGACGCGGAACGCGCCGGTGAGGTTGGCGTCCACGACGGAGACAAAATCCGCCTCGCTCATCCGGAGCAGGAGGGTGTCTTTGGTGATGCCCGCGTTGGACACGAGCACCTCCACGGCGGAACCGAACTGTTCCTCCACCGACTTGAACGCAGCGTCCACCTCAGCGGTGTCGGTGACGTCACACTTCACGCCGAAGAGGCCCTCCGGCGGGGGCGAGGAGTTGTACGTCACCGCAACCCGGTCACCGAGCGCAGCGAAGCGCTGTGCGATGGCAAGGCCGATTCCGCGGGAACCGCCGGTAACGAGCACGACGCGGCTCATGCGGCACCGCCTCCCCAGCGGAGCACGGCGCTCGCCGCGGTCATCCCAGCACCGAAACCGACGAGCAACACGTAGTCGCCGGGCTTCACGCGGCCATTGTCGAGTGCGTCCACGAGCGCGAGTGGGATGGAAGCCGACGACGTGTTGCCGGCGTACTGAAGCACGAGGGCGGCCTTCTCGATCGGCACCTTGAGGCGCTCGCAGGCTGCCTGGATGATGCGGATGTTGGCCTGGTGCGGTACGACAAGGGTCAGTTGGTCCGCGGTGATCCCGGCGGCGGCCATGGACTTCTGGGCGGAGTCCACCATGATGCGCACCGCCCTGCGAAACACCTCCCTGCCCTCCATTTTGAGGATGCCACCGAGCTCTGCATAGAGGTATTTCTCGGCCGAGCCGTCCGCGTCGATGTCCCAGCCCAGCAGTTGGCTGCCGGCGTCGGACGCCTCGAGCAGAACAGCCCCCGAACCGTCGGCGAAGAGCACCGCCGTGTTCCGGTCCGTCCAGTCGGTGACGCGGGAGAGGGTGTCGGTGCCGATGACCAACACCTTTTTCGCACCCACAGCGATCAGGCCGTGAGCGTTGATGAGCGCATAGACGAACCCGCTGCACGCAGCATTGAGGTCGAAGGCCCCGCACTTGAGCCCGAGCGCATGCTGGACCGTGGCCGAGGTGGCCGGGACAGAGCGGTCCGGGGTGGTGGTGGCGAGCACGAGGGCGTCAACCTCGGTCGGGTCCACACCGGCCATCTCGAGCGCCCTGCGGCCGGACTGCACCGACAGCGACGCCGTGGAACCACCGATGCGCCGCTCCCGGATGCCGGTGCGCTCGACGATCCATTCGTTGGAGGTCTCGAGGACGCGGGAGAGGTCCTCGTTCGTGATCGTCTTCTCGCCGAACGCAGAGCCCCAACCGATGATGACGGCGCCGGGTGCGCCCGACGGGATGGCCGGCATGTCAGGAGGTCCTCAACCAGGCGATGGGCTGGCGGCGCGTCACACGTTCGCCGTCCACCGCGATGTACGACTGCAGGATCCCGGCGAAGGGGGAGCGGACTTCCTCGCCACCGATGTCGCCGAGCACCGTGCCGACCTGGATGAACGAACCGTCGGCAAGCGTGCCGATCGGGGTGAATACGCCGGCAATCGGGCTGACGACCACGCGCTCGGTGGCGAAGAGATGTTCACCCTGATGGGCGACTACGGCAGTGCTCTTGCCAGCGTTCACCCATTCGATGAGCTTGTCGAGCTCCTCGGGCGTGGCAACCGAGATCGTCCGCGCGTTGTCGAGGGTTCGCTTGGCCATGCCGGAGAGCACGCCGCCGGGCCCAAGCTCAACGAAGTCGACGACGCCGAGTTCTGCCATCGTGAGCAGCGAGTGCTTCCAGCGCACGGGACTGGAGAGTTGAGCGGACAGCAGGCTCGACCAGTCAGCTCCCTTGTCGTGAGCGAGCGAGTCCACGTTGGAGATAACGGGTACCTCGGTGTCGCGGGGATTCGCGCTGGCGATTGCGTTCCGGAGACGGTCACGGGCGGGTGCCATGTACGGCGTGTGGAACGCACCGGCCACCTGGAGCGGCATGACCTTCTTACCGCCCATCTCCTTCACGATTGCCGTGGCCTTGGCAACGCCCCCGATGGAACCGGCGATGACCACCTGGCCGGGCGCGTTGAAGTTCGCCACCCACACGTCGTCGTCCGCACGCCGGCACGCCACCTCGACGTCGTCGTCGTCCATGCCGAGTACAGCGGCCATCGTCCCGGGATTGGTCAGGCCGGCCTCGTGCATCGCGTCGGCCCGTTCGCAGACCAGGCGGACCCCGTCCTCGAAACCCAGCGCACCGGTTGCCGACAGCGCTGTGTACTCGCCGAGGCTGTGGCCCGCGCAGAAACTTGGCTCGAGCCCGAGGCGCTCCACGGCATCGAGCACCATCAGGCTCGACACGAACGTCATCAACTGGGCGTTGCGGGTGTCCTTCAGTTCATCGGCATCGGCATCGAGCATGAGCCGTGCGACGTCACGCCCGGAGATGGCCGAAGCCTCGTCAACCAGTTCCCAGCTCTCGTGATCCACCCAGGGGCGACCCATGCCGGGCCGTTGGGACCCCTGGCCCGGAAAGGTGAAGGCAAGCATTGGTTGCGGGTGGACTCCTCGTGCGTGTCGGGTCGGGGGGACCCTGACCTCACAAACTATTCGGTCGGGCGGCCCGGGTGTGACACCGATGCCGTTGTGCAGGGCATTTGTAACCTTCGCAGGCCGGTCGTGGGCCTCGCAAGGTGGTACCCGTGGGGCAGGTGCACAATGGGCGGGTGATTGATCCCGCTGTGAAGCGCTGTCTGGGCCAGATGATCAAGGGTGTCCAGGTGGTCGCCGCCTCCGACGGTGGCGTCACCCGTGCCTACACCTCGCACTGGGTGACACAGGTGTCGTTCGAGGAACCGGTGGTGATGGCGTCGATCTCGCCGAAGCACGACACCTGGCCGCTCATCGGGGCGAGCGGTCGGTTCACGGTGTCGCTGCTTGCCGCCGACCAGATCAGCGAGGGGCAGTACTTCGGGTATCCGGGCCGCAAGTTCCGGTACGTCGCCCCCGAATACCTGCAGGACGTCGACGGCCACCCGGTGGTACCGAACTGCATCGCCTGGTTCTCGTGCGCGGTGTTCCAGACCGTGCCGATGCTCGACCACCACCTCGTATTCGCCCGCGTCGATGCCCAGGGGGAGGGCCGCCTGAAGCAACCGCCGCTGCTGTACTCGAGCCGCCACGGCTGGCGCATCACCGGGGACAAGGCACGCGAGCCCGGAATGTCGGTGCGTGACCAACTGCTGGCCCGCCTCGGCGATGCCGCGGCCGACGATGACGGCGACGGTGACGAGTAATGGCTACCCCCGCCGAGCAGCGACCGCTCGTTGACCACGACGTGCACACCGACGAACTGCCGCCCCTGCCGCAGCGGGACTCCCGGATCGTCGCGTCTCGTTGGATCGAGGCCCCCGACGCCATTCGCCTCCTCGGCGACGACCTCGGCGAGGAGGCCGGGTACGTTCGTCGGATCGGGCGCTATCTGCTGTGGCGAGCGGGTGCCGCCGTGCACGTAGACGCGCGGTACGGGGCAGTGGACTCGACGGACCTCGGCCGCCTGTTCACCTTTCGGCTCTTTGCGGACGGCTCCGGCGAGGGCAACGGCCCCGATGGCATCGTGCACACGCGGTTTCGGTCCTGGAAAGAAGCCCTGCGGGACGACGCGTAGGTCACGTACGCCGTGGCTATGGGCGTTCGGCTCACCGAACCCGAATGCACGTCGGTACGATCGGGGGCCGATCACTTGCCCGAGTGGCGGAATGGCAGACGCGGAGGATTCAAAATCCTTTGTTCGCAAGGACGTGTGGGTTCGAATCCCACCTCGGGCACTATCAATGCGCCCAGCGGGGCGCATACGTCATGGTCGAGGGCCCATGCGCGCGTGCCGAACGGGGCGGGCGTAGCGTGTCGAAATGGCCAGCCAAACCTCAAGCCCTGATGCAGCGATCGCCACCGGGGTGTCCCCGGAGCGGCTGAAGAACCTGCGCTCGTGGAATCTCGGGCTCACCCTGCTACACGCCGCCCAAGCGGTGATGATCGCGGTGATGGCGGGCGACTTCGTCATCAACATCACGTCCACCTTCCCGCAGGGTCCGCCGGGGACGCGGCTCGACACCCCGAAGGCCCTCTTCGACCTGCCGATCGGCCCGGCTGTCGCCGTATTCCTCGCGCTTGCTGCGATCGACCACCTGTTGACCGCAACGGTGCTCCGGGGCGCGTACGAGGGTGACCTGCGTCGGGGCATCAACAGGTTCCGCTGGGTGGAGTACTCGCTGAGCGCCACGTTGATGATTGTGCTGATCGGCTCGTACAGCGGCATCACCGACATAGCGGCGGTGATCGGCGTGATCGGCGCCAACGTCGCGATGATCCTGTTCGGCTGGGTGCAGGAGCGCATGAACCCGCCTGGCCGCGCAACCACCACAATGATGCCGTTCTGGTTCGGCACCCTCGCCGCACTGGCCCCGTGGGTTGCCATCTGGGTGAACGTCATCGGCGCCGACACCGTGCCGGGCTTCGTGTACGGCATCGTGGTGGCCGAGCAGGTGTTCTTCTTCAGCTTCGGCCTGAACCAGTGGCTGCAGTACCGAGGTGTCGGTCGCTGGAGCAACTACCTGTACGGCGAGAAGGTGTATCTCGTGCTCAGCCTCGTGGCCAAGAGCGTGCTGGCCTGGCAGATCTTCGGCGGTTCGCTCGCCAACTGAGTGCGGCGGCGGACGCGCACCCTTGCCGGGCCTACGGGCTCGATGTCTGGGTATCGCCGCAGGGACTGGGTTCGCGTATCCTCGGGGGTTCAACCAGGGGGATTGCGGCAATGCCTGAAGAATCAACAAGGCCAGCGGTATTCGGCCGCCGGTCCTTCGTGGCCCTTGTGGGCCTCGGCCTCGCGGCATGCAGTCGGGACGGGTCAAGTGGAGGCACCCTCGTCCCCGATTCGTCCGTGCCGTCGTCCACCGCGGCGCCCGTGACCGGCACCCTCTCGGTGTATTCGGCCCTGAACGAATCCACCAACGCGAAGTTCTTCGCTGCGTTCGCGGCCGCGTATCCCGGTGTGACGGTCAACCTGTTGAGCGGTTCGGCCGGCGCCCTCCAGACAAAACTGCGTGCCGAGGCCGCAACGCCCCTCGCCGATGTGTTCATCGGCGGCTCGAGCGAGTTCCACGATCCGCTCGGTGCCGAAGGGGTGCTCGAGCCGTATCGCTCCGCGGCGGCCGAGTTGATCGACCCTCGTTTCAAGGATGCGACCGGGCACTGGACGGGTTGGTACACCGGTGTGTTCGGCATCATGACCAACCGCAACCGCCTTGCGCAGGGGCTCGACAACCGGGCTCTGCTCACCTGGGACGACCTGCTCGACCCGGTGTGGAAGCAAGAGATCGTCCTGCCCGACCCCCTGAAGACCGGTGGCGGTTCGCTGTTCGTGATGACTCAGGTGTTCCGCTTCGAGCGTGACATCACCGAGGCACTCAAGTACCTGGTTGCCCTGCACGCGAACATTGCCGCGTACACAGAGTCATCGTCAGCAGCGCTGAAGATGGTGGTTGACGGCACGGCCGTTGCGTGCCCGAACTGGGCACATGACATCCTCACCGAGCAGGCGAAGCCGAGCGCGGTCGATCTCGCCGTCCCGGCGCAGACCGGTTTCGAGATCGGCGCTGTCAGCATCGTGAAGGGAACCCAGAATGCTCCGGCTTCCCGGGCGCTTGTCGACTGGTCGCTGTCCCGCGAGGCGGGGGAGCTGAACGTTCAGGTAAGCAATCGCAGTTCGGTCCGCTCGGATGTCCTCCCTGCTCCGGGTGCCCCCCTACTGTCGTCGGTGGACCTCGTTGACTACGACCGCGTGTGGGCCACAGCGAACCGCGAGCGGGTTCTCGCGTCGTGGCGGGCTGCCGTCGGCCGCTGAGCCCCGCCTTCGCTAGGGTCAGGAGCGTGGTCGACCGAGCGGACCACAGTTCCTGGGGGCACCATGAGCAGCGGCAATATTGACGGAGCACTGCGCGAGCGAGCAGGCCGAGTGATCCCGGGCGGGATGTTTGGCCACCAGTCCACACGCATGCTTCCCGCGTCGTACCCCCAGTTCTTCAGCCGTGGCGAGGGCGCCTACCTCTGGGATGTCGACGGCAACCGCTACCTCGACTTCATGTGTGCCTACGGCCCCAGCCTTCTGGGCTACGGAGACCCCCGCGTGAACGCGGCAGCGGCGGCCCAGATGGCGCTCGGTGACGCAATGACCGGACCGTCTGCGTTGATGGTGGAACTGGCCGAGACATTTGTGTCGATGGTGAGCCACGCGGACTGGGCGATGTTCTGCAAGAACGGCACCGATGCAACGACGATGGCAATGACGGTCGCCCGGGCCCAGACGGGTCGCAGGAGAGTGCTCGTGGCAGAACACGCGTATCACGGTGCTGCGCCGTGGTGCACCCCGGTCCCGATGGGTGTCGTGCGCGAGGAGCGTGCATTCATCAGCACCTACGTCTACAACGACCTCGCCAGCCTCGAGGCTGCTGTTGCGGCAGCCGGGGACGACCTGGCAGCAGTGTTCGCCTCACCGTTCAAGCACGACGCGTTCGAGGACCAAGCGCTGCCCGATCCTGCCTACGCGCACCGGGCACGTGAGCTGTGTGACCGGACCGGCGCGATGCTGATCGTGGACGACGTGCGCGCAGGCTTCCGCCTCACGCGTGACTGCAGTTGGGAACTGCTCGGTATCCGTCCGGACCTCAGTGCGTGGGGCAAGTCCTTCGCGAACGGTCACCCGATCTCCGCACTCCTCGGCTCCGATTCCTGCCGCAAGGGTGCCTCGGGTGTGTATGTCACCGGATCGTTCTGGTTCGCAGCGGTGCCGATGGCCGCCGCGATCGAGACACTGCGCATCCTGCGTGAGAGCGACTACCTCGAGCACACGATTGCCCTGGGGGAGCGCCTCCGGTCGGGCCTCGACGCCGCAGCGGCCGCGCACGGGTTCGTGCTCCGCCAGACCGGGCCAGCGCAGATGCCGCAGATCCTGTTTGCCGACGATCCCGACTTCCGGGTGGGCTTCGCTTTCGCCGAGGCGATGCTCGAACGTGGCGTGTACGTGCACCCGTGGCACAACATGGTCCTCTGCGCAGCGATGACGGAGTCGGACATCAACTTCGCCGTCGATGCGGCCACATCCGCACTCGGTCAGGTGCGCGCAGTGTTTCACACGCTCCAGCCGCACCCGATCGTCGCAATGGTGGTTGCACCACGCTGACCCCAAAACGACAGAATCCGGATCGCTTCCCGGTCGAACGTCGACCGACAACCGACCCGGATTCCGGGAAGTACTGCTTAGAGGCGTTCGATGATGATCGCCGGGGCCATGCCACCAGCGGCGCACATCGTGACGAGGCCGTAGCGGCCGCCGCGGCGCTCCAGCTCGTCGACAATGGTGCCGATGAGCAGCGCTCCGGTTGCGCCGATCGGGTGGCCGAGGGCCATCGCCCCACCGTTCACGTTGACCTTGGCACGGTCGACACCCGTGTCACGGATGAACTTCTCGGCCACGACGGCGAAGGCCTCGTTGACCTCGAAGAGGTCGATGTCGTCGAGGGTGAGGCCGGCCTTGGCGAGCACCTTGCGGGCCGCGGGAACCGGTGCGTTGAGCATGAGCGTCGGGTCGTCACCCATGTTCGCCATGGCGACAACGCGCGCACGGGGCTTCCAGCCCTGGGACTTCGCGTAGTCCGGGTTGGCGAGCAGGATCGCCGCGGCGCCGTCGACGACGCCAGAGGAGTTCCCGGCGTGGTGCACGTGCTCGATGTTCAGGCCGGGATAGCGGGCAAGCACCAGCGAGCGCAGGGTGGTGCCCTCGGCGTCGAGGGGCATGTCGGCCATGGCAGCGAACGAGGGGGCGAGCTTAGCGAGACCCTCGAGGGTGGTGCCGGGGCGGGGGAACTCCTCACGGTCGAGCGCGAGCGAGCCGTCGTCCTTCAGCACCGACACGAGGCTGCGGTCGAAGCGGCCCTCGGCGATGGCAACGGCTGCGCGCTTCTGGGACTCGACGGCAAGTTCGTCGAGCGCGGTGCGGGAGATCTTCTCGATCGTGGCGATCGCGTCGGCGGCGACACCCTGGTGGGTCTGGGGGTGCAGGGCGCGCAGGTGCGCATTGCCTGCGTCCATCAGCGGCCCGCGAACGCCCATCTGCGCCTCACCGAGTGCCGGGTGCAGCGACATCATCTCGGCACCGCCGGCGATGACAACGTTCTCCATGCCCGACATGATCGAGGCAGCGGCGAAGTTCACGCCGGTGATGCCCGAACCGCAGAAGCGGTCGAGGGTGACACCGCTGGCCTTGGTGTCGTAGCCGGCGTCGAGCGCCGACATGCGGGCGAGGTCCCCGCCCTGAGTGCCGACCTGCATGGAGGTACCGAAGATGATGTCGTCGACCTCAGCAGTGTTGAGGTTGTTGCGGTCACGGATGGCGGCGAGCACCGTCGAGCCGAGTCGCTGCGGGTGGATATCGGCAAGGGCTCCCTTGCCAACCTTGCCGACACCACGAGGGGTGCGAACGGCGTCGATGATCCATGCTTCGGGCATTGGGGCCTCCGGGTCGGGCTGGTACAGCCTGTGATTGCTAGGGCGACGATACTGCCCTCCGGGACAGGTGGCGGCATCGGACTGGGGGCCGCTTTGCCGTGGCAGAGCCGGTGTGGGAAGGTCAGGAAATGACACACGGTTTGTTCGACCTGACGGGAAAGACGGCGTTGCTCACGGGCGCCTCGAAGGGCATGGGCCGGGCCATGGCCGAGGCGCTGGCCCAGCACGGTGCCCGGGTGATGATCTCGAGCCGCAAACTGGACGGTTGCCAGCAGGCTGCAGACGCCATCAACGCCAAGGTCGGCGAAGAGCGTGTCTTGGCCCATGCGTGCAACGCCGGGTACAAGGATCAGCTCCAGGCCCTGGTGGACGCCACCCACAGCCGGATCGGCAAGATCGACATCCTCGTCGGTAACGCGGGTGTCAACCCCGCCTACGGCCCGATGTCCTCGATCGCCGACGAGGCCTTCGACAAGACGATGTCCACCAACGTGAAGGCCAACCACTGGCTCATCCAGATGGTCGCGCCCGACATGGTCGAACGGGGCAGCGGGTCCATCATGATCACCTCGAGTGTCGGGGCGTTCGCCCCCTCGCTAGTGCTCGGCACCTACAACATCTCCAAACTGGCCGTGATCGGACTGATGCGGAACATCGCTGCAGAGCTCGGCCCGAAGGGCGTCCGCTGCAACGCAATCTGCCCAGGCCTCATCCGCACGGATTTCGCGGAGGCACTCTGGAACAACCCGGAGGCCGAGGCACGCGCCAAGAGCGAGATCCCGATGCGGCGTCTCGGGGAGGCCGAGGACCTCATGGGGCTCGCCGTGTTCCTGGCCTCGGACTCCAGCGCGTACGTAACCGGGCAGGCGATCAACGTCTGCGGCGGCTCGTACATGTGGGCCTGAGGCCCGCACCTTCCGCACGCAATGACTGACTAACGCACTGACTGACGACACGAGGGGAACCACGACATGGACATCAAGGATCGGGTTGCGATCATCACCGGTGGCGGCGGCGGTATCGGTGCCGCAACCGGAAGGCACTGGATGGGCCTCGGAGCGCGCATGGTTGTGCTCGCGGACCGCAACGGGGAGACGGCACGTGCAGCCGCGGCCGGGTGCGGGGCGCTCGGCGTAGAGCTAGACGTGACGGACGAGCAGGCAGTCATCGCCCTCGTCGACCGCGTCGAGCGTGAGTACGGCCCGATCGACATCTTCTTCTCCAACGCGGGGGCAGGTGTCCCCGGAAATGTGGAGGCGCCGAACGAGGCGTGGCAGTCCCAGTGGGAGTTGCACGTGATGTCCCACGTGTACGCAGCACGAGCGGTCATCCCGGCGATGCGTGCGCGCGGCGAGGGCTACATCGTGCAGACAGCGAGTGCTGCGGGCCTGCTTGCCGCCATCGGTTCGGCTCCGTACAGCGTCACGAAGGCAGCGTGCATCAAGCTTGCCGAGACGATTGCGATTGAGCACGGCGATGCCGGTATCGGGGTGTCCGTTCTCTGCCCGCAGGGCGTGAACACGGCGATGGCGCCCCAGCAGGTGGGCGACGGCGGCACCGACGGCATCGTGGAGCCCGAGTACGTCGCCGAGGTGGTCACCGCAGCCATCCGGGACGGAAAGTTCCTGATCCTTCCTCACCCCGAGGTGCAGACCTATGTGGAGCGCAAGGCGCAGGACCCCGACCGCTGGCTCACCGGGATGCGCCGGCTCCGGAAGCGCTCACTCGACCTGCTCGGTGGGGCCTGACCACTCGGTCGGTCAGTCGCCGGAGCCAACGTCGGCGAGGCTAATCGACACGTTGTCGGGCAGGGGAGGGAGTCGCAGCGTGAGCGCCCAGGTGAGTGCCACAAAGGCGGTTGATCCCCACAGCGCTGCCGCGAGCCCGCCCCAGAGGTACAGCAGGCCGGAGAGCAGGGTGCCGACAAATCGGCCGGCTGCATTCGCGGAGTAGTAGAAGCCGACGTCGAGCGCAACGTCTTCGTCGTCGGAGTAGGCGAGCACCAGATACGAGTGCAGTGACGAGTTCATTGCAAACACCACACCGAACACGATGAGCCCGCCGACGATGGCGGCGGTGGCCGCGATGTCGAGGGCGACGGCAGCCGCGATCAGCGCCGAGACGACCGCAAGCGCGATGCCCCACTGACGAGTGGAACGGACCTCGTCCACCTTGTGACCCCGCCTCCCGAGGAGCCTGGGTGCAAGCGACTGCACCATGCCGTAGCCGATGACCCATGCGGCGAGGAAACCGCCGACACCCTGGTGGGACCACCCGAATCCCTCCGCCAGAAAGACCGGCAGTGCGACGACGAACCAGATGTCGCGGGAGCCGAACAGGAAGAAGCGCGCCGCGGACAATCGGTTGATCGCCGTGGACTTGGACAGCACCGAACGCAGGGGCGGTTTCTTTCGGGACCGGCCGATGTCCTCGTTCAGGAAAACGAGCAATGCGACGGCCGTGACGCCGAGGGCGGCCGCCATCACCCAGAGCGCGTTGTCGTACCCCAGCCAGGACAGCAGCGCGCCGCCGAGGAAGAAGCCAACCCCTTTGAGGGCATTCTTCGAGCCGGTCAGGATCGCCACAAGACGGAACAGCGCTCCGTCGCCGTTGCCGGCAACGGTCTTCACGGCACTCTTCGAACTCATCTTCGTGAGGTCCTTGGCGACCCCCGAGATCGCCTGAGCCACCATGACGAACAGCACGGCGGCCCACTGCTCCCACGATGCCTGCTCGAGCGTGAGGGCGGCGAGCGCAACGATCTGGAGGACGAGTCCGCCGACGAGCGTCCGGTTGAGGCCGCGCCGCGCCCCCACCCACCCGCCGAGGAGATTGGTGAGGATCCCCATGAACTCATAGGCGAGGAACAGGAACGCAATGGACACTGCCGAGTAGCCGAGCTCGTTGAAGTGCAGCAGCACGAGCATCCGTAGGGCGCCGTCGGTGAGGGTGAACACCCAGTACCCGGCGGTCACCAACGCGTAGTTCCGCAACCTCATCAGCGGGCCGTCGCCCCGAGGGTCGAGGCAACCAGTGCGGTCAGTTCCACCATCCGGTGGGCGTAGCCGTACTCGTTGTCGTACCAGACGAGCACCTTGAGCATTCGGCCGTCCACCACCATCGTCGAGGGGCCGTCCACGATGCCGGACCGTGTGTCGTTCGTGTAATCGGCCGAGACCAGCGGTCGGTCCTCGAACCCCAGGATCCCGCGGAGCGAGCCGGCGGCCGCATCGCGCAGCAGACCGTTCACCTCGTCAACCGTGACATCTCGGGCCATCGTGAACACGGCGTCGGTCAGCGAGGCGTTGAGGAGGGGCACGCGGACCGCGAGGCCGTTCAGCTTCCCTGCGAGTTCGGGGTAGATCAGGGTGATGGCTGTTGCCGAACCGGTGGAGGTGGGGATGAGCGAGTTGAGCGCTGACCGTGCCCGCCGGAGGTCCTTGTGGGGGGCATCAACGACGACCTGGGTGTTGGTGACGTCGTGCATCGTGGTGATCGCGCCGCGTTCGATCCCGATGGACTCGTGCAGCACCTTCACCACCGGGGCGAGACAGTTCGTCGTGCAGGACGCAGCGGTGACGATCTGATGTGCCTCAGGGTCGTAGAGATGGTCGTTGCACCCCATCACCACGTTCAGGACACCCGGGCTCTTCACCGGGCAGGCCACCACCACCTTGCGTACACCCTGTCGGAGGTGGGGCCCAAGTGCCTCGGCGGTCTTCCACGTACCGGTTGCCTCGATCACGATCTCCACCCCGGAATCACCCCACGGGATCATCCCCGGGTCCGAGTGCTCCGAGAACGAGACCCGCGAGCCGTCGATCGTCATGTCGGCACCGTCGTTGGTCACGGTGCCCGCGAAGCGGCCGTGGACAGTGTCGAACTCGAGCAGGTGTGCAGCGGCCGCTACACCACCCTTGTGCTCATTGACATGCACGAGCGCGAGTTCGGGATGATCCCGCAGTGCACGGACCGCGAGCCGTCCCACGCGACCGAATCCGTTGATGCCGATACGTGTGGTCATCTCGACTCCTTGAGGTGAGTGGCAAACCCGGTGAACATGGCGATCCGTCGGTCGAGCTCATGCAGTGCTCGGTCGAACCCGGCAGCGGTGGGGGTGTCCGTCGGGTCGACGACGGACCAGTGCCACCATTCCTGCGGTGGTCTCAGCCTTTCGTGCGCACGGTCGCACACGGTGATGACCTGCGCCCGCGCGGGTATGTGAGCCAGCAAGGCCGGTGCAGCATCCTCCATGGGGATCCGGGCGCGCCGCGCCGCAGCCAGGGCCCCGCGGTGAATTCGGGGCGCGGGATCGGTTCCGGCCGAGGTTGCCGGATAGCCCGTGCGAGCCGTCCAGAGTGCCGCAGCGAGTTGGGAGCGAGCGGAGTTCCGTGTGCAGAGGAACAGCACGTGGTCCGGGGGGCGTGGTTGTCCCAGGAATGCTGCAAGGTCGGCGATGGCAAGCCGAACGTACTTGCGGCGGCCGTCGGATGCGGAGGCCGAGCGCTGCACGACACCCGCAGCCTCCAGAACGCCCAGGTGATGGGCGAGCAGGTTCGATGCGAGGCCCATCAGCGATGCGATCTCGCCCGGGGACCGGTCGCTGCAGACGAGGAGGTCGGCGATGGCAAGCCGGACGGGGTCGCCGAGCGCGGCGTGTACCTCCGCCCTCCTGACGAGGGACTCATGCATGCCGATGACGGTAGGGGGACCGGCAGGGATTGGTCAACAAACGTTGAGTGAACAATCGGAGACACCTAGACCGTGCGTGCGGCCGTAGCCTTCGGTTCGTGGCCACCGGGGGTTCGACAGCATTCCGCTTCGACAACACCTTTGTGCGTGACCTTCCGGGCCTCTGCGAGCCGTGGAAGGCAGCGGTGTTTCCCGCGGCCCACCTGACCGTCCTCAACGAATCCCTCGCCCGCGAACTCGGCGTGGACCCGGACGCGCTGCGTGCCGGTTCGGTAGTTGAGTCACTCGTCGGTCATCCCGCCCCAGCCGGTGCCGAACCGGTTGCTCAGGTGTACTCCGGTCACCAGTTCGGGAACTTCAACCCGCGGCTCGGGGACGGACGCGCACTGCTCCTCGGCGAGATCATCGACATCGAGGGTCGCCGCCGGGATCTCCATCTGAAGGGCTCGGGACGGACGCCGTTCGCACGTGGTGGTGACGGCAAGGCCGCGCTCGGCCCGATGTTGCGCGAGTACGTCATCGGGGAGGCCATGCACGGTCTCGGCATTCCCACCACCCGGGCGCTCGCGGTGATCGCCACCGGGGAGTCCGTCCAGCGGGAAACACCGCTCCCGGGGGCAGTGCTCGCACGTGTCGCGGCGAGTCACGTCCGCGTCGGAACGTTTGAGTACGCGGCCCGATCGGGCGACGTGGATCTGCTTCGCCGCCTCGCGGACTACGTGATCCAGCGCCACTACCCGGACGCACTGGACGCGGACAACGCGTACCTTGCCCTCTACGCCGGTGCCGTCGATCGTCAGGCTGCTCTCGTCGCCCGGTGGATGCTCGTGGGCTTTGTGCACGGTGTGATGAACACCGACAACATGACGCTGTCGGGCGAGTCGATCGACTTCGGGCCGTGCGCGTTCATGGACGGATTCAACCCCGAGACGGTCTTCAGCTCGATCGATCACAGCGGGCGCTACGCGTACGGCAACCAACCGGCCGTGGCTCAGTGGAACCTCGCCCGGCTCGGCGAGACATTGCTCCCGCTCATCGGGGAGTCCCCGGAGGATGCCGCCGAGGCCGCTACCGACGTGTTGCGCTCGTTCCGCGATCGCTACGACACCCACCACCGTGCGGGCTTGCGCCGCAGGCTCGGGCTCGACGCTGCCACCGGCGTGCGCCTCGTGGAGGCCGATGCCCTCGGTGCAGAACTGCTCACCGTCTTCGAGTCGCAGCACCTCGACCTCAACGGAACCTTCCGCTCGCTCGCAGGCGCCCTTCGTGACGGCGTCTGCCCGGTGCTGCCGGCCCCGTGGCTCGAGCGGTGGCACAACTGCGTGCTGGCCGATGGGCGCGACGTGCAACGTGTGTCGGCGTGCCTCGATGCGGTCAACCCGCTGTACGTTCCGCGCAATCACGAGGTGGACGCCGCACTGACTGCGGCCATTGCGGGGGACCTTGCGCCCTTCTCGCTCCTCGTCGAGGCCGTCAGCCGTCCGTATGAGGAGAGGCCGGGCCTCGGGCGGTTTGCGCAGCCGGCCTCGCCGGAGTTCACCAGCAGCTTCCGGACCTACTGCGGTACCTGATCGGGCGGGGCCCTAGTCCCCGGTGCCCAAGCGGCGGAGATCGGCAACGTTGGCCTCGAAGCCGCTGTTTGGCGCCTCGGTAGCGGTGGTGTCTATGTAGTCGACGAGCAACCGGGCCTGTTCGGAGCGGTTGCCCCGGATCCGCTGTGCGACCCGGTCGGCGAGCCCCATCTCGTTGGCGATCGTGCGTGCCACATAGCGCCCCGCAGCGCCCTGCATGCCGCCGAGCTCACCGGCGGCGGCTGCCGCGATGAGCGCGGCGGCAACCCGAGCCGCCACCGGTTTCGCTGCAGCCCAGTCCACCTTGTCGGCAAGGTCCTTCATCCGTTGCGCGGCAGCACTGTCGCGCGCAGCGCCGGAGACGTTGTTCCAGTTCACGCGGCCGAGAAGGTCCGCAACCTCGGCAGCCTCGGCGGCGTCGGCCGCCTCCTGCTCCGCTGCGGCGTCCGCATCGTCACGCGGCGCTCCCTGCGGAACCTCCTCCGTATCGGAAGCGAGCCAGGCCTTGATCGCGTCGATCGCGTTCGGCCCGATCCGCTGCACGGGAGAGTCATCACCCTCACGACCCTTGCGGTACTCGTCTTTCAGGGTCACGGACGCTGCCTTCATGCGCTCCGTCGCCCGCCGGAGGAATCCAACGGCGGGCGGGGCCGCAGCGTCGCTGCTGTCGTGGTGGACATCGTCAGTCACGCCGGGCCTCCCGGAACGCCTGTGTGCTCGCGCGGACGAGTGGTCGCCGATCGAGATCCTCGATGCGGACCGGTAGCCGTCGGCACCAGTTCGGGTGCTCCACAACCGTGCCCGGCACATTGGGTCGTTCGACGGATGCGCACAGGTCCTCGAGGGTAGCGAGCCGCAGGAGCGCGGGGGAGCGGGCGAGGAGGTGATGCATCGAGAGCGCCACGTCCTCGGCGAGCGAGCCGGCCGGAGCATGAGTGAGCGAGGTCAGCCGGTCTGCCATTGCGCGGTCGCCGTCGCGTCCCTGCCAAACCGCTGCAACCGTCGGCAGGTCGTGAGTGGTGAGCGTTGCCAGACACTGCCGGGGCCACCGTGTCGGGGGGTCCTGCTCGAACCAGGCGACCTTGGTGCCGAGGATGCCGCTCGCCTGCAGGGTGTCCCGGACGCCCTCGCCCACGGTGCCGAGATCTTCCCCTACGAGGAAGGCCCCCGCGCGATGCGCCTCAAGTCGAAGGATGCCAACGAGCACGTCACTCGGTTGCTGGACGTACGCGCCGTCACGCGGGGACGCTCCCGGCGGGACCCACCAGAGCCTGAAGAGGCCCATGACGTGATCGATGCGGAGCCCTGCGAAGCCCCGGAGGGCGGCGCGGACCGTCTCCACGAACGGTTGGAAACGTTGCGATCGCAGCGCGATGGGGTTGAAGGGTGGCAGCCCCCAGTCCTGTCCGTCGGGAGTGAACATGTCCGGTGGTGCACCCGCCCTCCAGTCGAGAGCCAACTGGTCTTGGTACCGCCAGGCATCGGCGCCGGACGCGTCGAACCCCACGGCGAGATCGCCGATCAGGTGAACGTCTGGTGCGCTGCGCTTCGCGCCGGTGAGCTGGCGGCTCACGAGCCACTGGCACCACGAGTGGAACTGCACGTCGAAGTCCTCGCGGTCGAAGTCGGTCACCGCCGGCGAGTCGGGACGACGGAATTCCTCGGGCCACTCACGCCAGTTGTTGCCGTAGCGTTCCGCAAGCGCGCACCACACGGAGTAGAGCCGGAGCGGCTCGCCCTGCGCCTCCACCCACCGCCCCCAACTGTCGCCGACGGCAGAGCTGATGAACCACGACTGCAGCGCCGACCGCTTCATTCTCCACACGTGGTTGCGGTCAATGAGCGAGCCGGATGCGTCCTCGGGCAGGCCCGGTACGCGCAGGTGGAGTGGGTTCCACCAGAGACGGCTGCTCGGGTAGTACGGGCTGTCCTGCTGCGGCAGGACAGGTGAAGGGGCGTGGAGCGGGCTGAGCAGCACGGCCCCCGCGCCCGCCGGTGCGGCCCAGCGCAACAGCGCGCCGAGATCACCGAAGTCGCCGATCCCCTGCGATCCCTCCGAGCGGAGTGAGTACAACTGAGCGGCGACCCCCCACACGTCGGGCGCATCGGGGGCGCGGCGCGGGGCCACCACGAGGAAGGTAACGGGGCCGCCGTTGAGCGGAACGAGGTCGTGATAGCCGAGCGGAAGGTTGTCGGGAATGGATTCCAGCGGTCCGGTCTCGGTGCCGTCCTCCAGACGGATGATGCACGGGCTCCAGAGGCGGGCAGTGTCGCCCGCGCTGACGCACCAGGCCGGGGGGGCCGCATCCGGATCGCCGAGTACTGCACGCAGAGCCCGGCGGGTTTCCGGCGGTGTCTCGTGCCACTGACCGTCGGTGCCGTGGTATCCGTCGGAGATCCCCCAGGCGTCGGTCACGTTCCTCAGCATGCCAGCGCTCCTACACTTCTCACGATGGGGAAATGGCTCGTGGAGCGTCGCCTTACCGGCATCAGTGGTCGCCTGCGTGCCCTCCGTGAGGAGCTTCGCGTGATCGACGAGCAGTTGCTGTACCTCGCCGACGAGGCCGACGACAGCCGCATCCGCTCGCTCGTGTCGGAGACGCCGCTGGCCGGACACGAGTTCCGGGAGGCGAATCGACACGCGGAGGCGATGGGCTCACGACGTCAGGAAGTGCTCGACAACATCGCCCGCCTCGAGCACCGGCAAGACGAATTGCTCGACCAACTCAGCGGCTGAACCGACATACTTGACCGGTGACCATCAGAGTCGTCATCGCAGAGGATGAGGCAATCATCCGTCTCGACCTCAAAGAAACCCTCGAGGAAGAGGGCTACGAGGTTGTCGGCGAGACCGGCCGCGGGGATACCGCCCTGCAACTCGTGCGGGACCTCCGCCCAGACCTCGCGATCCTCGACATCAAGATGCCGGGCATGACCGGGCTCGAAGTTGCGGCGCAACTGAACACCGAGCGGATCTGCGGCGTCCTCATACTCACGGCGTTCAGCCAGCGTGAGGTGGTGGAGCAGGCCCGGGATGCGGGTGCGCTGGCCTACCTCGTGAAGCCGTACCAGAAGAGCGACCTGATCCCCGCGATCGAGGTGGCAATCGGGCGCTTCCGGGAGCTGTCCGCGCTGTCCGGCGAGGTCGGTCGGCTGGAGGACCAACTCGAGACGCGCAAGATCATCGACCGCGCCAAGGGAATCCTGCAGAACGACTGCGGCCTTACCGAGGCGGACTCGTTCACCTTCATCCAGCGCAGCGCGATGAGCCAGCGGACGCGCATGAGGGACATCGCGGACCAGATCGTCGCCGGCTCGCTGCGTCCTTAGTCCGCCGGGGCTCAGCTGAGCATCACCGCGCGTGGTGCGAGCGACGACGTGACGGTGTTGCCCCCGCCAAGGCACCCCGGTGAGGTGGCACCGGCACGCGCAGTGAGCGCCCGGCTGCGGAAGTTAGGGTGGCTAGGTGGGCACGGTGTTATTGCTGGACGGGAACTCCCTCGCCTATCGGGCGTTTTTCGCCCTGCCGACCGACATGGCCACGGCATCGGGGCAGGTCACCAACGCGGTGTACGGCTTCACCTCGATGCTCATCAACCTCATCAAGGATCATCATCCGAAGGCGGTCGTTGCTGCGTTCGACCGGCCCGAGCCGACGTTCCGGCACATCGCTAACCCGGCGTACAAGGCCCAGCGCGAGGCGAGCCCCGACATCCTTCGTCAGCAGATGGGCCTGGTGCGGGAGGTACTCGCGGCACTGGGCATCACTGCGCTCGACGCACCGGGCTGGGAGGCCGACGACCTCATTGCAACGATGGTCGAGCGCGTGCGCGGCACGGGCGACGACGTCATCATTGTCACGGGGGACCGGGACAGTTATCAGCTCGTCGAGGACCCGCTCGTGCGTGTGCTGTACAACAAGCGCGGCGTGAGTGACTACGCGCTCTACGACGAGGCCGGCATCCTCGAGCGCACCGGGGTCACCCCGAAGCAGTATCCGGAGTACGCGGCGCTGCGCGGGGACCCGAGTGACAACCTGCCGGGTGTGCCCGGGGTTGGGGAGAAGACGGCCGCGAAACTCATCAACGCCTACGGCGATCTGAACGGCATCTACCGGAACGTTGGGTCGCAGACCCCCAAGCTTCGCGAGTCGCTCACCGCCAACGAGGCACAGGCGCGCATGAACCACGACCTGATGCTGCTTCGCAGGGATGCCCCGATCACCGTGGATGTTCAGCAGGCCGAGATCCACCCGGACATGGTCGAGGTGAGGCGACTGTTCGACTTCCTCGAGTTCCGGGCGCTGTTCGACCGGTTGCGTCTGGTGATCGGCTCGGGGGACGACGACCCGGATGCCGCCGATGGGGCGGACGCTGCGAATACCGTCGAGGCCGAGGTCAGCGCCGCAGGCAGTGCCGCGGAGGCGATCGCTGCACTGGCAGGGTGCACGACGCTCGACCTTGCGGGCGCATGGACGGGCCAACCCGGTCGCTCTCCGCTCAGCGGGCTCGCCGTCATGACAAACCCGGATCTCGCCGAGGTCCTGTGGATCCCGGCGAGCATGCTCGGCGATGCCTCGCTCGTCGCTGCGCTCGACGACGGGCGCCCCGTCCGATCGCACGACGCCAAGCCCCTGATGCGCTCGCTGCTCGGTCTGGGTGTGGACCTGCATCACCTCACGCTCGACACCGTGATCGCCGCATACCTGCTGGACCCGGCCGAGGGTCGGTACTCCCTCGGCGAACTGCTCACCCGATACACGGGCGATGTGCTCCCTGCCGAGGGTGCACCGAGCGGCCAACTGGACTTCGGCGACACCTCGGTGGACGACTCGATCGGTGCGGGTCGCGCAGCGCTCGCCGTGTCGAGGCTCGCACCAGCCATTGAGGCTGCGCTCGAGGCGCAGGGTATGGATGCGCTCTACCGGAACATCGAGAACCCGCTCGTTCGGGTGCTCGCCAAAATGGAGCACGACGGTGTCGCCGTGGACGTTGCGGAACTGCGCGCGCTCAACCAGCGCTTCACGTCGGAGTGCCAGCGGCTCATGGCCGAGGTGCATCTCGTGGCAGGGCGCGAGTTCAACCTCAACTCCACTGTCCAGCTCCGGGAGATCCTGTTCGGCGAGCGCGGCCTTGCCCCTGTCAAGAAGACCAAAACCGGGTTCTCCACCGACGCACAGTCGCTCGAGAAACTGCGCGACCAATGGCCGGAGTTCATCAACCCCCTGCTCGAGTACCGGGAGTTTGAGAAGCTGCGCTCCACGTACGGGGAGGGGCTCCTCGCCGAGGTTGCCGCCGACGGACGGATTCACGCCACCTTCAACCAGACGGTTGCACGGACGGGTCGCCTCAGCTCGGACCAGCCGAACCTCCACAACATCCCGGTGCGCAGCGAGGAGGGCAGGCAGTTCCGCAAGGCGTTCGTCGCCGCCCCGGGCAGTGTGCTGCTCATAGCGGACTACAACCAGATCGAACTGCGCTGCATCGCTCACCTCGCCGAGGACCCGGGCCTCATCGATGCCTTCACGGGTGGCGAGGACATCCACAACGCAACGGCGGCGCGCGTGTTCGGCGTGGACCCGGTGTCGGTCACGCTCGAGCAGCGCTCGAAGGCGAAGATGGTCTCGTACGGGCTTGCCTACGGCATGGAGGCATACGGGCTTGCACAGCGGCTCAACATCCCGCGCGCCGAGGCCGCGGAGATCCTCCACGCGTACTTCGCGGCGTTCCCCAACGTGAATGCGTACATGGAGCAGACGGTCAAGCAGGCTAAGGCACGTGGTTACACCGAGACGCTGTTCGGTCGCCGACGCCCGATTCCGGATCTGCAGAGCAGCAACTTCAGCGTTCGTGCCGCGGCCGAGCGCCAGGCGATGAACGCCGGCATCCAGGGCCTCGCTGCCGACATCTTCAAAGTGGCCCTCGTCCGTCTCGACGCTGCGCTGGAGTCAACCTCGCTGGCGAGCAGAGTGGTACTGCAGGTGCACGACGAGATCCTCGTGGAGGCACCGGAGGCCGAGCAGGATGTCGTGCGCTCGCTGATGATCGACACGATGCGCGGTGCCGCCGAACTGCGCGTACCACTTGAGGTGAACATGTCGTCTGGGCGCACCTGGGCGGCCGCCAAGGGGTAGCGCCTATCCGGTTGCCAGGTTCACCACGGCGTTGACGATCGCCCCGACGGCACTCGCGAG
This sequence comes from Ferrithrix thermotolerans DSM 19514, assembly GCA_945889085.1. GTDB lineage: Bacteria > Actinomycetota > Acidimicrobiia > Acidimicrobiales > Ilumatobacteraceae > WLJO01. The sequence goes on from CAMDBM010000019.1 coordinate 23,788, forward strand.
AAGTACCGCTAACACCACGTGGTCGAAGCGGCGCCGGGCGAGCCGCAGGCTCAGTCGCTGACCGGCCAGGACGAACAGCGTCTGAACCGGCACGACGGCGAGCGCGAGAAGGACGACATCCAGATGGATCTTCCCGCGTGAGGCGAAGAGGATCACGGCGACGACCTGAGCAGTGACGAAGAGCGTGCTGATGGTTCCGCGGAACCGGCTAATCGACAGCTGGTGAGCACGAAGGTTGATCACCATCGGTGGCCCGTTCGTCCCGACACTCGTATTGAGCACGCCGCTCAGGAAGCCGAGGAGAACATCGCTCGTCCTCGTTGCACGGCGCAGTTCCACGCCGGTGAGCATGAGGACCGTGACGGTGCCCGTGACGACCGCGATCGTGAGCCGGAGCGGGGCGTCGCCAATGGTCTCGAGAACGACGAGCCCGAGTGGCATGCCGACGAGCGAGGCAATGGTCATCCGGGTGGCCACCGGGCGGTCGATGTCCCGGCGGAATCTGAGGAAGTCCTGGATGGCCGGTGCCAGGCCGCACACGGTGATGAGGATGACGGCGCGGGCAGGGGCGACGACGATCGAGCACAGCGGTGTGGCGGCGAGGAAGTAGCCGAACCCAGAGAGGCCGGAGACGAAACCGCTTGCCGTCAGGATGACTGCGAGGAGTGCGATCTGGCCGGCCGACATGAGAACGCGAACCATAGGGCACAATGAGCGGTGCCATGACCGACCACTGGTTCGAACCCCTCGCGGACTACCTCGGGAATGCCTATCTCCGCTACTCGTTTACGAAGGGGACCCGCCAGGAGGTCGACGCAATCGTCGCTGCACTGGGTCTGGAGCCGGGTCAACGCGTGCTCGATGTCGGATGCGGGCCGGGCCGGCACGGCTACGAACTTGCCCGTCGGGGTATCACGGTGCACGGCGTGGACATCTCGCAACGCTTCGTGGACCTCGCCAACGCCTCCGCGCCGGAGGGCGCGACGTTCGAGCGCCTCGACGCCCGCTCCCTCGGGTTCGACGCCGAGTTCGACGCCGTCATCTGCCTCTGTCAGGGCGCCTTTGGGCTGATGACCGCTGGTGGCGACGACGCGTTGGTGCTGGAGGGCATTGCCCGGGCACTGAGGCCCGGTGGGCGCCTCGCCCTCAGTGCGTTCAGCGCGTACTTCGCCGTCCGGTATCACGACGGGGCCGTGTTCGACGCCGATCGAGGGATCTCCCACGAGCGGACCGAGATCCGCAACGAGGCGGGGGAATCTCGAGAGACCGATCTCTGGACTGCTTGCTACACCCCTCGCGAACTGCGGCTTCTCTGTTCGGCCGTCGGCCTCCACGTCGACGAAATCTGGGCGGTGACCCCGGGCGACTATGTGCGCAGGCCGCCGAGCACCGAAACCCCCGAACACCTCGTTCTCGCCCACCGATAGAGGTGTTGAGCGGCCACTCCCGGTGGCGGATCTTCGGGCGCGGTGGTACTCTTCCCCGGTTCATATCCCTTTGATCCTTGTCCACCCCGAAAGCGACCGTTCCCTTGTCCGACCTCACCATTCCTTCCTCGAGCTACGGCTCCTTCGACGAGGAAGGCAACTACACCCCGCGCCAGATCACCTCGAATGATCTCGGCTCCTCGTTCGCCGACGCGATCGACGGCACCCTCGTCACCGTTGAGGATGGTCAGCTCGTAACCGGCACTGTCGTCAAGATCGACAAGGACGAAGTGCTGCTCGACATCGGGTACAAGTCCGAGGGCGTGATCCCCAGCCGCGAGCTGTCGATCCGCAATGACGTCAACCCGAACGAGGTCGTCAAGCTGGGTGAGAAGATCGAAGCCCTGGTCCTCACCAAGGAGGACAAGGAAGGTCGTCTCGTACTCTCCAAGAAGCGTGCCCAGTACGAGCGTGCGTGGGGGACCATCGAGAAGGTCAAGGAAGAAGACGGCGTTGTCGAGGGTCTCGTTATCGAGGTCGTCAAGGGCGGTCTCATCGTGGACATCGGTCTGCGTGGGTTCCTTCCCGCATCCCTGGTGGAGCTTCGCCGTGTCCGCGATCTCCAGCCGTACGTCGGCAAGATCCTGCAGGCCAAGATCATCGAGCTCGACAAGAACCGCAACAACGTCGTTCTGTCCCGCCGTGGCTACCTCGAGGAGACCCAGCGCGAGGCCCGCGACGAGTTCCTCAAAAACCTCAAGCCGGGCGAGGTCCGCAAGGGCGTCGTGTCGTCGGTCGTGTCGTTCGGTGCGTTCGTCGACCTCGGTGGTATGGACGGGCTCATCCACGTCAGCGAGCTGTCGTGGAAGCATGTCGAGCACCCCAACCAGGTCGTACAGGTTGGCGACGAGGTCACGGTGCAGGTTCTCGACGTGGACTTCGAGCGCGAGCGCATCAGCCTCTCGCTCAAGGCAACGCAGCAGGACCCGTGGCAGGAGTTCGCCTCCAGCCACGAGGTTGGTCAGCTCGTGTACGGCCGTGTCACCAAGCTCGTCCCGTTCGGCGGCTTCGTCCAGGTCGGCGAGGGCATCGAGGGTCTCGTGCACATCTCGGAGATGTCGGCGCACCACGTCGATGCACCCGAGCAGGTCGTTACCCCGGGCGAAGAGCTCTGGGTGAAGATCATCGACTTCGATCTTCAGCGCCGTCGCATCAGCCTCTCGATCAAGCAGGCCGCCGAGGGTGGCGTTCTTGCCGAGGAGTACCGCAAGCACTTCGAGCTCGACGAGCACGGCAACTGGGTCGGTGGCACTGCAGCCGACGACTCTGAGCGCGAGGCTGCGTGGGCCGAGTACTACGAGCAGTACGGCACTGACGGCGCCCCCGAGGGTGCACCCGAGGCCGGGGCCGAGGGCGAAGCAGCACCCGAGGAAGCAACTGAGGCTCCGGCCGAGGAAGCAACTGAGGCTCCGACCGAGGAAGCAACTGAGGCTCCGGCCGAGGGCTGAACACCTCAACGTTTGGGACGGGGGGCCGCATTGCGGCCCCCCGTTCGCGTTTTCCGATGCTCGCGCTGGTGGTTACGGCGTGATCAGCCCCTGTCGGGTGGCGATCGCCACGGCCTCGGTGACGGTCATGGCGCCGCTGAACCCCGCTAGAGATTAGACGACATTCATAGACGACATGTTTGTTACTGTCGGCTGATGATCCCGACCACCGAACAGCCCGCGACCGCGCGCCGCACACAACGCCGCCGCCGCAACATCATCATCAGCGCAGCAGCCGCAATCATTGCGGTGACCGGCGCCGTCATCGTGATCGCCACCACCACAGGTAGCGGCAGTCGCTCCGGCACCCTCGTCAACGGCTGCGACACCGGGATATATCGTCAATGTCCCGGCCATAACTTCAGCCAAAAAAACCTCTCTGGCTGGAACCTCAGACAAATGAACCTCAAGGGCGCCGACTTCCGCCAGGCCAACCTCTCCGGCGCCGACCTCAGGGGCGCCAACCTCACCGGCGCCAACCTCGGCGGCGCCGACCTCTCCCGCGCCACACTCGGCGTCTCCCCCCCCGAACCCAGCGCCCGGGGCGCCACTACCCTACTCGTCGGCGCATACCTCGGCGGCACCAACCTCGACTTCGCCGACCTCAGCGGCGCACAGATGGGCGGCGCATACCTCGGCGGCGCCAGCCTCATGGCCACCAACTTCACTGGCGCCGTCCTCACCGGCGCCTACCTCGGCGGCGCCTACCTCTTGTCCCCCGAGGCTGGCGTTGCTACCAACCTCACCGGCGCCTACCTCCGTGGCGCCCACCTCGGTGGTGTCTACTCCAGTGGCATCATCGGAACGCCGTCAAATCTGCCCACCGGGTGGGTACTGGTGAACGGCGTCCTCCAAGAAGGCTGAACTGCTGCCAGAACGCCAACTGGAACGCCTCGGTCAGCCGCCCTCAACAACCACGCCCGGCCAGTCGGCAACGGCGAGGCGCAGCCTGCCGTCGAACTGCTCGACGGTCATGTCGCCGGCACGGATCAGTGACCGTCGCCGGTCGGCTAGGTAAATTCGGGTGATGATCCCGACCACCGAACAGCCCGCCACCGCGCGCCGCACACAACGCCGCCGTCGCAACCTGATCGTCGGCGCAGCAGCCGCAATCATCGCGGTGACCGCAGCCGTCATCGTGATCGCCACCACCACTGGTAGCGGCAGCCGTTCCGGCACCATGTTCGGCGGCTGCCTCATCAGCCCCGGCGCACAGTGTCAATACGCCGACCTCACCAACGCAGCCCTCTACGGCGCCGACCTCACCGACGCCGACCTCTACGGCGTCGACCTCACCGACGCCGACCTCTACAACGCCCGCCTCACCGGCGCCGACCTCACCAACGCCCGCCTCCGCAACGCCGACCTCGTCGGCGCCAACCTCTCCGGCGCCGACCTCTCCGGCGCCGACCTCACCGGCGCCTACCTCAGCGGCATCTACAGGGGGATCAGAGGTTTCCCGTCATCACTGCCCCTAGGCTGGGTTTTGGTGAACCAAGTCCTCATGCCGGGCTGAACTTCTGCCGTCACGCGCAACAGCCCCGCTCGTTCGCGTTTTTGAATGCGCAGGGCCGGGCCGAGGTGTGGACCTACAGCGCGGTCAACCGCGTCGTGGCTCCCCGCATCCACGAAGTTTGAACACAGAGAGCGGTTTTCTGCTTCGTATGTTCACACTTCGGCGCCCTCAGTTCCCCTCGGGGCCCGAGTGGCTACAGCGTGATGAGCCCCTGTCTGGCGGCGATCACCACGGCTTCGGTTCGGCTGCGCGCGCCAAGCTTGGTGTAGAGGTTGTGGAGGTGGTTTTTCACGGTCTTGACGCTCAGATACAGATTCTGGGCGACTTGGGAGTCGGTGAGCCCCGAGGCTGCCAGTGTGAGCACCTCACACTCCCGATTGGTGAGCACCCGCGCCTGCCGGCTGGCGTGATGACCTGATCTGGCGGTCGCGCGCGTCGGCATGCCGACGTGGCGGATGAATGCGGCGAGGTCTTCCACGGACGTGTCGCTCGATACCACGCCGTCAACGCCTGTGGCCCTGACTGCGTGGGCCTCGTTGCCTATCCGCGGGGTGAGGGCGACGAGCCTCGTGTTCAGCGAGGACTTCCGGAACTGTTGGCAGGTGTCGATGCCGAGGGTTGGGTCGGTGCAGACATCAACGAGCACGACGTGGGGCACGGCGCCGAGAGCGGCCACGAGTGCTTCGCGCCCATGCGGGGCGTCGGTCGTGACGGTGACGCCCTGTTCGGCAAGGGCGCGGCACAGCGCCTGACGCAAGGTGCGGTGACTCGTGATCACCATCACTCTTCGGACGGGGGCGCAAGGATGGTCGAGTTGGGCGTCGGGAATTGTGATCACGGGACGAGTAGGCGCCGGTGCCCCCAAGCCCCGCTGAAGCCAGCCTGAAGGCTCGCGTCGCTGGGTTGGGGTCCCCTAGGCTTCCGTGATGATCGTGGTGGGGCTGACCGGGGGTATCGGATCGGGCAAGTCGACGGTGTCGGCCGCCCTCGCGGAGCGGGGAGCGATCGTCGTCGATGCCGATGCCATTGCGAAGGAACTGCAACGCGCCGGCCAGCCGGTGTTCGTGCGGATGGTGGAGCGCTACGGCGCCGACATCGTGGGCCCCGACGGTGAACTGGATCGCGCCAAGGTGGCCGGGATCGTGTTCAACGACGCCGATGCGCTCAAGGACCTCAACGAGATCGTGCACCCGGCGCTGAATGCCGAGATGCGCCGCCGCATCCGCGAACAGGAGGGCACCGACCATGTTGTCATCGTCGACGTCGCGCTCATGGCGGAGAACAACGGGCGCAAGCGCTTCGGCGTCGGTTCGGTCATCGTGGTGGACACGCCGGTGGAGACCGCAGTCGAGCGTCTCGTGGCCTACCGCGGGCTGGGGGAGGCCGACGCGCGGGCTCGTATCAGCCGTCAGGCATCGCGCGAGGACCGTCTGAAGATTGCGGATCGTGTTGTGGACAACGGCGGAGACCGTGCGCACCTCGAGGCGCAGTTGGGCGACCTGTGGTCCTGGATCCGCAGCCTGCCGCCGGCCGATCCGCTGCCGAGCGAAGCGGACATAGCCGGGGCGTCCTGAGTACTCTCGCCGGATGCATCGCGTTCGTGGGGTAGTTGCCCGCTCCAAAGGGGCTCCGGTCAGTGTCGAGACCATCCTGGTTCCGGACCCCGGTCCGGGCGAGGCGCTCGTTCGGGTTCAGGCCTGCGGCGTGTGCCACACCGACCTGCACTACCGGGAGGGCGGCATCGGCGATGAGTTCCCGTACCTGCTCGGCCACGAGGCTGCTGGCATCGTGGAGGCCATCGGGCCGGACGTGAGCGATGTCGCCGTCGGGGATTTCGTCATCCTGAACTGGCGTGCCGTGTGCGGCCACTGCCGCAGTTGCCGCCGTGGCCGTCCGTGGTACTGCTTCAGCACGTTCAACGCCACACAGAAGATGACGCTCGAGGACGGCACCCCACTGGCGCCAGCTCTCGGAATCGGTGCGTTCGCCGAGAAGACGTTGGTGGCGGCCGGGCAGTGCACCAAGATCGATCCGAAGGCACCGCCCACAGCGGCGGGGCTCCTCGGTTGCGGCGTGATGGCAGGGATCGGGGCTGCCATCAACACCGCCCAGGTCGGTCGCGGCGACACGGTGGCCGTGTTCGGCTGCGGAGGCGTAGGCGACGCAGCCATCGCCGGTGCACGGCTTGCGGGGGCCAAGACGATCATCGCCGTCGACCTCGATGAGCGCAAGCTCGAGTGGGCCCGCAGCTTCGGCGCCACCCACACCGTCAACGCCCGCACGTCGGACCCGGTGCAGATGATCAAGGACATCACCGACGGCAACGGTGTCGACGTTGCCATCGACGCCGTGGGCGTTCCCGAGACCTATCGCCAGGCGTTCGAGGCGAGGGATCTGGCCGGCACCGTGGTGCTCGTCGGGGTTCCCCGTCCGGACATGGAGATCACCCTGCCCTTCATCGAGGTGTTCGGCAGGGGCGGCTCGCTCAAGTCGAGTTGGTACGGCGACTGCCTGCCCTCCCGGGACTTCCCGATGCTCATCGAGCTGTACCTCCAGGGCCGTCTGGACCTCGACCGCTTCGTGTCCGAGACGATCAAGCTCGACGACGTGGAGGCGGCGTTCCACAAGATGGAGAAGGGCGACGTCCTCCGCTCCGTCGTCGTTCTCTGACCAACCGGGACGAACGGGCGTTCGCTGATAGCGTGAAGGCCGTGCAGCGGTTCGAGGTCGTCTCCGAATTCGAGCCGGCGGGGGACCAGCCCAAGGCAATCGAACAGCTCGCCGTGGGCATCGAGCGCGGGGACCGCTTCCAGACGCTGCTCGGGATCACCGGGTCCGGCAAGAGCGCAACGATCGCGTGGACCATCGAGAAGGTCCAGCGGCCAACGCTTGTGCTGGCGCCCAACAAGTCGCTCGCCGCGCAGCTCGCACAGGAGATGCGCGAGTTCTTCCCGAACAACCGGGTGGAGTACTTCGTCTCCTACTACGACTACTACCAGCCTGAGGCGTACATCCCGTCGAGCGACACGTATATCGAGAAGGACTCGTCGATCAACGACGAGATCGACCGGTTGCGACACTCGGCAACGGCCGGACTGCTCACGAGGCGGGACACCATTGTCGTGGCCTCGGTGTCGTGCATCTATGGCATGGGCAACCCGGCGGAGTACCGCGGGCAGTTGCTGGAGCTGCACGTGGGGGTGGACTACGACCAGCGCTCCATTCTCCGGCGCTTGGTGGACCTCCAGTACGACCGCAACGACATGACGCTGGGCCGCGGCAACTTCCGTGTGCGCGGCGACACCATCGAGGTGCATCCGCCCTACGAGGAGTCGGTGCTGCGCATCGAGATGTTCGGCGACACCGTCGATCGCATCACCGTGGTTGACACGGTTACCGGCGAGCAGCTTCGTGACCACTCCGAGGTGATGATCTTCCCGGCGACGCACTACGTGGCGGGCGACGAGCGGATGCGAAAGGCGATCGTCGGGATCGAGCAGGAGCTGCAGCAGCGCCTCGCCGAGTTCGAGGCGGAAGGCAAGCTGCTCGAGGCTCAGCGGCTCCGCATGCGTACGCAGTACGACCTCGAGATGATGCAGGAGGTCGGCTACTGCAACGGCATCGAGAACTACTCGATGCATATCGATGGCCGCAGCCCCGGGGAGCCGCCGTTCACCCTGCTCGACTACTTCGAGAAGGACTTCCTCATCGTGATGGACGAGAGCCACGTGTCGGTCCCGCAGCTGCACGGCCAGTTCGAGGGCGACCGCAGCCGCAAGAACGTCCTCGTGGAGCACGGGTTCCGTCTGCCGTCGGCCCGGGACAACCGCCCGCTGCGCTTCGAGGAGGTCATGGAGCGCATCAACCAGTGCGTCTTCTTGTCCGCCACGCCGAGCCCCTACGAACTCCGTGTTTCGCAGCAGGTGGTGGAGCAGATCGTGCGCCCCACCGGACTGGTGGACCCGGAGGTGATCGTCAAGCCGACCAAGGGCCAGATCGACGACCTCATCGAGTTGATCAACGGGCGGGTCGAGATGGGCGACCGCGTCCTCGTCACCACGCTCACCAAGAAGATGGCGGAGGATCTCACCGAGTACCTCCTCGAGCAGGGCCTGCGTGTGCGCTACCTGCACTCCAACATCGACACGATCGCCCGAATCGAGACCATCCGGGCGCTGCGGCTCGGAGAGTTTGATGTGCTCGTGGGCATCAACCTGCTCCGCGAGGGCCTCGACCTCCCGGAGGTGTCCCTCGTCGCCATCCTCGATGCGGACAAAGAGGGGTTCCTCCGCAGCGAGACCTCCCTCATCCAGATGATCGGTCGCGCCGCCCGCAACGTTGACGGTCAAGTGGTGATGTACGCCGATCGGGTAACGAAGTCGATGGAGCGTGCGATCGGTGAGACCAACCGCCGCCGTGGACTTCAGGTGATCCACAACCTCGAGCACGGCATCAATCCTCAGACCATCCGCAAGGCGGTGGGTGACATCCTGTCGCTGCTACGGCCCGACAGCAGCTCACCCGTGCCGGGCAAGGGGCAGCGGCGGAACCGGGAGCGAGACAAGGTGCAGCGGGAGCTGAAGACCCTTCCTCAGCAGGAGCTTGCCCGGCTCATCCAGACGCTCGAGGACGAGATGCACGAGGCCTCGGCCGAGTTGAAGTTCGAATATGCAGCGCGCCTCCGGGACGAGATCAACGAGCTCCGGCGCGAACTCAGGGAGGCAGGCTGACGTGGCCGACAGCACAAAGATCGTGGTCCGGGGTGCCCGGGAGCACAACCTCAAGAACGTTGGGGTCGACCTGCCGCGGGATCGGCTCATCGTGTTCACCGGCCTGTCCGGATCGGGCAAGTCGAGCCTCGCGTTCGACACCATCTATGCCGAGGGCCAGCGCCGCTACGTCGAGTCGCTCAGTGCCTATGCGCGCCAGTTCCTCGGCCAGATGGACAAGCCCGATGTGGATTTCATCGAGGGCTTGTCCCCGGCGATCTCCATCGACCAGAAGTCGGCGTCCCGCAACCCCCGCTCCACGGTCGGCACCATCACCGAGGTGTACGACTACCTGCGGCTGCTGTTCGCCCGCATTGGTGTGCAGCACTGCCCGAACGACGGGACCCGCCTGTCGCGCCAGACGCCGCAACAGATCGTGGACCGCATCCTCACGCTGCCCGAGGGGACCCGCTTCCAGGTGCTCGCCCCCGTGGTGCGTGGCCGCAAGGGAGAGTACGCCACGCTGCTCGAGGACATCGCCGGACAAGGGTTTGTGCGCGCCCGCATCGACGGCGAGGTGTCCGACATCGCGGAGTTCCTCAAGCGTGACGAGCGCCTCGCCCGGTACGAGCAGCACCACATCGAGATCGTGATCGACCGTCTCGTAATGCGCGAAGGCATCGGAAGGCGCCTCACCGATTCGCTGGAGACCGCGCTGCGGCTCGCCGAGGGTGTTGCCGAGGTGGAGATCCTCCCGAAGGACGGCGACGATGCGCCCGAGCTGCTCACGTTCTCGCAGCACCTTGCGTGCCCCGAGTGCGGATCCTCGTTCGAGGAACCTGCGCCGCGCAACTTCTCGTTCAACTCGCCGTACGGCGCCTGCGAGAAGTGTGATGGCCTCGGCACCACGTTCGAGGTGGATCCCGAGCTCGTCGTACCGGACCCTGACCTGTCGATCACCGAGGGTGCTATCGCGCCATGGCGCTCTGCCCACACGCAGTACTACGACCGCATGCTCGAGGCGATTGCCGAGGAGCACAAGCTGAAACTCGACGTGCCGTGGAAGAAGCTGACCGCCAAGCAGAAAGACGTGGTGCTCCAGGGCGCTGCCGGGAACGTGACGGTGAAGTACCGCAACAAGTACGGGCGTGTGCGCCAGTACAACTCTGCGTACGAGGGCGTGATCCCGTGGATCCGGCGCCGCCACGAAACTGCCGAGAGCGACTGGTCTCGCGAGCAGTACGAGTCGTACATGCGGGAGATCCCCTGTCCCACGTGTGGCGGTGCACGGCTCAAGCCTTCCTCGCTCGCTGTCACGGTGAACTCGCGGAACATCGCTGAGGTCTGCGCAATGCCGATCGGTGAGTCCGCCCACTTCCTCACGGGTCTGCAGCTCTCCGAGCGGGACCGCCTCATCGCGGAGCGGGTGGTGAAGGAGGTCAATGCACGGCTTGGCTTCCTGCTGGACGTGGGGCTCGACTACCTCACGTTGTCGCGCTCGGCCGGCACGCTCGCCGGTGGTGAGGCACAGCGCATTCGCCTCGCGTCCCAGATCGGGTCCGGTCTCGTCGGCACGCTCTACGTGCTCGACGAGCCGTCGATCGGGCTGCACCAGCGAGACAATCGCCGCCTCATCGACACTCTGCTCCGGCTCCGGGACCTCGGGAACACCGTGCTCGTGGTGGAGCACGACGAGGAGACCATCCGCGAGAGCGATTGGATCGTGGATATTGGCCCGGGCGCGGGGGAGCACGGCGGTGAGATCGTGTATTCGGGCCCCGTCAAGGGGATCACCAAGGTGAAGGAGTCGGTGACTGGCCAGTACCTGTCCGGCAAGCGCTCGATCCCCGTGCCCGAGCACCGCAGGAAGCCCGGCAAGGACTGGCTGAAGATCGTTGGGGCGCGGGAGCACAACCTGCAGAACATCGACGTGAAGATCCCGCTCGGATGCTTCGTCGCGGTGACAGGGGTATCTGGCTCCGGCAAGTCAACGCTCGTCCGCGACATCCTGCTGCCGTCGCTGATGCAGAAGATCTATAAGTCGAAGGAAGCGCCTGGCCGCCACAAGACCATCGAAGGTATCGAACTGCTCGACAAGGTCATCGACATGGACCAGTCGCCCATCGGACGGACGCCCCGCTCCAATGCGGCCACGTACACCGGTGTCTTCGACAACATTCGCAAGCTGTTCGCGACTACGGCAGAGGCCAAGGTGCGGGGGTACCTACCGGGTCGTTTCTCGTTCAACGTGAGCGGGGGGCGCTGCGAGGCGTGCTCCGGTGACGGCACCATCAAGATCGAGATGCACTTCCTGCCCGACGTGTACGTGCCGTGCGAGGTCTGCAAGGGTGCGCGCTATAACCGTGACACGTTGGAGATCGCGTTCAAGGGGAAGAGCATTGCCGATGTGCTCGACATGCCGATCGAGGAGGCGGTGTCGTTCTTCTCGAACCAGCCGTCGATCGCGAGACACATGCAGACCCTGCTCGACGTCGGTCTCGGGTACGTGCGGCTCGGGCAGTCCGCGCCCACGCTGTCGGGCGGCGAGGCTCAGCGCGTGAAGCTTGCCTCCGAACTCGCCAAGCGCTCGACGGGCCACACGATTTACCTCCTCGATGAACCCACCACAGGGCTGCACTTCGAGGATGTCCGTCGTCTGCTCACCGTGCTGTCGAGGCTGGTGGACCAGGGCAACACGGTGCTCGTGATCGAACACAGCCTCGATGTCATCAAGACCGCGGACTGGGTCATCGACCTCGGTCCCGAGGGGGGTTCGGGCGGCGGCATGATCGTGGGCGAGGGCACGCCCGAGCAGATCGCCGCAATCCCGGCCAGCCACACGGGCCGCTTCCTCGCCGGCACCCTCGCCGGCCGTACGCTGTAGAGCAGCACAATGGTTCAGCGACCGCCTACAGGGACGATTCCGGAAACCCCCGGCTCGTACCAGTTCAAGGACGCTCAGGGCAGGGTGATCTACGTCGGCAAGGCGTCGTCGCTGCGGAGCCGTCTGTCGAGCTACTTCCAGGACCCGCGCAACTTGCACCCGCGCACGGCCCAGATGGTCGCGACTGCGGAATCGGTGGAGTGGATCGAGGTACGCAACGAGGTCGAGGCGCTGATGCTCGAGTACTCGTTGATCAAGCAGCACCGTCCGAGGTTCAACGTTCGGCTCCGGGACGACAAGAGCTATCCGTTCCTCGCCGTGAGCGAGGACGAGCAGTGGCCGCGCGCAATGGTTACCCGTGGGCGCAAGCGGAAGGGCTGGCGCTACTTCGGGCCGTTCCCGCACGCGTACGCGATCCGGGAGACGCTCGATCTGCTTGTTCGCACCTTCCCCATTCGCACGTGTTCGCCCAGCAAGTTCAACGAGCACCACCGGTTGGGTCGACCCTGCCTGCTCTTCCACATCGAGAAGTGCTCGGGTCCGTGCGTGGGAGAGATCGACGAGATGCCGTACCGTCAGCTGGTCGAGGAGTTCTGCAAGTTCCTCGAGGGTGACACCGACGAAATCGTCGACCGCCTCACCGATGACATGAAGGCCGCAGCCAAGGGCCTCGAGTTCGAGCGGGCAGCACGCCTGCGGGACCGGCTCGCCGCGGTCCAGCGAGCAATCGAGAAACAACAGATGGTTGCCGAACGCAGCGAGGACCTCGACGTTATTGGCCTCGCCGACGACGAGCTTGAGGCTGCCGTTCAGGTGTTCTACGTCCGCAAGGGCCGTGTCGTCGGGCGCAAGGGGTTCGTGCTCGACAAGGTGGAGGAACTGACCCCCGGCGGTCTCGTTGACAGGATTCTCGAGGAGATGTACGGGGACGAGGCGGCGGCCGGAATCCCCAAACAGGTGCTCGTTCCCTGCGAGCCGGACGATCTCGCCACCTACGAGGAATGGCTCTCGCATGCCCGTGGCTCGCGCGTGCAGATCCGCGTGCCGCAGCGCGGCGACAAGCGCGAGCTGCACGAGATGGTGACGCGCAATGCCAAGGAGGAGTTCGTACGGCACCGGATGCGACGGGCGGCGGACCACAACACACGCAGTCGTGCGCTCAGCGAACTGCAGGACCTTCTGGGGCTTCCCGAGGCCCCGCTGCGGATCGAGTGTTACGACATGGCGCACCTTCAAGGCACGGACTACGTGGGCTCGATGGTGGTGCTTGAGGACGGTCTGCCTGCCAAGCGGGAGTATCGGCGCTTCAAGGTCCGTGACGTACCGGGTAACGATGACTATGCGGCGATGGAGGAGGTGCTCACACGGCGCCTCAGCGCCTACCTCGAGGAGCGCGAGATGCCGCTCGGCGAGAAGGTGAGCGAGGACCGTCGCGGTCGCCAGCGTCCGAACCGGTTCGCGTACCCGCCGCAGTTGCTGCTCGTGGATGGCGGCAAGGGCCAACTAGGCGTGGCGGTGAAGGTCCTCAAGTCGCTGGGTCTGGAGGACGAGATCCCGGTTGCCTCCCTGGCGAAACGTTTCGAAGAGGTCTACATCCCCGGTTCCTCCGAGCCGGTCAACGTGCCGCGGGGGAGCGATGCACTCTTCATGCTCCAGCGGATTCGTGACGAGGCGCACCGGTTCGCCAACACGTTCCACGGCGAATTGCGCGGCAAGCGCATGACGCGAAGCGTGTTGGACGGCATTCCCGGCCTGGGTGAGCACCGCAAGAAGCGGCTCGTGGTGGAACTTGGCGGGGTGAACAAGGTGAAGGCGGCCTCGTTGGAGACGCTGCAGTCGCTCACGTGGTTGCCGGACTCCGTCGCAGCAACCATCCACGCCCACCTCCACCCCTAACGCGTTCTGACGGCACTTTCCCCACGCATACGTGGGAAATCGTTGTCCGAAATGTGCCGAGTTCGACTGGTGATTTCCACATCGATGCCCTCGTGCACCCAGTACGGGTAATGGGAACTGAACTTGACAATCTTCACCGCCTGTCGGAAGCGCAGGGCGGACTGGCTACGGCCAAGCAGTTGGCGCTTCTCGGATTCACGCCGAAGCAGATCGATGGGCTTCGGGATCGCCGCCGCTTGCTCTCGGTTGCACCCGGCGTCTTCCGATCGGCGGGTGTCCCCGCCTCGTGGTTGAACCAGGTGGTGGCCGGAGCGCTTTTTCTCGATGGGCGCGCAGTGACCAGCGGGGCCACCGCTGCCCGTCTGTTTGTCTTCCACGGGTTCGAGCGCAGCGGAACAGTTGAGTTCTCGTGCGAGCGAACGAGCAGGGGCATTGGTGGGCAGATCACGGTCCACTCTGCCCGACAGCTCGATGCCATCGATCGAACGACCTGCCAGATCCCAGACTGGGGCAACGAACCGGTTCCACCGGAGCTCGAGGGACTGGGCATCGTGCGGACGCTCGGGATCACGACACCGTGTCGCACAATCATCGATCTGGCCCACCGAATGCCCGTGCCCGCGCTCGCCCGACTGGTTGATTCGGCAATCTCGATGCGCCTGACCAGTTTCGAAGTACTGATCGAGCGGCTCGAGTCCTTGCGTGACTCGGGTGTCCGGGGCGTCCGGCGTATGGACCAGGTTCTTGTGGATGCTGGAGTGGAGAGCTGGCTGGAACGAAAGTTCCTCGAGCTGCTGCGAGAAGCGGGGCTGCCGAGACCTCAGTGCCAGGTCATCTTCCGGGACGGGTCTCGAACTGTCGCCCGCGTGGACTTCCTGTTCGCGGGTACGAACGTGGTTGTCGAGGTCAGCGGGCGTCGGGGTCACGTCACCGACGCCGAGCGCCAGAAGGACGCTCGGCGACGCAACGAACTCCAACGGGCTGGGATGCAGGTCATCGAGTTCGTCACGGTCGACGTTGTCCGGGACCCTGCCTACGTCGTGCGCACGATTCGTGCGGCGCTGGCAGGGGGAACATCGCGTTCTTGACAAGGTTTTCCCACGCCGGCGTGGGGAATGTCCCGTCAGAACGCGGTATTCGTAGAGTGGGGGGCGTGAGCGCGGGCGATGTGGCGGGGAATGACCTGTGGGAGACCCACGCCGAATGGTGGATAAGCGGATTCACCGAGGGCGCTGATCCCGAGTACGAGGAGCAGATCCTCCCGCTCGCCGCAGCAGAACTGGCCGGATTCAACCGTGTGCTCGACGTCGGCTGCGGTGACGGCCAGATCAGCCGCCTCGCCGCCCGCATCGGCGCCTCCTGCGTGATCGGCATCGACCCCACGTGGAACCAAGTGAGCGTGGCTGCGGAACGTGGTGCGGGCGTTCCCGACGGAGTGGTCCCCCGTGGGGTGGGACCCGCTTTTGCGCGCGCCGGGGCCGCCGAGCTTCCGTTCGCAGACGGGACGTTCGACGCCGTCGTTGCGTGCCTCGTCTTCGAGCACATTCGAGACGTGGACTCCGCCATCGCCGAGGTAGCCCGCGTCCTGCGCCCCGGCGGCCGCTTTGCCTTCTTCCTCAATCACCCGCTCCTCCAGACCCCCAACAGCGGCTGGATCGACGACCAGGTGCTCGACCCGCCGGAGCAGTACTGGCGCATCGGCCCGTACCTCATCGAGGACGAGACCATCGAACAGGTGGAGAAGGGCGTCTTCATCCCCTTCATCCATCGCCCGCTCAGCCGGTACATCAACGCCCTCGCATACAACGATCTGCTCCTCGAGCGGATGGAGGAACCGGCACCCCCGCCGGGCTTTCTCGCCCGTGCAGCGGAGTACGAGGCCGCTTCCACGATCCCGCGTCTGCTCTACCTGCGGACGACGAAGTTCGTCCGGGGGTAATCTCCACCTGTGATCGATGTGCTCCTGATCACCGGACTCTCCGGCGCCGGCAGGTCTCAGGCCGCGGACGTGCTCGAGGACCTCGGGTGGAATGTGGTGGACAACCTGCCCACCCCACTGGTCGAAAAGATCGTGGACCTGGCGAGCGGACCCGCGTCGACGCTCGGCAAGCTTGCCCTCGTGGTGGGCTCCGGTGCGCACCAGTCCGACATCCTCACCGCCATCGAGAACGTGGAACTCGCCGGCCACCGCGTCCAGATCCTGTTCCTCGAGGCGTCAACACCCGAGCTCGTCCGCCGCTACGAGGCAACGCGCCGGCGTCACCCGCTCGACAACGGCGCCTCGAGCCTGCTCGACGCGATCGAGCGCGAGCGCCGGCTGCTGGACCGGGTGAAGGGTGAGGCGGATCTCGTCGTCGACACCTCCGACCTGAACGTGCACCAGCTGAAGGCCCGTCTGATCGCTGCGTTCCCTCCCGAGGTGGACCGCCCTGCACTCCAGGTGGCGCTCATGTCGTTCGGGTACAAGTACGGCCTGCCCCTCGACGCCGACATCGTGATGGACGTTCGCTTCCTTCCGAACCCGCACTGGAACCCGGAACTGCGGGATCTCACGGGTACCGACGCGGCCGTTCGTGACTTCGTGCTCGGGGCGGAGGCGATGTCGTTCTTGGAGTCGTTTCAGGCCCTGCTCCTGCAGTTGCTCCCCGCCTACGTGGCCGAGGGCAAGAGCTACCTCACCATCGGGATCGGCTGCACGGGCGGCCAGCATCGCTCGGTGGCGATCATCGAAGAACTGGCCGAGCGACTCCGGGAGCACGGCTTCCCGCTCCGGGTCGGCCACCGAGACCTCGGTCGCCACGCCCGCTGACAGGCCGGAACCCACCGAACCGAGCCGAAATCCTGTTCCGGCCCCGCCAGCAACTAGGTTTATTGAGCCAGTTCACCCGTCGAAAGGACCGCTCGCGATGACCGTACGCGTGGGCATCAATGGATTCGGCCGTATCGGCCGCAACTTCTTCCGGGCCGTCAACGGCCGCGGTGCCGATATCGAGGTGGTGGCCGTCAACGACCTCGGCTCGCTCGACCAGATGGCGCACCTGCTGAAGTACGACTCCGTACTCGGCGTGCTGCCTCACACCGTGAAGGCCACCAAGAACGGCATCTCGGTGGACGGCAACGAACTCCGCGTGCTCTCGGTGCGGGACCCGAAGGAACTGCCGTGGGGAGACCTCGGCGTCGACCTCGTCATCGAGTCCACCGGCATCTTCACCAAGCGGGACCAGGCTGCAATGCACCTCGCTGCCGGTGCGCCGTTGGTAATGGTGTCTGCCCCGTGCGACGGCGCCGACGCCTCGTTCGTGTACGGCGTGAACCACAAGGACTTCGACCCGAAGCAGCACAAGGTGATCTCCAACGCCTCGTGCACCACCAACTGTTTCGTGCCGATGGTGAAGGTGCTCGACGACAACTTCGGGATCGAGCAGGGTCTGATGACCACCATCCACGCCTACACCGGTGACCAACAGTTGGTGGACGGCCCGCACAAGGATCTCCGACGCGCCCGCGGCGCCGCGATCAACATCGTGCCCACCTCCACCGGTGCGGCTCGTGCGACGAGCCTGGTGCTCGAGTCGATGAAGGGGAAGTTGGACGGCACCTCGCTGCGCGTGCCGGTGCCCACGGGCTCCATCACGGATTTCAACGCGGTCCTCAAGAAGGCTGCAACCGTCGAGCAGATCAACGCCGCGTTCAAGAAGGCCGCGTCGAGCGGACCGCTCAAGGGTGTCCTGCGCTACTGCGAGGACCCCATCGTGTCGAGCGACATTGTCACCGACCCGCACTCGTGCATCTTCGACGCGGACCTCACGATGAGCATGGGCAACCTCGTGAAGGTGCTCGGCTGGTACGACAACGAGTGGGGTTACTCCAACCGCCTCGTCGACATGTCCCTGTTCCTCGGCTCGAAGTTGCCCAAGCGCAGCAAGAAGAAGTGACGGCGAGCGTGAGCGGGATGATCCCCACGCTCGAGGACCTCGGCGACGTCCGCGGCAAGCGTGTTCTGGTGCGCACGGACTTCAACGTCCCGATGGAGGGCGGACGGATCACCGACGACTTCCGTATCCGTGCCGCGCTGCCAACGATCAACTGGCTCACCGAGCGGGGCGCGACGGTGGTATGCGCGTCCCACCTCGGCCGCCCCAAGGGCGCCCCCGAGCCGAAGTACTCGATGGAGCCCGTTCGGGCGCGGCTGGCCGAACTGGCACCCGGTGTCGAGCTGCTCGAGAACCTGCGGTTCGACGCCGGCGAGGAAAGGAATGATCCGGCCTTCGTGGCGCGACTGGTCGAGGGCATCGACTGCTATGTCGACGATGCGTTCGGCGCCGCTCACCGAGCCCATGCGTCGATTGTCGGCCCGCCCCGCACGCTGCCGTCCGCAGCCGGTCGTCTGCTCCAGAAAGAGATCGAGGTGCTTGGCGGCCTGCGGGACCACCCGGCCCGCCCGTTCGTGGCGGTGCTCGGCGGCGCCAAGGTGAGCGACAAACTCGGCGTGATCGAGGCCCTCCTCGGGGTTGTCGATGCACTGGTGATCGGTGGCGGGATGTGCTTCACGTTCCTCGCTGCACAGGGCTTTGGGGTCGGTGACTCCATCTGCGAACGTGACCACATCGATACCTGCCGGCGCCTGCTCGCCGCGGGGAAGCCGATCCATCTCCCCGAGGACATCCGCGGGGTTGATGCTCAGGGCAACGTGCAAACCTTCGGTCGTTCGCTGCCCGAGGGGGCGAAGGGCCTCGACATCGGGCCCGGCTCGGCGGCGGCGTTCGCCGACGTGGTGATGGAGGCCCGCACGGTGTTCTGGAACGGTCCGATGGGCATGTTCGAGGACCCGCGCTTCGAGGCAGGCACGCGCACCGTTGCCCAGGCCATGGCCGACACTCGTGCATTCACCGTGGTGGGCGGCGGGGACTCCGCCGCCGCTCTCGCCCAATTCGGCCTCGATGACGAGGTTGACCATGTCTCCACCGGCGGAGGTGCCTCGCTCGAACTTCTCGAGCTTGGCGACCTGCCGGGTCTGGCCGCACTCCGTTCGGCCCCCAACGCATCGAGGTAGACATCAAGATGAGCCGCAAGCCGCTGTTTTCCGGTAACTGGAAGATGAACCTCAACCACTTTGAGGCGATTCAGTGCGTCCAAAAGTTGAGTTACCTGCTCACCAAGGACGACTACGCGGCCGTGGACGTCTCTGTGCACCCGCCGTTCACCGACATCCGCTCCGTGCAGACGGTGATTGATGCCGATGAACTGCTCATGCAGCTCGGCGCGCAGCACTGCCACTGGGAGGAGAAGGGCGCGTTCACCGGAGAGATCGCGCCGGCGTTCCTCGCCAAGCTCCACGTGAAGTACGTGATCGTCGGCCACAGCGAGCGCCGCGAACTGTTCGGTGAGACCGACGAGATGGTGCACAAGAAGGTGGCCGCCGTCATTGCCAACCAGATGACGCCGATCATGTGCGTGGGGGAGACCCTCGACGAGCGCGAGACAGGTCAGACCGAGGGCAAGGTGCTCGCACAGGTGGCTGCAGGGCTCGTCGGCCGCAAGCCCGAGCAGGTTTCCTCGATGGTCATTGCCTACGAGCCGGTCTGGGCGATCGGCACCGGTCGCAACGCCACTGCGGAGGACGCGCAGACGGTCTGTGCCGCAATCCGTGCCGAGGTTGGCCGGATGTTCGGTGCCGAAGCCGCGGCGCAGATCCGGATCCAGTACGGCGGATCGGTGAAGGCGGGAACCGTTGCCGATCTCATGAAGCAACCCGACGTGGACGGCGCGCTCGTGGGCGGGGCGAGCCTGGACCCCGACGAGTTCGCCCGAATCGTGCAGTTCCGCAATCTCTGAGACTCAGCCCCTGAGGTTGCAGACCTGGGGTCTCGCCGTTTGGCGTGAGCGAACCCCGAGCAGTCCGTTTGCTGCAGGTGGAGCATCTCCGAAGTGCCTCGTTCGCTGGGTCATACTGTTTAGGTGGTGGTCACCTTGATTGACCGATTCGGGAGGTAATTGGCGTGGGTGGGCAGCGCAACACAATGGTGACGGTCGTCGTCCTCGGGGCCCTGGCTCTGAGTTCGATCGCCTGCTCGAACTCCGGCGGGGAGTCCGCCTCCCGGGTGAGTGTCGCCGTGGATCAGGAGTTCACGGCGTACAACAACAGCACCTACGACCAGGTCACCGCGGCTAACAGCCGCGTCCTCAACATGGTCCTCCCCGGCCCGTTCGGGATCAACGCCGACAGCACCATCACGATGTGGACCGACCTGATGCAGTCCGTCGACGTGATCAGCGAGAATCCTCTGACGATCCGGTACACCGTGAAGCCGGAGGGCGTGTGGAGCGACGGCGAGCCGATCGACTGCGACGATTTCTATCTCGCTTGGCTCTCAAGCAATGGCCGGGCGGGCAACCGGAAGAAGGCCGACGGCACCGACGAGGTGGACGCCGACGGATACCCCATCCCCGTCTTCAACACGGCGGGCACCACGGGCTACGAACTGGTGACGTCCGTCGCCTGCGATCCAACCGGTCGGATCATCACGGCCGAGCTCGAGAAGCCGTACGCAGACTGGAAGGGACTCTTCGGCGGGCTGATGCCGGCACACGTGGTGGAGAAGGAGTCCGGCGTGGCGGACCTCACTGCGACGCTCTCCGACGAACAAATGCTCGCGGTAGCCGACTTCTGGAACACCGGGTTCGTTGGCTTCAACAGCGAGCTAGCGCTGTCGGGGGCCTGGTACCGGATCGTCAATTTCAAGCCCGGCACGAGTCTGACGCTCGAGAGGAACAAGCGTTTCTGGGCAAAGCCCGCAAACATCGATCGCATCGTTTTCAAGCTGCTCCCGGAGAGCAGCACCCACCCCCAGGCACTCGAGAACGGTGACGTCCAGGTGATCGCGCCCCAGCCGAATGTGGACGTTCTCAAGCAACTGCAGGCGATGCAGGGTGTCACGGTCTCCGCCGATCAGGGTTCCACTTTCGAGAACTACGTCCTGAACTTCAGCAACAAGTTCCTGAAGGAGCCCAAGATCCGTCAGGCACTCGCACTGTGCATCGACCGACAGGAGATCGTGGACACTCTTGCCGAGCCGCTCAACGCCGGTGCCAGTGTGCTCGGCAACCGGATGTTCATGCCCGGCACCCGGTTCTATGAGGACACGCTGGGCGATCTTGCCGAGCGTGATGTCCCGCGTGCGAAGCGGCTGCTCACCGAGTCGGGGTTCACGTTTGGCAACGATGGGATTGCAGTCCGTGACGGCAAGCAACTCACCCTCCGGCTCGGGCGCCGGGACCCCAACGAGCGGCGTCAGCAGACCAACGAGTTGGTCATCGAGCAGTGTCGCGAAGCCGGCTTCCTGCTCAGCGATGATCCTGCGGAGAACTTCAACAGCGAACGGCTCCCGGCGAGTGATTTTGATATCGCTCTCTTTGCCTGGCAGGCCACTCCGTTCCTCTCCTCCAACGATTCGATCTACCTGCCCGCCGACGACGGGGGGGACTCGAACTTCGGAAAGTGGCCGGCAGGGGGTGTGAGGGAACTCGTCGACAGCGCATCGGGCGAGCTCGACGAGGTCAAGCGTGCAGGGCTCTACAACGAGATGGACCGGTTGATCTCTGCGGAGGCCGCCACGATCCCGCTCTTCCAGTGGACCGAACTCACTGCGTTCGCGTCCTCCGTGACGGGTGTGAGCTACAACGCCACAGTCGGGTTCACGTGGAACGCGAACGAGTGGCAGTTGGTGGGGTCCTGACCGTTCGCCGGGACCGGACAGCCACGTGCTGAGACTTGCCGCCCGCCGGTCGTTAGGGGCGATCCCGCTGCTCTTTGCGGCAAGCGTGCTCACGTTCCTGCTCGTGGCGAATATCGGCGACCCACAGAAGCTCGAGGACCTCCGTCTCAAGCCCGGTGTGTCCGAGCGGACCATCGCCCGGCTCGAGCACGAGTACGGCCTCGACAGGCCGCTGGTGTCTCGTTACGCGGAGTGGATCGGTGATTTCGTCACCGGTGATTGGGGCATGAACAGCAGCCGCACGGAGGTCCGACCGGACCTCTGGCGCGCCCTGCAGGTAACCCTGAGGCTCCTGATCTTCGCCCAGGTGGCCTCAGTGGTGCTCGGCGTCTTGGTGGGGGTTATCAGTGCAGTACGGCAGTACAGCGCCTTCGACTACGTCATGACCGGGCTGTCGTTCTTCTTCTTCTCGATCCCCACTTTCGTGCTGGCGTCGCTGCTCAAGCAGTTCCTCGCGATCGAGGTCAACCCGTGGCTGCGGGAGCCGAGTATCTCGATCACCGTTGCACTGGTGTTCCTCGCGCTCGGCGTGGCCTGCGGGGTCGGCCTGGTGCGCACTCGTTACCGCTTCCGGCGACAGACACCCATGAACAGGGTGATTGCCGGAGGTCTCGGTGGTGCAGCGGTTGTGGCGGCTTTCGTGTTGGTGTTCAAGATCGGATGGGAGGGAAACAGCTATCGCGGCGGTGATCCGTCGCCCCTCATCCCTACCACCTCGGAGTCGAGCGAGGGACTGACCGGTGGCTGGTGGGTGCACGCCCAGGACTTCTTCTGGCACGCGCTCCTTCCCAGCCTCACGCTGATCACGATCTCCTTCGCTGGGTACAGCCGGTTCATGCGTGCATCGATGCTCGAGACGATGAACGCGGACTATGTGCGCACCGCCCGGGCCAAGGGACTGAGCGAGGGTCGGACCATCTTCCGGCACGCTTTCCGGAACGCGCTCATGCCGCTCAGCACCGTGGTGGCCCTCGACTTCGGTGCCCTCATCGGTGGGGCGATCATCACCGAGTCGATCTTTGGGTGGTCGGGCATGGGTCGTTTCTTCACCGACGCCCTTGCGGCCAAGGAACCGGACCCAATCCTCGCCTTCGTGATGGTGACGGCCGTCGCGGTGCTGGTCTTCAACCTCATCGCCGACCTGCTCTACGCGCGGCTCGACCCGAGGGTGCGCCTTGACTGACACCCTGATCGCTCACGACTTCGTGGTCGAGGCCCGCTCGCAGTGGCGGACGGTGCTTCGCCGATTCCTGCGCCACCGTCCTGCCGTCGCCTCCGCCGTGGTCCTCGCGCTCCTCGGGCTGTGGGCGTTCATCTGGCCCCTGTTCTGGCGCTGGGGGCACACGGAACGGGACCGCGCAGCGCTGTCCACCGGCCCCTCGGGGCGGCACCCCTTCGGTACCGACGACCTCGGCAAGGACGTGATGGCCCTCGTGATGCGGGGTATCCAGCGTTCGGTGGAGGTTGCCCTCATCACCACGGCGATCGCCGTCGCTCTCGGGATCCTCGTGGGTGCACTCGCCGGCTACTACGGCCGCTTCGTCGATTCGCTGCTCATGCGCTTTACGGACCTCGTACTCACCCTTCCGCTCCTCGTGATCGTTGCGGTGATCAGTGTGAGCGTCCCGAGGGCACCGTGGTACATCGTGCCGGTGATCCTCGGTCTCGCGTCATGGACCGGACTCGCCCGGGTCGTTCGCGGTGAGTTCCTCTCGTTGCGCGAGAAGGAGTTCGTGGAAGCGGCGAGGGCGATCGGCGTCTCGAACCGCCGCATCATCTTCCGGCACATCCTCCCGAACCTCGCGGGTTCCATCATCGTTGTCGCAACCCTTGCCGTTGCGGGTGCGATGCTCACCGAGACGGCACTGTCGTTCCTCGGGCTCGGTATCCGACCGCCGGAGGTGTCGCTGGGCCTGCTGATCAACACCTATCAGGCGGCGTTCCGGACCCGGCCTTGGCTCTTCTGGTTCCCGGCCGCCTCCATCGTGCTCATCTGCCTCTGTGTCAACTTCATCGGTGACGGCCTGCGTGACGCATTCGACCCGAAGCAGACGAGGGCGAGGGCCTGACCATGCCGCTCCTGCAGGTGACGGACCTCAGCGTCGGCTTCCCGACCGAGGACGGCGTGGTTCACGCCGTTCGCAACGTGTCATTCTCGCTCGCGAACGGTGAGGTCCTCGGTGTCGTGGGCGAGAGCGGCTGCGGCAAGTCCGTGACGGCACTGGCACTCATGGGACTCCTGCCCCGCAATGCGCAGATCAGTGGTTCGATCCGACTCGACGGAGAGGAACTTGTCGGCCTGCCGCAGAGCCAACTCGCCCGGTACCGGGGGAGGAGGATCGGCATGATCTTCCAGGACCCGATGACCTCGCTGAACCCCGTGTACTCGATCGGGTGGCAGTTGGTGGAGGCCGTCCGGGCTCACAGCGGGATCCCGCGCAAGGCAGCGACCGAGCGCGCTGTGGAACTGTTGGGCATCGTCGGTATCCCCGAACCACGTCGCCGGATCGCGGACTATCCCCACGAGTTCTCCGGTGGCATGCGCCAACGGGTGATGATCGCCATGGCGATAGCCAACGATCCCGATGTGCTCCTTGCCGATGAGCCCACCACTGCCCTCGACGTCACGGTGCAGGCCCAGATCCTCGAGACCGTCATGCGCGTGAAGGACGAACTGAACGCGGCGATCATCATCATCACCCACGACCTCGGCGTCGTGGCATCGATTGCCGACCGGGTTCAGGTGATGTACGCGGGGGCGGTTGTCGAGTCCGGCTCGGTGGAGGACATCTTCTACCGTCCGCGGATGCCGTACACCTCCGGTCTGCTCGGTGCCATCCCCAGCGTGATCGGGCGCCACGGGCGCCTCAACCAGATCGGGGGAGTGACGCCGTCGCTCATCAAGCTGAAGCCGGGTTGCCAGTTCGCCGATCGCTGTCCGGCTGTACTCCCGGTGTGTCTAGACGCCGAACCCACGCTCGTTGGCACCGACTCGCCGGATCATGTCGCGGCGTGTGTGCGCTGGGAGGAACTTGCGGGCACCGACGTGCAGGCGATGTTCCAGAAGGACGCTGCACCGTGAGCGAGCCCATTCTGTCGGTGTCCAATCTCGTCAAGCGCTTCCCGGTGAGGTCCCGCGGGCTCGTCACCCGGACGGTCGGCTTTCTGGACGCGGTATCGGGTGTTTCGTTCGACCTAGAGGAGGGCGAGACCCTCGGCCTCGTCGGCGAGAGCGGTTGTGGCAAGTCCACCACCGCCCGGTGCGTGCTGCAGTTGCTCGAACCCACGTCGGGCTCGGTGAGGTACCGGGGCCGCGAACTGGTGGGGCTCTCCGCGAAGCAGATGCGACCGCTGCGCGCCGAGATGCAGATCGTCTTTCAGGATCCGTACGCGTCGCTCAACCCGCGCTGGCAGATCAACGAGACCATTGCCGAGCCGCTCAAGGTGCATGGGCGATACGGCGCCACCGGGGGAGCAGAGCGCGTTGCGGAACTGCTGCGCATCGTCGGGCTGAATCCCGAGCACGGCAACCGGTACCCGCACGAGTTCTCCGGTGGCCAGCGCCAGCGCATCGGCGTGGCACGGGCGCTCGCCCTCAACCCGAAGGTCCTCGTGCTCGACGAGCCGGTGTCGGCCCTCGACGTGTCTGTCCAGGCCGGTGTCGTGAACCTGCTGGACGAACTGCAGCGCCGGTTGGGGCTCTCGTACCTCTTCGTCGCCCACGACCTGTCCGTCGTTCGCCACATCTCGGACCGGGTGGCGGTGATGTACCTCGGAAAGATTGTCGAGATCGGCACGACCGAGGACGTCTATCGTGCACCTGCGCACCCGTACACCCGGGCGCTGCTCTCTGCAGTGCCGATCCCGGACCCCCGTCTCGAGCGGGCGCGCAGACGGCTCACGATCGACGGTGAGGTGCCGAGCCCGCTCAACCCCCCGTCGGGCTGTCGCTTTCGCACCCGCTGCCCGAGGGCGGAGGATCGCTGTGCCGTCGAGGAACCGGCACTGGTGGACCGCGGGCAGGGACACCCGGTGGCCTGCCATTTCCCGGACGACGGCATCCTTCTCGGCGGCGACCCCGTGGTGGCGCGTCCCATCCGATAGAGTCGTGAACCGTGCGAGACGTAGTGTTCTACATCACCCTAGTGATCAACGTGATTGCCACTTTCGCCTTGATCGGTGGCGTTCTCCTGCACAGCGGTCGCGGTGGCGGTCTGTCGGACATGTTCGGCGGTGCCGGTGGCGCTGCTCTCGGTTCCACCGCTGCGGAGCGCAACCTCAACCGCATCACGACAGTGCTCGCACTGGTGTGGGGCTTCACGGTGATCGCACTGGGTCTGCTGTTGGCCCGGTAACGGTTCACCAGTAGATTCTAGTTTCCACGTCGAAGTGGCGGAATAGGCAGACGCGCTAGGTTGAGGGCCTAGTGAGTGTAAACTCGTGGGGGTTCAAGTCCCCCCTTCGACACCAAGGCTGAGTTCACGGAATTGATCCGCGTTCGACTACCCATTGAGTTGGCTGACCGGTGATCGCCGAGATCGTGTCGTAACCGGTGTCGTAGTGCAGGATCGTGACTCGGTGTCGTTCTGCCACGGCCGCGATCAGCAGATCCGGCAGGGGTACCGTTCTCATCCGTCCGTCTTCCCAAAGTAGGCCCTGGACTTCGAGCGCCCGACGCCAATCGCTGTCCTCCATCGCGAGCCACTCGTAGCCGATGGTGCGATCGCGGCGAATGGTCGCGAACTCCTCGGGAGAGCGTGTCGACCACAACACCTCGAACTCAATGACGGCGCAGGTGGCGACCAGGCCCGCCTCGATGAGTGGTGCGAGTGCCGATCTGACCTCACCGAGGTGGAGGTGGGCCAACGCGCTCTTGTCTGCAAGGTAACGGGCTACCGCTGCCATGCGCTCGACATGATGTCGGCGTCTCGGAGGTCCGCGTGGGTGTCAGCCGCGAAGCGCTCGAGGTCTCGGCGCCGGGCACTCAGAGCGACAACCACTGCGAGCGCCTCGTTCACTGTGTCCTTCTTGGTCCTGGTTCGCAGCGCCCGCTTCGCCCCTTCCATCGCTGCTTCATCGATGTCGATCAGTGTTTTCGCCATCATCGCTCCGTATATCAAATAAGTGCTCGCAGTATATCCAATCTTCTGTGTGGGACTGGGCAGATTCTGTTCACTCTCCGAGGCGTGAGCCGACCGCCGGGGAGAGTTGCAGGCCTACTGAATGCTGCGGGCCACCGAGTCGGCTGCACGGATGCCATCGAGGATCATGTCGGCGCTCACCGCAAAGGGTTCGTGATGGGCTGTCTCGCCCGGAGCCACCGTGCGTTCCGCGATGGAGCGCAGCATGTCGATGCCAGCGTCGGCGAGTCCGACCTCGGCTAACGACGTCGGGAGACCAACCTCTCGACTGAACCGGACGACCTCGGTGAACTCGCTCTGCGGACGTCCCTCAACGACGAGTTGCACCAGCAGTCCGAAGGCAACCTTCTCGCCGTGCAGGTACTGGTGTGTCGCCGGAGCCATCGTTAACCCGTTGTGAACCGAATGAGCAATCGCCAGCCCACCGGATTCGAATCCGAGACCTGAAAGGAGCGTGTTCGCCTCGACGATTCGTTCGAGTGCCGGCGTGACGGAACCGGCCCGGACCGCGGCGAGCGCGGCGGGCCCATCAGCCAGAAGTGTCTCGTAACACAACTTGGCCAGGGCCTCGGCAGTACGAGTGGTGGCCCCTTGGAGTTGGTTCGGTTGGCGGGCCTCGATCACAGTGCGCGCCTCGAACCACGTTGCGAGCGCGTCGCCCATACCGCCCACCAAGTAGCGCTCGGGTGCGCGGGCGATGATTGACGTGTCCACCAGAACCAGGTCTGGATTGCGTCTGTAGAACAGGTAGCGGTCGAACGATCCGTCGTCCGTGTAGACAACCGACAGGGCGCTGCACGGAGCGTCGCTCGAGGCGAGAGTCGGGCAGTTCACGGTGTGGAGTCCGCACTCGGCTGCGATCGCACGTGATGCATCGAGCGCCTTGCCCCCTCCTGCACCAATCACCGTTGCCGACCCTGCTGCTCGTGCTGCGGCAGCACCGGCATTGATCTCGGTTTGGGTGCATTCACCATGGAACCTGTGCACCACGTACGGAATGCCTGCACGACCAAGGGTGCTGGCCCAGACAGGGCCGAGCGCGGTTTCGACGCGATCACTGGCAACGATCAAGGCAGGTCCCGTTAAACCCATCGCCGTCAACACCTCGCCGAGTTCCGATGTGGCGTTGACGCCTTGCACGTATCGTGAAGGCGCGCAGAACACTGCAAGCATCCGGTTCGGCAAAACCGACGAGTTTCCTTCGTCAGACATTGGTTGCAGTCCTTTCACTTCGAATGGAAGCGAGCAAGACTTTTACCCGCCCAAGAAACTGTCGTTGTCCGGTGAGACAGCGGTCATGGCGTTGTCCTGCTCGGTTTGCTGACGTCGATGATGTCTCAATCATTCCGCCGCATTTCCTCGGCCCGCTCCTGAAGTCTCTGGAAAAAGTCGCTCTCCGTGATCTCCCCGACCTCGCGTTCAACCTTCGCTCGGTCAACCACCACCCGCAGTTGGGTTACCTGATCGCGCAGCTTGCGTTCTCGTTCGACGATTTCGGAAGCCATGCGCCGGAATGCACGGGCTAGGGCCCCAACCTCGTCGTTTCGGGCGGCGGCACGGTCGAGTGTGCCCGGATCGAACCGGTCTTCTTCGAGGGCTACAGCAGCGCTCGTCAGCGCCTGTACTGGGCGCACAATGCGGCGACTGCTCAGAAGGCCGACCAGAAGGCCGACGAGGAGAATCGCAGCGGCGATGACGATCTGGCGTACCGCAAGACTGTTGCCGACACTGTTCAACTCTGCTTGCGGGACGGCTGATACGAGTAGCCATTTGCTCGAATCCACCGACGACACGTCGAACTGCCACTGCTCGCTGCGTCCGCTCCTGAACTGGGCGACGTTCGAAAAGTTTACGATCTCGCCAGTAGCGCTCGGTTCCCCTCCAGCGAGAGACGCGCTGAGGCGGCGTCCCCAGTCTGTGTTGGAAAGCGCACTGAGGTCGCGCCTCGCCGGTGTTACGACGACGTGTCCCTCTTGATCAAGGACGAAGAGGAACCCTTCGCCGTTGAACTTCACTTCGGCGAGTGCATTGCTGAGCGACAGTTTGGTGGTGGAGAGGCGCGTTGCGGCTTCGTTGTCGATGTCATCGAGGTACACCCCGGTACCGATCACCCAGTTCCAAGGCGTGTAGAGAAACACGTAGCTGACCTTGGGGGACGGCAACGTTGCGCCGGCTCTGGTTGCGACGTAGTCGACGTAGCCATCGCCACGGGTCAGGACGACCTCGCGGAACTCCTGGAAGAAGTACTTCCCGTTGGCGTCCTGGTAATCAATCATGTTCCCGACGAACGAAGGGTTCGGCTCCACGACCG
>CAMDBM010000020.1:0-52030 GCA_945889085.1 Ferrithrix thermotolerans DSM 19514
AGGGCACTGAGATGGTGATGCCTGGTGACAACGTGATGATGACGGTGGAGTTGGGTAAGCCGATCGCAATGGACGAGGGTCTGCGTTTCGCCATCCGTGAGGGTGGGCGTACCGTTGGCGCCGGCCGCGTCATCAAGATTCTCAAGTAAGGCGGCTCATCATGGCTCAATCCATCCGTATTCGCCTGAAGGCGTTCGATCACGAGATCATCGACCAGTCGACGAGGAAGATCGTCGAGACGGTCACCCGTACGAACGCCACCATTCGTGGCCCGATCCCGTTGCCGACGGACAAGCACCGTTACACGGTCATCCGTTCGCCCCACAAGGACAAGGACAGCCGCGAGCACTTCGAGATGCGCATTCACAAACGCCTCATCGACATCGTGGACCCGAACCCGAAGACCATCGACAGCCTGCAGCGCATCGAGTTGCCGGCCGGTGTGGATATCGAGATCAAGATCCAGAACGGCTGATCCAGCAGGACGCAGCGTTGACGATCGGGCCGCCCCTAGGGGCGGCCCGATCGTCTTTTTCGGTACAGTCCGGACATGCAGGACTTGGACGTTCATCTCGGTGGCAGGCGCCCGTTCGGCACCGGTTTCTGGCCGCTGCCCGAGGATGATCCGGGCATGGACATCCCGCGGGAGTCGGTCCGCATTGTCACCCCCGACGGTGCACTCGTTCGTGGACTGCTCTGGACTCCGCCCGGTGGAAGGCCGTGGAAGACGGCGGTCATCCTCACGCACCCCCGCGGTGACTTCAGCGTGCACTATGCCTGTCCACTGCTTGCAGCGGCCGGCTACGCCGTGCTCGGGTTCGCCACGCGCTATCTCAACAACGACACCGACTGCCTGCACGAGAATTGCATTGTTGACGTCAAGGCCGCGTACGACGAGATGAAGCTTCGTGGGGCGGAGGCCGTCGTGCTGCTCGGCAATTCCGGCGGCGGTTCGCTGATGGCCATGGCTCAGGCGGAACTGGGTATCGGTGACGGCTGGGTTGGTCTCGCAGCGCATCCCGGTGAGGGAATGTTCATGAACCAGGTCATCGATCCGTCGGTGGCTGACGAGTCGGATCCTTTCAGCTGCATACCGGAACTCGACATGTACAACCCGGACAATGGATGGCGTCCGTGGCCCGAGCCGTGCACGTACGACCGCGAGTGGCTCGCGACCTATCGCGCCGCCCAGGTTGCGCGTGTGGCACGCATCGATGCAACCGCAAAGCAGTCCATTGCTGATGCTGCCGATGCAGCAGGCCGGCTGAAGACGGTGGACCGGGGGAGCGACCCGGCCCGGTGGCGGGACCTGAGGGCCCGCACGGTGTTCAGCAAGTACCTGGTCATCTATCGCACGCTCGCGGACCCGGCGTACCTCGACCTGAGCATCGATCCCGACGACCGCCCGATGGGGTCGCTCTTCGCGTTCCCTGATCCCCTCGACGCGAACTACGGGCGTGGGGGTCTGGCCCGCTCGATGACGGCTCGCGGATGGCTCTCCACGTGGTCCGGTCTGTCGAGCCACGCGAAACTCGCCGACACGATGCCTCGCGTGAAGGTGCCGACGATTCTCGTGCACCCCACGGCTGATACCGAGATCCGGATCTGGCAGGCAAAGGAGATCGTGGCAGCGTCCGGTGCCGAGGATCAGACCTACGTGGAGATGAAGGGTGCCCCGCACTACCTCGAGGGCCATCGCCCGGCGGCTATGGCGGCCGTGACGGAGTGGTTGCAGCATCGCTATCCCTGATGGGCACTAGCGTGACCCCTGCGTGATGGACCCCTCTTGGCAGCCCGATCCCTCTGGCCGTCACCAATATCGATGGTGGGACGGCAAGGTGTGGACCGACATCGTCGCCGACGGCGGTGAGGAGTCCCGGGACCCGATGCCCCCGAGCGGTGGGCCCCGCCGGATTGTCGTGTCCACGACACCAGAGCCGGGGCAGTGGCGGACCAAGGATCCGACTCCTTGGCGTGGGTTGAAGCTCCCCAGCGACCAGACCGCTTCAGACCCCACGAGGACCAACGCGGCGACGGGTGAGCGGATCAAGGCAGACCCAACCGAACAGATGCCCGTGAAGTCCGATGAGGCGACGCCGGGCCGCATCTTCATCGATACCACCCGCTCTGACATCCAGCGGCCGGGTACCGGGGGTACCGGTGCGATCTACGCCGAGGCACTGGAGGAGTCGTCCCGCCCGTTAGGCCGCTGGATCGCGGCCATCGTGGTTGCGCTCGGCCTGATCGGCGGTGTCGTCTACCTCCTCGCTTTCCGCGACGGGGCAACAACCACCGGGAGCGAGAACGGGATTTCGACGGGCAAGCTGGCCAGTCCGGGCGGCTACTACTCGAGCAACGTGAGCCTGCAACTCGGTGAAACCGTTCGGTTCAGGGTGGAGGGTCCCCAGAATCGAGACCTCATCACCTACTTCCTCGCGCCGACGGATGTGGCAGACGCCTATGCCACGCAGTACGTGTCCGACATGGGCAATATGTCGGACCTCACCGACCCAGTACAGATCTCCGAAGACTTCACGGACGCTCGCGAGTTGTTCGACGACCAGGAGATTCGCGACGCGATGCAAGGTTACGTGAAGCTGCGGACCGTCGACCGCTGCTGCAAGGGCGTCCCGGATACCTGGTCGTTCATCGCCTCGGCGCCCGGGACCTATCGGATTGTTGTGGTGGAGGCCGATGGCAAGGACGCGGATGTCAGGCTGGTGATCGAGTCCCTGGGCAGGGTGCTGGTGACGTCGACGGACATCTCTGATGCCTACCTATCGGAGAGCTTCTTCACCGATTCCGGCTTCTTCAAGTCCACCGATCCGTACTCACCCACCCCCTGATTGTCGGACGTCAGTTCTTGCCGCCGGATGCGGTGCGGGGGAACGCGTTCTACGGCCTCGGTGACACCAGGCCTTCCAGGTACGAGCGGGAGGTGGCCATGCCGGTCCACGTGGGATATAGGGCAACAGCGCCCGCGACGAGCACCAGTGCAAAGACTGCCCCGGCCGCCCGACGCTTGAAGCCGCGAAGCCCGAGCCAGCAGGACGCGATTGCGATCGCGAGCGCAGGGACCAAGGCAGTCGCGTAAAAAGAGTAGCCCGGACGCGCTGGGGCGATGGGCAGTGCCCCCAGAACCGGGCGCAAGATCCATGGGAGCCAGAGAGCGGCCGCCCATGCAGCGACTACGCCACGTCTGGGATCGAGGTGCCGCAGTGCCATCACGAGCGTGACTGCGAGGGCGACGGTCCCGAGAAGCCACACGACGGGGTTGCCGATACCGACGACGCGGCGCACGGACGGCCCGTCATTGCTCGAACACACGGGATCGGTCGACGGGCACGAGGAGGACAGCAGGCCGACCGGTTCGGTCTGGAACACCCACGACACAGCGCTGTTCGCGTACCGGTTGGTCGGAACGAGCGACTGGTGAAAGTGCCACATCCGACGCTGATTGGCGACGATCTCGCCGATCCGTTCGGCGTAGCCCGGGGTGCAGTGTTGCGTCCGTCCGCACAGTTCTCGGCCGATCCCCGAGTCGTCGAAGCGGATGAAGGTGGGGATGTAGGTGGCGCAGTACAGGATGAATGGGGCGGCAAGCAGGAACAGAGCGGTCCTGCTGAGTTCGACACGGCGGGCACGTCCGCCACCGGAGGTTCGCCAGGCGAGCACCCCGAACACGGCGATCGCGATCAGGATGAGCGGCAGTGCTGACCATTTGCAGGCGATCGCAGCGCCGAGCGTGAGACCGGTCGCGACGAGCGCACGCCGCCGGAGCGGGACATCGAGCGGCCTGCTGACCACGGTGGCGATGAGCGCAAGCGCGATGGTGGCAAATGCGGCCACGATCCCATCGAGCAGCGCGAGTCTGCCGCTGGTGAAGGCGATGCCGTCGGTGAGCACCACGGCGCCAGCGAGCCCTGCCGCGACCGTGCTGCCGAGGAGCCGGTAGGCGGCGATCACCGTGACCATCACCACGACGACGCCGGCAAGGAGGGGGATGATCCGCCAGCCGAGCGGTGTGAACCCGAAAATCTTGATGCCAATGGCGAGCAGCCACTTTGCGAGCGGGGGGTGGACCACGACCCCCTGTTCCACGCCGCCCCGGCTGATCTCCCAACCCTGCGTGGCGTAGAAGACCTCGTCGAACACGAGTATTCGGGGTCGGGTGAGGCCTGGTAGCCGGGTCGCAAGCGTGAGCAGCCCGGCGACGCCGGCCAGCACCCGGACCTGTCTCGGGAGACGCCGGTCCTGCTTGGGGTGCGATGTGGCAGCCGGCGGCGATGGACGATCAGCAGGACGTGTTGTCATGACAGCGTGTCCTCCGTCGCCGAGTCCGGTTTCGCGGGAGCGCCCCCTTCGGCGAGCAATTCCTGACGAACTCTTGAGCAAACTGTTCGAAAAGCGCTCACTGTGTTGAATGCACGGTGGCTATCGAGCAGTCTCCGCCGTTCCTCGAGGAAGCGTTTGGGGGCCAACTGAGCCTCGGTCGGGTTGTTCAGGTGTGCTCTTGCGATCGTGGAACGGCAGGTCAGCGAGGAGATTCGCGCCCACTCGGCGCTGCTGCTCGCCGGTCCGCAGGCAACGAGCGCGAGGGCCATCACCGCTCCCGCCGATCCAGCCAGCAGCCTGCGCACCCGGCCCTGTTCCACCCGCCCGAACGTACTCGGCAGAGTTCTGAAGTCGCGATTGTTGATTGGCAATGGCGGCGATAGAGTTTCCTCTCCGCTCGCAGAGCCCTCGTGGCAAAGCGTTGGAAAAGACAATCGAAGTCCGTTTGCGCCCCTGGTAGCAGGGGGACCTCACGGCACAACTGAACTCGGTGCTCCGCCTGCCTGTGTCGCAAGACAAAGACGAGCGGAGCATTTGCGTGAAGGACCAAGCGTCGTGCCCCACAGCACGACACCGTAGGAACAGAGGCAGCCGCTATGGCGACGAAGGCAATCGTCGGCGAAAAACTTGGCATGACACAGGTCTGGGCTGATGACAACAAGGTCATCCCCGTAACGGTGTTACGTGTCGAGAACGCCAGGGTCGTACAAGTGAAGACGAGCGAGCGCGACGGTTACACCGCGCTGCAGGTCACGTACGGGCAGAAAGATCCCAAGAAGCTCACCAAGCCAGAGGCCGGGCACTTCGCCAAGGCCGGTGTGGCCGCGGGCCGCAAGCTGGTCGAGCTGCGACTGGATTCCGTTGACGGATACACCGTCGGTCAGGAACTGCGCGCCGACACTCTCGAGAAGGGCATGAAGGTCGACGTCGTCGCCGTCAGCCGTGGCAAGGGCTTCGCCGGTGGGATGAAGCGCCACAACTTCAGTGGTCAGGGCGCCAGCCACGGTAACCACAAGCACCACCGTTCGCCTGGTTCGGTTGGTTCCTGTTCGTTCCCGGGCCGTGTGTTCAAGGGCCTTCGTATGGCCGGTCACATGGGCCACGAGCAGGTCACCACGCTGAACCTCGAGGTCATCGAAGCCGATCCCGAGCGCAACATCGTGCTCGTCAAGGGTTCGGTTCCGGGCCCCAACGGCGGTGTCGTAATCGTCCGCAACGCAGTCAAGGGGAAGAAGTAATGACCAGCATCGCCGTGAAGACGGTCGCCGGTCAGGATGCCGGATCGGTGGAACTCACTTCCGCCCTCTTCGGTGTCCAGCCGAACGTGCCCGTCATGCACCAGGTCGTAGTGGCCCAGTTGGCCCACCGTCGTGCCGGTACGCAGAGCACCAAGACCAGGGCGGAGGTGTCCGGTGGCGGCAAGAAGCCGTTCAACCAGAAGGGCACCGGAAGCGCACGTCAGGGCTCGACCCGTTCGCCGCACTATGTCGGCGGTGGCGTTGCATTCGGGCCCAAGCCGCGCTCGTACACCCAGAAGGTCAACAAGAAAGTCGTCAAGCTTGCGCTTGCGTCCGCACTGTCCGACAGGCTGATTGACGGCAAGGTGCTCGTGGTCGACGACTGGGGCTTCTCCAAGACCAAGGACGCCGTGGCGACGCTCAAGGCATTGGGTGTCGATGGCACCGTGCTCGTGGTTGTCGGTCGGGACGAAGACGCCGTCGCCAAGTCCTTCCGCAACATTCCTCAGGTGCAGCTCGTGCTTCAGTCCGAGCTCAACGCCTACGACGTGCTCTGCAACAAGTACATCCTGTTCTCCAAGAAGACCCTGCCGAAGCCCAAGGCCGAGACCGGAGCCGCGTCATGAAAGACCCCAGAGACATCATTCTCGCACCGGTCGTCTCAGAGAAGAGCTATGGCCTCATCGAGACCGGCGTGTATACGTTCAAGGTCGATCCCCGCGCCTCCAAGCCCGAGATCCACGACGCAGTCGAGGCGATCTGGGACGTGAAGGTCGTCAAGGTCAACACCATCGTCCGCAAGGGGAAGGTGAAGCGTGCCCGCGGTACCAACCGTATGGGTCAGCGCCCCGACACCAAGCGAGCAATCGTCACCCTGGCACCGGGCAACGAGATCCCGTTGTTCGAGAAGTGAGGTAGGAGCCATGGGAATTCGCACACGCAAACCCACGAGCGACGGACGTCGCTTCCAGACGGTCTCGGACTTCTCCGAGATCACGAAGACAACGCCCGAGAAGTCGCTTGTTGCACCGCTGCCGTTCAAGGCAGGGCGCAACGTACACGGCCGCATCACTTCGCGGCACCTCGGTGGGCGCCACAAGCGCCAGTACCGCATCATCGATTTCAAGCGCACCAAGGACACCATTGTCGCCAAGGTTGCCGCTATCGAATACGACCCGAACCGCACGTGTCGCATCGCATTGCTCCACTATGCAGACGGCACAAAAGCGTACATCCTTGCGCCGAAGGGCCTGAGCGTGGGCGACCGAGTGCAGAGCGGCCAGAGCGCGGATATCAAGCCCGGCAACGCCATGCCCCTCCGGTTCATCCCGGTCGGCACCACGGTCCACAACGTCGAACTCCGCCCCGGTGGCGGTGGCAAGATGGCTCGCTCGGCCGGGATGGCCGTGCAACTGGTGGCCAAGGAGGGCGCGTACGCAACGCTGCGTCTGCCCAGCACGGAAATGCGCCGTGTGCTCATCGATTGCCGTGCCACGGTTGGCGAGGTTGGCAACTCCGAGCATGAGCTCATCAAGGTGGGCAAGGCTGGCCGCAGCCGCTGGAAGGGCATCCGCCCGCAGAGTCGTGGTGTCGTGATGAACCCAGTCGATCACCCGCACGGTGGTGGCGAGGGTCGTACTTCGGGTGGTCGTCACCCGGTGTCGCCATGGGGCAAGCCTGAGGGCCGTACCCGCAATAAGAAGAAGGCATCGTCGCAGTTGATCGTTCGCCGCCGTCGTAGCGGCAAGGGTCGCCGGTAGGAGCAGATATGAGCCGCAGCCTGAAGAAGGGGCCCTTTGTGGACGCCCACCTGCTCAAGAAGGTGGATGTTCTCAACGAGGCCAACGACCGCAAGGTCATCAAGACGTGGTCGCGTCGCAGCACCATCATCCCGGACATGTTGGGTCACACCATCGCTGTCCACGATGGTCGCAAGCACATCCCCGTCTATATCACCGAGGCCATGGTCGGCCACAAGTTGGGCGAGTTCGCTCCCACGCGAACGTTCAAGTACCACGCTGGCCAAGAAAAGAACACGAAGGGTCGCCGCTGATCATGACTGGTCCGAAGCGAAACGAAACCGCCACGATGGTGGGCGAGCGTGTCGGTACACGCTGTGTGGTCCGCTACGTGCGGTCCACGCCGAGCAAGGCCCGACAAGTGCTTAACCTCGTCCGTGGGCTCGATGTGCGCAGCGCCGATCAGGTGCTCCAGTTCACCGAGCGCGAGATTGCCCGCACGATCCGCAAGGCGCTTGCCTCAGCGGTGGCCAATGCGGTGAACAACGATGGTCAGGACCCCGACGAGCTCAAGATCGTCGCCTGCTACGCAGACGGCGGTC
Source organism: Ferrithrix thermotolerans DSM 19514 (assembly GCA_945889085.1). Classification (GTDB taxonomy): domain Bacteria; phylum Actinomycetota; class Acidimicrobiia; order Acidimicrobiales; family Ilumatobacteraceae; genus WLJO01. The sequence goes on from CAMDBM010000020.1 coordinate 7,915, forward strand.
CGCAGTTGAAGCGCTTCCGCCCCCGTGCTCGCGGACGTGCGATGCGCATCCGCAAGCGCACCTGCCACATCACGGTCATCGTCGGCCGGATGACTGACCAGGAGATGACGGTTCTTGCCGCCAAGGCCGGCACTGCCGGACGTGGCCGCGGCGCATCGCCGGCGGCATCGGCCCGTCGGGCCCGTGTCGAGCGCAGCCGTCAGCAGCGTGCAGCAGCCAAGGAAGAAGATGGCCAGGGCAGCGCCGAAGTCGAGAACGAGACGGTGGACGAGATCGCCGTGGACACCACACCGGTGGCCGACACCGCATCGGCCGAGGGGGAGAACGAGTAATGGGTCAGAAGGTCAACCCCTACGGGTTCCGCCTCGGCGTGACCACCGAGTGGAAGAGCCGCTGGTTCAGCGAGCGCAACTACACGGAATATCTCACCGAGGACTGGAAAGTCCGCAACTTCATCATGGGTCTGCTCCCCGATGCTGCGATCAGTCGCATCGAGATCGAGCGCACCCGGGACAAGCTTCGTATCGACGTGCACACGGCCCGACCGGGCATCGTGATCGGTCGTCGTGGCGCCAAGGCAGACGAACTGCGAACCGGCCTCGCGAAGATCACCGGTAACCCGAAGGTGCAGTTGAACATCGTGGAGATCAAGTCTCCCGAGCTCGATGCTGCCCTTATTGCTCAGGGTGTCGCTGACCAGCTCACCAACCGCATTGCTTTCCGCCGTGCGATGAAGCGTGCAGTCCAGAACGCACAGAAGGCCGGTGCCCTCGGCATACGTGTTCAGTGCTCTGGTCGCCTAGGTGGCGCCGAGATGAGCCGAACCGAGTGGTACCGCGAGGGCCGCGTGCCGTTGCATACGCTGCGCGCCGATATTGACTACGGCTTCCGCGAGGCCCGCACCACCAGCGGCCGCGTCGGTGTCAAGGTGTGGATCTACAAGGGAGATATCCTCCCGTACAAGGCGCTGGGCGAGGACAAGATCACCAAGGAAGCGGCAATGGCTGTCGGCGAGACCGCCGGCGCTTCGGCTGCTCCGGGTGCCCGTCGCGTGGTGTCCTCCAAGGGACCGCGCAAGTCCGGCGAAGAGGACGCGGTTGAGGCTGCACCGCTGCTCAAGGAAGCGGATCCTGAGCTCGAGAAGCTTCTCGACGAAGAAGAAGAGATCGCCCGTCGGACCCACGAGGGTCACGAGGCCCCGCACTTCCGAGGGGATGACTGAATATGCTAATGCCCCGAAAGGTCAAGCACCGCAAGCAACACCGCGGTCGCACCACTGGCATGGCCAAGGGTGGTACCGAGTTGTCATACGGCGATTTCGGCATCCAGGCGCTCGAGCCGGGTTGGCTCTCAGCCCGCCAGATCGAGGCTGCACGTATCGCCATGACACGCCGCATCAAGCGTGGCGGTCGTGTGTGGATTTCGGTGTTCCCCGACAAGCCCGTAACGAAGAAGCCTGCCGAGACCCGTATGGGCTCCGGCAAGGGTTCGCCCGAGTTCTGGGTGGCCGTCGTCAAGCCCGGCCGCATCCTGTTCGAGCTCTCGTACCCCTCGGCGGAGACCGCCAGGGAAGCACTCGAGCTTGCGATCCAGAAGCTCCCGATCAAGGCACGGGTTATCGCCCGCACCGATGAGGTGATCTGAGATGGCAAAGACAACTACCGAACTGCGTGAGATGGATCTGGGCGCGCTCGTCGAAGAACTGCGCTCCACGAAGCAGGAGGCGCTCAACCTTCGGTTCCGCAACGCCACTGGCCAGCTTGAGAACTCGTCGGAAATCCCCCGAGTGAAGCGACAGATCGCTCGCATCAACACATTGATCCGCCAGCGTGAGATCGCTGCGGCAGAGGCCGGGAGCAAGTGATGGCCGAGACCACCGCAACAGAACGAAACGCACGCAAGACGCGCGAGGGCATTGTTGTCTCAAACAAGATGGACCAGACCGCCGTTGTGGCGATCGTTGAGCGTGTCCGTCACCCCAAGTACGCGAAGTTCCTCAACCGCACGAAGAAGCTCTACGTGCACGACGAGAAGAACGACGTCAACGTCGGGGACAAGGTTCGTGTCGAGGAAACTCGCCCGCTCAGCAAGCTGAAGCGCTGGCGTCTCGTGGAGATCCTGGAGCGTGCGAAGTGATTCAGCAAGAGAGCCGACTTCGCGTTGCCGACAACAGCGGCGCACGCGAGGTGCTCGTCATCAAGGTTCTCGGTGGCACACGCCGTCGTTATGCCTCGGTCGGCGACATCTTTGTGGCCACTGTCAAGGACGCGATCCCGGGCGCAGCGGTCAAGAAGGGCGACGTTGTCAAGTGCGTCGTCGTTCGGACGAAGAAAGAGCGCCGTCGCCCCGATGGCAGCTACATCCGCTTCGATGACAACGCAGCCGTGATCATCAAGGACGACCTCACACCCCGCGGTACCCGAATCTTCGGGCCCGTCGGTCGAGAGCTCCGCGACAAGAAGTTCATGCGAATCATCTCGCTGGCACCGGAGGTGCTGTGATGAAGTTGAAGAAGGGCGACACCGTCGTCGTCATCACCGGCAAGGACAAGGGCACCGAGGGCGAGATCATTCAGGTTCTCCCCAAGGACAACCAGGTCATCGTCTCGGGTGTCAACGTTGCCAAGCGTCACCAGAAGGCGCGCTCGGCTCGTGACACCGCCGGCATTATCGAAAAGAACATGCCGGTGGATGCGTCCAACGTCATGCTCGTTCACCAAGGCAAGCCGACGCGTGTCGGCTACCGGGTGAACACCGACGGCACCAAGGTGCGCGTCGCAAAGCGGACCGGGGAGGTCATCTGATGTCCACGGCTACTTCGACCAGCCCTCGCCTCAAGATCAAGTATGAGAACGAGGTGCGTGCCGCCCTCAAGGAACAACTGGGTGTCGGCAACATCATGCAGGTCCCGCGTTTCGAGAAGATCGTCGTGAACATGGGTGTCGGTCGCGCTGTCCAGCAGCCTTCGCTGCTCGACGGGGCGGTCAGTGACATGGCGGCGATCACCGGTCAGAAGCCGCTCGTTCGCAAGGCAACCAAGTCCATCGCTGCGTTCAAGCTGCGCGAGGGCCAGAGCATCGGCTGCAAGGTCACGCTCCGGGGTGACCGCATGTGGGAATTCTTCGACCGCCTCGTAGCGGTTGCGATCCCCCGCATTCGTGACTTCCGAGGCCTGCCCGCCCATTCCTGGGATGGTCGTGGCAACTACACCTTCGGTGTGTCCGAGCAGACGATCTTCCCGGAGATTGAGTACGACCGCATTGATGCGGTTCGTGGGATGGACATCACCATCGTCACCACCGCCGACACCGACGAGGCAGGCAAAGCCCTCCTCGACGCCTTTGGGTTCCCGTTCAAGCGGGGCGCCGAGGCCGGTCCGGTTCCGAAGAAGAAGCGCTCTGGCGGTCCCACTCGGGGCGGCAAGGGTTCCAAGTCCGGTGGGGCCTCCAAGGGCTCCAAGAAGAAGTGATGGGGAAGGGCTGAACAGCAATGGCCAAGAAGGCACTCATCAACAAGGCAAACGCGAAGCCGAAGTACAAGGTGCGGGGATATACCCGTTGCCGACGCTGCGGTCGTGCTCGCTCGGTGTACCGCAAGTTCGCCCTCTGCCGGTTGTGCCTGCGCGAACTCGTGCATGCCGGCGAGGTACCGGGCGTGACCAAGGCGAGCTGGTGAGGAGTAGGAATGCTTACTGATCCCATCGCCGACATGCTCACGCGACTGCGCAATGCCAATACGGCAATGCACGACGACGTGAAGATGCCCACCTCCAAGCAGAAGGTGGCGCTCGCCAGAATCCTCAAGCAGGAGGGGTACATCGGAGACTTCTCGGTGGCCCCGTCCACTACGGGTCCCGGTGACGTCCTCACGCTCAACCTGAAATACACCCCCGACCGTCATCGCACGATCTCCGGCCTGCGCCGCGTGTCGAAGCCGGGCCTGCGTGTATACCGCAACGCCACCAGCGTCCCCCGAGTTCTCGGCGGCCTCGGTGTTGCTGTCCTGTCCACCAGCCAGGGTCTCATGACCGACCGCGAGGCGCGCAAGCGCAACGTCGGTGGCGAGATCCTCTGCTACGTGTGGTGACCAATGTCTCGAATCGGTAAGGCACCAATCGAAGTACCCGGTGGCGTGGACATAGCGATCTCCGGAAGCAGCGTTACGGTCAAGGGCCCGAAGGGGACGCTCTCTCGCGTTCTTCCGGGTGCTATCTCCATTCGTCAGGAGGGGCCGACGCTTTTCGTCGAGCGCCCCAACGATGAGCGTCAAAACCGTGCCCTGCACGGACTGTCACGCACACTCGTGAACAACATGGTGGTCGGCGTCACGGACGGGTTCCGCAAAGAGCTCGAGATCGTAGGTGTCGGCTATCGCGCCGAGGCCCAGAGCCCGACGGCACTGAAGCTGGCTCTCGGCTTCAGCCACCCGGTCGTTGTGGACGCTCCGTCGGGGGTGACCTTCGAGGTCGCTAACCCCACGAGCATCGCCATCGTCGGCATCGACAAGGAACTCGTCGGCCAGGTTGCCGCGAACATCCGCAGCATCCGCAAGCCGGAGCCCTACAAGGGCAAGGGCGTTCGGTACCGCGGTGAGCGCGTAATCCGCAAGGCCGGAAAGGCAGGCAAGAAGTGAGCAGCGTCAGCAAGGTCCGTCGCGAATCACGTATCCGTCGTCACACACGCGTTCGCAAGAGCATCAAGGGCACGGCAACGCGTCCCCGTCTTGCGGCGTTCCGGTCCAACAAGCACTTCGTCATGCAGCTCATCGACGACGAGACTGGCCGCACGATTGCAGCCGCCTCGACGCACGAAGCGAGCATGAAGTCGACCGGCGGCTCGGCAACTGTCGAGGGCGCAAAGCGCGTCGGTGCGCTCATTGCAGAGCGGGCCAAGGCTGCCGGCGTTACCAAGGTCGTCTTCGACCGTGGCGGTTTCATCTATCACGGTCGTATCGCAGCGGCAGCCGATGCCGCTCGTGAAGCAGGTCTGGAGTTCTGATGGTCTCATTGGCAGACACCTCGGCGTTGCGCGAGTCGCGCGTCATCGCAATCAATCGTGTGGCCAAGGTCGTCAAGGGCGGCCGCCGTTTCTCCTTCACCGCTCTTGTGGTGATCGGTGACGGTGCCGGTCGTGTCGGACTCGGCTACGGCAAGGCCAAGGAAGTTCCCCTTGCGATCCAGAAGGGCACCGAAGAGGCCAAGAAGGCCCTCTTTGAGGTAGCCCTCGCCGGTTCGACCATCACGCATCCAGTGCTCGGTCGTCTCGGCGCCGGTCGCGTGCTGCTCAAGCCCGCTGCCCCCGGTACCGGAGTGATCGCCGGCGGTGCCGCCCGCGCCATCCTCGAAGAGGCAGGGATCCACGACGTGCTCTGCAAGTCGCTCGGCTCCGCCAACGCCATCAACGTTGCTCGTGCCACCATCGAAGGTCTCCGCTCGCTTGAGCGCCCGGACGAGGTCGCAAAGCGTCGCGGCATTCCTGCAGAGGACTTCGTCCCCAAGGGTCTGCTCCGTGCGTACAACGAGCGCAAGAACCAGCCCCCGGCTGAAGGAGCGCACTGACATGGCTGACAAGCAGGTCCGTGTTACCCAGGTGAAGTCGTCGATCGGCTCGAAGCCCAAGGCAAAGGGCACGCTGCGCGCCCTCGGCCTCGGTCGCATCGGCAAGACCCACGTGCTTCCCGATACCCGCGACGTTCGCGGCATGATCAATCGCGTTCCCCACCTCATCGAGGTCGAGGAAATTGTAGAAGGGCAGAACGGCTGATGCGCGTAGACGAACTCGCTCCCTCCCCCGGATCCACCAAGCGCCCTCGGCGTGTCGGCCGAGGTATCGGTGGTAAGGGTGGAAAGACCGCAGGCAGGGGCACCAAGGGCCAGAAGGCTCGTGGCCGCGGCAAGGTTGCACGTGGCTTCGAAGGTGGCCAGATGCCGCTCAAGCAGCGTGTCCCCAAGCTCAAGGGCTTCAACAACCCCTTCCGCATCGAGTACCAGGCGGTCAACCTCCACACGCTTGAGGAACTCACCGAGACCGAAATCACCCCCGAGGTGCTCTTCAGTCACGGCCTCGTCAGCAAGGGCGGGTTCATCAAAATTCTCGGCCGTGGCGAACTGACCCGGAAGGTCTCGGTGTCGGTACATGGCGTCTCCAAGACCGCCGAAGCCGCAATCACCGCCACGGGCGGTTCCGTGTCGATCATCCCGCTGCCCTACGCTTCGGGTCGTCCGCCTGCAAAGGGCAACCAGTTCACTAACCGCTGACTTCGGCGTAGTCCCGTCAGCCCCCGGCTTCCCAAGGATCAATGGTGCTTTCCAACATCAAGAACGTACTGAAGGTGCACGACCTTCGGAACAAGATCTTGTTCACGATTGGAATGATCGTCGTCTATCGCCTTGGCGTCGGTGTTCGTGTTCCCGGTATCGATGGCGCGGCCGTCGATCAGTTGAAGTCACAAACGCAGTCGGCCGGAGCCCTTGGGTTTCTGAACCTGTTCTCTGGCGGGGCCTTCGCGAGTTTCGCGGTCTTCGCTCTCGGGATCATGCCGTACATCACCTCAAGCATCATCATGCAGGTGCTCGGGGTGGTTATCCCGAAGTTTGAGCAGTGGCAGGAACAGGGTGCCGTGGGTCAGCGCAAGCTCACCCAGGCCACCCGCTATCTCGCTATTGCGATCGCGCTGCTTCAGGCGTCGGGTCTTACGTACATCTTCGGCACCGGCAGGGGACAGGCGTTTTTCGGGGCAGCCGGCAACGTGCCAAACGTGGTGCTCCTCGATCCGTTCATGCCGAGGGCGTTGCTCTCCATCATCTCGTTGGTGGCCGGCACCGCGCTCATGATGTGGATCGGCGAGTTGATCAGCCAGCGTGGTATCGGTAACGGCATGTCGATTCTTATCTTCGCTTCCGTCTTGGACAGCCTTCCCCGTGACTACAAGGCGCTTCTTGACGAGAAGAAGATCGTCGTGTTCATCGTTCTGGTCATCGTCTCGTTGCTCACACTCGTTTCGGTGGTCCGGATGGAGCTCGGCCAGCGCCGGATCCCCGTTCAGTTCGCCAAGAGGGTTGTCGGTCGGCGGATGTACGGGGGCCAGAACACGTACATCCCGCTCAAGGTCAATCAGGCCGGCATCATTCCGATTATCTTCGCGAGTTCGGTGTTGTTGCTGCCTGTGCTGTTCACCAATGTGATCGGTGTTTCTCGCAACGATGCCGGCGAGGCCAGCGGCATCCGAGCCGAGGTGATCAAACTGGTCAACAATTACATCGTCAACTCGCAGAACGTCGTGTACGTGTTGCTCTTCAGCTTGATGATCGTCGCCTTCGCATACTTCTACAACGCGATTGCGTTCGACCCGATCAAGCAAGCAGACCAGATTCGGCGTCAGGGTGGCTTCATTCCGGGTATTCGCCCCGGACCGCAGACCGAGCGCTATCTCGCCAAGGTGGTCAACCGCATCACCCTGCCGGGCGCGCTGTTCATTGCGCTCATCGCGATTCTCCCCAACATCATCTTGTGGATCGGCAATACGCGGAGCTTCCCGTTCGGAGGCACCACGGTGCTGATCGCCGTCGGCGTGGCGCTGGAGGTCATGCGCCAGATCGACAGCCAGCTCATGCTGCGCAACTACGAGGGCTTCCTGAAGTAGGCCGGGCCGGTCCGACAGCGATGGAACGCGAGCCATGATCCAGGGAGTACGACTCGTCATTCTCGGCCGTCAAGGCGCGGGGAAGGGGACGCAGTGCGTCCGATTGTCGAACCACTATGTGGTCCCACACATCTCCACCGGCGACATGCTCCGCGCGGCAGTCAAGGAAGGCACGCCCCTCGGTCGGGTTGCGGGCGAAATCATGAACTCGGGGGGGCTCCTGTCCGACGAGATCATGGTAGGCATCGTCCGGGAGCGCCTCGACCAGTCCGATGCGAGTGGGCGTGGGTTCATTCTCGACGGATTCCCCCGTACTGTCGGCCAGGCGGAGGCGCTGGGTGCGATCCTCGCGAAGCCGCTCGACATGGTGATCGACCTCGACGTGCCGCGTGAGCTCGTTCTCGAGCGGATCTCGTCACGCCGCGTGTGTCGGGACTGCGGTGCCAACTACTCGGCCACGAAGAACGACCCCGTCAGCCGGATCTGTGATCGCTGCGGTGGCGACGTAGTGCAACGCGACGACGACACCCCGGACGCGGTCAACAAGCGACTCGACATCTACGACTCCCAGACGTCACCGCTCATCAGCTTCTACAACGCACAGGGAATCCTGGCGGTGGTGAACGGAGTCGGGCACCCCGACCACGTGCTCAATCGGCTCGTCGTAGCGATCGACGCCGCCGGTGGTCGCTCCTGATGTCCCGTCGGGGCATCTTCGAGCGACGCATAACCCGCCGAACTGCAGAGGAACTGCGTTCGATGCGTCAGGCCGGCCGTGTGGTGGCCGAGATGCACGCAGTCATCCGTGAGGCCCTCCTGCCCGGTGTGACGACTGCCGACCTTGATCTCCTCGCTCGTGGCGTTCTGGACCGTCGTGGCGCCACCTCGAACTTTCTCGGGTACGGGGGGTTCCCGGCCGTGATCTGTGCGTCGGTGAACAATGAGGTGATCCACGGGATCCCCGGTTCCCGGGTGCTCGACGAGGGCGACATCGTGGGGATCGACTGCGGCGCAATCGTCAACGGATGGCATGGTGATGCCGCCTTCACCGCCGGGGTGGGCACGATCAGCGCCGAGGCCCGTCGACTCATCGAGACGGCCGAGGAAGCCCTAGCCGCGGCCATTGCCGAGATGCGTGCCGGTCGGCGGGTGGGCGATGTGAGTCACGCCATCGAACGAATCGCCGACGCTGCCGGCTATGGACTCGCCGATGGCTATGGGGGCCACGGGATCGGGCGGGCCATGCACGAATCCCCCGATGTCCCGTGTCGGGGCGAACCCGGCAAGGGCCCTCTGCTGGATGTGGGGGTGGTCCTCGCCATCGAACCGATGCTCATCGGGGGCGGGCTGGACGACACCGTGGAACTCGACGACGGCTGGACCGTGATCACTTCCGACGGGTCCCTGGCGACCCATTGTGAGCACACGGTGGCGGTCACCGAGGGGGGTCCAGAGGTCCTGACACGCCCCGGCTGATCATCCGACCCGGTCAGGGCGTTGGCAGGTCCTTGACATTCACGTTTTGTTGCTGGGTGGTGTCCCGGTAGCATCGTCAGTTGCGTTTGCAAAGTGCCGACAAGTCGTCACTCCTGCTCACGAGTTCGTCCATTCCGATTAAGGAGCCGGTTCTGGCCAAGCCCAAAGAAGACGCCATTGTGCTCGAAGGCACGATTCTCGAATCGCTCCCGAACGCTATGTTCCGGGTCGAGCTCGACAACGGCCACAAAGTGCTGGCGCACATCTCCGGAAAGATGCGCATGCACTACATCCGTATCCTCCCGGGCGACAAGGTCCAGGTTGAACTCACTCCTTACGACCTCACACGGGGCCGTATTACCTACCGCTACAAGTGATCGGTTCGCCGAACACGCCAATCAGGTCCGGGTTTGTCCCGGCCACGAGAACGAGAGTCAGATGAAGGTCCGACCGAGCGTCAAGAAAATTTGCGATAAGTGCAAGGTGATCCGCCGGCACGGTCGCGTCATGGTGATCTGCGAGAACCCGCGCCACAAGCAGCGGCAGGGCTGAACGAGAAGGTTGTAGAGATATGGCACGTGTCGCTGGAGTCGACATCCCCCGAGAGAAGCGCCTGGAAATTGCGCTGACCTATGTGTTCGGCCTCGGCCGACCGACAGCGCAGCGCATCTGCGACGAACTTGGTCTGAGCCGCGACACGAGAGTGCGCGATCTCACCGAGGACGAGGTCAACCGCATCCGTGTGTGGATCGACCAGAACGCAACTGTGGAAGGTGACCTGCGCCGTGATGTGCAGCAGGACATCAAGCGCAAGATTGAGATCGGTTGCTACCAGGGCATCCGCCACCGCAAGGGCCTGCCGGTCCGCGGTCAGCGCACCCACACCAACGCTCGTACCCGTAAGGGCCCGAAGAAGACCGTCGCCAACAAGAAGAAGGCCGTGAGGAAGTAATCGTGGCAAAGCCGAAACCGGGCGGTCGCCGCCCCCGCAAGCGTGAGCGCAAGAACGTTTCTTTTGGTGTGGTTCACATCAAGAGTTCGTTCAACAACACCATCGTCACCATCACCGACGCCGAGGGCAACGTGATCTCGTGGGCGTCGGCCGGCAACGTGGGCTTCAAGGGCTCCCGTAAGTCGACCCCGTTCGCTGCGCAGATGGCTGCCGAGAAGGCTGCTCGCGCTGCGATGGAACACGGACTGCGCCGTGTCGAGGTCCAGATGAAGGGCCCCGGCTCCGGTCGGGACACCGCCATGCGTGCCATCCAGAACACCGGCATTGAAGTGTCGGCAATCAAGGACGTTTCACCGGTTCCCCACAACGGATGCCGTCAGCCCAAGCGCAGGAGGGTCTGATCCATGGCTCGTTACACCGGTCCCAAGGTCAAGTTGTCGCGTCGACTCGGCACCAACCTGTTCGAGAACGAAAAGGGCCGCAAGGCCATGGAGCGCCGTCCGTTCCCCCCGGGTCAGCACGGTCGCACGCGCCGTCGTTCCAACGGCAGCGAGTACCTCGCGCAGTTGCAGGAGAAGCAGAAGGCCAAGTTCATTTACGGAGTGCTCGAGCGCCAGTTCCGCCGCACGTACGAAGAGGCAGTCCGCCTGACCGGCCCCACGGGTGAGAACCTGTTGCGCCTTCTTGAGCAGCGCCTCGACAATGTCGTGTTCCGCGCCGGATGGGGAGCAACCCGTCCGCAGGCTCGCCAGTTCGTGAGCCATGGGCTCATGCTGGTCAACGGCAAGCGCCTCAACATCCCGAGCTACCGTGTCCGCAAGGGCGATGTCGTCTCCCTGAGCCCGAAGGCCCAGGCGATGATCATCATCCAGCACAACCTCGACACGCTCGACCGCCGTCTGGTCGGTTGGCTCGAGACCGGCGAGGGCGGCAAGCAAGTCACCGTCCGCGATCTGCCCCAGCGCGAGCACATTGACGTGCCCGTCCGCGAGCAGCTCATCGTTGAGCTCTACTCCAAGTAATCCTCGTCCGTCTCCGCAGGAAGGCAATTCATGCTCGTCATCCAACGCCCCAGCGTCGAACCGATCGAGGACGACAAGACCACGGCAACGCGCCAGCGCTTTGCAATCGGTCCCCTCGAACCCGGTTTCGGCTACACCATCGGCAACTCGCTCCGCCGCACACTGCTCTCGTCGATCCCTGGCGCTGCCATCACCATGGTGCGCTTCGATGAGGTTCTGCACGAGTTCGACACCATCGGCGGTGTCACCGAGGACGCCACCGACATTATTCTGAACCTCAAGGACATCGTGCTTACGTCCACCTCGGACGAGCCCGTCCTGCTTCGGCTCGATATCCGCGGCCCGGCCACTATCACCGCCGGCCAGATCGCTACGCCGTCCGACATCGAGGTCCTCAACAAGGACCTTCACGTCGCAACGCTGAACTCGAAGGGCCGTCTCGCGATGGACCTCACCGTGGAGCGCGGCCGTGGCTACATGTCGAGCGACCGCGAGTCCCAGAACCGGGCAATCGGCACCATTCCGATCGACGCGATCTTCTCCCCGGTCCGCCGGGTGAACTTCGATGTCGAGCCGACCCGTGTCGAGCAGTCCACCAACTACGACCGCCTCGTGCTGGACATCGAGACCGATGGCTCCATCACCCCGAGAGAGGCGCTGGCTTCCGCCGGTGCAACCCTGCGTGCGCTCGTGGAGCTCGTTGCCAACCTCTCCGACGAGCCCCAGGGCCTCGAACTCGGCGAGTTGGTCGTGGGAGTTACCGGTTCGCCGGATCTGGACCTGCCGATCGAGGATCTCGACCTGTCGGAGCGCCCCCGCAACTGCCTGAAGCGCGCCCAGGTGAACACCGTTGGTGAGTTGCTGCAGAAGACCGAAGAGGATCTGCTCAACATCACGAACTTCGGACAGAAGTCGCTGGACGAAGTGAAGCAAAAGCTCGATGAGCGCGGCTTGACGCTGCGCGGCTGAGCAAGGAGAACGCAACATGCCCGCACGTCCCCGCAAGTCCCGCCGTTTCGGCGGAGACGCTGATCATCAGAGGTTGCTGCTCGCCAACTTGGCAGCGTCGCTCTTCGCTGCAGAGGCAATCGTCACGACCGAGGCCAAGGCCAAGGCTCTGCGCCCGATTGCCGAGAAGCTCATCACGAAAGCCAAGAAGGCCCAGGACGGTGAACTTCGTATTCACCGCATCCGTCAGATCCAGTCGTACCTCAACGACAAAGAAATGACAGCGAAGCTCGTCAATGACGTGGCGACCCGCTACACCGAGCGCCCCGGTGGATACACGCGTATCTACAAGCTCGGCCCGCGTCAGGGCGACAACGCCCCCATGGCACGCATCGAACTCGTCTGATACCCGAGCGGGCCGGGTGCGGCCCGACGGGTCATCACGGCAAAGCCGAACCGCTGGGCGCCTGAATAGGCGCCCAGCGGCCGTTTTCGTCGCCGCTGTTTGCCAGCAGAATGTCAGCCATGGATTCCGCGCTCCGCAGAGTACGTCTCGTCGTCGCGTACGACGGCGGCGCGTACCACGGCTTTGCCCGGAACCCCATCGTGCCAACGGTTGCCAACACCCTCGAGCGGGTGCTGTCCTTGATCTGTCGGCTCCCCGTCGAGGTCGTGGGTGCGGGCAGGACCGACGCCGGCGTACATGCCTGGGGCCAGGTCGTGAGCGCGGATGTTCCGCCCGATCTGGATCTCGTCGACGTTCAGCGGCGGATCAACAAGATGTGCGGGCCGACGCTCGTGGTCCGCACAGCGGAGTGGGCCCCTACGGAAGACTTTCACGCCCGCTTCGATGCAATCTGGCGCCACTATCGATACACGATCCTGAACTCGCCGACCCCGAACCCCTTCCTGGCTGCCACCACGTGGCACGTTCGCCATTCGCTGGACCTGCGGCTGATGGAGTTGGCTACCGACCCCTTCGTTGGCGAGCACGATTTCGCCTCCTTCTGTCGCAAGCCTCGTCTGGAGGACGGGAGGAAACCGAGGAGCACGGTTCGTCGGCTGCTGATCGCCGAATGGTCAGATCTCGGCGACGGTCTGCTGCGCTTTGACATCAGGGCGAATGCCTTCTGCCACCAGCAGGTGCGGGCGATCGTCGGGACGCTCGTGGAGGTTGGCCTCGGCAAGCGCAAGGCGGGGGAGATGGCAGCGCTACTCCGGGCTAGGGACCGTCGAACGGCCGGTCAGGTTGCACCTGCCGTTGGGCTGTGCCTCTGGGAGGTCGGGTACCCCGAACTCGGGACCCCAGGACCCCGTCGCCGGCCCAAAGCGGAGAGGGAGAAACCCGCCTAGCAGACATCCAGACAGGATTGGTGGAATCTCGTGCCGTCAGATTGCCGTTCGGGTCCTTCCGCCCGTATCCTTTCACGGTTCTCCGGCGTCGCCTTGTGCTCGCCTTCTCGGAGACCTGCCCGACTTCAAGAAATCGGATCATCTGATGCGTACGTATTCTCCGAAAGCTAGCGAGATCACCCACGAGTGGCACGTGATCGACGCCGAGGGCCTGGTCCTCGGCCGCCTCTGCACCGAGGCCGCCCGTCTGCTGCGGGGCAAGCACAAGACCATTTTCGCCCCGCACATCGACACCGGTGACCACGTGGTCATCATCAATGCCGACAAGGTGGTTCTCACCCGAGGCAAGGGCGACAGCCGGATGATCTACTCGTACTCGGGCTACCCCGGTGGCCTGAAGAGCGAGTCGTTCAACAGCCTGCTGTCCCGCAAGCCTGACGACGCAATCCGTCACTCTGTCAGGGGCATGCTTCCCAAGGGGCCGCTCGGCCGCCAGATGGTGAAGAAGTTGAAGGTGTATGCCGGCCCAGTGCACCCGCACACCGCGCAGGAGCCGAAGTCGTTTGAGATCGCCCACGCGAAGGCCCGCTGAGGAGCACCACTGTTATGACCAAGCCGCTCACCCAGACCACAGGCCGCCGCAAGGAAGCGGTGGCGCGTGTTCGCCTCCGTCCCGGCACCGGCGCCATCACGGTCAACACCAAGACGATCGAGGCGTACTTCACGACTGCGACCGCTCGGATGCACGTGACTGAACCCCTCCGCTTGACGACGACCGAAGAGGTCTACGACATCGACGTCACCGTTGACGGTGGCGGGATCACGGGCCAGGCCGGCGCAGTTCGCCTCGGCATCGCCCGTGCGCTCATCGAACTCGACCCCGAGATGCGCCCGGCGCTCAAGAAGGCCGGCCTGCTCACGCGCGATTCACGCGTCAAGGAGAGCAAGAAGTACGGCCTCAAGAAGGCCCGCAAGGCACCCCAGTACACGAAGCGCTAATGCGCATGGGGGCCGGCAACCACCCCCGATTCGGTACCGATGGTGTTCGCGGTGTCGCGGGCACGGAACTCACCGCAGAATTCGTACGTTTGCTGGGCCGCGCCTGCGCGCGGGTGCTCGGATCGTCCACGCTGCTCGTCGGCTGCGATCCTCGTCCGTCCTCACCCGAGTTCGCTGAGGCATTCGCCGTGGGTGCAGCGGCCGAGGGCGCAGACGTCGTGCTCGTGGGCATGTTGCCCACTCCGGCGCTTGCCTGGCTGGCGAACGAGCGTGGGCTTGCCGCAGCGATGATCACGGCCTCGCACAACCCGCACACCGACAACGGCGTGAAGGTATTTGCTGCGGGTGGCCGCAAGCTGAGCGACGAGGTGGAGGCTTCCATCGAGGCACAACTGTCGGTGCTCGGCGAGACAGCCGACGCTGATACGGCAACATCGGGCCAAGGGGTCGTCACCACCGACAACGACGCAGTGCAGCAGTACGCAGACCATCTCGTTGCAGCATTTCCGGCGGGAATGCTCGCTGGCATGCGGGTTGTGCTGGATTGTGCGAACGGAGCAATGAGCAACGTTGCCCCGGAGGTTCTGCGTCGACTTGCTGCGGACGTCACCGTGTTGCACGCAAACCCGATGGGCACGAACATCAACGACGGTTGTGGTGCAACACATCCCGAGGTAGTTGTCGACGCGGTTCGTGCGCATCACGCGGATGCAGGTCTTGCCTTCGACGGCGACGGCGATCGGGTAATGGGCGCAACGGCGTCCGGCGTGATCGACGGCGACAGGTTGATGGCGATCATCGCTCCGTCGATGCACGCGCGTGGAGCGCTGCGTGGCAACCGCATCGCCGTGACGGTGATGAGCAATCTCGGTCTGCGCATCGCACTGCGTGAGGCCGGTGTGGGCATCGTGGAGACCGCAGTTGGCGATCGCTACGTGCTCGAGGCGCTCGAGCGCGAGGATCTCGTACTTGGCGGCGAGCAGAGCGGGCACATCATCCTGCGAGACCGGGCGACCACTGGTGACGGGTTGCTTGCTGGTTTGGTGCTGCTGGAGACAGCGCAGCGAGCCGGGCGCAGCCTGGACGAGTTGGCGACGGCCGCGATGACCTCGTACCCACAGGTACTGGTGAACGTGCGCACGGCCCGCAGGGACCCCGCGGTGGCCACCCTTGTCGCCGACGAGATCGCCCGCACCGAAGCGACGCTGGCGGGCAATGGGCGGGTGCTCGTGCGACCCAGCGGCACCGAGCCGCTCGTTCGGGTGATGGTGGAGGCTGCAACGGCCGAACTCGCCCGGGCTGAGGCCGACCGTCTCGCTGCGGTCATTGCCGAACGCCTTGCCTGAGCGACGCTGTTAGCTCAGCCCACTGAACTCGGTGAGCCAGCGGCGCGCCGAGGGCTTCATGTCGTCGTGCGGGTAGTAACGGTCAAAGATTCCTTCGACCTCGCGAACAGTCGTGACTCCACACGCAGCGATCAGTGGAGGCAAGTCCGGGATGTCTCGCCGTCCTCGTCCTGCAAGGAGCTTCATCGCGAGCAGCACCTCCGGCGGTGCGACAACGATGGTGACGCCGCCGACGGTCAGGAGACGGTCCCATCCGGAAAGGTCGCCGCTCACGTTGTCCGGGATGAACATCGACGCGTTGTCGTTCAGCCAGTCGTCGGGAAACCCCGGGTTGGCTCTGCCGACCAGCATGACTGCCTCGATGACTCTGGTGCGGAGCTGTTCATCGCCGCGGCTGTTGACCCACGAGTCGACGTCGGCAGTCAGTTGCCGATCGGGTCTGACGGTGAGCATGACCGCGGCGCCGCCGACGAGATGAATGGCAACGTTGATGCCGTCCGCATCGAGCCGTTCGGCAAGTTGCTTCAGTCCTCGAAGCACGTCGTCCCTCGACAGCATCAGACGCTCTCGAGCTCGGCCGCATCGATGACGACGCCGCGGTCCAACAAGGCTGGCGGTGTGGATGCCAAGACCGCAGGATCGTGAGTGCTGAAGATGTCGACGAACCATCGCTCGGTGAGTGTTGCCGACGTCGGGAGCCACTTCGGGTGCGGCAACGACTCTTCGACGAGCCGGTGCTCGACAACACCGGCGATGAAGGCGTCGTACCGTCGGTCGCCGGTCGGTGCCGGGGGAGTCACGGTCAACGCAACTCGTTCTGCGCCGTGTTCAGAGGCCAGCCAATCGGCGAGTTGGATGACAGTCCGGTACGCACCGTCTTCGGAACCTGCCGCCAGATGGTGACGGCACAGGTCCGCCGCGTCGGCGGCGGTGCCGGCCTGCGTTGGAAGTACGGAGATGCGCCAACCGGCAGCATGCACCAGTCGATCGAGAGCCGCCACCGTGAGGTCCTGGCGGCCGCGCTCAGCCCGAGAAATTGCCGCTTGCCGGACACCGGAGAGGCGTTCGAGATCGGCCTGAGTGCGGCGAGCACCGGCGCGGGTCTCGCGGAGTAGCGCTGCGGCGGTGGTCATCGGAATCCTCCTTTATAACTGTACGGGTATGTTACCACCCGAATCACCAGCAGTACGGGGGGTTCCTCGGTTGGCCGGAACGGACCGCGCCATGTCGTGCGATCTCCCGAGGACCTCGGTCGCGCGATCGCCGAGATCCGCAAGTTGCAGCACCTCACTCAGGCCCAACTCGCCGAACAGGGCGCCATGAGCCGTGACTCGCTTGCGCACTTGGAGCGGGGTCGTCAGGGCCGCTCGATCGAACTGTTGCTGCGACTGCTCCGGCGGTTGGGTGCAACGGTCACGATCACCGTGGGAGACCATGATGGCGCCGCGTAAACCGCCCTTGGGAGTCTGGCTCTACGGCATGCGGATCGCCGAGATTGCGCCAAAAGGTCGGGGCTACGACACCCGCGGGAACGTCACGGCGATCGGCGTAGAAACCTACGGGTATGACGGTGCGGACCGGCACCTGCAGACCTCGAACGGGACCACCACGAGCACCTTCGTGCGTGATCTGACGGGTGCGGTGGTGGAGTACCGGCTCAACGGTGTGATCCAGAACCGGTACAGCGGGAGCGTGACGCTCGACGCGGCCGGTACGAATGTTGTGGAGCGCACGATCGGCCTTACCGGCGGTGTGGTACTGACGACGCGAGTGTCGGGTGATGTGTGGTCGTACCCGAACATCGCGGGGTCGGTCACCGCAACCGCGAACGCGGCCGGGACCAGGACGGCGGGTCCGTTGCTGTATGACCCGTTCGGCAACCCACTGTCGGGCTATCCCGACAACCAGGCCGGCCTCCTCGACGGGGCTTGGTACGGGACAGCGGACCGCCAGACACAGCACCAACCCGGACTCCACCCAGCGGTCGACATGGGCGCCCGCCAGTACCAGCCACAACTCGGACGGTTCACCGAAACCGACCCCGTCGAAGGCGGCGTCGACAACGACTACGGATACCTCACCGACCCCATCAACGGATCAGATCTCAGCGGCGAACGTGGTTACAGGTATGAATTCACGATCTGTTCCCGGGGAAGCCGTTGTTCCCACGGTCTTACGGTTAGGAAGCTGTTTTCGTTAGTAGTCAACGGTGGCCGATTCTCACAGCTCTTCCCATACAACGGCTGTGGCGATTTTCTAGCGGTAGGCAAAGAGTGCTCGCTTCGAGCTTTTGGAACAAGGAACCCCGTACGAGTCTCGTTTGTAGGTTGGGACACATCAGCCTTTGAACTGACTTCGCTCCCAGGGCATCATGAAGGAGCTGGCAATATCATCCGGTTTGGCTTCTTTGGGACAGCGAGCGGGGTCCTGAAGATGTCAGTTGAGTCGTCTGGTCAGTATGCCTTCAGCACAAAGATCTGTTGGGTTTGTAACAGAAGATTTGCCCTCAGAACGTGGACGAATTTTAGAAACAATATCCGGGCTGAAGTCAACAGAGTGTTCGGCGCAGGCTATTGGAATAAGTGGTGATACCAGAATGGTTCGTCGCTGGACACTGAAGAATAACTTGGCAGTCCTACAACGGGCTATTGTTTTGTATCTCTACTTGAGAGTTTTATGGTCTGGACTCATTGACGGAAGTATCCGGAGCGACACCCGCTGGTATGCAACCTTGGTCTTATCTGTTTCTGTTGTTGGCATTGGATCCGCAGTGGCTGCACTTGTAGCGAGACACCGCGCGAAAAGTATGACGTTTGCCTGGATCCTCCTCGCAATTGGGACCACTTGTATCTACGCATGGGTGATGGCTACTTCAGTTGTTTGAGAGGACCACCTTGGAATCGATGAGTGACCCTTCCCTTGGGGGATGGAGCCGTGAATCGTTGCTGAATGGCTCGGAGTTGCTTCAAGCCGTCTATGACAGCCCCCCGGACGTCGTTGAGAACCTCCTCGAAAAGGGTGCGGACCCGAACGAAGGCGACGAGTGGGGCTACACCCCTCTCATGTCTGCGGTTACCCGGGGAGACCCCCGCGTCGTCCGCTTGCTTCTCCGGGCGGGGGCAGATGCTCGTCGACGCGATGTGGACGGTTGGACGGTTCTCATGGCCGCGGCGGTGTCGAAAAACCACCCGTCGGAAGCGCTTGTCCAGCTCCTGCTCGATCATGGAGCCGATCCATGCGCAAGCGCTGTCTTTGGGGGGCGGAAAGTGACGGCTCTCGGATTTGCCAAACGTTCAAACGGTCAGCTCGTCGAGATCCTGGCAAGCGCGTCCACGGCCTGCTGAATCAGGCAGTGCACATTGTGGAGGCGCTGGGTTTCTCGGGGCGCCCGGCGGCGTTCCTGTTCAAGCCAGCGAGATCTGGCCCCCCAAGAGGCCGAACGGCTCGCTGCGGTCATTGCCGAACGACTTGCCTGAGCCCACCTCGGTAACCTTTCTGTCATGTGCGGGATCGTCGCCCTCCTGAGCCGCCCGTCGCAGCGGCCGGTCCCCACCCGGGACTGGTTGTTCAGCCGGCTCGATGCCGCACGTGCCGACCGTCAAGGCGGCCCGGCTGCCGTTGCTGGCCCCCTTGAAGAGGTGGACGCAGCGCTCAAGGGGCTTCCCGGCGTCCGGGCGCTCGTCGGTCATCCCGAGATCGCTGCAGGTATCACCGCACGGCTCGACCTGATCGATGCAGCCATCGCCGAGTTCGAGCGCAATCTCGAGACGGGTACATCGCAGTCACCCGAGGAGATCGAGGCGAGCAACGCAGCCATCATCCGGCTGCGCGACGCTGCGTGGGCCGTGCGCAACGACCGACTGCGCACCGCAGGTGCCGTGGAGGCGCTCGCAGGTCGCGATGCCGGAGTGGCAGCACTGCAGGGTTATCTCCTCGTGCAACAGGCGCTCTCGGTGCTCGACCGGCTCGAGGTACGCGGACGGGATTCCGCCGGCCTGCACCTGTTCGTCTGGGGCCACGGTCTCGACACCAGCGATCCGGCGGTGCGCTCACTGTTGGAGCAGCGATCGGGCGACCCTCTGTTCACGTCGGGTTCGGTACGGCTCGCCGGCGACACGCTGAGCGTGGTCTACAAGGCAGCCGCGGAGATCGGCGAGCTGGGTGACAACACCCGCACGATCCGTCAGGCGATCGACAACGACGCGCTCCTACGGCTCGCGCTCTCCTTGCCGGACTGCAGCGTTGCGGTGCTCGGCCACACCCGGTGGGCGAGTGTCGGCATCATCTCCGAGCCGAACGCCCATCCGCTCAATCACGAGGAGGAGGGGCAGTCTGCGGGCGCGCTCCCGTACGTCGTGGCAGTGCTGAACGGCGATGTCGACAACCACATCGACCTCGTGGTGGAGCACGGTCTGCGCATCCCCGGTCCGATCACCACGGATGCGAAGGTGATCCCGGCACTCGTGTCCCGCCACACCGTCGACACCGGCAATCTGGTGGAGGGTTTCCGCCGCACGGTTGCCTCGTTCGAGGGAAGCGTGGCCATCGGTGCAGCGAGTGCCGACGCACCGAATCGGGTGCTCCTTGCCCTGCGCGGCAGTGGCCAGGGTGTGTACGTCGGACTGGCCGAGGACACGTTCGTGGTGGCGAGTGAGCCGTACGGCATCGTGGAAGAGACGGCTCGCTTCGTCCGCCTGGACGGAGAGTCGCCGGCACACGCGGACCAGCCAGCGAGCCGCGGGCAGATCCTCGTGCTCGACGGCGCACTCGCCGGTGACCTCGCCGGTCTGCGCCGCATCGCCTATGACGGCAGCGAACTCCCGATCGCCGAGTCAGAGGTTGCCACCGCCGAGGTGACCACGCGCGACATTGACCGAGGCGCGTATCCGCACTTCCTCCTCAAGGAGATCAGCGAGGCGCCGCTCAGTTTCCGCAAGACGCTGCGCGGCAAGATCGTGGAGCGCGATGGCCTGCTGCGCGCAGACCTGGGCACACGGACCATTCCCCCGCCGGTCATGGAGGGCCTGCGCAGCGGCCGGATCCGGAGTGTGAGGGTGATTGGGCAGGGCACTGCCGCCGTCGCCGGCCAGAGCACCGCCGTGTTGCTCGATGAACTTGCAGCGGGCCGCTTCGACGTGCGCGCAATCACTGCTACCGAACTGTCGGGTTTCCACCTTGCGGTCGACATGAGCGACATGCTCGTCATTGCCGTCAGCCAGAGCGGTACCACCACCGACACCAACCGGACGGTCGACCTCGTGCGCGGTCGTGGGGCCACGGTGATCGGCATCGTCAACCGCCGGAACAGCGATCTCACCGACAAGGCCGACGGGGTGCTGTACACCTCCGACGGGCGTGATGTCGAGATGAGCGTGGCATCGACCAAGGCGTTCTATGCACAGGTGGCCGCAGGTGCACTTCTCGCCTGCGCGATCTCCGATCTGGCCGGCGCTGGCAGCGATCGTCGTCGCCACGAGATCCTGACCGAGCTGCGCAGGATGCCCGACGCGATGGACACGGTGTTGGAGCGCCGCCAGGACATCGCGGAGGCAGCCCAGCGCTTCGCCCCGCAGCGGCGGTCCTGGGCCGTCGTCGGCAACGGCCCCAACAAGGTTGCCGCCGAGGAGGTTCGGGTCAAGCTGAGCGAGCTTTGCTACAAGTCGATCGCGTGCGATGTCACGGAGGACAAGAAGCATATTGACCTCTCCTCCGAGCCGCTGATCTTCGTGTGTGCGGCAGGTCTCGTGGGCTCGACGGCAGACGATGTGGCCAAGGAGGTAGCGATCTACCGGGCGCACAAGGCGGCCCCGATCGTGGTGGCGAGCGAGGGCGAGACGCGCTTCAACGGGGCACTCCACCTGGTGACGGTGCCGGTCGTGGACCCTGCGCTGGCGTTCATCCTGTCGGCGATGGTTGGGCACCTCTTCGGGTACGAGGCAGCACTCGCGATCGATGCGCTCGCCCGTCCGCTCCGCGAGGCACGGGAGGTGATCGAGGACGGCATCGCATCCGGGGTCACGGGCGACCAGATGTTGCGCAGCATGAGCAGGCAGATCGTGCCGATGGCGCAACGGTTCTTCGACACGCTCCGCACCGGTTCGTACGACGGAAACCTCGAGGCCTCCACAGCGGTTCGCCTTTCGGGTCTGTTGCGCGACTCTCTGTCGCCCCAGCCGCTCGAGGCCTACCAAGAGGATTCGGGCAAGGTCGGATCCCCCTCCGGGCTCATCGACGACCTCACCGCCGCGCTCACCCGCGCCATCGAGGAACTGACCCGTCCGGTCGATGCGATCAAGCACCAGGCGAAGACCGTCACGGTGGGAATCTCGCGCAGCGATGAGGCGGTGCTCGACCGCTCGCTCGTGAGGGAGGTGCTCGCTACCGGGGCCGGGCGAGACCGGCTCGCGTATCGCACACTCAAGGTGCTCGGTGCTCTCGACGGTGCCGTGGCTGCGGTTACCGGGTTCACGCGCTACCAAGTGGAGGGCGACCCATCTGCGGACGCGACGATCACGGTGGTTGACCGCGGCGGCGTGAGCCTGTCATTGCCGTCCCGCGTCGAGCAGAACAGCAGCCTCCGGGGAACCAAGCGTCGCGTTGCGGCCGAGCGCGAAGTGCTCGTGGCCAGGGGCCGCTCGGACGGTCGTCATGTCATCCTCGTGCCCGAGGTGAAGGGCTCGCAGACCACCGGGATCACGCTGTTGCACGTTCGCTTCCACGATCACCTCCCGGTGGCAACGATCCGCACGGTGCTTCAGGGCTACGACCGGCGCTACGACCGACTCGTCGACTGGGTGACCGAGACCGAGGGAAGCTTCCGGGATGACCTGCTCGCCGACGTGCCGGTGGTCGACCTCCTTGTCTCGCCGATCTCCGAGGTCGCCGATCGCTGGAGGTCCTAGCGGTGATCGGTATCGGGATTGATGCGGTGGACGTGGATCGCTTCCGGGTGTCGCTGCACCGGACACCCACGCTGAGGACGCGGCTGTTCACCGAGGAGGAACTGCAGTACCTCGCCCCGCGTGTTGACCCGGTTCCCGGTCTGGCAGCAAGGTTTGCCGCCCGTGAGGCAGCCATGAAGGCACTCGACCAGGGGCTCGGCGCGTGGGGCTTCCATGACATCTCAGTGGTGCGTGACGGGTTGGGCCCGCCGAGGCTGTTGGTGGTGGGCAGGGCAGCGGAGGTTGCGTCCGGGTTCGGTGTTCGGTCCTGGAAGGTTTCGCTGACCCACACCGACACGGTCGCTATGGCCGTCGTCACCGCACTCTGACCGGCACAGGCATACCGGGTGTGATGGTGCCCGGACCGGTCCTGCCCGTTCGCCTACCGTAAGGACGTGCTTGCTGTGGTCAGTCCCGAGGAGATGCGTCGTATCGATGCCTCCGCGTCCGAACCGCTTGAGGTACTCGTGGAACGTGCTGGTGCGGCGGTTGCGCGTGCCGCCGTCCGGATGCTCGGCGGGACGTACGGCAAGTGTGTCGTCGTTATCGCCGGCAAGGGGAACAACGGCGCTGACGGACGGGTGGCCGCGCGGCGCCTCGCCGATCGCGGTGTTCACGTCACCGTGCTCGACGCAGCAGGGCTTCCCGAACGGTTGCCCGAGTGCGACCTCGTCATCGATGCCGCCTACGGCATCGGCTTCCGCGGGACGTGGACGCCTCCGGACGTTGGCGGCACCCCGGTGCTGGCGGTGGACATCCCGAGCGGGGTCGATGGCCTCACCGGGCAGTGCGACTCCGGTGTGATGCCGGCGGACCGCACCGTGACGTTCGCCGCGCTCAAGCCCGGTCTGCTCTTCCCGCCCGGCAGCGTTCTGGCCGGAACGCTCGAGATCGCCGACGTCGGTCTCGACGTATCGGGGTCGTCAACGCATCTCGTCCAACATCAAGACGTTGCGGAGTGGGTGACGCCGCGCAGGCCGGACTCGCACAAGTGGCGTGCGGCGCTGTGGGTGATCGCCGGTTCCGGGGGAATGCTCGGGGCGGCACGCCTTGCGGCTGCAGCGGCCCACCGCACCGGTGCCGGAATGGTCTATCTCTCCACACCGGGTGCCGGCGTAGATCCGCTTGCCCCCACCGAGGTGGTCAATCACCCGCTTGCGTCGGGCACCTGGGCACAGGACACGCTGAACGCGGCCGGACGTTTCCATGCCTTCGTCGTCGGCCCGGGGATGGGCAGGCTGGATGCGACCGCGCTGCAGATCCGCGAGTTCCTCGCCGCGACGGCCCGGCCCGTTGTGGTGGACGGCGATGGCCTCTTTGCGCTCGCCTGGAGCCCGGAGGGCGCGGCGCCACTGCTGCGCGCCCGCACGGGTGAGACGGTGATCACCCCGCACGATGGCGAGTACGCGCTGCTCACGGGACACCGACCCGGGCACGACCGGATCGACGCTGCACGTTCGCTCGCCAGTCGAACCGGCGCCGTGGTTCTGCTCAAGGGCCCGGCCACGGTGGTGGCGGACCCGTCGGGCAACGTGCTCGTCGTAACCGCCGGGGACGAGCGACTCGCGACTGCAGGAACCGGCGACGTGCTCGCCGGCATCATCGGCGCACTGCTCGCCGCAGGGGTGCCAGCGTTCCGTGCGGCGGCTGCAGGCGCGTGGATCCATGGACAGGCGGCCCGTCGCGGCCCGGCGCGCGGACTGGTGGCGAGCGATCTCCTTGCGCTCATTCCGACTGTGCTGGCGGCGCTCTAGATGTTCAGTGAATCCTCCCAGGACAGCCGGTGGGTCGAGGCCCGCGTCGATCTCGCCGCCATCCGCCACAACGTCGGCGTCATCCGCCGGATCGTTGCGCCTGCAGCGGTGTGGGCGGTCGTGAAGGCCGATGGGTACGGCCACGGCGCTGTACCCGCGGCCAGGGCGGTGATGGCCGGGGGAGCCGAGGGGTTGTGTGTGGCCCTCGCGCAGGAGGGTGTGGAGCTTCGCGATGCCGGCATCGACGCGCCGATCCTGCTGCTGTCCGAGCAGCCTGTGTCCCAACTCGATGTGGTCGTGACCCATCGCCTGATCCCCACGCTGTATTCCATCGGCGCGGTCCGGGCGATGACTGATGCCGTGAAGCGTTCTGGCCGCTCGGGGTACCCGGTGCAGATCAAGGTGGACACCGGCATGAACCGCGTCGGCGTGAGCACCGGGGGGGCAGTTGATCTCGCGCGTGCCGTCGAGGCTGCATCGCCGGCACTGCGGCTTGCCGGCGTCTTCACCCACCTCGCAGTGAGCGATGAACCCGACAATCCGTTCACCTCGGAGCAGGTCACCCGCTTCGAGGACGTGCTCGCCCGGCTGCCGAACCGCCCACCGGTGGTGCATGCGGCGAACTCCGGAGGGGCGCTTGCACATCCGGCAACCCGTTACGATCTCGTTCGCCCCGGGATCACGGTCTACGGCATCGAGCCGGGCAGCACGCTGCGCGAGCACTGTGCGGACCTTCGTCCTGCCCTGTCGCTCGTGTCGAGGGTGTCGTTCGTGAAGCGCGTGCGCGCGGGGGACAGCATTTCGTACGGACTCAAGCACACGTTCGCACGTGACACCACGGTTGCGACCGTTCCGATCGGCTACGCCGACGGCGTGCCCAGGCGTCTCGGCAATGCAGCAGGGCTCGTGCTGCTCGGTGGCCGTCGCCGCGACATCGCCGGAATGGTGACGATGGACCAGTTGATGCTGGACTGCGGCGACGACGCGGTGCAGATCGGCGACGAGGTCATGCTCCTTGGCGAGCAGGGCGGCGACCGCGTGCGCGCCGAGGAGTGGGCCGAGCAGCTCGGCACCATCGGATACGAGATTGTCTGCGGTATCTCCAAGCGAGTCCGCCGCGTCTATCTCGACTGACCACTACGATTCGGACGCTGTGATCACCTTGTGCTCGCCGTCACCGACGGCCACCCACACCATCGCCGGGGCTATTGCCCGTCTGGCACGCGCCGGTGATCTCGTGGTGCTTGCAGGTGAGATGGGCTCGGGAAAGACGTGGTTCGCCAAGGGTTTCGCGTCTGCGCTCGGCATCACGGATCCCGTCACCAGCCCGACGTTCACGTTGGTACACAGCTACTCCGGGGGCCGTCTTCCCCTGCATCACGTAGACGTCTACCGCCTGGACCGAATGTCCGAGGTGGCTGACCTGGCGCTTGCCGAACTGCTCGAGGAGTCGGGCACGGGCAAGGGTGGTGTGGTGCTCGTGGAGTGGGGCGACGTGGTCGCTGCAATGTTCGGCCAGGACTACCTCGAGATTCGTCTCGACGCGGACGACGAGGACCCGGAGAATGCGCGCCGCCTCGTCGTGCGCCCTGTCGGCCCCGGTTGGGCCGGTCGCTGGGATGCGTTGGGCAGATCGGTTGGCGAGTGGACATGCTGACGAACGCGATGGTGCTGCCATGTTGATCCTCGGGATCGAGACGGCGACGGAACAGGTGAGCGTGGCGATCGGGGGGCACGAGGGAGTGCTCGGCCTCTTCGAGGTCACCCGCGGCCGTCGGCACGCCGAAACACTCGTGCCGGCCATCGAGTTCCTCTGTCGCCAGGCAGATATCGAGATCGCCGAGTTCGGCGCGATCGCGGTTGACGTCGGCCCGGGGCTCTTCACGGGTATGCGTGTCGGCATTGCTACCGGCAAGGCAATGGCCCAGGCGCTGCGGATACCGATGATCGGTATCAGCAGTCTTGATCTGCTGGCGTTCCCGCTCCGGCACTCGGACCGTCTCATCGCATCGGTGATCGACGCTCGCCGCGGCGAGGTGTTCTACGCCTTCTACCGGCAGGTTCCCGCAGGCGTTCAGCGCGTCTCGGAGCCACGGGTGGGCCGTGTCGACGACCTCGTCGCCGATCTCTCCGGGCGGGGCCAGGACGCCGTGTGCGTCGGAGATGGCGCGCTCCGCTATCGCGACCAGATCGTCGACTCCGTCCGTGTCGACTTCGCCGAGCAATACCTCAGCCACCCCTCCGCCGCCCCGCTCGTCCAGTTAGCGCACGCGAAGGCAATGCGGGAGGACTGGGTGAACCACTCGGCCCTCGCGCCGCTGTACCTCCGTCGCCCCGACGCCCAGATCAATTGGGAGACACGGAGCGGGCGGGTCTCATGAGCATCGTCCAGCGCCTGCTCGAGACGCGTCGTCTGGAGCGTCAGGCCCCGCACGACGACGTGGTCATCGAACAGATGCGCAAACGGGATCTCCGTGAGGTGCTCGCCATCGAGAACCAGGTGTACCCCAAGCCCTGGACTCCGGGCGTCTTCCAGAGCGAGATCGACGAGATGCGCAGCGGCTACCGCAACTATGTGGTGGCCCGTAGTGGCGGCCGGCTGATCGGTTACGCAGGGCTGCTGTACTCCGGGGACGACGCGCACGTCACGAACATTGCGGTGGACCCGACCGTTCAGCGACGCCAACTCGCGACGCGCCTGTTGATCCACCAAGCCCGGTTCGCGATCCGACAGGGGTTCAGGAACCTCACCCTCGAGGTCCGGGCATCGAACCGTGCCGGCCAAGAGCTGTACCGCCGGTTTGGGTTCGTTCCGGCCGGTATCCGGAAGAACTACTACGAAGGTGTTGAGGATGCAATCGTGATGTGGTGCCATGACATCGATGGCGAGGGCTACTCCGAACGCCTGCGCGGGTTGGAGGCCGGGATTGCCCGCTGAACCGTTCAGGGTCGACGCATCCACCGTGGTGCTCGCTATCGAGACGAGTTGTGACGAGACCGCCGCAGCACTCGTGATGGGGGGCCACGACGTGCTCTCATCCGTCGTCTCCACACAGATCGATCTGCATGCGCAATACGGCGGCGTGGTACCGGAGATCGCGTCCCGCGCACACCTCGAGCACCTCAACCCGGTGATCGCCCGTGCAATCGTGGAGGCAGGTATCGACGAGTCGCGCATCGACGTCGTTGCGGCAACGGTGGGGCCCGGTCTTATCGGCGCTCTGCTCGTTGGCGTGTCGGCTGCGAAGTCACTTGCGCTCACGTGGGGCAAGCCCTTCGTCGGTGTGAATCATATGGAGGCACACCTGTACGCCGCGTTCCTCGAGGATCCGACCCTCGAGTTCCCGCTCGTCGTCCTGCTCGTCTCCGGTGGGCATACGATGCTGATCGAGATGCAGGAACATGGGCGCTATCGACTGCTCGGCCAGACCATCGACGATGCGGCCGGTGAGGCGTTCGACAAGGTGGCGCGGTTCCTCGGGCTCGGTTATCCGGGTGGCCCGGCAATCGACTCGCTGGCGCGGATCGGCAACCCGAAGGCCATTGCGTTCCCCCGGGGGATGATGAACGAGGGGTTCGACTTCTCGTTCAGCGGTCTCAAGACCTCGGTGATGAACTACGTGCGCAAGCATCCCGACGTGGACACTGCCGATGTTGCGGCCTCCTTCCAGGCCGCTGTCGTGGACGTCCTGATCAGCAAGGCACGTCGAGCAGCCAGTCAGGTCGGGGCCACGGCGCTCGCCCTCGGCGGCGGCGTGGCGGCCAACTCGCAACTGCGGTCCGAGTTCATGGCGGCCTGCGAGCAGGATGGCATTCGCGGGTTCCTGCCGAGCCGCGCAATGTGCACGGACAACGCGGCGATGATCGCCTCGGTGGCATGGCACCGACTCGGCTCGGACGGGCCGACGAGCCTCGAGGTTGGCGCCGACCCGACGCTGAGACTGTCGTTGATCGCGTGAGCGCCCGCATCGACACCTTCACGGTGTGCCAGCCGGGCCTCGAACCGATCACCCACGACGAACTGGTGAGGCTCGGCGCGAAATGTCGTGTCACTCACGGCGGGGTCATCGCCTCCCTCACGTGGTCGCAACTGGCGCTGGCACATCTGCAGCTGCGGACTGCCACTCGGGTGCTCGTGCGGCTCGCCCGCTTCGATGCCACCAACTTCAACGAGCTCGGTATCGGTCTTCGTCGGATCGACTGGCACGAGTGGTTGCCGACCGATGCCGACGTGGATGTCCGCGTGGCCTCATCTGCGTCCCGCCTCTATCACACGGACGCGATCGAGGAACGGGTGCGGGAGGTGATCGGGGAGGGAGACGGTGCGCCGCAGCGGCTCTCGGTCCGCATTGACCACAACCTCGTCACCGTGTCGCTCGATGCGAGCGGCGAAGCGCTGTATATGCGTGGCTGGCGCACCGAGGCCGTCGCAGCGCCGATTCGGGAGACGCTTGCCGCGGCCCTGGTGCTGTGGAGCGGTTGGGACGGTAAGGCCCCGTTCGTGGACCCGTGCTGCGGATCCGGAACCGTCGCCATCGAGGCCGCCATGTGGGCGCGCAGGATGGCGCCCGGCCGGAACCGTTCCTTCGCGTTTGAGGAGTGGCCATGTGCCGAGTCCGTCGAGTGGCGCAAGCTGTGGGCTGCTGTCGATGCGGACGTGCGCCCGGCTGGTCCGGTTGTGCATGCCTCCGACATCGATGACGAAGCGGTTCAGATCACGCAGCGCAACGCAGAGCGCGCCGGGGTTGTGCTCGAGACCCGTGTGGTGGACGCTGCCGTTCGGGCGAACGAGCCCCGCGGGCCCAAGCCGGGGTGGGTGGTCACCAACCCGCCGTACGGTGCGCGGGTAGGCGGGAACCTCAAGGAGATCTACGCAGCGGTCGGGCGCCTTGCCGAATCGCCGTGGCGCCTTGCCGTGGTGGGTGCACAGGGAACTCCGACGAGTTCGTTCGGGCGTCACTGGGAGGACTCCATCCCCACCCGCAACGGTGGTGTTCCCGTACGGCTCCTGAAGGCGACAACTAGCGAGCGATAAGCACCGAGCACGTGGACGGCTGCCTCTGCGCCGGCTGCGTTGGCGAGTTCGCTCGCCTGTCTCACGGCGTCGAAGGAAGTCTCGGACGCATCGGTCCCCCGTCCTGGTTCACGCCGGAGAGGCGGCCTCGAGGGTCTCGAGGAAGAGGCGGAGCGCGCCTGCCGCGAACACCGCCATGTTCGCCACCCTGTCGTCGAGTCCGGTGAGGACATGACGCGTGACGTAGGTGGTGTAGTCGTCGCCCCGGGCGTGCGGCCCCGCGATAGCGAGCCACACATGGCCGGCAGGGTCGCCGTAGCGGTTCGGCGGTCCGGCGGCGCCCGCCTCACCGATGCCCCAGGTTGCCTCGGTGCGCAGGGCTACCGCCCGGGCGAGGTACTTGGCGAACGGTTCGCTCGCGCCGCGCATCCCGTCGGGGATCTCGGTCGTGCCCGCAATGAACGCCTTGTGGGCCTGAGCGGTGTAGACCACCGTTCCACCCAGGTAGTACGCGGACGCGCCCGGTACGGCGAGGAGGGCTGCCGAGATCAGGCCACCGGCCGAACCCTCGGCAACCGCGACGGTCTCCTCACGCTTCCGGAGAACGCTGGCGATCTGCTGGGCGAGGCCATAGGTCTCGTCCCAACCGGGTGCGATCTGTTCCGTCATGCTGTTGCTCCCTCGACAAAGTTGCGGATGAGTGCGGCGAGGACCACCGGCTGATCCCCCTGGATACTGTGC
The DNA here is from genome assembly GCA_945889085.1 of Ferrithrix thermotolerans DSM 19514. Taxonomy (GTDB): domain Bacteria; phylum Actinomycetota; class Acidimicrobiia; order Acidimicrobiales; family Ilumatobacteraceae; genus WLJO01. Next base: position 38,101 of record CAMDBM010000020.1, read on the forward strand.
CCCGCTCCATCGACGTGGTGCACCTGTGCGGTTGGCTGGGCCTCGCGGAACCGAGCGATGTCGGCGTCGTCCACGACACTCCACGCCTTGCCGATCAGCAGGAGAATGGGGCAGGTGATGGCTTCGACCTCGTCCCACATCGTGGTGAAGTCGGTGGCCGTCTCGGCATCCTTCGGGCGCTCGAAACGGTCGTAGCGCCAGACCCAACTGCCGTCGGCCAACTGGCGGGCGTTGTGGAGGATTCCCCGACGGAGGGACGAGTCGGTGCGCTCCTTGTTGTGCTCCTTGGTACGGGCGAGGATCGCATCGAAGCTCTCGAAACTCTGCGGCCCGTTCACGAAGTCGGTGATTCGGGCGCTCTTCTCGCGGTTCGTCCCCGGCGTGACGTCGACGATGACGAGCCTGCGCACGAGGTCCGGATGGCGCGCCGCCAGGACGTACGACGTGAGGCCCCCGAGCGACATGCCGATCACGGCCTTGGCATTCGGCGCCAGTTGCCGCACGACCGCTGCGATCGATTCGGCGTTCGTTGCCGGGTGGTAGTTCCGGTCGTCCCGGCGGTCCGAGTGGCCGTGCCCGGGGAGGTCAATCGCGACGGCGTTCGGGCGGCCCATTGCGAGGAGCGTGGTGTCCCAGGTGTGGGCGTTCTGCGCGCCGCCGTGGACGAACACGTACTCGGGTTCACCGGTTCCCCACACGAGCGCGCTGAGGCGGTGCCCGGGGGCAACTTCCGCCTCCGTTCGCCCCACCGTCGGCGGGCCGGGATAGTCCAGCCCGGCCTCACTTGCGTTGTCGGCGAAGTAGCCGAACTCGTCGTAGGCGTACAGCGGCTCGTTCACACCCCGAACTGTAGGTGGCCGGGGCGGCTACGTTCTCAGCAACGGGGAGGGGATCCGGTGCTCGAGGGACGACTGGCTAACAGGGTGGCGCTCATCAGCGGGGTGGCGCGTGGACAGGGCCGCTCGCACGCGGTGCGGCTTGCGTCCGAGGGGGCCCACATCATCGGGTTCGACCTGCCCGGCGCCTCGCCGCACGCCGGCTATCCGATGGCCACCAAGGAGGACCTCGCCGAGACCGTTCGGATGGTGGAGGCAGCAGGCGGACGCATCGTTGCCGGCGCAGCGGATGTGCGCGATGCCTCGGCCGTACAGGCTGTGGTGGACCGCGGGATCGAGGTGCTCGGCCCGGTGCACGTCGTGGTGGCGAACGCCGGGATCATCTCGCCCGGCAAGCCGTTCTGGAAGATCTCCGAGGAACAGTGGAACGACGTCATCGACGTGAACCTCACCGGGGTGTGGCGCACGGTGAAGTCTGCGATCCCCTCGATGCTCGCGGCCGGTAAGGGGGGTTCGATCATCCTCGTTGCGTCGGCGGCGGCGCAACGAGGGCCGATGGGTATCGCCGACTACATCTCCGCGAAGTCTGGGCTGCTCGGCATGATGCGCACCATGGCGCGCGAACTTGCCCGTCACGACATCCGGGTGAACTCGATCCTGCCCGGGAACGTGAACACCGACCTCATCCACAATGATGCGATGTACCGCCAGTTCCGGCCCGAACTGGAGAATCCGACCATCGACGATGTCGAACCCCTGTTCCGGCGCACGATGCTGCTGCGCCGGCCGTGGGCCGAGGTGGAGGACATCTCGAACGCCGTCGCGTTCCTCGCCTCGGACGAGGCGAGGAACATCACGTCGGTCGAACTGCCGGTGGACCTTGGCGGCATCCTGAAGTAGGGGCGGACTGCTGCCGCTACAAGCGGGGCCCGGTCAGAACGGGCGGAGCGGCTCGGCGGAATCCGGGTCGTGCGACAGGCCCTTGTAGCGCGGGGTGCGCTTCTCGAGGTAGCTCTTCACGCCCTCGTTGAAGTCGTCCTTGCCGATCATCTCGCGCACGAGGCTGAGCGATTCGGTGCGGGTTTCCTCCACCGAACGCGTCCAGTCGGCATTCAACTGGCTCTTGATGACTGCGAGCGAACGAGGCGAGCAGTTGGCCGCCATGTCCTTCGCGTACTCGAGGGTTGCGGGAAGCAGGTCGTCGGCGTCGTAGGCACGGTTCACGAGGCCGAGGCCAACCGCTTCCTCGCCGGTGACCACGCGGCCCGACAGCAGCAGGTCCGCAGCATTGCCGTGGCCCACGAGGCGGGCAAGCAGCCACGAGACACCGTTCTCGGCAGGCAGGCCGCGGCGGGGGAAGGCAACGGTCATCTTGGCGCCCTTGGCGGCGAAGCGAAGGTCGCAGGCGACGGCCTGGATGAACCCGATGCCGGCGGTGGCACCGTTGACGGCTGCGATAACGGGCTTGGGGATCTGGCGGACGTAGATGTGCGAGCGGGTGGGTCCCTTGCGGGCGATGGTGCCGGCTCCGCCGCCGGCCGCTGCCTGGCTGAGCGTCTCCATGTCGAGACCCGGGCAGAAGGCCTTGCCGACGCCGCTCACGACAATGACGCGTACGTCGGGGTCCATCGACGCAGCGCGCAGGGCCTCGAAGTAGGCGTGCTCGAGGTCGAAGCTCCAGCCGTTGTTGCGCTCGGGACGGTTCCACTGGAGGAGCAGGACACCCTGCTCGAAACTGCGAAGGACAAGGTCAGTGCTGCTGCTCATGTCCCAATCTTCCCACGCCGCCCACTCCCCCCGCCCAACTCGCGTTCTGACGGCACTTTCCCCACGCATACGTGGGAAATCGTTGTCGAGAATGCGCCGGGGGGCTATTCGGAGGTGGGGCCGGAGAAGTGGGGAGCGCGCTTTTCCTGGTGCGACATCAGGCCCTCTCGGGCGTCGGGCCCGCCGAAGCCGAGCATCTCGTAGGCAAGGGACGCGTCGAAGATCGGCCCGGCCTGGCGATACCAGTGGTTGAGGGTGTGCTTCGTCCAGCGAATTGCCGCCTGCGCCATCCCGGCAAGCTGCACGGCAACCTCCAGCGCCTTGGCCTGCTCCTCGCCCGGCTCGACGCACAGCGAGACGAGTCCGATGCGCTCGGCCTCCTCGCCAGTCAGGGTCTCGCAGGTGAGCAGGTAGTACTTCGCCTTCGCCATGCCGCAGAGGAGCGGCCAGCAGATAGCGGCGTGGTCGCCGGCGGCCACGCCGAGACGGGTGTGGCCGTCGATGATGCGGGCGGTCTTGGCGGCGATCGACACATCCGCGAGCAGCGCGGCGACCAGTCCGGCGCCGACAGCCGGCCCGTGGATGGCCGACACGATCGGCTTCGAGCAGTTGATGACGTTCAGCACGAGGTCCCGCGCCTCACGCAGGGTGCGCATGCGGAACGCATAGTCGGTGGTGATCGAGTCGATCAACTCGAAACTGCCGCCGGCGGAGAACGCCTTCCCGGCGCCCTGGATGATCGCCACACGGGTGTCCGGGTCCCGGTCCACGGCGAGCCACACGTCGGCGAGCTCCCGGTGCGCGTCGGGTGACACGGCGTTGAGCCCCGGCGCATCGAGCGTGAGGCGCAGGACACCGTCGGCAGGGCGGTCGAATCGGAAACTGGGGAACAGGGCGGCGTAGTCAGGTACGGCAGACATCGATCTGACCTTATGCGGGCCGGGATCGACGATGCGATTGGTGCAGGGTCGTTCTGTTGCGGCCATGTGCAAAGATCGTGGAATCGTTGGGTTCGGGGACCACCGCTGCGCCCCGCTACCCGGCCCTCGTGAGGAGAATCTGACATGACCCAGTTCGCCGGTCGCCTTGCCGTGCTCACCGGAGCAGCCTCCGGTATCGGCCGCGAAACCGCACTGCAGCTCGCTGCGGCCGGCTGCAACCTCGCGCTCGCCGACATGAACGGCGACTCGCTCCAGACCGTTGCCGCCGACTGCCGCAAGGCCGGCGTTCGGGTCAGCGCGGAAGTGCTCGACGTCACCGACCGGGCCAAGGTTGGTACCTGGCCGATCTCGGTCGGGAAGGCCCACGAGGCCAACCACGTCGATTTCCTCTTCAACATCGCTGGGCTGAACGGCGGTGGAAGCTTCGTCACGGCCCCGGCCGATGAGTGGGACTACACCTTCGATGTCTGCTGGGGCGGTGTGTACCGATGCTGCCGGGCGTTCCTGCCGATGCTCATGCGCAGCGCGTCATCGCACATCGTCAACGTCAGCAGCGTGAATGGGCTCTGGGCGTCGCTCGGGCCCACGATCCCGCACACGGCCTACTCGGCGGCGAAGTTTGCGGTCCGCGGCTTCAGCGAGGCGCTGATTACCGACCTTCGCCTCAACGCTCCGCACGTGAAGGTCTCGGTCGTGCATCCCGGCCACATCGGTACCGACATTGCGATCAACAGTGCGCGTGCACAGGGCATCAACCTTGAGGACCCGAAGAACGAGATCTACAAGCAACTCGGCGAGGCGTTCCGTGACACCGCCCCCACGTCTGCGGCACAGGCCGCCGAGGTGATCCTGCAGGGAGTGAGCGACGATCGCTGGCGCATCCTCGTGGGCGCCGATGCACATCGACTCGACGAACTCGTCCGTCAGGATCCCTACGGCGCGTACGAGCCCGAGTTCGTGATGCGCCTGCACGACGCAGGCGCTCTGCAGGGGATCGACGCAGGCAACGACCAGTAGCCCACCGACTCGTCGGTAGCGTGGTCTGCTGTGACAACGACCGACTCCGTCCCGGCGCTCCAGGTCGGCCCGCTCAGCGTGTGGCCGCCCGTGGTGCTCGCCCCGATGGCGGGTGTCACCAACGCCCCATTCCGCACGCTCTGCCGCAAGTTCGGGCCGAACCTGCTCTACGTGAACGAGATGGTGATGGCCATCGCCGTCGTGCACCGCAACGCGAAGACCGAGCGGATGATGACGTTCTCGCCGGACGAGTCTCCCCGAAGCCTGCAGCTGTACGCGAGCGACCCCACGAGCACGGGGGAGGCCGTGCGCCGTCTGGTTGGCGAGGGGCGCGTCGACCACATCGACATGAACTTCGGCTGCCCCGCGGCGAAGGTCACCCGCCGAGGTGGTGGCGCTGCCGTCCCACCGAAACGCAACCTCATGCGCAGCATCGTGCGCGCCGCGGTGCAGGCTGCAGCACCGAACAACATCCCCGTCACCATCAAGTTCCGCAAGGGGCTCAACGACGACATCATCACGTACCTCGAGACCGGTCGCATTGCCGAGGAGGAGGGCGTCGCCGCCATTGCGTTGCACGCGCGCACGGCCGAGCAGCACTATGCGGGCAAGGCGGACTGGAACGCGATCGGCGAGCTAAAGGAGGCGGTCACGAGCATCCCGGTGCTCGGCAATGGCGACATCTGGGAAGCGTCCGACGCAGTCGCAATGATGCGCCAGACCGGCTGCGACGGTGTGGTGATCGGCCGTGGGTGCCTCGGTCGCCCGTGGCTCTTCGGGGACCTGCACGCCGTGTTCGCCGGTCGAGAGGCTCCCGCCTCGCCTCGCCTGGGCGAGGTGGCCGATGTGATGGTTGAGCACGCCCGCATGCTCACCGAGCACCTTGTCGACGGCATCGGAATCCGGGACTTCCGCAAGCACGCCGGCTGGTACCTGACGGGCTACCCGGTCGGCGGGGATCTGCGCCGTCGCTTCGGCATGGTGTCATCGCTTGCCGAACTCGACGATCTCGTGGCCCAGTTGGACCTTGAGGCCGAACTCGTCCCGGGCGGTGAGCGCCTCGTTCGTGGCCACTCGAACGGGCCGATCCGTGTCGCGCTTCCCGACGGCTATCTCGCGAGCCTCGACGACGAGACACCGCCCGACGACGCAGACGTCGTAGCGATCAGCGGCGGCTGAGTTCACCTGCGGGTCGCGCGGACCAGTACGCGCGTGTCCATCAAGGTGAGATGCGCTGTCACGAGGGCAGAGAGCGCGACAGGAACCACCGAAGGACGATCCAAGCGAGAACCCGATGCCGGGTTCCCGTTGCCACTCTAAGCATCGATGGATACCAACGCGGCTCCTAGACATTGACGGGGTTAGGGGTACGCGTCAGAGGCGCGAGTCGCGGTCAGTCGGCGCATCTGCGGGCTTGCGCTCTTCCGCTAAGGGTGCGCAAAGCCGACCAACTTCGTCGTACAGGCGCGACCAGCCGGCCCCGGCCTCATCGTCTGCGTCGTTTCCTGGATAGCGCTCTCACGCATTCCTCTACAGCCAGGATAAGGGGCTCTTCGGATCTGAGGGTGGGGTTGCTGTCGGGTAGGTGATTCCCGGGCGCGGTACAGGGGCTCTGCGAGTCTGACGGTGTCTAACGTCGCCGAACTCGGGAGCCCCTGTGGAATCTGATCCTACGCGCATGTGCGCGTTGCTTGTCGGGCTGCCCGACGTGATCGTGAGTGGGGTCGGTGACTGGCCGAAGTGGTTGCGGGTCGAGATCGCTTCGCGTGCTGAGCGGCCGCTGTGCGGGTGCGGGAAGGTGGCTCACCGCCACGGCATTCGCGCGGTGGTGCTGGTCGACCTTCTGTGTTTCGGTCGTGCGACGCGGCTGGTGTGGCGCAAGCAGCGATGGCGGTGCCCAGGATGCCAGCGTTCGTGGACCGGGCAGGACCCGACGATCGCCTCGGCCCGTTGTGCGATGACGACCAGAGCGGCGCGGTGGGCGACGTTGCAGGTCGGCCGTCACGGGCGAGCGGTGTCGGAAGTCGCTGACGATCTGGGGTGTGATTGGCACACGGTGATGGACGCGGTCGTGCTGTTCGGTGGACCGTTGATCGACGATCCGGCACGCTTCGCTACCGTCAACGCCGTCGGACTCGACGAGACGCTCTACGTGCGCGAAGGCCGCTACAGGCGCCAGCTGTGGTCCACCCAGATCGTTGACGTGCAACGTGGTCAGCTCCTCGACGTCGTGGCCGGCCGTGATGTCAGCGGGTGTTGCGCTTGGTTCGCTGCCCGACCGCAGGCATGGTGCGACCGGGTGCGTTGGGCGACGTTGGATCTGTCGAACTCGTATCGCACCGTGTTCGACACCATGCTCCCTAACGCGGTCCAGGTTGCTGATCCGTTCCATGTCGTGCGGTTGGCGAACACTGCGTTGGACGAGTGCCGCCGGCGGGTGCAGAACGACATCGTTGGTCACCGCGGCCGCAAAGACGACCCTCTCTACCGCGCACGACGCCGACTCACGATGGCCGCCGAGTGGCTGAGCATCGACGGCCGGGAACGGCTGATGGGGTTGCTTGCTGCTGGTGATCCGGCGCGTGAGGTGTGGTTCGCGTGGAACGCCAAAGAGGTCGTCCGCCAGATCTACGACCACACCAACGTCGAACTCGCCGCCGCCTGGGTGGCCGAAATCGGCCGTGACTTCACCGACCCGGAGATGCCCTTCGAGGTCCGCCGGCTCGGCCGCACCATCGCCAACTGGGCGGCACAGATCGTTGCCTGGCATCAGTCGCACGTGTCGAACGGGCCAACCGAAGCGATCAACAACTTGGTCAAACGCGTGAAACGGACCGCGTTCGGGTTCCGACGCTTCGAGCACTACCGCATCCGCGCTCTGCTCTACGCCGGCAAACCAAACTGGGACCTACTCGACCAACTCACCCCACCGTGAAATCCGAAGGGCCATATTGCACTCGTGTTGTGTCTCGTGGGCTCGATGGCGTTCGGTGCCCCCGCATGGTTCCTGCTTTCGAACTTTCTCGGATGCGTGGGGATCATGCTCTACCAGCTGCTCAGGAGATCGAAGGCAGACGGCGTTTCGCAATAGTGACCCGTTCTGGTCACAGCTACGTGTATGACTTCACGACCGTGGTGTCGGGTTGTCCGGCGGGTGCGAACGCGAACGCGGGCAGGAACACGAACCGTTCCCGGCTTGTCGATAACGGCATCATGGTTCTCTCGTATTGTTACGACATGGCTGACCGCGAGATCGCAGCATCAGGGATCGCCTATGACGGGCACCAGAACCAGACGTTGCACGACGGTGACACTGAAGCCCGCTTGCTCTGTTGGGGACTTGGCGTCCTGAGGTGTACGGATTGGTTGATCCCGATGGGAAGTCCGGGCCAGATCGAATAGATCATCGCAACGGCACCGTTACCCTCGTCCGCATGACACGCATCGTGCTCGCCTCTGGCTCGCCCCGTCGACACGAAATGCTCGAACGGCTCGGGATCGACTTCGAGGTGATCGTCCCCGAGATCGATGAGCGCGCCATCCGTGGCGAGGACCCCTCCGCCTACGTTGAGCGCCTTGCCCGCCAGAAGGCACTTGCCGTTGCTGACGATGACGACACCCTCATCATCGCTGCCGACACCGCGGTGGACCTCGACGGCGAGATCCTCGGCAAGCCAACGGACCCCGATGATGCCCGGCGCATGCTCAAGCGGCTGTCGGGTCGCGCCCACTACGTCCATACGGGTGTGGCGGTGCTGCGGGCTGGCCGGCTGGAGAGCGGAGTTGACGAGACTCGGGTGCAGATGGCCCCGATCGGCGACCACGCCCTGGACTGGTACCTCGGCACGGGCGAACCCCTAGACAAAGCCGGGGCCTATGCCCTGCAGGGGGCCGGAGCGGTGTTCGTGGCCAGGGTGTCGGGCAGTGTCAGCAACGTGATCGGGCTTCCTCTCACCCTGCTTGTGGAGCTCGCCCGACGCCTAGACGTCGACCTTCTGGCCTGAACCCGGGTTTTGGCGGTTAGCACTCGCCCCGGTCGGTTGCTAATCCGGGGGTAACGGCCGTATCTTTGGCACTCACCTAGTCCGAGTGCTAACCGCCCATGGAGGAACTGCACCATGAATCTCAAGCCACTTGACGACCGCATCGTGGTCAAGCCGAACGAGGCCGAGGAGCGCACCGCTTCCGGTCTCGTGATCCCCGACACCGCCAAGGAGAAGCCCCAGCAGGGTGCCGTCTTGGCCGTTGGCGCGGGTCGCCGCGCCGAGGCCACCGGCGAGCTCATCCCCCTCGACGTGAAGGTCGGTGACACCGTCGTGTACTCGAAGTACGGCGGCACCGAGATCACCGTCGGCGGCGAGGATCTCCTGATCCTGTCGAGCCGTGACGTGCTCGCAATCGTCCAGAAGTAAGGGACGGAGCCCACATGGCAAAGCAACTCAAGTTTAACGAAGAGGCCCGTCGCGCCCTCGAAACCGGTGTGAACAAGCTCGCTGATGCGGTCAAGGTCACGCTCGGGCCGAAGGGTCGCAACGTCGTCCTCGACAAGAAGTGGGGCGCCCCCACGATCACGAACGACGGTGTCTCGATCGCCAAGGAGATCGAGCTCGACGACCCGTTCGAGAACATGGGCGCCCAGCTCGTGAAGGAAGTCGCGTCCAAGACCAACGACGTCGCCGGCGATGGCACCACCACGGCAACCGTTCTCGCCCAGGCGATGGTCCACGAGGGGATGCGGGCCGTTGCGGCCGGCGCAAACCCGATGGGCCTGAAGAAGGGCATCGAGAAGGCAGTCGCCGCTGCGGTGCAGTGCGTGAAGGACCTCGCCAAGGACGTCGACGACAAGACCGACATCGCGAACGTGGCGACCATCTCTGCCGCAGACTCTTCCGTCGGCGCCGTAATCGCCGATGCCATCGACAAGGTGGGCAAGGACGGCGTGGTGACGGTTGAGGAGTCGAACACGTTCGGCATCGAGCTCGAGTTCACCGAAGGCATGATGTTCGACAAGGGCTACCTGTCGCCGTATTTCGTCACCGATGCCGAGCGTCAGGAAGCGGTTCTCGAGGAGCCGTACCTCCTGTTCACTGCTCAGAAGATCTCGAGCGTGCAGGTCGTCCTTCCGGTCCTCGAGGCCGTCATGAAGACCGGCAAGTCGCTCGTCATCATCGCGGAGGACATCGAGGGCGAGGCACTCGCCACGCTCGTCGTCAACAAGATTCGCGGCACCTTCAACTCGGTCGCGATCAAGGCCCCGGGCTTCGGAGACCGCCGTAAGGCGATGCTCCAGGACATGGCTGTCCTCACCGGCGGCCAGGTTATTGCGGAGGAAGTCGGCCTGAAGCTCGACAACGTCACGATCGACCTGCTCGGTCGAGCCAAGCGCGTCATCATCACCAAGGACGAGACCACCATCGTCGACGGTGCTGGCGACTCGGCAGACGTTCAGGGCCGCATCAGCCAGCTCAAGACCGAGATCGAGAACACCGACTCGGACTGGGATCGCGAGAAGCTGCAGGAGCGTCTGGCCAAGCTGGCCGGTGGTGTTGCGGTTATCAAGGTCGGCGCAGCCACCGAGGTGGAGCTCAAGGAGAAGAAGCACCGCATCGAGGACGCCATCTCGGCAACCCGTGCAGCCATCGAGGAGGGCATTGTGCCCGGCGGTGGCGTGGCTCTCATCCGTGCCCGCAAGGCAGTCGCTGCCGTTCAGGCAACGCTCGTGGGTGACGAGGCCGCTGGTGCCCGCATCGTGTTCGAGTCCCTCACCGCACCGGCCCGCAACATTGCCGCGAATGCCGGTCTCGAGGGCGGCGTGATGGTGCAGAAGATCGAGGATGCCGAGGGCGCCTTCGGTCTGAATGCTGCAACGGGTGAGATGGTCGACCTCGTGAAGGCCGGCATTATCGACCCCGCCAAGGTGACCCGTGCAGCAATCCAGAACGCGGCGTCGATCGCCGCGCTCGTGCTCACCACGGAGTGCCTCGTTGCCGACAAGCCCGTGAAGGGCGGCGGCGCACCCGCCGGCGGCGGCGGCATGGGCGGCATGGGCGGCATGGGCGGCATGATGTGATCAGCGCTCCTCGCGAACGCTGACCAGCACAAGATTCAGGAACGACCCGGGCCCGGTGCCCGGGTCGTTTCGCGCCCGTCCAGTGTTCGCGCCTCGCTGTCGCTACGGTGTCGTGCGTGAAGCGAGGGTTCTGGGCGCACCAATTTGTCGAGTACCTGCTCGGAGTCGCCGCAATCGGTACGGGGGCGAATTCGCCCAAGCCGGCACTGCCGTGCATCGCTGGTGCGCTCATGGTGCTGAACGGCGCGTCCACCGAGGGCCCGTTGTCCGCGTTCAAGTTCGTGCCGCTTCGGCTGCACCGTTTCGCCGACTTCGGGCTCATTGCGCTCATGCTGCTCGGCGCAGCAGCCGGGGGTAGTGCCATCGACCCGCAGGGGCGCGCCGTGCTCCTCGCACTCGCGTTCATCCTCGGCTTCGTTACCTGGCGGACAAGCTTTGAGAAGCGGGTGAAGAAGGAGTCCGTGCCGATGACGCGTGAGGAGGTCGGCCGCCTGGCCGGGCACGTGTCCGGAAATGCGTTCAAAGCGGTTCGTAAGCAGGGCCGCTCGGTGAGCGGAGTGGTCGGTAAGGCAGCGAGCAGCGCCACTGCCGAGGGTGCCAATGCCGCGGGCCGAATGTCGGCCGGTGCGGTGAACGCACTGCGTAATCGCCGACGCAAGTAGGGCGGGACCCATCCAGGTCCTCAAGCGCGGGGCGAACAGCGGCCCTAGTCTGAGGTTATGAGTTTTGATCACCCCGCACCGGACATCGCGAAGCTGCAGCTTGCCTGGGAGAAGTGGGAGCATGGCGAGGAGGCTCCGGGTCGCGTGCTCGCGGACCTGAAGATCTCTGGCATGCGGGAACTCCTGGAGACCCTTGTCGAGTCCGGCTGGCAGTCGACGCGCTGAGCGTCGGCCACCGTCATGGAGCGCACGTGGCGTCGCGGCGGTGACCAGATCATCCCGCGGCCGGAGCAATGGCGGCTCGGGGAGCCCCCGCACTGGGAGGGCCGTCAGGATGGTCTGAGCCCGGTTGCGTTGGAACCCCTGCTGGACACAGTTCGCACCCGCGGCGGGGGCTCGTCGATCGACCCGGTGCCCACCGATGCGCGGGCCTCTGCGGTACTCGTGGCGCTCTGGGAGGGTGACCGCGGCACCGAGGTGTTGCTTACCAAGCGTTCGTGGGAGATGCGCAACCACAAGGGCGAGATCAGCTTTCCCGGTGGGCGCCTCGACCCGGGTGAGACCCCCGTGGAGGCAGCCGTGCGCGAGGCACACGAGGAGGTTGGTCTCGATCCTTCGCTCGTCGAGGTGATCGGCGAGCTGGACCACATCTCCACGGTGGTGTCCAAGAGCTTCATCGTGCCGATCGTTGCCCGGCTGGAGCGCCGGCCCGATGTTGCGCCGATGACCGGTGAGGTGCAGCGCGTCCTGCACCTTCCGCTGAGCGAGCTGTACCGGCCGGACACCTACCGCCAGGAGATCTGGTGGCGGCCGCCGGTGGAGTGGCCCATTCACTTCTTCGAGCTCGATGACGAAACCATCTGGGGGGCCACCGGCCGGATGCTGGTGCAGCTGATGTCGCTCGCCGTTGGTGTCGACGCCCGCACCACCGGCTACTGACTGAGGCCGCCCCGGTCAGTACGTTCTGTGCATGACCGATCCGAGGGACATCGACCCGAACCGCTTCGAGACCCACCACGCAACCGTTCGCGATGTGCGCATCGCTTTTGTCCGCGAGGGAGTCGGCGGTGTACCGCTGCTCTGCGTGCACGGTTGGCCGGAGACCAAGCGGGTGTTCTGGAAGGTCATCGAACCGCTCGCTGCCGCAGGGTTCGAGGTGATCGTTCCGGACCTACGGGGGTTCGGCGACAGCGGGGTGAGTCCCGACGGCTTGCACGATGTCTATGCGCACAGCGCAGACCTCTACGCGCTCGTTCACGATGTGCTGGGCCACGAGAGCGTCGTGCTCGTGGGCGGTGATCTCGGTGGTCCGGTCGTCCAGGACCTGGCACTGCGCTACCCGGACTGGGTGGACCGCATGGTGCTGTTCAACTCGCCATTGCCGTACCTCAAGGAGCGGATGGCGAACCTGCGCAACAGCCGTCCGGCTCGGGAGGCGAGCGACTACTTCATGCGGCAGGGGACCGACCCCGATGGCCTCGCGGCAGATCTCGCCACGCCTGAGCAGCGGCGCCGGTACATCGCCACCTTCTACACCTCCCGGTTCTGGGCACACCCCGGCGCATTTCTCGACCAGTCACAGCCCCCCGGTCGCCTCGGTGGCTCGGCGGAGGTGGACTTTCACACCGAGCCGTTCGCCGACGGCGACAGACTGCGGGCGAGCTTCGGCGGCTACGAGTCGAGCTTCGATGCCTCCCGCCGCAGCGGTACGTCGATGATCGGGCACAACCCCCGCACGCAAACGCTCATCCTCTACGGGAGCAGCGACCACGTGATCTACCCGGACTTCGACCGAATGGCCGCCGCAACCTTCGACAACCACGTCGGTCCGTTCCTGCTACGCGACTGCGGGCATTTTGTGCCCTGGGAGGCCCCCCATGCGCTGGTGTCGGGTGCGAGGATGTTCTGCTCGGACCTGCTGGCCCGGTGACAGCTGGATGCCCGTGCGCTAGTTCCAGCTGCGGTCTGCGGCCTCGACGGTCTTCTTCCGGTTGGTTCTCGCCGCAGACCTGAACACGACGGTGAACACCACGATGAGCCCGATGATAAGTACCACCCAGACCGTGTATTGGAGTGCCCCTCCCCGGTCCCCGGCCTGCTGGGGCTTCACGCCGCAGTTGGGGCGCACCACGCCGGGCTGTGCGCAGGTGAGATCGGCCTCTTCCACGACGGAGTCCGCAGGCGCACCGGCCAGCGCAGGCTGCGTGGTGTCCGTCTGTGCGAACGCCGGGGCCGTGGGTACGGCGACGCAGAGGGTGATCAGGAACGCGAGCAGGGACCGACGCACGTCCTTCATCGTACGGGCAGGACCGGAGCGGGAAGCGCCGGGTAGGGTCGGGATGTGACCGTCCAGCCCGAGATCACTCCGTTCGACACCGTTCTGGTCGTCGACTTCGGTGCGCAGTACGCGCAGCTCATCGCACGCCGGGTGCGTGAGGCAAACGTGTACTCCGAGATCGTTCCGTACTCCATCTCTCCGGCAGAACTCAAAGCGCGGAACCCGAAGGGGATCATCTTCTCTGGCGGCCCCAAGAGCGTGCATGTCGAGGGCGCACCGGTGATCGACCCGGGTGTCTACGAACTCGGCATCCCCATCCTCGGCATCTGCTACGGCGCCCAACTCATCGCGCAGCAGTT
>CAMDBM010000021.1:0-51752 GCA_945889085.1 Ferrithrix thermotolerans DSM 19514
TATCGGGCACTCGCTATCGAACTTGGTGCCGAGCAACCGCTGGTTGTGCTCGAGCAACGCGGGCTTCGCTCGCACGCGTGGCCCGACTGGAGCATTGCGTCCGCAGCGCGCCGGCACCTGCGGGAGGTGCGTCGCGTCCAGCCGGCCGGACCGTACCTGCTCGGCGGTCATTCGTACGGCGGCGTCGTAGCGCACTGCATGGCCGGGATGCTCCATCGGCAGGGGCACGACGTGTCGTTGATCGTGCTCGACTCGGTGCACTCGGTGAGGCGGGAGTCGTTCGTTCCCGAAGCTATCCGGACCCGGCAGTCGCCGATCGCGATCCATGTGGCGAAGTGGGTCAAATGGAGATCAGTGTCGGTGTGGAGGCGGTTGGCGGGCCTCGCAACCCCGATCGGCAGCGTCGAACGCTTCGGTGTGTTTTTCCAGTGGGCACTGCACGCGTTGAGCCGTCACACCGTGGAGCCCTTCGATCTACCAGGGCTGGCGATCTGCGTGTCGGATGGGACGGCTCGGGAGTGGGAGGGGCACTTGACCGTCTCGATCACTCGTGTGAGCGGCGATCACCTCACGATGCTGCAGCCACCACACGTGTCGGATGTAGCGAAGGCCATGGGCACCTTCGTCAGTAGCGATGGTTGATTTCGCGGGTGCCGCACCGACTCGGCGCCCACGTGGTGAGATGGGGGCATGGAGTCCCTCGAGCTCGAAGCAACATTCACCTGCCCCCGCTGCAGTGCCACGGTGTCGGGTCGCTTCTACGGCCCGTGCGAGTCATGTCGGTCCGAACTGCGGGCCAAGCTGGGCGGCGAGGCCAGGCAGATCGAGCTAACGGACTACGAGCCGAAGATGAACGTGACGCCGAACGCGGTTGCCACTAGGGATGACTGACAGCGTGGGGCTCACCGAGCAGGAGCGGTACCTGTTCGACCTCCATGGCTACGTCGTGCGCCGGGGGGTGCTGTCCGTCAACGAGGTGCAGGCGCTCAACGTGGCCGTCGACCTGCTGGCGCTGCCCGAGCCCGCCGCCCCGATCTTGAGCCAACGCTTCTCGAGGCACTTGTCCTCGGCGCGGTGCTTCCGAGATCTCATTGACCACCGTGCTGTGCTCGACGTGATGATCGAATTGTGCGGCGAATACGTCCGGCTCGACCACGCGTACGGCATCGCCATGAACCCCGGGCAGAGCGGCCTCGGGCTGCACGGGGGAGGAACACCCCACGACCCCGCCCAGTACTACGAGGTGCGGGCGGGTCGGATGTACAACGGGTTGGTCTCTGCGCAGTGGGCGCTGGTGGACCACCGGCCGGGTGACGGCGGGTTCGGGTGCATCCCCGGCAGCCACCGCGCAAGCTTCCCGCTGCCGTCGCCGGTGCCCCTCGACTGGGTTACCGAGGTAACCCTGACGGCTGGCGATGTGGTGATCTTCACCGAGGCGCTCACGCACTGCACCCTTGCTTGGCGCGGGTCCGGACCCCGGCGAACCCTGCTCTACAAGTACGCGCCCGGGCATCTCGCGTGGGGCAAGAACTACGTGGAGGACCTGTCCGAACTGGCAGCCTCTGGGGCCCTCACCCCTCGTCAGAGGGTGCTCATGGACCCACCTTCGGTCTCCCCCCGACAGTCGTTGCTCGCGTACCGGGACTGAGTCGCTAGCCTGAAGGCTCCCGAGTTATCCCGGGGACGTAGCTCAGTTGGCAGAGCACCTGCTTTGCAAGCAGGGGGTCGTGGGTTCGATTCCCATCGTCTCCACAAGAAACGACTTGGTCAGAGCCAACCCGCCCATCCTCAAAACCAACCGTCCCTGCACTCACGCGTAGAGCCGGGAAACGCCGTTCTGGTCGCTTCACGGCTGGTCGTCAAGTGCCGCCACACGAACGAGCTTTTTGTTGACGAACTCCTGGATGCCGCGAGCGACGTTCAAGAAGCGACCGCTGCACCGTCAAGTGCGCCGATCAACCCGCGCGCGGCGCGGTCACCGATCCGCATGAACATCGGTTTGAGTAAGCAGTCGACGATTTGGAGTGGACCATTGAGTCGCAGCTCGGCGTCGTAGGTGATCAGGCTGCCGAATCCTGGATCGTCATCGATCGAGATGCGATCAATCGACGTCAGCATCCGACTTCGAGCCTCGATGACAACCAGCCGCGGCTCCTGGTACTGCCGGGTGACATACCGCAACATCATTTCGCGAGACCCAGTAGCGACAACAACGTCGAACTTCGCGAGCGGTCCACCCCCTGAGCCCTCAACCTGAGTCACCCTTTTGACGCCGGGATCCCAGGCAGCGAAATTACGCAGGTCGGCCATGTAGGAAAACGCGTCGTGTGGGGCTCGAGGAGTACGGAAAGTGATCGTGTAGCGCGCCATTCGAGTCTGATCTCCCAGTGGTTGCTCCGGATGTGCTCAATCATTACCCGACTCTGCCCGTCGCCAAACTTCGTGCGGTCCGCAGGACTCTGCCGACGAGAACAGCCGATGATGCGTGTCGTGGCGACCAAGGATCTTCGACACCGTCTGGCGGGTAATGTCCCACGCCTCGGCGAGTGCGTCGTTAGCCCGGTGGGGCTCGATCTACTACGTTCGTCTGATGCACAGCGATCAGGCCGCCGCCGCCGACTTGGCCCTTCTGCGCCGTTTTGAGCCGGTATTGCACCTCAACAGCGACGAACTCTTTTTGCCCGCAGCCGTCGACCGGTACGTGAGCGCGTGCTCCCTTCGTCAGCACACCGAGCAGGGGGTGAGCATCCTTGTTCCGGCCGGGGCGCTGACCGTCGAGAACCTCGCAGTTGCCGAGGGTGGTCGATCTGGGGTGTTCCTGCAGTTCGTTGCGGAGCACGAGCGCCGCAAGCGTCACCCCACGCAACGCCGCTCCGAGAATCACGGACTCGCCCGCCTTGCCCGGGTTGGCCTGCTCGGGCGCATCTTCGACGTGCTGTTCCGGGTGTCGTTGCTCTTGAGGCAGACGGTGCCGAATGGCGTTACGGGTGCCGCCGCGTGGAAGGCGCGACGCATTGGCTTGCACAACGAACCCGTCTACTACGGCCGGGTGGTGCGTGACGGTGGCTGGACCGTGCTGCACTACACCTACTTTTACGCGATGAACGACTGGCGATCGACGTTCAGCGGCGTGAACGATCACGAGGCCGATTGGGAACAGGTCATGGTCTACGTGGAGGAGGTTGGTGACACCGTCGAGCCCCACTGGGTGGCCTATTCCCGGCATGACCACGCCGGCGACGATCTGCGCCGTGCGTGGGACGACCCGGAGGTAATCCTGTTCGGGGAGCACCCCACGGTGTTCGTCGGAGGCGGCTCGCACGCCGGCTACTTCCAGCCGGGTGAGTACGTCACCCGCGTGGAGGCCAAGGCGATCGACGGAGTCAAGCGATTCTCGGCTGCGTATCGACGGCTGCTGCACATCTCCCCGCCCCCGGGTGGCTTCGGCATCCCGTATGTGGACCATGCCGGGGGCAATGGGGTCATTCTCGGCCCGGGTGGACAGTACGAATGGGCCCCCCGGGTCCTCGGCCCGCTCGACCCGTGGGTGGCCGACTTTCGCGGCCTCTGGGGCCTCGACACCGCAGACCGAACCGGGGGTGAGCGCGCACCGACGGGTCCACGGTTCGAGCGGGACGGTTCGATCCGCCAGTCATGGGTGGATCCGGTCGGCTACGCCGGTCTGCAGAAGGTCGCCCCGCCGTCACGCGTTGACGAGATCCGTCAGGAGCGACTGGCGGCGCTGGACCTCGAACTCGCCGCCCTGGAAATCGGTTTTGACGAGGCTCGGACTCGGCTTCGGGCCGAGGTCTTGGTGGGAAGCTCCGGCGCAGACATGGTTGCCGCAGCGGAGGTGGAACTCGTCCGGCTCCGTCGTCGTGAGGCGGAATTACGGGCCGAACGCCGCAGGCTCGAGACCGGTCGCACTGCGCCGGTGGACCGCCGCGCGCACATCCGGCACCCGGCTGTCCCGGACCCCCACGACGGTTCCCGGCGTGGGCGCGCGCTCAACCTGTGGGTGCTCGTCAGTGTCCCCATCGTCTTTGCCTTCGCGGCCCTCGCGGTCCGTTTCCTCACGCACGTGCTCCTCTGGACCGCCGTTGTGGTGGGCGGCTTCATGCTCGTCGAGGCATTCCTGCGCAAGCGGGTCGTGCACTTCCTGTGGGCATCGTTTGCAACCGGAGCGCTGCTCGGCGCCATCGCGGTGACGGTCTACTTCGCGGTTCATGACTGGCGGTGGGCCCTGCTCGGGGTGTTCAGCGCAAGCGGAATACTTGTGCTGCTCGGCAACCTGCGCGAGCGCTACCGGAGGAGTTGACAGCGGGCACAACGGAGCGACCCGCGGTTGCGTAGTGTCGGGGCATGCAGTTCGGGATCAAGACCTCTCCGCAGTACACCACCTGGGGCGACATGCTCGACGTCTGGCGGGCCGCCGACGGGATCGAGTTGTTCGAATCTGCCTGGAACTTCGACCACTTCTATCCGATCAACGTTCCCGACACCTCCGGGCCGTGTATGGAGGGATGGGTCACGCTCGCGGCGCTGGCCCAGGCCACCTCCCGTATCCGCATCGGTTGCATGGTCAACGGGGTGGTGTACCGCCACCCGGCGGTTCTGGCCAACATGGCCTCGGCGCTCGACGTCGTCAGCAACGGCCGCCTCGAGCTCGGCCTCGGCGCTGGCTGGAACCAGGAGGAGTGCGACGCCTACGGCATCCACCTGGGCACCCTCACGGAGCGGTTCGACCGGTTCGACGAGGCTGTTGAGTGCATCGTGGGCCTCCTCACCCAGGAGACCACCAATTTCTCCGGCAAGTACTTCACGCTCACCAATGCCCGCAACAATCCGGCGGGAGTGCAGCGACCGCACCCGCCGATCTGTATCGGTGGGAATGGGCCGAAGCGGACCCTCGCTGCGGTGGCCAAGTGGGCCCAGCACTGGAACTATGCGGCTATGGACGTTGACGGATTCGCTGAGAAGCGGGCGATTCTGCACGAGCATTGCGCGCGAATCGGTCGTAATCCGGCCGAGATCCGCACCTCGGTGCATGTGCTCTATGACCCCAAGGCCGGCTTCGGGGCCTGGGTGGACAAGGCCAACGAGTTTGAGGCAGCGGGCGTTGACCTTGCGATCGCCTACCTCCCGTCGCCCCACCGGGCCGACGTGGTCGAGGGCCTGGCCGAGGCAATTCGGGGCCACTGACACCTGCCGCTTGGCGTATTCGCCGTGGCTCATGGCTGGTTCTAGACGTATTGCCTACGACTCGGGCAGATTTGCCCTGTGCAAAGAGGTGTCCGGTGATCTACCGTAAACACATTCGTGTCTGATCACCTAGAGGAACGTGTCACCATGGCTCAATCCGGCTCCGGCTCCATTCTCGGCAACTCTGTCCTTCGGAAGGAGGATCCAGGCCTGCTCAGGGGTACGAACGAGTACACCGACGACATGAAGTTCCCGAATATGGCGAACATCGTGTTCGTCCGTTCGTCGGTTGCTCACGGTCGCATCGTCAGCATTGACGTCTCTGGCGCCAAGGACATGCCTGGCGTGCTGGCGGTCTACACCGCCGACGACCTCAATTTGCCGAACAACGTCGGATTTGCCGGCACCCCGCAGCACGTGCGCCCGCCGCTCGCCCGCGGCAAGGTCCGCTTCGTCGGCGACATTGTTGCCGCGATCATCGCCACCGACCTGTACAAGGGTCAGGACGCCGCCGAGCAGGTCATCGTGGACTACGACGTCATGCCTGCAGTGGTTGATCTCGAGCAGTCGCTCGCCGGTGGCATCCTGCTGTTCGAGGAACTCGGCAGCAACATCGCATTCGCCACCGCTCTCGGTGCGGACTCCAACGCCCTTGAGGGCGCGGATGTCGTGGCCGAGAGCCGCATCCTCAGCCAGCGCCTCGCCGGCGTGCCGATGGAGCCCAACGCCTGCATCGCCGTCCCCGAGGGCGATCGCCTGAAGTTCATCGTTGCCACCCAGGCCGCTCATGCCATCAAGCCAGCACTGGCTGCCGGAATCGGCGTGGATCCCGAGCAGGTCCGGGTTATCGGACCGTGGGTCGGTGGCGGGTTCGGCCCGAAGGCCGCCTACTACGTCGAGTATGAAATCTGCGCTAAGGCCGCTCTGCTGCTCAAGCGCCCGGTGAAGTGGACCGAGAGCCGCACCGAGAACATGCTGTCGATGGGCCACGGTCGTGGCTACATCATGGACGTCAAGATGGGTGTCAAGAAGGACGGCACGATCGTCGGTCTGCACGCACGCTGCATTGCCGACGGCGGCGCCTACCCGATGGTCGGCACCGTGCTCCCGATGCTCACCCAGATGCTCAGCCAGGGTGTGTACAACATCCCGAAGATCGACTTCGATGCCAAGACGGTGGTCACCAACACCACCCCAACCGTGGCGTATCGCGGCGCCGGTCGCCCCGAGGCCACGCAGATGCTTGAGCGCATTCTGGACATCGCGGCAGACATGACGGGTATCGATCCCGCCGAGATCCGCCGCAAGAACTTCATCCAGCCCTCGCAGTTCCCGTACACCACCATCACCGGTGCCAACTACGACTCGGGTGACTACGAGAAGGCCCTCGACACCGCGCTGAAACTCTCGGACTACAAGGGTCTGCGCGCCGAGCAGCAGCGTCGCATCGCGAGCGGTGCCGTCAAGGTCCTCGGTATCGGCATCTCGTCGTACGTCGAGGTCACCGCCCCGCTCGGTCTGTTCGCCGAGTACGGCAAGGTCACCATCGATGACGACGGTGGCGCAACGATGGTGGTCGGTACGTCGAGCCACGGCCAGGCGCACGACACGGCGTTCTCGATGATCGTCTCCGACAAGCTCGGCATTCCGATGGACCAGATCCGCCACGTGCAGTCCGACACGGACCTCGTGCCGCGCGGTGCGGGCACGATGGGTTCGCGTTCGCTGCAGACTGCTGGGTCGGCAGTGTTCGTCGCCAGCGAGAACGTGCTGGAGCAGGGCAAGAAGATTGCTGCCCGTCTGCTCGAGGCCTCTGAGGGAGACATCGTGAAGGGTGACGGTGGCCTCCAGGTCGCCGGCGTGCCCGCCAAGGTCATCTCGTGGGTTCAGCTCGCGGCCGAGTCGAAGAAGGAGGGCAACGAGCTCACCCACGAACTCGATTTCTCCGAGGGCGACTCCACCTACCCGTTCGGCACGCACGTTTCTGTCGTCGAGATCGACAAAGAGACCGGCGAGGCACGCCTCATCAACCACTTCGCCGTGGATGACTGCGGTCGTGTCCTCAATCCGATGCTCGTGGCCGGCCAGCAGCACGGCGGTATCGCCCAGGGCATCGCCCAGACGCTGTACGAGCACGTGCAGTACGACGAGGACGGCAACCCGAAGTCCGCCAACTTGATGGACTACCTCATGCCGTCGGCTGCAGAGATGCCGTCGTTCACCACGTTCAACACCGAGACCGACAGCCCGCGCAACCCGCTCGGCGCCAAGGGCATCGGCGAGTCCGGCACGATCGGCTCCACCCCGGCGCTGCACAACGCAGTCGTCGACGCACTGTCGCACCTCGGTGTGATGCACGTCGACATGCCCTGCACACCGCAGAAGATCTGGGCGGCAATCAGCGCTGCCTGAACCTGACAGCAGTACTCCGGGGGGTCGGGGTGATCGGTTCCGGTCACCCCGACTCCCCGTTTACGTTTTGACGCAGAAGTGGATCGGTAGCAGGTGACCAACGCGAAGTCGGTAACGGTGGCCGTGTGCACGCGGAACCGGGCGCCATCGCTCGAGCGGGCAGTGCGGTCGGTACTTGAGGAACTCGCAACGACTCGTTGGGCGTCGGACCCACAGTTCTGTCTGCTTGTCGTGGACAATGGTTCCACCGACGCCACGGCGGAGTGCGTCCGTGAGCTTCAGAAGCGTGAGCCCCGGCTCCGCTATGTGCTGGAGCCCACCGCGGGGATCGCGGTGGCGCGCAATCGCGCGCTCGCCGAGCTTGACACCGATGTTGTGGTGTTCATCGACGATGACGAGACGGTATGTCCTGGCTTCATCGAGGCGCATCTGGACACCTACGAGCAGCAATCCGGTTGCGTCGCGGTCGGCGGCGCGATGGATCTTTACTTCGACACCGGTGCACCGCGGTGGGTCTCCCCTGCGCTGATGGGTCTGTACTCGTCGTATCCGGTATCAGAGGGGACGTGTCGGCCCCTCGAGCCGGGGGAGAACCCACCGTTCGGGGGGAACCTCTCGCTTTTGGCTGCTGTTGCGCATGAGTGCGGCGGGTTCGACCCGGCGTTCGGCAGGGTGGACAAGTCGCTCATCGGGGGCGAGGAGACGGTCCTGCTCGAGGCGATGCACTCGGCCGGCAAAGAGATCTGGGTTACCGGTGCAGCACGGATCCGCCATCACGTTCCGGCCGAACGGGCACGGCTCGCGTGGGTGCTGCGTCGGTCGATCGGCCAGGGGCGAACGGAGCAGCGGATCGCCAACGATCACGCCTTGGGCCCCATCGTCCTGCGACTGTTGTTCGGTGGCACGAGGCTGTTCGCGAAGCGGCGGTCGTTCCGCCAG
Source organism: Ferrithrix thermotolerans DSM 19514 (assembly GCA_945889085.1). Taxonomy (GTDB): domain Bacteria; phylum Actinomycetota; class Acidimicrobiia; order Acidimicrobiales; family Ilumatobacteraceae; genus WLJO01. Next base: position 8,554 of record CAMDBM010000021.1, read on the forward strand.
CCCGTACTCGTGGAGTACGTGGTACACCGCGCCTACTGGGTCGGCAGGCTCACCGAGGCCATCGCGGCGCGTCGGTCGCGCTAGCGGCGCGCCAGCACGTCGTTAACGAGCACGTCCGCGAGCGACTCCACCGGGATCTGCTCGTTCGCCGGAAGCACGAGGTTCCTCACGAACACCTCACCGTGTGGGCGGTGATCCCCGGTGCGTTGAGGAACCGCCGGGTTCGACACGGTGCCGATGGTCGGAGAGGTAAGGGACCGGAACGGCACCGACCAGTTCCACTCCACCAGTAGGTCGGGGAGCATGCCCCGACGTGGACCCCGGTGGTAGTCGTCGGTCCGCAGCACGCAGGTGACTGCGGGCTCACCGGACTCGGTGTGCCGCAGCAGGAGCAGTTCCTCGGTGAGCAGTGCGATCGTCGCATCCGTCTCGGCGCCGGGTTGCATCCGACCCCGCGGTTCCCTCCCCCGAAGGTTGAGGCGGATCGCGCCGTACAGGTCGTTGCTCGGCACCTCGAACCACGCACGTGAGCCATCGAGGTTTCGCAGGCTCGGGAGTCGCCGACGATCCGGACGGATCATCCGGTCAATGCGGCGGCCGACGCCTCGCACCGGACGCAGAACCGACTCTCGGGCCCGCACCCATGCAGGTACGGGCTGTCGACGGTGTTCGATGCGCGTGAGGATCTCGTCGAGCATCGGGTTGCCGTCGTAATGGGGTCCGATGCCGTGGCTGAGGAGCACCATCACTGCCGTGTCGGGTAGCAGCGTCGACAACAATTCGCCCAGTGCGTCGTCAATCCTGCGGTAGGCAGTGAGCAGCGGGTCTTCACCCAGCCGTGCGGCGAGCGCAGCGTCGTGGCGGATGTGCTCGGGATCGTGCAGGTGATACAGGTGGTGGCCGGCGCAGTGGGATTCCGAGAACACGGTTGCCACGAACTCGGCGTCGCCCTCGAGCAGCATCCGCAGCATCGCAGTACGCAAGCGGACACCCTCCACGATGTCCGCGAGGAGTTGCTCGTGACCCCGGCTCTCCACCGTCGCGTCGCACCGTCTCTGCGGGTACGGCCCGAGCGAGGCGAGACGCGCGGCGGCATCCGTCGACGACACCCACAGGGGAAGTTGGCTGTCGTGGCTCCCCCAGTCCACCACCGACACGCCGTGCTCGAGCGGGAACGGGGGAACCAGCGGCACGTCGAGGATTGCGCACCGCACACCCTGCTGGTCGAGGCCCAACCAGAACGGCTTGTTGTCGAGATCGGTTGGCACGACGAGCGCAGTGGTGTACGTGCCGTTCACCACTTGTCGCCAGCAGTACGAGCCGTGGTGAGCAGGGCCGCTCTGGGACCAGAAGTTCGGCCAGAGCCCGCCGACGAGCAGCCCTACGGGGTTCAGCGTTGTTGCCGATCCCCAGGAGTCGATGACACCGGCGAGGTTCGGCAGTTTTCCCTCGGAGGCCCACGTCCGTACGAGGTGGGAGTCCATTGCGTCGAACCCAAGGAACACCGTACGGGCCATGGCGCTGAGCCTACGCGTCGGTCGGGTTCCCGAGTGCTGCAAAGGCAATTGCCGCGGCGTGCCCGACGTTCAGCGAGTCGACGGTGCTGCGTATCGGGATACGCACGTGCACATCGGAATCGTCGAGCGCGACCTGGGTGAGGCCCGGTCCCTCGGCGCCGAGCAACAACGCAACGCGATCGGGACGCGCTGCGGTGAACGCTGCGAGATCAACGGCATCGGGTGAAGGCGTGAGCGCCGCGATCACGAATCCGTGCGAGCGGAGTTCGTGAAGTGCTGCGGGCCACGCCGTTGCCCGGCCGATCGGTAGGTACATCATCTCGCCCATCGACACGCGAACGGCGCGTCGGTACCACGGGTCTGCAGTGGTGGGATCGAGCAGCATCGCGTCAATACCGAGCGCACGGGCACTACGTGCAATGGCACCGATGTTCTCGTGGTCGTTCATTCCCTCGAGCACAGCGATCGTGCGAGCTGTCGAAGCGAGTTCGGTGATCGACCGGTTCGGTGGCCGCTGTGCACAAGCGAGGACGCCTCGATGGAGATCAAACCCGACGACGGTGTTCATCACGTCTTTCGGCACCACGAGGAAGTCGACGTCATCGCGAACGAGGTCGGCAACTCGGTCCTGCCTTCCCTCAAGCACCAGCACCGAATGGATGGTCAGTGCGGACTCGAGGAGACGGCGGACCACCGTGATCCCCTCCGCTACGAAGTGTCCGCCCACTGCCTCAAGCGTTACGCGTCGCTCTGGATCGCGTAGGTGTCGATACTGATCAAGCCGCGGATCGTTTGCGCTAGCCAGGAGAAGCGGTATTGCCACGGCGTTCAGTCTGCCGTGCGTGTGGTAGGTCAGACCGCGCCGGCACTCCGGAATGCCTCGATCTGTTCCCACTCGTAGCCGAGCTCCATGAGCACCAACTCGGTGTCCTGACCGAGCTCGGCGAGGAAACTGCCCGGCTTCAACGGTGTTTCGCTCATACGGATAGGTACACCGGCCATGCGGACGTCACCCCACTCCGGGTGCTGCAGCACCGAGAGATAGCCGTTCTCCCACATCTGCGGGTCGTCCATCACCTCGGCGTATCCGCGCACGGGTGCGTATCGCTGACCCGCATTGCGCAGCACCTCGCACCACTCTGCAGTAGTGCGCTCCGGGAAAACCTTGCTCAGTTCTGCATGCAGCGCCGCCTTCACCTCGGGCGAGTACAGCAGTCCGGCGAAGCGCTCGTCGGTGCCGAGATCCGGACGGTTGATGCAGTTGTAGAAGGCAGGGCGAAGCGGCATCGGCACACCGATGAGCGCAAGCCATCCGTCTTTGGTGGGAACGATGAAGTACGCAGCGTGGATGAGCGGATGCCCGTGGTTGGAGCGACCCGGCTGCGCGCCCGACATTCCGAACGCTGCATACTCGCTTGCCTGCGCCCAGATCTGCGAGCCGACGAGGGACACATCGACGCGCTGGCCTCTTCCGCTGCTGCTGCGGGCGATGAGTGCAGCGAGGATCCCGTTCGCCATGCTCTGGCTCGCGATGAAGTCGGCAATGGTGACGCCGACCGGTGTGGGGTTGCCCCCGTTCACTCCGGTGGTAGAGATGAGGCCGCCGGCAGCCTGCCCCGCGAGGTCTGCACCCTCACGGCCGGCGTCTGGCCCGATCGGTCCGAATACCGTGCCGGTTGCATAGATGATGCGCGGATTGCGAGCCGACACCTCCTCGTACGAGAGGCCCCAGGAGTCCATGGTGCCACCTTTGAAGTTCGAGATAATCACGTCGGCTGTCTCGGCCAGCCTCAGGAAGATCTCCCGGCCGTCGGGCTTGCGGAGGTCCACGCTCACACTGCGCTTGCCCCGGTTGGCAGCCACGAAGTACGGCGCGCGGCGGTCGGTCTCGCTCACCGGGATCCATCGTGCCTGATCGCCGAAGCCCGGTAGCTCCACCTTGATGACGTCTGCGCCCATATCGGCCATCAGGGCCGCGGCCTGCGGCCCCTGAACCAACAACCCCGCGTCGAGTACGCGGATTCCGTCCAATGCCCCCATCGTGACCTCCTGACCCGGTCACGGTATACCGTCCACCGTGATGGAGCACGTTGTCGTCGCCGGTTCGTCGCTCGCAGGTTTGCGGGCCTGTGAGGTGTTGCGCAGCGGTGGGTTCGCCGGGGCGATCACCGTGGTCGGTGCCGAGCGACACCTGCCCTACGACCGACCGCCCCTGTCGAAGAAGTTTCTCGCGGGTGAGTGGGATGTGGACCAGATCGCGCTGCGCAAGCCCGACGCGCTCGGCGAGCTGCAGCTCACGTTCCGGCTCGGTGCCGGCGCCACGGCGCTCGACACTGCACGCCGCACCATCACGCTCGCCGATGGTGGTGTCGAGCAGTACGACGGGCTCGTGATCGCCACCGGGGCGTCATGCAGGAGGTTGCCGAACCAACCGCCGCTCGCGGGAATCCACGAGTTACGCACCCTCGATGACGCGATTGCGCTCCGGACGGATCTGGGCGGCCGAGCGGTGCCCGCCCGGGTTGTTGTCATCGGTGCTGGTTTTATCGGGCTCGAGGCGGCTGCAACTGCGCGTCGCGCCTACGGCTGTGCAGTCACGGTGCTCGAGGGACTGCCGGCGCCGCTCGTTCGCGCACTTGGCCCAGACATGGGGAGCGCCATCGGCTCGATCCACGGCGACCAGGGTGTGGACATCCGGTGCGGTGTGCAGGTCGCGGCAATCGAGGGTGACGGCACACGCGTGAGCGGTGTGCGACTCGGGGATGGGTCGCTCGTGGACGCGGACGTTGTGCTCGTGGGGATCGGCGTGGTGCCGAACACGGGATGGCTGGTGGGTAGCGGGCTTGAACTGCGCGACGGTGTGGTATGCGACGCAACGCTCAACGCAGGTGTGCCCGGCGTGTACGCAGCGGGTGATCTGGTGCGCTGGCCGAATGGGCTCTTCGGGGAGGAGATGCGCGTCGAGCACTGGTCGACGGCCTCTGAGCAGGGCGCAGCGGCCGCTTCGAACCTTCTCGCGGTCTCGCGTGGCGAGGAGGCAACACCGTTCGAGACGGTGCCGTTCTTCTGGAGCGACCAGTTCGACGCCCGCATTCAGTATCTCGGCCGCGGGGGCGAGCACGACGAGGTACGGGTGGTTGCGGGCTCGGTTCAGGACCGCAGGTTCATGGCGCTCTACGGCCGCAATGGCCGCCTCCGGGCCGCACTCGGTGTCTCCATGCCGAAGATGGTGATGCCGATGCGCAGGCTCCTCGCCGAACGCGCCACGTGGGACGACGCCTTGGCATTTGCCGCTGAACGCGCCGTCTGATCGCCCTACGATTCACCTGTGCCGCGCGCCGAGGGGGAGCAACTTGCTGCGTGGGAGGCCACGCGCCTTGCCGTAGTGCGCGCCGAGGCCGATATCGAGCGCCTGCTCCACGAGCAGCGCAACCAGGAACTCGTGCACTACCGGGTGCTCGCCGCCCTGCTCGGCGCTGGCGGACAGATGCGCATGCATGAACTTGCCGAGGAGATGGTGGTCGGTCGTTCGACGGCGACGCGCATCTGTGACCGCCTACAGCGCCTCGGCCTCGTCATCCGGGAACGGTCCAAACAGGACGGACGGGCTGTCTACGTTCGCCTCACGCGTTCGGGCCGTGAGGAGTACCGCCGCTGCCAGCCGGCCTACGAGCGCTTCGTGAACGAGGTGTTCGCCCGCTATCTCGATGAGACCGATCTCTGGTCGCTCAGCCGGGTCGCGGAGAAACTTCCCCACGACTGACGGCGTTGCTCAGGGCGCTTCGGTGGTCGTGGTGGTGGTGGACGACGGCATCGAGGTGCTCGTGGTGGTGCTCGTGGACGCAGCAGCAGGGTCGTAGCCGGGCAGCGTGATCTCGGTACGGCGTGCCGCAACACGGTCACCGCTCAGCGGCAGGTTGATCACCGTGACGATCCGGTACGTCACGTTGGTGGCGCCGGCCTTCTTCAGCGCGTTGATGACCGTGGTTGCGCGCAACTTGGCGATGAACTTGCGGTGACCGACCGTGCCCGACTTCAGGGTGTGGCCGGTGATCACCACCTCGGACCCGGCGGGGAAGGACTTGATGGCCGCCGCAGCGCTGGCGATCTCGGCCTTCGCTGCATCGTCGAGCACTCGGGTCTGGGTGCCGAAATACACCGTGAAGAACAGCTTGGAGGGCAGTGTGGTGGTGGTGGGCAGCAGCGCCGTGGGATCCATGTCCGGCGGGAGCAGCACGGTGTCGATCGTGTGGAGCACACCGTTGGACGCTGCGATGTCGGTGTCCACGGGGCGCACGGTCTTGTCGAGCGTGATGTCCGTGGCCGTAGCGACGAGGATGGTGGTGCCGTCGAGTGCGGTGAGATTGCCCTCGGTGAGGTCCTCAGCATTTACGGCGCCGTCCACCATGTGGTGACGGAGGATCTTGGTGAGCAGGTCCTTGTCCGCAAGCAGCGCCTTGAGCACCTCGGGGTCGAGCTTGTTGAAGGCATCGTCCGTCGGAGCGAACACGGTGTACGGACCGGGTCCCGCGAGGTCGGTGTCCAGGCCAGCGGCCTTGACTGCAGCGAGGAACGTGGCGAGGCTGTTTGTGCGCTCGGCGGTCACGAGCAGCGAATCGGTTGCCACCGGTGCGACGCTGGTGTCGGGAGTGGTGTCGACGACCGGGTCGGTCGCATCGGGATCCTCGAACATCGTGTCAGGGGTGGTGTCCACGACCTCGGTGGTGAGCGAGGCGTCGTCGCTGGAGTCGTTGTTCGTCGTCTTGAGCACGAGCGCCCCTGCGGCGACCACCACGAGTGCGACGAGCACTGCCCACCACCACCGGCGGGCCGGGGGTGCGGGCTCCTGCCACGAATCGTCCCAGTCGCCGTCGTTGGGGCCGTTGCCGTTCTGGCCGCCGCCGGCGGCGGGCCCCGGGTTGTCCTGTCGAGCGTTTGCGGGTGCGGCAGGGCGCTGCGACGGTCGGGCTTCGGTGTCCTTGGGGGCGAGCGGTCGCCCGGGACGCAGCACGGCGGACCAGCTTGGGGTGGGGTCAACGAGGTCGTCTGGTGCCGTTGGGGCCGCCGGCACGCGGCCCGCCGGGGGCCCGGTGGGCGGGGCCGGTCGCGGCGCAACGGTGTGCTGCTCGGTGACGAACGGTGGGATCGTCGGATCCGCCACGTCATCGGCATGGTCATCGGCACCGGCGTCTTGAATGTCTGACCCTGCGGTATCGGGGGCAACGTAGGGGTCGCCGTCGAACATGGCCTCGAGGTCCGCTGCGTAGCGTTCGGCAATCGCGGCCCGGCGGGGCGTCGAGTCGAACGACAGGAGGGCCGAACCGCGCACCCACTCCTCGCCGACGACGGTGAACGCCCGGACGCGTTGCTCCGGGGACAGGTCTCGGTTCGCGTAGGCGATGCTCAGCGCCACGGTCTGGATCAGTTCGTCGTCGTGGGCCAGTTGCGCCAGGCTGTCGAAGGTACGGCCCTGCTCGGCGGCCCAGTCCCGCACCATGGCGGGGTCCAGGGCGAGCAGTGCCGTCAGGTAGGAGTGGCCGGTCCCGAAGACAGCAGCATGGGCCACCATCGGGTCGGCGCGCAGAGCAGACTCAACCCCGGTGGGGTTGATCTGGCTGCCGCCACGGGTGACGATGAGGTTGGAGTCGTTGTCGATAACGCGACGGTATCCGCCGCGGGCGGCCCGGGGGTGTCACTCCCGCCCGGGTTTGGGCAGGTCGGGGGTGACACAGCAGACTTGTTGCAACTCAGGCAGTCCGCCCAGATCAGTGAATTCGCAGAAATGAGGACGACACGTGACTACCGCAGTAATCGTTGATGCCATCCGTACCCCGCTCGGAAAGCGCAATGGGCGCCTGAAGGATTGGCACCCCGTTGACCTGGCCGCGGAGACGTTGCGTGCACTGGTTGACCGCACGGGTGTGGACCCGGGCCTCATCGACGACGTCGTGATGGGCTGCGTCATGCAGGTGGGCGAGCAGGCCGTCAACATTGCCCGCAATGCCGTGCTTGCCGCTGGGTTCCCCGAGACCGTTCCTGCGACCACGGTGGACCGTCAGTGCGGTTCGTCCCAGCAGGCGGCGCACTTCGCTGCCCAGGGAGTGATCTCTGGCGCGTACGACATCGTCATCGCCGCCGGCGTTGAGGTCATGACCCGCGTACCGATGGGTTCCTCGATGGCCGACGGCAAGTACGGCTTCCCGTTCGGGCCGCGGCTCGCCGCCCGGTATGAGTCCGCCGGTGGTCTCGTTCCCCAGGGGATCTCGGCAGAACTCATTGCCGAGAAGTGGGGTATCACCCGTGAGGAGATGGACCGCTTCGGGCTGCAGTCCCAGCAGCGTGCCGTTCGCGCAACGGCGGAGGGCCGTTTCCAGGCAGAGATCCTGCCGGTGCTCGACGCCGAGGGGCGACTCATGGCCACCGACGAGGGCATTCGTGATTCGTCGTACGAGAAGATCTCCAGCCTCAAGCCGTCGTTCATTGAGACCGAGAAGGGTGGCAAGGTGACGGCCGGCAACTCGTCGCAGATCACCGACGGTTCAGCGGCACTGCTCATCATGAGCGAGGAGAAGGCCAAGCAGCTCGGTCTGCGGCCGCGCGCACGGTTCGTCAACTTCTCCGTTGTCGGCGCCGATCCGCGCCTGATGCTCACTGCCCCCATCCCGGCAACCGCCAAGGTGCTCGAGCGAGCCGGGCTGCGCATTGAGGACATGGATCTCGTGGAGATCAACGAAGCGTTCGCTTCGGTGGTGCTGGCGTGGGGCAAAGAGTTCCACCCGGACATGAACAAGGTGAACCCGAACGGCGGGGCGATTGCTCTCGGCCACCCGCTCGGGTGCTCAGGTGCCCGCCTGATGACCACGTTGCTCAACGAGCTCGAGCGCACCGGCGGGCGCTACGGCCTGCAGACGATGTGTGAAGGCGGTGGCCTGGCGAATGCCACCATCATCGAACGCCTCGGCTGACCAGCGCTCGGGTCCCCGACCGGAAACAAGCCCGCAACTCTCCCTAGGCTGAAGCTATGCCGGCCTTCTCGACCGTGATGTGGGTGCTCGGCGCCGTCGTGATGTTCTTCTTCCTCTGGTTCGTCGGCACCGGCATGCTGCGGTCCACCACCACACCGTTACCGCCACCTCCCCCCGAGGGCGAACTACGCAAGGTGAACCTGCGCTATCGCTGCTCGATCTGCGGTGTGGAGATGCGGCTCACCATGGCAACGGCAGAGGATCCGGCACCCCCACGGCACTGTGGTGACGACATGGATCTCACCGCTCCGATCTACGAATAGGTCACGGAGTGGGCGTCGCAGTGTTCTGCAGCGCTCGGCGTCGGAGCCCAAATTGTTATCCACAGACTGTGGACAACGTGTTGAGAACTACGAGATTGTAATTTCGGCAGGGGCCGGGGCTTCTGCCTGCGTACTGGGTAGAACTTCCTCAAGCGGGGCAGGGGGTTGTGTCCCACTGCGCCCTGTGGACAACGCTGAGTGTTGCTACCGCCACCGCGTTGCAGCGAACAACCCGCCGAGCACGCTCACGAGTCCGCCGACGATCCACCACTGGCTGCCGTCCTGGCCGCCGGGAACCCATCCGAGGTACTTGAGCATGATGAGGATTCCGCCCACACCAAAGAGGCTGATCATGAGAGCGGGCCACCAACGGGGGCTTTCCTTCTCGGACTGCGGAACCTTGGGCGTATAGCGGGACGAGGCCTCGGCGGCATGGTGTTCGTGCTCGTTGTCGTCGCTCCGCTTGGCTTTGTGCCGAGCCGACGGTGCGCCTGCGGTGGGCAGGGTTCCGGGCTTGGTGCCCTTGGGCGTTACTCGCCCACTTCCGGTCTTGCGCTTCGGGGGTGCCACGAAAAAAGGAGCGTAGTCGGCGGCGGCCACCAACGCGCTGTCCGGAGTGCTCCGGCGACGAATTTCGGGCCCGTTCCACGCGGAAAGCCAATCCGTTCGACAGATCGGCCCAAAACCGGGCAACCTTGCGGGGTGCCGCGTGTGCTCGTGATCGACAACTACGACTCGTTCGTCTACAACCTCGTCCAGTATTTGGGCGAGTTGGGGGCCGAACCGATCGTGGTGCGCAACGACGCGTTGTCGGTTGCCGATGCGGTGGCCCTGCGCCCCGATGCCGTCCTGCTGTCACCTGGTCCCGGTCGTCCCGAGGATGCAGGCATTCTCTGCGAGGCGATCCCCGCGTTCGCGGGAGTGGTGCCGGTGTTCGGCGTGTGTCTCGGGCATCAAGCGATCGGCCATGTGTACGGCGCCGATGTGGTGCGCGCCCCCGAACTGATGCACGGCAAGACGTCGATGGTGGAGCATGACGGCCTCGGTGTGTTCGCTGGCCTGACGTCACCGCTCGAGGCGACGCGGTATCACTCGCTCGTTATCGACCCGGCAACACTGCCGGCCTGTCTCGAGGTGACGGCCCGCACGCGTGACGGGATCATCATGGGTGTGCGTCACCGCGAGCTCGCAGTGGAAGGTGTGCAGTTCCATCCGGAGTCGATCCTCACTGCCGGGGGTCACGACCTGTTGCGCAACTTCCTCGGGGGGATTCGCGTCTAGTTCGGGTCCACCGTGGTGGTGGTGGTGGTCGTCGTGGTCGTGGTCGTGCTCGTCGAGGTGGTCGTTGGTGGTGTGGTGGATGCCAGGCCGAGCCGAATGGTGATGGTGGCGCCGGCGAGCGCCGACGAACCGGCCACGGGGCTCTGCAGCATCACCTTGTCGTCCTGAGCGTTGCCGTACGGCAACGGAACCGAGTCGCCCACTTTCGTCTTGAGGTTGAGGTCTTGCAGGACCTGCCGGGCCTCGTTCTCCGTCATGCCGTTGAGGTTCGGCACCGTCACCGACAGCGGGCCAGTGGATACGACGAGCGCAATGGTGGTGCCGTAGTTGACGGACGAACCGGCGAGCGGCTCGGTGCGCACCACGCGGTTCGCGGGAACCGAATCGTTCTGCTCGGTGAGCTGGTTTACCTTGAAGCCCAGTGCCTCGAGCGCCCTCGTGGCCGTTGCTGGGTCCTGGCCGCTCACGTTGGGCATGACCACCTTGGAGGGGTGCGTTGCCGTGACGAGGATGATTTCGGAGTTGTTCGGCACCTGTTGGCCCTTGAGCGGGGCTTGGTCCATCACCGTATTTTCGGGGACTGCTGCCGTCTCTTTCCTCTGGGCGCGCACCTTGCCGATGTCAAAGCCCTTCTTGTCGAGCAGAGCCACCGCGTCGTCGTACGTCAGGTTGGTGAGGTCTGGCATCTCGATGAGCGTGGTGCCCGGGGCCGGGTTGTAGGTGATGGTGACCTTGCTGCCCTCGTCGACTACCTGGTCCGGTGTGGGGTCCTGCTCGTAGACGACGTCGTCGGCCACACCCTCTTTCTCGACTGCCCGCACGTCGGGGATCAGGTTGGCGTCGAGCAGTTTCTTCTGCGCATCGGCGAGGGTGAGGCCACGCACCTCGGGAACCTGCGCCTCGCCAACGGCCGCGCCGCCCGGCTCGCGGTTGGACAACACGTTGAACAGCACCACGCCGCCTGCCGCGAAGAGAGCAAGGATGAACAGCGCCACGATGATGACGCCGCCTGTGCGCCGCTGCTGCTGTGGCGGGTAGCCGGGCTGCGGCGGCGCGTAGCCCTGCGCGACGGTGGGGGGCATGTTCGCGCCTGCCGGAATGGGCTGGAACGGGGATGGCGCGCGTCGTGGTTCAGGTGCACCGGCGGGCATCGATCGCGGTGCGGCGGCGCCGCCGAGGGCGACCGGGTTCGGTGCGGGCGCTGTCGCCTGGCCGCTGCCTGCGGTGGCACCGTTTCCATTTCCTGCCGGGCTGTTGAGCGCGGCCACTGGCTGGCCGTCCTTGAAGCGGCGAAGGTCTTCGCGCAGCACGTCGGCAGTCGGGTAGCGATCGTCGGGGCTCTTGAGCAGCAGCGTGTGCACGATGGCGTCGAAGTCCTCGGGTACGTTCGGTACCAGCTCACCGAGACGCGGCGGCTCGCTGTGCACCTGCTTGTACGCGATCGCCACGGGATTCTCGCCCGTGAACGGCGGGCGGCCGGTGGTGAGCTCGTACATCACGATGCCGAGGGAATACAGGTCGCTGCGCGGATCGGGCTGGGCGCCCTGCGCCTGCTCGGGCGAGAAGTAGGTGGCGGTTCCCATCACCGAACCCGCCTGCGTGAGGTCCTGCTCGGCGGAGGAGTTGAGCGCCCGGGCGATCCCGAAGTCCGCCACCTTCACCCGGCCGTCGTGACCGACGAGGATGTTCGCCGGCTTGATGTCACGGTGCACGACACCGTTGCGGTGGGCGAACGCAAGGGCCGAGGCCACCTCGATGGCCACGTCGGTGGCCTGCTGCGGGGTAACCGGGCCGTTGCTGCGCAGCACCTCGGCGAGCGTGCGACCGGCGATGAACTCCATCGCGATGAAGTAGGTGGAGCCGTACCGGCCCCAGTCGTACACGCCGACGATGTTCGGGTGATTGAGATTGGCCGCGGACTGGGCCTCGCGGCGGAAGCGCTCGACGAACGACGGGTCAGCCGCGAACTCGGGGAACAGCACCTTGATGGCGACCGGGCGATCAAGCAGGAGATCCCGCGCGAGGAACACGTCGGCCATGCCGCCGCGGCCAATTCGCTGTTCTAGCTCGTAACGGTCGTTGAGAACCGGCCGCTGTGTGGACGACATGGTGTGTCGAATCTAGCCAGTTCAGCGGGAGTGGACGTGGCGCGGGGCGCAGGGCCCTGCGCGGCTGCCACTTAGGGGTTCAATACTGCGTAGCTGAGGAGTTGGTTCGCGATGGGTCCGGCGAGTCGCCCGCCGGTCCCGGCCGAGATCACGGCGTTCACTCCCTTGAGCATGACGGTGACGACCACCTGGGGGGCCTTGGCGGGTGCAAAGGCCGTGATCCATGCGTGCGAACGTTGTTCCTGCCCCTTCGGATTGAGCTGCGCGGTTCCCGTCTTTGCAGCAACCTGAATGCCGTTCGACAGGCTGAAACGGCCCTGCGCCGTCCCGTTGGGGCCCTTTACGACGCCGATCATCAGGGCCACCATCGTGTCGGCGACGGATTTTGTCATCGCCACCTTCCAGACCTTGGGCCGGGTGGTGGTGACGGGGGTGCCGTTGCGGTCTGTAGTGCGCCCGACGACGTACGGCGCCATCTCGTTGCCACCGTTCGCGATGGTGGCAGTCACCATGGCGAGTGCGAGCGGGGTGAGTTGCACGTTCTCCGCGCCGAACCCGCGCTGCGCGAGCACCGGGACCTGGTCCTCGAAGCGCTCGCCCGAATCGCTGACGAAACTGGCTGCAGGGCTGGGCAGGTCGAAGGGAGGGGCCTCGTTGAGGCCGAAGTCATTGGCGCCCTGCACGAACCGGTCCCCGCCGAGCAGGACTGCAAGGCGGGCGAACGGCGTGTTGCAACTACGACGGAACACCTCGCGCAGGTCTCCGCCACAGGACTTGCCGCCATAGTTCTCGATCGGGTCGGTGGTCTGCGGGGGCAGGTACTCCCTCTCCTCGGCGAAGAGCGTCTCGGGCGAGGCAACGCCGGTCTTGAGTGCAGTGCTCGTGGTGATCAGCTTGAACGTGGAGCCCGGCATGTACCGCTCCTGGTACGCGTTCGCGAGGAGCGGCTTGCGCTTGTCGGCGAACAGCTTCTCCAGCTGCTTCGTCGCTTCCTTGGAGTTGTGTGTCGCGATCAAGTTCGGGTCGTACGTGGGCCACGAGTACATCGCGAGGATCGCTCCCGAGCGCGGGTCCATCATCACGATCGAGCCCTCGCGTTTGCCGAGCAACTTGGCGGCGAGCCGCTGATAGTCCGCGCGGATGGTGAGGTACACATCGCCCGTCGGGTCCGTGCGGCCCACGAGGTCCCCGAGGTTGCGCAGTGGAATGCCCTTGCCCGACAGCGTGTCGTTGAACACCCGCTCCACCTGCGACGCGCCGTTCGCGAGCGTGAAGTAGCCGGTGATGTGGGCGAACAGCTCGCCGGCCGGGTACTCCCGCTGGTACTTGAAGCGGTCACCCGGTTTCGCCGGGACCGTGCGCGCGATCACCACGCCGTCGGCCGTGATGATGTTGCCGCGTGGCTTGTCGAACACCTGCTCCACCTGGCGCGTGTTCGACGGGTTCGCGTTCAGCTGCTTGGTCTTGAACATCTGTGGAATCTGCAGCGACACGAACAGTGCGAGGTAACACACCATGAGACCGATAGCGAGCTGACCAATGCGTCGGTTCACTGGCTGCCTTCCACGGACGTGCTGCCGGCGGGCTTTGCGGCGATCCGGTCGGCGCGCACGATCTGGCGGCGCAGCCTGCGCGCAGCGAGGCGCTCGCTCAGGGTGGGGAGGTCCGGAATCTCTCGGTTGCGTCGGGCAGCGGAGTCCGAGATGCGGATGAGCAGGCCGAGCAGCGCGAAGTTCGCGATGAGCGACGAGCCGCCGTAGCTCACGAAGGGCAGCGTGACACCGGTGAGCGGCAGCAGTCTCGTGACGCCACCCATGATGACGAAGGCCTGAACACCGAGGATGGTGGTGAGACCGGTTGCGAGCAGTTTCTCGAACGGGCGCTGGGCCTTGACGGCAACGGACAGCCCGGCACCGATCATCAGCAGGAACGCGATGAGGATTGCCGTTGCGCCGACGAGCCCGAGCTCCTCACCGATCGCGGCGAAGATGTAGTCGTTCTGCACCGCCGGGATCTTGTTGGGCGAGCCCTGTCCGAGGCCGGTACCGAACAGCCCGCCGTTCGCGAAGGCGAACCAGGCCTGCACCGCCTGGCGTCCCTTGTCGCCGCCGACCGTGGTGCCGCCGAACTGGGACCACGGGTCCAGCCAGAGCGTCACCCGGCTCTGCACGTTGGAGAACACGCGCCACGCGATCACCGCACCCGTGGCGAAGAGCACACCGCCCACGACGAGGAACGCTGCGCGCTCGGTGGCGACCCACAGGAGCACGACGAAGAGCGTGAAGAACAGCAGCGACGAACCGAGGTCCTTCTGGCCGACGAGCACGACCACGGAGAAGCCCCACGCCGCGACGATCGGGAGGAGGTCGCGCGGCTGGGGAAGGTTGAGTCTCCAGACACGCCAGTTGCCGGTGGCGATCAGTTCACGGTTCTCGGCGAGGTACGCAGCGAAGAAGATCGCCAGGAAGATTTTCGCGAACTCGCCGGGCTGCAGACTGAACGGGCCGACACTCACCCACAGGCGGGCATTCGTGCCGTTGAACGTTCCGATGCCGGGCACCATCGGCAGCACGAGCAGGCCGGCACCGAGGAACAGCAGCGTCCACTTGTAGCGGGCGAGGTCCGGTACGCGCCGCACGAGCACCAGCACGGCGACGTACAGCCCGATCCCGAGGAGGGTCCAGATGGACTGCAGGCCCGCGAGGCGGTTGCGGATGTCGACACGCACGATGAACACGTAGCCGATGCCGTTGAGCAGTGCGGCGAGCGGCAGGAGGATGGAGTCTGCTCCCGCAGCGAGGAAGCGGGTGGCCACGTGGGCAACCACGAGCAGACCGAGCACGATGACGAGGAACCCGATGAGGTTTGCCGGGATGTCCGAGGTCTTGCCGAGGGACGCGAGCAGGTATGCGCCGCCGGTAAGCACCGCGGCCATGAGGATGAGGACGAGTTCGTTGTTCCGCCTGCGGGACGCGATCGGCGAGTTGCTCATCAGCTGCTTGGGGTCGAGCCGTCCGCGGAGTCGGACGCGTCCCCGATCGTGCCATTCACGGAGACCGGAAGGGTGTCGGGGGCGGTGTCAGCAGGATCGTCGACGAAGTCGGTGATCGCGACGGTGTCACCGGGCTGGGGGCCGTCGTTCGACTTCTCGCCGGTTACGGCAGCAACGATCACGAGGATGATGGCGATGAGCGCTACTGCTACGCCGCCGATGATGAAGCGCGTGTTGGCGCGGGCATGCATTGCCATGCGTCGTGCAGCGGTATTGGGTGTCTCGTCGGCGTGTGCCACGGGGAACGGGTACCGGTCGGCCGGGTCCAGGCCACGGCTGAGCACCGCGTCGGTGAGGTCCCTCGGCGGGTTGGTCTCGAACGGCGGGGTGTCGTCGGTCAGCGCTGTCCGCTCGTCCTCGATGTTCAGGTCGTCCAGTGAGTCGTCACGGGACCCGTCCTCAACATCGTGGCCGCGCACGGTGACGTACGTGAGCAGGTCCTCGCCGCCGTTGATCGTTGTCGGGTCCGCCCCCTCTTGCACGTCGAGCACGATGACGGTGGTGTTGTCGCGGCCGCCCGCGGCGTTCGCGAGCCGGATGAGTTCCTCGGCGGCTGCCTGTGGGTCCGAGAAGTCGCAGAGCGCATCCAGGATGACCTCGTCGGTCACCTCGTCCACGAGGCCGTCGCTGCAGGACAGGAACCGGTCTCCGCGCACGATCGGCAGCGTCCACACGTCGATACCGATCCCGGCCTCGATGCCGAGTGCGCGAGTGACGATGTTGCGCTGTGGGTGCACCCTCGCCTCCGCAGCGGTGATGTGTCCCGAGTTGACGAGTTCCTGCACGTACGAGTGGTCGATGCTTACCTGCTCGAGCCTGCCGGCGCGCAGACGGTAGGTGCGGGAGTCGCCCACGTTGATGACCGCAAGGCGGGCCTCTCCGTCCCGCTGCACGATGGCGATCCCGGTGAGCGTGGTTCCCATGCCCCGGTGGGCAGCGTCGGAGCGCGAGAGGCTGAGGATGTCGAGGTTGGCGGCGATGACGGCGTTCACTGCGTCGTCCGCGGTGACGTCGCCGGACAGCCTGCGGAGGCTGTCCGCAGCCATGGAGGACGCAACCTCACCAGCGAGGTGACCACCCATGCCGTCGGCAACGGCGAACACCTGGTCCGTCACCACGAACGCGTCCTCGTTCATGCTGCGCACGCGCCCCGTGTCCGAGGCGGATCCGATAAGGAAGCGTTGGTTGGTCACTGGGCTTCCACGATCGTGCCGCCGATCTGCACGCGGTCACCGCGGTGGATCGGCTTGGGGACGCGGATGCGGTCACCGTTCAGGTAGGTGCCGTTCGTGGAGCCGAGGTCTTCGAGCAGCGTGTTGCCGGCCTCGTCCCGATACACACGACAGTGCAGGCTGGAGATGAACGTGTCGTTGAGGATCTGGATCGAGCAACCCGACGACCGCCCGATGGTGAACTCCTGCGAGATGGGGAATGCCTGGCCGCGTCGTTCGCGCGGCTCGATGATGACGAAGCGCGCCACGACCCCTCGCTTGCCCTTCTTGGGCTTACCCGCCCCGCTGAACGGCAGCGGTTGGTACGTAGCCGGCGGTGCGGCTGCGTACGGGGAGGCGTCCGCGTACGGGTTTGCCGCGCCGGCGCCCATTGCCGCTGGCGCACCGGGCGCGTTGCCCGGCTGCACACCTGCTCGCTGTGCACGGACTTCGCTGGCCACCACCCAGAGCACGCGGAGGAAGAAGAGGTAGAGCAGCGCGAGGAATGCGAATTTCAGGACGGTCAGGACGTTGTCGGTCATCGGGCGTGGCTTCTAGGACGCCTCGAAGCGCATGTGGGTTTCCCCCACGCTGATGACGTCGCCGTCCTGCAGTACCTGCTCGCCGTCGATCCGGGTGCCGTTCACCAGGGTGCCGTTGGTGGAGCCGAGGTCCGACACGATGAACACGCCACCCTGACGGCGCACCTGCGCGTGGGTGCGGGACACGTTGAGGTCCGACACCACGACGGCGCACCCGGCGAGGCGGCCGATGACGACGGGCTCCAACCCGAGCGGTACGCGTTCGCCGGTGCCGAGGGTGAGGTGCGGTTCGGGGCGTGCAACCGGCGGCGGTGTGACGCGCGAGCCCCGGCCCACGGGGGCCCAGGGGGAGTCTGTGAGGTTGTCCGGCGCGGCCGGGTGCGGGGCACCGGCGCTCGGGTCGGCCCAACCGGACCCGGACCCGGACTCGAACTCCGGGCCGAACCCGGTCTCGAGGTCCCCGGGGAAGTCGGTGGAGAAATCTGTGGGGTAGGGGTCGCCGGTGGCCTGCTGCATCTGGGAGACAACGTGGAACCGGCCGGCCCGCATGTCGTTGCGCTCCACGAAGTCCACGGTGACCGGGCCCATGAAGTAATAGCCCTCTTGGGCCGCGTAGTCGTGGGCGGACTCGATCAGTTCGGCGATGAGGGCGTCCTGAATGCCGGAGAAGTTGGCGATGTCCGCAGGGCTGAGGAACAGGGCGTACTGGTTGGGGACGATCCGACGGCCGTGGACGTCTACCGAGCGGTGTTCGTCCATCTCCCGGAGCATGCGGCGCCCCAGTTCCACCGGGCGTACACCGGTCTTGAAGGCGCGTGAGAACACCCCATCCACCATGCGCTCTAGGCCTCGTTCGAAGTTCTGCAAACCCACAAGTACATGGAGCGTAGTCATCGTCGAGGCTCGGATCGGGTCGCTTCGCTCGGGCAGGTGCTGGTGACGACCGTTGTTTTCAGACGGCACACCCGGATGCCTCGCTGCATACACCCCGACCGGTGGCGCTGTGGGCACGGGTTGGGGGCATGGCAGGGGCTTGCTACCGTGGGGCATTCACTCGGGCGAGTGGCGAAATGGCAGACGCGCTGGCTTCAGGTGCCAGTGTTCGTAAGGACGTGCGGGTTCAAGTCCCGCCTCGCCCACCACAACACCCCCTCAATCAGGAGCTGTTGCACTCACCACTTGAACCCAAGGCGGACAGGTCACAAAAAGTAGACCGAGATTCTCGGGAGCTGCGTCAGCCGACTCGGGCTTGGGCCCAGGGCAGCATCTGGCGCACGAGGTCGTCGAACGCCGCAATGCCCAGTTCGAGGTCTGCCTCGGCGGTGTCCTCGATGTGCGTGTGCGACAGGCCACCGATGGACGGCACGAACATCATCACCGTCGGCACGCCGGCGCGGGCCATCTCGGCCGAGTCGTGCATCGGGCCCGATGGCATCACTTCACGCACACCCGAGCGGGCCTCGACGATGTTGGAGGCGAACTCCACGAGGTCCGGGTGGAACGTGATCGGGTCGATGGACCACAGCACGTCAAGCTCGGCCTCCACGCGCTCCTCGGCTGCGATGCGGTGCACAAGTTCCTCGAGCCCGCCGACCAGTTTGTTCAGCACGGCCTTGTCGAGGTGGCGCATGTCCACACTGAACTCGGTGCGTCCGTTCACGGCGGTGGGCACGTTCGGGTGCACGCGCCACACGCCGACGGTGGTGAACGCGTCGTTGTCGAGGCCGAGCTGGCGTACCTCGATCGCCATGCGGGCAGCAGCAATCGTTGGGTCCCGGCGCAGCGGGATGGGTGTTGCGCCTGCGTGAGCAGCCTGACCCTTCAGCCGTACCAGCCGGCGCTGGACACCGAGGATGCCGTGCAGCGCGGCGAGGCGACGGCCACGGGCCTCGAGCAGCGGACCCTGCTCGATGTGCAGCTCGGCGGAACCGACGATGGACGACAGTGCGTCGCCTGCGGTGAGCACCGTCTCGAGCGACACGCCGTACTCGGCTACTACTTCGCCGAGTTTGCGGCCGGCGTTGTCCACGAGTCCGCGCACAGCATCCACCTCGAGGGTGCCCGAGACGGCGGCCGAGCCGAACAGCGAGCGTCCGAAGCGGGCGCCCTCCTCGTCTGCCCAGTCGACAACGCTCACCGATACCGGCAGGTCCACACCGTCGCGATGCAGGGCACGCAGGATCTCGGCCCCGGCGAGCACACCGAGACAGCCATCCAGCCAGCCGCCGTTGGGCACGGAGTCCAGGTGGCTGCCGAGCACGATCCGCTCCGGGCGATCGCCGCGCAGGGTGACCCACAGGTTCCCTGCCGGGTCCGTGGTGGTCTCCACGGGGATGCCTTCGAAGGTGGAGAGGAACCACGCGCGGGCCTTGGCCCACGGCTCGGTCCACGCGAGGCGGGCGCTGCCGAGCGGCGGTCCGTCGGACGGGCGGCCACCCACGGTCTGGGGGATGCCGTCGACCGGCTGGGAGCTCATCAAGCGGAGTTCGAGGAGATCGCCAACAACGCGTCGCGGATCAGCAGGCATGGAGATTGTTCTACCGAGAGAACGCCGGGTTTGTGGGGATCGACGCCCGGCTACCGGGAGGCGAACAGCGTGAACAGGGCCAGCAGCACGATGGCGAATGTCTCGAAGAGGCGCACGCTGCGGCCGTACTGGGCGGTGTTGGGTGCTGCTGAGTCGGCCACGCACGCGTTGGACGGGTTCCCCTTCTCGTAGAGCACGTCCATCTGGGTCCCCTTCGTGAGGAAGAGTTGTTGCTCGAGCGGCCAGGTGTTCCCGAGGGTGTAGCGCTTGCCCTTCACGAAGTACTCCACCTTGGCGTAGTGCGCGCTCGGCGCGGATTTGGAGTTCTTCACCTTGGCGGTGTCCACGATGGTGCCGGAGGCGGCGATGCCGTTCTCCCGCAGGAATCGCCGCTGGGCCATGGTGCTCCGGTTGCGCTTGAGCGCTAGTTCGCAGACGACCACGACAAGGATGATGAGCGCGAGGCCGACGATGAGCTGGGGCACGGGTCAAGCCTTGCAGACCGGACCGGGGCGGCTGTTCACCGGTAAAAGCGAACAGACGTTCGCTAACGGTTGGGCAATTGGGACATTTTCGGCACATATTTGCCGCTCACCGTGGGTATGAGTTCTCAAGAAATATCCCGAAGTGAACGCACCGGGGGTTCCCCGTGTGGCAAGTTTCCCGAAACGGAGGTGTCCATGATCTGCCCCATTTGCGGAAACGACGCCGGCAGCAACCCCACCTGTGCTGCCTGCGGCAACCCGGTCGCCCCGACCGATGAGGCCATGTCGGCCGTCGACGAAGTCATTTGGTCGGCCGACGAGCCACCCACAGCGGTGATCCCGGCCGTTGTAGCCACGCCGAGCGCGCCCGGCGCGCCTCGGGACCCAACCGCACCGAGCGGTGGCCAGCCCCGGCCGCCCAAGGATCCCACCTCGCCGAGTGCCAGTAGGCCGCGCCCGCCCAAGGAAGTGCTGCTCAGGCGCCGTGTGGTCATCGGCGGGTCGGCGTTGCTCGCCATCGTTCTGCTCATCGTGATCCTTGTGGTCACCGTGGGGGGAGGCTCCGACAAGTCGGCCACCACCGACACCACACCGAGCACCGAGGTCGACGACACGGCCGCTGTCACCGGCGCAACGGGCCCCGGTGCGAACGACTCGGTGCCCGGGCCGGTGGCTGGTGCGTCGGGTGTTGCCAGCACCGAGTCCCTGTCGAAGGGTGCAACCGGCCCGGTCGTGTCTGCCGTGCAGCAGGCCCTGCTGTATCGCAACTACGAGGTCACGGTGAGCGGTGTGTTCGACGACGCCACGGTCCTCGCCGTCAAGAAGTTCCAGAAGGACATCAACCTGCCGGTGGTCGGCAAGGCCGGCCCGGCCACCCGCGCGGCGCTCGGCCTGGGCGAACTGCGTGACACTGAGTTCTCCTCGTACAAGCAAGCGGTCACCGCGGTGGTCACCTACCTCAACAAGGGGACCTACGGCCTGCTGCCCAAGGATGCACTCAAGTCGCTGTACGCATTCCGCCAGATCACCAAGGGCAAGCGCATCGTCTGGTCGCTCGAGAACCTCGAGGTGGCCCGGTTGGTTGCCGAGCCGCCGGCCGGTCAGGGAGTGGCAGCGCTCAAGTTGCTCAACCAGTCGACGAAGCGGGAGTACACGCTCACCCTGTGCTTCACGCAGGCCGCCCCCATCCAGTGGTGCGGTCTCTGGTTCTACGACTGACCTCGCCTTCGGGAACCCACTGACACCCCACCGGTAGTGTCCGCCACATGGCATCTGCTCGGTTCCTCCACGCCGCCGACCTCCACCTCGGCGCACCTCTGCAGTCCCTCGGTGGGCTGCTCAGCCCCGCCGCGCACGACCGCATCGTCAGCCTGTCCCGCACATCGTTCGACCGCTTGGTCGAGGTGGCGCTGCGCGAGCGGGTCGAGTTCGTCGTGCTCGCCGGAGACGTCTTCGATTCGTCTGAGCGTGATCCCAGCGCACAGCGACGGGTCATCCTCGGGCTGCGCCGGCTCAGCGACGCCGGCATCCGCGTCTTCATTGCGCACGGCAACCACGACCCATTGCTCGCGCAGTGGAAGGGTCGATCCGAGTTGCCGTCCGGTGTCGAGGTGTTCCCGGTCGGTGAGGTGGCGTCGCACCGGGTGGGTCTCAGCAACGGTGTGGAGGCGCAGGTGGCTGGTGTCAGTTATGGGGCCACCGCCGAGTCCAACAATCTCGTTCCGCTGTTTTCGGGCCTGTCCGGCGGCCCCGTCGTCGGTGTGCTCCACACCAACGTCGGTGGCATCGGGGCACACGGCAACTATGCCCCATGCAGCGCCGCCCATCTCGTGGCGGCTCCCGTCAACTACTGGGCGCTCGGCCACATTCACGATCGTCAGGTGCATGCCACACCGAAGGGGTTCTGGGCCTATCCGGGCAACCTGCAGGGTCGCTCCACCAAGGCCACCGAGTGTGGGCCAAAGGGTGTGCTCGTGGTCGACATCGACGGAGGTGGTGGCCTTGCCGAGCCGCAGTTCCATGAGTGCGACGTCGTCCGCTTCCTGCGCCTTGATGTCGATATGTCCAGCGCCGAAGACGATCAGCAGGCACGAGATCTCGTCATGCGGGCCGTCGAGCAGCAGGTCGATGCACAGCCCAATCATGCGCTCTTGCTGCGGGTCGAACTCGTGGGTGCCAGTTCTGCCGCCGCGACGATCCTCAAGGGGTTCGACAGCCTCAGGAAGGACGTCGTGCTCGAGGCCTCGCGCCTGCTTGGCGACGGCGCCGTCATCAAGATGCGCAACTCGTGCCGACCGGCCATCGATGTCGTCGCCGAGCGAAAGCGAGAGACGCTGCTCGGCAACGTGCTGAATCGTTTGGACAGCGACGGCCGCGAGCAGCTCACCCCGGAGGTTCGAGCCTGGGTTGAAGCCCTGCTCGTCGAGCGCCTCGCGGTGGGCTCGTGAAGCAGCTTCGCATTCGTCGGGTGAGTGATGTCACCTTTGGCCGACACCGGGGCTTTTCCTGCCTGGGCCTCGACCATGCCTTCGTGGTGGTCTACGGAGCCAACGAATCCGGCAAGTCCACACTGGCCGAGTTCCTCACGTGGTCCATCGGCGGCCCATTTCGCACCTATGCCAACGGAAGCGAGCGGTTCAGCATCGATGGCGTCGAACGAGTTGGCGGTCGTGTCGAGGCAGTGTTCGACACCGAGCGGCTCGATATCGACGCCCGGTTCAAGATCATCAAGAAGGGAACCCCCAACGACCTGCGCTCTGGCACCATCGCCGCACGTTCACTCGACAGTGCGGACGCGTTCGGCTCATTGTTCAGCGGGCTCACGCCCGAGGATTACGTGCTCATCTATCGGATCTACGGCGTCGACCTCAGCTCCTCGGGTACCGAGAACGACTTCTCGTCGCTGTTCTCCAGGTTCGCGAGCGGTGGATCCACCTCCACACTCGAGCCGCGCGCCCAGGTGGATTGGCTCGCCGGCAAGAAAAAGGAACTCGAGGATTTGCGCAAGAGCCGCAACCAGGAGCTGAAGGCACTCGCTGGGCTCATCCGAGACGCCGAGAGGCGGCCCGAGCAGGTGGCGGCCGAGCAGCAGCGCATTGTGGTGCTGGCAGATCGCGTTTCCGAAATCGGGCAGCAACTTGCCGCAATGCAGGCCGAGCAGGCGCTGATTGCGCGCGTGATCGCCGGGGTCGGCGCGTTACGGCGCCAGCACGAGGCACAGGCCTCGCTCAGCGCGCTGGCGGAGGTTCCACCGGCATGGGCGGCAGTGCTGCCGTCCGTTCCCGATATCAAGCGCCTGCGCGGCGAATTCGATGACGTGGAAGAGAAGCGGCGTGCAGCGAGCGCGGCTGCTGGCGCTGCCATCGCGCGCACGCGCCTGCGTGTGGCCGACATTGAGGGCAAGCAACTGTCCGCGGCCGAGCGTTCCCAGATGCAGGCTGCTGCTGCGGCGGTGCTCGCTGCGGTCACGGCCCAGTCGGCTGTCGAGACGCACCTGCAACAACTCGTGCTGGAACAGCGCCGTGTCGAGTCCGAGGCGAATTCAGCTGCGGGGTCGGTCGGCTTGTCACGGGAGCAAGCAGAGGCGCTCGCCAATCAGTCGGGTCTCCTCGATGGTGTGACCAACGAAGCGCTGCAGTGGGCCAACGCCGCGCAAGCCGTCGCTCACGCCCGTGCAGACGCAGCCGATGCCGAAGCGGCACTGCAGATCGTGCGCGAGAACGCCCCCGCCCCTTCCCTGCCCCCTTCCCCTGCGCCCGCTCTGAAGTGGGGGCTCAACCCGTTCGTGGTGGCCGCAGTGGTTGCGGTGGTTGGCGTGCTGGGGCTCGTGTCGCCCTGGGCCTCGCTCGGGTCCGGCCTGGTTGCCGCTGTCGTGTTTGCAGTGTTGCGCAGCAACCGCAAGCCGGTGCTGCCCCAACAGGCGCCGGTTACGGTGCCCCCCGCCGCGGCACCACCCGCGGTTGCCGCTCTAGCGGTCCGCATGGGTGTGCTGGCGAGCGCCCGGAGCAACGAGGGCGATCGAGCACGTCGCGTCAGTGAGGTTCTTGCGGTGTATGGGGTGGTGCCGCCGACACCCGAGGATGCCCCCGCAGTCATCGCAGCGTTGAAGAACCTGGCGGGTTTGGTGGACGCTGCTCGGCGCCTCTCGCTCAACCTGAACGACACGCTGGGTGCTGGCGAACGAGCAGCGGGCGAACTGCAGCGCTGTCGCGAGGCGTTCGCCACCATGCTGCGCGAGCGGGGCGCAGAAGGTGTGGTGTCGGTTGACTCGTTCCCCGAGTGGTTGGTGGAGTACGAGAACGCCCTGAAAGCCAGCGAGTCGCTGCAGCAACTCGTTCGTCAGCAATCGGAGCGTGCAGCACAGCTGCAGCCACTCCTCGCACCGATCGCCGATGAGGTGAGCGGCATGTCGCGGGGTGCGTTGCTCGAGCGCTTCACGTCATTCGTCGAGCTGAGTGCCCGGCGCAACAAGGCCGAGCAGGAAGTACGTGAAGCAGGGATCGCTGTCACGGGTGCCGGCATGACCGATGGGCCGGTGCAAGCACTGCTCGAACGCTTCCCCATGGGCGATGGCCTCCCGGCTCAGCAGCGTGAACTGTCCGGGCAGGTGCAGGCGATGGAGGACGAGCGCATTGCCGCGACGGAGGAGCGCACGCGGCTCAACGTGGAGTTGGAGGCAACGCTGCAAACCGAGGTGCTCCCCGAATTGCTTCTCCAGCGGGGCGATCTGGAGGAAGCGCAAGCCGAGTCCGAGCAGGACCTTGTTGTCGCGCAACTTGCGCATGAACTGTTGGTTGCCGCCATCTACGACTTCGAGAAGCAGAACCAGGATCCCGTCATCCAGCACGCGGAGAAGTTCGTCAAGCAGGTGGTGCCGTCGTGGGGCACGCTAATCATGGAGCACCCGGCGGGCGGCAAGCCCACGATCACAAGGGACAGCACCAGCGGGCGGTTGTCGAGCGATCGTCTCTCCGACGGGGCGCGTGCCCTGCTGCACCTCGGCATCCGGTTGGCCTTTGCCGAGCGTGACGCCGAACGCCGGGGGCTGTCGTTGCCCCTCATCTGCGACGACCCGTTTGCGCACTTCGACGACGACCGCACCCGTGGGGCGCTCGAACTGCTGGGGGATACTTCGAAGCGCCATCAGGTCATCCTTTTCACCTGTGAGACCGCTACGCGAACCCTTGCGGCAGATCTCGGTGCACACGTCATCAACCTCTGACGTCTAGCCCCGGCGATTGATGTGCTCGAGATGAAGAACCGTCTCCACAAAGGCATCGAGGTGTCGCGCCTGCCGAACGGGCGGGGCTTCACCCTGCGCGTCAACCCGTAAGCGGAGTGGGCCGTTCAAGGACGCCCCGAGCCGCGCAACCTTGTTGGTCAGCGACAAAGTGTGGCGCTGCTTCTACGCTGTCTGAATGCGCTTTCGATCGGTGTTTGTTGCGGTTGGTTTGGCTGGGGCTGGGCTCGCATTGGTCCCGTCGGTTTCGGCGTCGGCCGACACGGGGCCGCGTCTGCTGGTCGGGGCCAACCTCGTGATCAACACAGCTCAGTTGCAGTCGAGCATTTCGTTCCGCAAGAGTTCGTTCACTACCAAGAGCTGTTCGTATGTAGAGGGCTCAATCACCGGAACGGGCAAGCGGACGCTCATGCGTTTCGATGTCTCCACCGCAAACCGCGGCACGGCGCCGATAGTGCTGGGTAGCCCGGTTGGGTCCAGCTTGTTCCAGTGGGGTTCGTGTCATGTCCACTATCACTTCTCCGGGTACGCGGTGTACGAGTTGTTCCGTAGCGACCCGCGTGTGTCGCAGTCGACGCCGCTTGTTGTCGGGCGCAAGCAGGCGTTCTGTCTCTTGGACTACAACGTGGATCCGGGTGCAACGGTCACGCCGGGGCCAGCGGTGTACACGTGCTCAAACCAGGGCATCAGCGTGGGCTGGGCAGATACCTACGGCAGCTATCTCGACGGACAGTGGCTCGACGTAACCGGTGTGGCCCCGGGCGGCTACTGGTTGCGTGTCATCGTGAACCCGTACAACGTGCCGGGCACGGTGTATTACGCGCCGTCGTCCGCAGCAGCGCTGGCGATCCCCGAGTTGAACTACACGGACAACACGGCGGTTATCGCTGTCACCATTCCACGCATCAGATAACTAGAGAGCCCGAAAGGGCGTCGGCGCTGCACAGTTCGTCGGGCCTCAGTGCTCTAGGAGGCGGGCGATGGCGGCCACGTGACGGTGGTCCGTGCCGCAGCATCCGCCCACCACCTTCAGACCGGGCATGACTGTGCGCAGCACTGCGTACCGGGCGGCGAGGTCGTCGGGGTCTCCGTCGTCCAACTCGGTCATCACGTCGAGTTCAGCGTGGCTCAGTTGCGACGCGTTGGCCCGGAGACCACCAATCCGCGCTGTCCACGCCGAATCGCGCACCGGCACGTTGTCGAAGTGCGCCGGGTGAGCGCAGTTGATCATGTAGTGCTCCGGGTAGGCACCGGTGGCAGCGTCGACTGCGGCGATGGCTTCGTCGAGTCCCATCGACGACGGCAGCCGGCCATCGGTTTCGAGCGTGAACGAGATCACCACCGGGAGCCCGGCTGCCTTTGCGGCCTCAGTAACGCCGATGGCCTCGTCGACGTAGCCGAGGGTGAGTGCGGAAACGAGCTCGGCCCCAGCTGACGCCATCCGGTCGATCTGGAACGAGTGGTAGCCGGCCGCCTCAGCGGCGCTCATGGTGGCGTCGATGCGGTATCCGTCACCGCGGGGTCCAACAACACCGCCGAGGATGCACGGGCCGTTGCCCGACCAGCCGGCCTTGACGCTTGCGATCAGTTCGATCGACAGGTCGATGTGGCGGGCGAGATCGGTCCGGTCGTGGCCCAGGGTGGCGGCCCAGTCCGGGTTCGCCCGCCAGGTGGGAGCGTCGAGTTCGAGACCCATTTCGTGTTGGGTGGCGATGTCGACAAAGCCGCGGTAGTAGTCGAGCAGCAACTGTCGGCCCGGTTCGTTCGCCACCAGCGGATAGGCCGCAAAGCCCGGAAGGTCGATGCTGTTCTGGAACAGCAGCCACGTTTCGAGACCGCCGTCGGTGATGACGGTGGTGTCGGCGGCGAAGATGTTCGGGCGGTTCGGTGCCATGTGTCTAGCCAACCACATCGGCGACCGTCGTGACGCCCGGGCGGCCCGAGGCGCGGCCGCCGCGCAGGCGATGCCCAGAGCCACCCGCAAGCTTGGACCAACATTGTCGACCAGTACAGTCCCGGCCATGAAGGCACTCGTTGTTGGGGTTCTCGCGCTTTTTGCGTTCTCGGCTTGTTCGGACAACCAGAGCGACGCGAAGGTTGACTTCGAGGTCGTTGCTGACCTCACTTCCCGCCAGACCGACGCACGACGCTTCGATCGCGACGGCCAAGCGACAACGGGTGCTCTCGTCCTCGACGGCAAGGGGCGGGGCGCCAATGGCGACGTGGGCGTGGTGGTTTGGGGGCTCTTCAACTATCGCAACACCGCTGGTGAGTTCGCACTATCCGTCGAGTTCGACTTCGGCGATGGCAACACGCTGTACGCCTATGCCAACGCCGGACGGACGACGGTCTCGGATGCCGGGGCTCATCTGGAGGCCACCCTGACCATCGTTGGCGGCACCGGGAAGTTCGAAGGTCGTCGAGGCGAGGTCACTTGGGCTGCAGACCGCGCCGTCACCGTCGGTTCGCCGCTCGTGGCAACCTTCCGCGGCCGGTTCGACGCTGACTAACGGCGCTGGCTGACGGCGTCGGTTGACGATGTCTCGCCCCGTCGTGCCTCGCCCTGATGCCGGGGCCAGTCAGTTGATGTGGTGAACCACGGCGGTTCGGCGAACTGTGGCGTCACAGTGCCGTTATCGGCATCCTGGCGACACAGTTCGCGCTGTCTACGGGAGTGGTGGACGCTGGCTGAGTACGTATTCCACACGTGACAGATCGCGGGCCCAGTGTTCGGTGTCCGTGCATACCGAACGGATCGCCATGAGGCAATCGGTGAAATCTCGATCGAGATGCCGCCAATGCAGCGGCTCGTGGTGTGCAACCCGATTTCGAAGTTCGTGGAGGCGCCCTATTCGTTGGAAGAATCGGGTGGGGTCTTTGCTCTCGAGGTTCGGAAACGCCTTGTGTCCGATTGCAGGCCACAACGTCGTGCGATACCGCTTCGTGAGCAGGAAGCGCCAGAACCCGAAGTTGAGCTCGGAGACGACGGCACTGGGCGTTATCGGCTTGCCTGCCCGGACGAGTCGCAGCTTGGCCTTCTCGATGTCGCTCATCGCCTGGGGAAGGAGAAGACCGTGACCGTTGTCGAACCAGTGGCCCGGTACGCCCTTCTCTGAGCACCAAGAAGTGAGCTTGTCGTGAAGGGCGTTCCTGACCGTGATCTCGACGTGACCGAGAAGCTCGAACATCGCACCGGACACGGAGCAGTTCCACTCGTAGAGCCTGAGCGCCGAGGGAAGGTGATTGCTGGTTGCCTGTAGGTAGCTCGCCAATCGATCTCTGCCCAGCCGGTCGCGAAGTGTTTCATTGTTGACTGTTGACACGTTCTTGTCCCTCGGTAGGATTTCGAACGAAGACCCCGGAACCGTCCCTGCCTAGGCAAACGGCCGGGGTTTTGCCTTTTCCCGCACCATGATCTGCGGGCGTCAGCGCGGGCGTTTCGTTGTGTTCCTTCTTCATGCAGCGCGCCGTACGGACAGGGTGCGCGAGGGTTCTCTGACGACGTTGTCAGCGGGGGCGGTAGATGTCGGCGCGATGGTCGATGCGCAGCACCATCACGGTTCGGTGCTCTTTGTCGAGTTCGTACACGATGCGGTAGGAACCCCGGCGTGCGATGTACAGGCCTGCGAGTTCCTTGCGCAGCGGCTTGCCCACGCGGGTCGGGTCGTCGCACAGGGGGCCGAGCATGAACTCGACGACGGCCGCAGCGATCTTGTGCGGCAGGCGGGCGAGGACTCGTTCGGCACCTGCATGGACGGCGAGCGTCCAGGTGCGCCGGCTCATGGGTTCAGGTACTTGGCCCGCAAGGCGTCGCCGCTCACGGACTTTCCTGCAGCGATGTCACGACGTGCCTTGTTGATGTCGCGCACCGCTTTCGGGTCCGAGAGCAGGTCGAGGGTCTCCTCGAGCGAGACGAACTCGTCGTAGCTCAGGATCACGGCGACAGGCTTGCCCTTACGGGTGACGGTGATCTGCTCGTTGTGTTCCTCCACCCGGTCGATGACCTCGGAGAACTTTGCCTTGACCTCTGCGAGCGGAAGTATGTCAGACATGACCATAAATATAGTCATCGTGTCGGGACCTCGTTCGTGGTGTTTGCGGGCCGCAGCGAGGGCGGCGAGATCGCTCACGCACGTGAGCGATGACCGGGCGAGTCAGACGATGTCGGTGAGCCGTGATCGTTCGGACCGGGTCACAGCGCCACAGCGTCCGCAAGTGCGGTGGCTGCAACATCCTGCTTGAGGAGGGAAGTCGGGGTGACGTCTACCTCGAACTTGAGTAGTGCTTCGAGGGCCTCGGTGAGTCCGATGAGCGGCAGGAGCCCATTGCTCACGTCGATGTCTACGAGTAGGTCGATGTCACTGCGCTCTGTTGCGTCCCCTCGGGCGACCGACCCGAAGAGCCGAACGTTGCTCGCACCGAATTGCTTGGCGAGCGCTAGCACCTCCTGGCGATGCCGGCGGAGTGAGCGGGCCTGGGGTGACGAGAGGTTGGTGCTCGACCTGCGCCGTACTCCGAGCGTGAGGGTCTTGCCCGCCGCGCTCAGCACCCGTTCGAGCGTGGCAACCGAGGGCGAACTGGCTCCGGCTTCGTACCGCGCAATCGCAGCCTGCGACGTGCCGGCACGTTCGGCGAGCTGCGCCTGCGTGAGCCCTGCCCCGAGGCGGGCACTTCGGATGAGTGACGAGGGGGACGTCATGGAGGCAAATATATCGGTACCGGCATAAGCACGATGGGCGGGAGCCAGTGCAGGGAGCGGGGTGGGACGCCTGGACATCGAGGGCTTTGCCGCCGTGGAACGGAGTTTGCTCGTCATACGGTGCACCGTACGGATGGGGTGCGCGAGGGTTCAGCCGCAGGGGCGCACACGATGCCGTGGCAGCAGGTCCGCGATCGCTGACCGGAGTGGAACTGTGTAGCCACAGTGCCGATATCGGCATCCCGGCGACACAGTTCGCAGCAGGAGGGCGCGGAACCGAGCTCTCAGCCGACGTGCTGCACCGTGGCGCGGTGTCCAGTTGACCGGGCGAGCTTTGCATCGCAAGTGAGCAGCGGCGCATTGAGGGCCTCGGCGAGCGAGACGTACAGCGCGTCGTACGCCGTGAGGTTCTCCCGCAGCTCCAGACAGCGCGTAAGGAACGGCTGGTGCTCGTAGGTCTCGATTCCAAGCGCCGACAGCGTGTCGACTGCGGCAAAGGCGTCGTGGTCGGTGATGTGGCCGCCACGCACCAGGCGGCGCAGCACGCTCACCACCTCAACTCCCAGCAGTTCGGGTGCGTGAAGCGTGTGCTCGGCCGTGAGGTAGCTGCGCACCTGGGCGCTGGCCGGGGTGGAGAGCAGCAGTTCGACGACTGCAGAGGCATCAATCACCAGCACGGTGGTCTCGTTCTTCCCGGACGAGCTCGGTCGGCGAGGGAGTCAGGGTGCGAACCGGCTGGCCGGCGAGGGCGGCGAGCAGTTCCTCCCGGGTAGGACGGTCGAGCGAGCGACGGAGCTCAGCGAGAGCGAAATCGGACAGCGACATGCCGGCGAGGGCGGCACGAGCCTTGAGGCGACGATGAAGATCGTCGGGGACGTGGCGGATCTGGAGCATGGCCATGTTTTCAACCTAGTTGCATGTACAGCACATGCACTGGCGTAGGGCTGGCGCACAGTGCGCCGGGGCCGAGCGACGGTCAGAGGCCGTGCTGGGAACGTTAGGGGTTGGGTGCGCGAAGGTTCATAGGTCGCTGGGTTCTGTTGCAGTTCTGCGTCGCAACCGGAGCGAACGCCAACGGGGTGGTGAACCCGTACGCCTGACCGGTTCTGCCCCCAGAATGTGCGGTGCGCATCCTGCTGGTGGCCGATCTTCACTACACGCTCCCCCAGTTGGACTGGGTGGTGAAGGTGGCACCCGAGTTCGACCTCGTGGTGTTCGCCGGTGACCTCGTGGACATCACCTCCGGCGTGCCGGTTGACGCCCAGACCGTCGTGCTGCTCCGGTATCTGGCGCTCGTCCAGGAGCAGACGCAGATTGCGGTCGCCTCGGGCAACCACGACCTCACCGGCCCGGACGCAAACGGCGAGCAATCAGCACTCTGGCTCGCGGAGGCCCGTGCCGCCGGTCTGCCTACCGATGGGGGGTCGCTCACCATCGGCGACACCCTGATCACCATCTGCCCCTGGTGGGACGGACCGCTCGGCAAGGAAGCCACATACCGTCAACTTGCCGCCGACTTTGCTCGCCGTCCGGCGCGTTGGATCTGGGTGTACCACTGGCCGCCGCTCGGCTCACCCACCTGCTGGACCGGCAAGACTCACTACGGCGACCCCGATGTGGACGGATGGATCAAGGAGTTCACCCCGGACATCGTGCTGGCCGGCCACGTGCACGAACCCCCGTTCAAGCCTGAGGGATCCTGGGTTGACCGCATCGGCAACACCTGGGTGTTCAATCCCGGCCGCCAGATCGGCCCGGTGCCCGCCTACGTCGAGATCGACCTCGAGGCCGGCCGCGCCATGTGGGAGTCGCTCATGGGCACCGAGGAAGCAGACCTCAGCGCCCTCAGCGCGCCGGCTCGCACGTCATTCTGATCACCTCGTTCTGATCACGGCGGATCAGCACAAGCAACAGATCGCCACTGATCACCGCCGCCACCCGTCGGCGCGGCCGCGTGCCTCAGTACTCGGGATTGGGCTCGCGAGCCGAACCCGACTGCGCCGCCGGCCCGGTGTGCTGTGACAGCTTGCTGAGCACGTCGGACACCATCGCGAGGCCAGGTGCATCGCCGTACTGGTGCTTGAGGTCCGCGAGGTAGGTGTTCACGAAGTTCAGCCGCTCGGCGAGGCCCGCAGCCACGAGCGTGGTGATCTCCGGGTCGCTCGACAGGAATGCCTTGCCGTCAACGGCGTGCCGAAGCCTGCACGGCCCGGTTGCCACGACACTCGCCCGTGCCTGCGCACCGAGCAACACCGACATCTCGCCCACGAGCGAACCGGGATGCGTGATGGTGTTGATGCTCACGTCGCCCTTGCGGACCTCGAGCGAACCGTCGACCAGCACCCAGATGCTGCCGGCGGCGTCGCCCTCACTGACCACCACATCGCCAGCGGCGAAGTCGATTTCGGGAAGCTGAGCCGAGAGCGAAAGGAGATTTGCCACGCCCGACAGTGTACGGACGTCGCTACGGCCGGGGTGGTGGTGGCGGCGGTGCGGGGTTCAACGGCAAGCCGAAGGCCCCCGGCGGCGGGGGTGGCGGCGGCGGTGCCGGTGTGGAGCGGAACTGCGGGTCGTTGCCCATCAGCCGCGGGCCGGCATCAGTGGGCCCTCGCTCGTCCGGGTTGAGCCCCTCGTACTCGCGCAGTTTCGCGATACGCAGAGCGAGCGGCGGGTGCGAGTCGAACAGGCGCCCGACGCTGCCCAAGAACCCAGACCCCGCTTTGCGCTCGAGCGGCGACTCGATCCACAGGTGCGCGGTGGACGTGGACATTGCACGCACCACCGTCGTGTCGGCCTCTAGCTTCTCGAGCGCCGAGCGGATACCCGATGGGTTCCGTGTTAGTTCCACCGCCGTTGCGTCAGCCATGGCCTCGCGTTTGCGGGACAACGCCGCTTTCATCAGGGTTGCTACGGGAATCGCCAGCACGAAGCCAGCAAGGCCGACTGCGAGGAACAACAAGGCGATGGCGGCGCCGGCATTGTTGTCATCACGGCTCCGTCGCTGACCACCCATGAAGTACGACGCGTAGAGGCCAACACGCACGAGAATCGTGGAGATCACCATGATTGCCCCGACGGTGAGCACCACGAGCGTCATGTAGGACGTGTCCCGGTTGCGGATGTGGGCCACCTCGTGGGCGAGCACCCCCTCAAGCTCTCCCCGGGACATCTTGGCGAGCAGGCCGGTGGTGACGGTGACCGACGCCCTCGACGGCTTGAGGCCGGTGGCGAACGCGTTCGGTGCCGGGTCGTTGATGACGTACACGGCCGGCATCGGCACGCCGGCAGCGATCGACACACCCTCCACCAGGTTGCGGAGCTGCGCGTACTCGGGTCCGGCTGCGGGCACGGACTTGGTGAGCGCGAGTGCAGCCTTCGCCGAGGACAGGTAGGCAATCCACAGATACAGCGCCACGATTGCCGCAGTAACGCCGAGCGTGACCGGGTTCCAGTACCACTCCGTAATGCACGTGTCGTACGAGTCGCAGTTCACCCGCCGGCTGTACCCGCCGACCACCACCGCAATGAGGTTGATGAACGCGTAAAGAATGAAGAACGTTGTGACCATCAAGAAGATGGATCGGCGATGGTTGCTGCGGATCTCGTCGAAGAAGTTCGGCGGCATCACGTTGGTGGGCACGCTCTCCTCCTCAGGTTCGCTCGCTGGTCCGTCCTCGGCAGTCTCGCACGTACCCGTCCGATAACGGTCCGCATCGCCATGGGCGCCGCGCTCCGTCTCGCACTAGGGTTGGTCACGTCCGGTTGCGAGCGCCGTCCGGGGGACGGCCGCCGGCTCCACAGGGGGAACTCATGCACACTGTCATCGTCACGCTCAAGGCCCAGCCCGGTAAGGGGCAGGTCATCGTTGACGCGCTCGCCGCGTCGCTGCCCGACACCCGCGCATACGCGGGCTGCAAACTCGTCGAGACCTACGTGGACGAGGACGACCCGGACACCATCATCCTCTGGGAGAAGTGGGACGAGCGCGCCAGCCAGGGCACGTACATGGCGTGGCGCGGGACGCAGACCCCGAGCCCGGAGCTTGCCGGCGCCCTCGCGGCTGCACCCACGTTTGTGCACTACACGCTCAAGCCCGGCGTCTGACACCAGCGTGATGGCGGTGCGCATCGGACCCTGACCGGGGACGGCGCGCATCGCTCTTGACACCCCCGACAAGGGGGAACCAAACTTGATGTATCCACTACCGAGCGAGCGTTCGGTAGCTGCTCGGGTAACCGGCGGACATGGAGGTGCTGTTCGTGGGGGACGGCGCCTCTCTCACAACTCTCACACCGTGTTCGACACCTCGAACCTGCCCAACACACCAACCCAAACATCTCCAGGGAGAACACCATGGCCGGAACCGTGCTCATCGCCGGTGCAAGCGGACTCGTCGGCGCTGCCGCCGTCGAAAAGTTCCTCAACGAAGGGTGGGACGTGATTGCTGCCTCCCGCCGCAAGCCCGAAGTGGAATCCACTCGTCCCTTCACCCACCTCGCCCTCGACCTGCAGGATGCTGCAGCGTGCACCGCAGCAGCCAAGGGCCTCGGCAACATCACGCACGTGATCTACACCGCAGTGTTTGAACTTCCCGGCCTCGTGCCGGGCTGGAGCGAGCAGCACCAGATGGACACCAACCTGCAGATGCTCAAGAACCTCCTCGAGCCGCTCACCGCAGCAGCCAAGGGTCTCCAGCACGTGAGCCTGCTGCAGGGCACCAAGGCCTATGGCGTGCACCTCAAGCCGATGCGTGTGCCGGGCCGTGAGCGTCAGCCCCGCGACAACCACAAGAACTTCTACTGGCTGCAGGAGGACTACCTCAAGGACTCCTCCAAGAAGAACGGCTACGCGTTCAGCATCTGGCGCCCACAGCTGATCGTCGGCCCGAACCACGGCGTGGTGATGAACCTCCCGCCGATCATCGGTGCCTACGCAGCCATCTGCAAGGAGCTCGGTCGTCCGTTCGCCTTCCCCGGTGGCGCCAGCTGGGCGTGGGAGGCCGTCGACACGAACCTCGTTGCCGATGCACTGTTCTGGGGTGCCGAGGCCGAGAATGCCAAGGGTGAGACGTTCAACCTCACCAACGGCGAAGTGTTCATGTGGCGTGACATGTGGCCCGCCATGGCAGAGGCACTCGGTGTGGAGGTCGGTCCCGACAACCCCACCAGCCTCGCTGAGTTCCTGCCCGCGAACTCCGACGTGTGGGACCGCATCGTCGAGAAGTACGGCCTGCGCAAGATCAAGATGAGCGAGCTTGTCGGTGAGTCGCACCACTACGCAGACTTCTGCTTCGCGTACGGTGCTGTGGACACACCGCCGCCGGCATTCGTGAGCACCGTGAAGATCAAGAAGGCCGGGTTCTGCGGTGTTGCTGACACCGAAGAGAACTTCGTTTACTGGCTGCGCAAGCTGCAGGAGCGCAAGGTCCTTCCGACCTACTGAGTCTCCACGTATCTCGGTTGGTCGTTCGCCGGCGTGTCGTTCGCGATACGCCGGCGTTCGACATTTTTGGACCGCCCCGCGTGTCCTCGGTCCCGAAACGTGCGTTGGCCTCAGGGGGTGTGCGTCAGCTCCAGCCGCCGTCGTGGCTCACGACCTGCCCGAAGATGAACGTCGAACTGTCCGAGGCAAGGAACAGTGCCAGTTCCCCGCTCTCCTCGGGCTTGCCGATGCGACCAGCAGGCACCTCGATCGGCAGGCGCTCCTGGAACTTCGGGTTTGCGAGCGTCTCGGGCGGGTAGTACGCGGGGTTCGCCACGAAGTTCTGCGCGATCGCGTTGAGGCGCACGTTGTGGCGTGCGAGATCGTGCCCGGCCGATCGCACGAAGGCGAGCTGCGCAGCGCGCGCTGTCACGTACGACACCGTCTGGGGCGACATCCGCCGCAATGGCGACGACGAGCCGGTTACCACGATCGAGCCACTCTTGCGGGCGATCATCTGGGGGGCCACAGCCCGCACGGTGCGCATGAGCGGGTGCACCATGTGGTCGAAGCCGGCGAGCCACTCACTGTCCTCGATCTCGACGGTCTTGGCCCGGTACGCCGGGTACTCGAAGTTCGCGATGACCGCATCGAGATGACCGCACCGCTCGATCAGCGCGTCTGCATCACCCGCACCGAGCAGCGGATCGTCGTCCGCAATCACGTCGGCGCCCTCGCTCCGGAAGAAGCTGGCGATGTCCGGGCCCATGAACGTGTCTGCGCTGGTGATGAGGATCCGCTTGCCCGAAAGTCGACCTGTCATGGCCGCCATGTTGTCACGGCGGCTCACGGTTCTCGGTTTACCTCGGGCGACCCCTCCGCCCGAGGTAAACCGAGAACTAGGGGGTGGAGGGTCGGTCGAGGGAGTCAGGCTTCCAACCGGCTTCTTGCAGAGTCCGTTTCAGTACCGAGACGACGTAGTTCTCCCGGCGCACCACGTCCGTCCACATGAAGTGAGGCACCCGCCAGCCCGACGCTGCAAGGAGCGCATCGCGCTGGAGCTGGCGATGGAACTGGTCCTTCTGGGAGTACTTGTACCAACCGTCCACCTCGGCGCCCACGCGCAACTGCGGCCACGCGGCATCGAGGATGTAGCCCTGAACCTCGTGGTGAAAGACCGCCGTCGGCAAGCCCCGCCTCGCAATGAGATCGGCAAACCGGACCTCAAGGACGCTGTCGGGAACCTCGTCTCCGAACGACCACTCATCGAGCACCGCCCGCAATGGGCCGATACCTCGCCGTCCCCGCCGGCCGTGAGTCGAGAGACCCCGCAGGAGCCCGGTACGAGTCACCGTGCCGCTGATGATCATCCGCTCCATAGCGGTGCGGAGCAGTCCCGGTGCTGTTGCGCCAAGATCGACAAGTGTCCGCACCGGATTGGTGACACGGATGCCTCGCTGACGTGCCGTGCCTACGTCGAGCCAATCGCTTGGCCGATGGACAACACAGTCAGCTCGCTGTCGGTAGCCAGTCGAGTCACGCCGTGTGAGCACATCGATCGGACCGGTTGGCAACGACTGCAGCCCGCCCCAGAGGAAGGCCGCACTTCCGTGGGAAGCCACCGTCTCGACACCGGTACCCAGTACCGCCGCAAGGATTCGTTGCTCGGCCGTTTGAGCCGAGCCGACGAGTCGACACAAGGAATCGGCTATCGGTATGAGAGTGCCCTGCTCGATGAGTGCTCGCCACGCCCAGCGGGTCGATGCAGAGGACTCGAGCTGTGACCGAGTGATGAGGCCGTGTTGTCTGTTGGCAAGCGAGGAGAGTGCTGAGTCGAGTTGCATCAACCTTACTGAGTGCACGAACAGCGCCGAGCGGAAGAAACGGTTCGACCATGACTCAGCCATCCCGGTTCTCGGTTTACCTCGGGCGACCCCTCCGCCCGAGGTAGACCGAGAACTAGGGGGTGGAGGGAGGGGTGGGCGCAGCGGGACCAACCGACGGGTCAGGCCGCCGCTGCGAACTCCTCGAAGGTGCTGCGGTGCAGCCCAACGAGTTGCTCCATGGTGACATCGCCCCACGTGTAACCGCCGGCAATCGTCACCACGGTCGGCACGCCTGCGTTAGCCGTCCACTCGGCAACCATCTGCTCCCGCGTGCGCAGCACCGCCGACGACACACCGCTGTTGAACGGGTCCATCCCTGCGTTGTAAAGCACGAAATCCCACGGCCCGAGCCGGGTGGCCCGCTGCAGGGCCCGCTGCACCTTCGGGAGGTAGTCCTCCGGTGCAGAGAACTCGAGGTCCGACTCCTTGTCGTCATCGGTCGGCCGCCACCAGTCGAACGACGATGTGGACACGTCGATCTGCACGAGATCGAGGTGACGCGTCATCTCGTAGGTGCCACCACCGCAGTGCGCATCGAGGTCGATGACCAGAATGCGCTGCGCCCCGTGGTCACGGGCACGCTGCGCCGCAACGGCCAGGCCGTTGAACGTGCAGTAGCCGCTTCCCGAGGTGCTCGATGCATGGTGCAGGCCGGATGAGAGGCTGCCCGCCCACCGGTCGTCGCCGAGCAGTACCGCATCGGTGGCAGCAACGAGGCCGGAGTTGTGTGCGACAGCCATCGTGTAGACGCCCTCGTCCCAGGTGAAGCCCTGGGACTCCGCGAGTGCTCGATTGTCACCGGTTCGGACTGCCTGCACGTACTCGCGCTGGTGGAGCCTGCGCAGGAGGTCCTCGGTGGCCAATGTCGACGCCGTCGGGTCCGTGATGATTACGGACTCGATCGGCCGCTCGAGGACACTCGCAGCGATCGCTGCCGACTTGCGGGTGGTGTCGAAGGCATGCTCGCACGCCGTGTACTGGTTGTTGAAGTAGAGATTGCTCATGGGATCAGGCCGCAACCGTGAAGACGCTTGCGTGCACGAGCACGTCGTCCCACACCAGGGCCTGGCCAACCACACGCTTTGCCGATACGTGGTGCTCTCGACCGAGACCGACACCGGGGGCCAGGTCGGCCTTGCTGTCCGCGAACCTGCGGAGGAACTGCAGGGCCTTCGTGGCCGACGGGGTGCCGCGGGCCTCATCGGGTGCGTCGAACAGGGCCGCCCGCACAACGGCCTCCCACTGGCACGCAAACATGTCCGCGTTCGCGAACACGTCTGCGGCAACCACGCGCCGGCCGTGACTGATCACGACGCCGCACTGGCCGGGAAGGGGGCCCATACCGATGAGTTCGTCGGCCGCCGCGCCGATCGCATCGTCGCGGTCGAACATGCTGTCCGCCGCGATGAACGAGCCGGTGGGGTTGTGCAACGACTTGCGCTCCAACTCGGAACTGATGACGTGCCACACCTCGCTCTGGTCGGAGAACTTCGTGCCGGAGTGACGGATGCTGTTCAGCACGCCCTCCTCCTTGGCACGACGGACCCGCCGGGAGGCCATCATGCGGCCGCGGCCGAACTCGTGACCGCCGCTCCAACGGCCCTGCTCCACGCAGGACACCGGGATGTCGATGGTGGCACCGGCCGGCAC
This sequence comes from Ferrithrix thermotolerans DSM 19514, assembly GCA_945889085.1. Classification (GTDB taxonomy): domain Bacteria; phylum Actinomycetota; class Acidimicrobiia; order Acidimicrobiales; family Ilumatobacteraceae; genus WLJO01. The sequence goes on from CAMDBM010000021.1 coordinate 47,460, forward strand.
GAGCACGCTCACATTGAGGGTGCGACTCTGACGGCCGCCCGTGACGGTTTCGCCCTCCACGAGGAGCACCGGATTGGGGGTGGGGTTGTGGACCTGCAGGGTGGGCACCTCGGCATCGGGCCGCTCGGTGATCTGGACGCCGACGGACGGGCCGGTGGTGATGACCTGGCCGGTCTGACGGATGAAGACGGGAAACAGGGACACGCCGCTGCGGGTGATGGGGTGTCCGATGGATGCGTGCTCGAGTGTGATGAGCATGGTGGGTGGGAGCTCCTTCTGGGAGTGGTTGACGGGTTCTACGGGGATGACGGTGTGACCGTCGAGATGTGACATTGGGGGTCAGGAGGCCTTGGCCCGGCTGATGCGACTGATCACCCAGGAGACGTCGACCGCGTTGGCCGACATCCAGTCGCGGACCCTGCGCCGTTCGCGGTGTGCAACGGTTTCCGGGGTTCCCTGCGTGCGGTGCCACCAGTCGATTGCGTGCTCTGCGTAGAGGATCCCGGCAATCGGCCGGGCGGCCCGGATTGCCTCAAGGACCTCGATCGGGTCGTGCCACTGGGACACGAGGATCGCGAAGCCCATGGTGGGGCCGCGGTTGACGCCCATGTGGCAGTGGACCATCACCTTGCGGGTCGGGTCTGCCAGCAGTTCGTCGGCTGCCTGCACGCCCTGCTCGAACCACGCATCGGGCTGCTCGTAGCCCTCATCGTGTGTGCCGAACCAGTGGTAACGCACGTGCGGTGCGTTGAGGGCCACGAACCGCTCGTCGCTGCACTCGCCGCGCACGTCGATGATGTCGGTGATGCCGGCATCAACCCAGGCCTGCAACTGCTCGAGGCCACGCGACGGCCACTCGGTGTTCAGGTCTCCGCTCAGTGCGAGTCGAGCGGTGACCCAGCAGATGCTGCGCCATATACCGGCAGGGTCGAGCACCCCCGTGACGGGGTTGGTTGTGACATGCCCGGTGCACATCCCGGTGCTCTTAGCGAGCACCCCCGTGACGGGGTTGGTTGCGCGGTGGAGGGGGAGGAAGGTGTTGGTGCCGGTTGGGAGTGGTGTGTTCGTTGCCATGGGATAGATCAACGCAACGACACCCCGAACGCGTGATCTGCTCTCGCGGGTCAGCGACGTGAGCGACGTTCCGACGCCGCCACTCGATCGGTGAGCGTGACGTCGCGGCGTTTGCTCGGCTTGCCTCGGCCCTGCTGCTCGGCGAGCCTCGCTCTCATGTCGTCGCCGATCTCGCTCCAGATCGCTGCACTCACCCTCCAGAGCTCGCCTGCCGCGCTGGCGGCACCCGTGATCGAGAGGTCGGCTGCGTTCCTTGCGAGACGGATGGCCTGCTGTGCACGTGCGAAGGCAGACGTGGACACGGGGAGCGGAGTGTCGGTGACCTCGATCTTGAGGTCGTCGGCAGCGAGGCTCGTGGGCACGATGGCCTCAGCCGTCTGGTCTCCGTCGTACGACCGAACAGGTGCGAGCGCCAGCAGCACGAGTGTGCGTGCGTCGATCACCCGAACCCATGCACCCGCTGCCGGTCGGTGGAAGTGGACGAACAGCCGACCGCCGCCCAGTAGTTCGACCTGGTAGTCGGCAACCGGCCGTAGGTAGCGCCGCGCCGGAGCGCTGGACACCGAACGCATCGGCGGGGCCAGCATTTCGAGTCGGTTCACCTCACGCCCGGGCTCGAAGGCGGGGCTGTTCGCAATCATCGCCTGTCTCGCGCCGGGCATCTGGTACCACTCGACCGAGTCGTCATCGTCGTCGACCATGCGCTCGTCGATGAAGCGCGCAACGGCCGCCAACGTGCGGTTGTTCGGAGCAACCTGTCGGCAGTGCTGCGCCACGGTGCGCGCCAACTGCGGATCCCGTGCCACGAAGTCGCCGAGGTCCGGTTGGGCCACGACGAAGAGGTCGGCCGTTGCCCGGATCGTTGGCTGCAGCATGCGCCGCAGCCCAGGTACGTGATCGAGGTCTCCACCGGCGACGGTGTGCGCAAGTTCCAGCGATGCCACCGCACGCGTGAGGTACGGCGAGCGGTCGTCGCGCGACACGGTGTTCAGCAGTGCGAGCTGTCCGAGTTGGCGCGCCGCATAGTTCGAGCCGCGCATGGCGCGCAGCGACGGCAGGTCGTCTTCGGGTGGCGCGTCAAGTCTGCGCACAGGGGCGTTGGGCGAGTGGTGAAGGGCGAGCAGTTCGGACGCGCGCCCCTCGCCGATGAGCGCCGCGATCACCGAGCGTCGGGTTGACGGCGCGAAGTCGATCGAGACGAGTTGATCCGGTTCCAGATAGTCCACGGAGATGACGGCGCCGTTGCCGAGTTTCAACTCAGCAACACCGGCGGGGCCGGGTGTGGATGCCGTACACGAACGATGTCCGTCCTGATCGACGGACGCGACGAGCCGTTGGTCGAAGATCGGGGGGTTCATCGTGCACCTCCGGCCAACATTTCGGCAGCGGCTCGGTTCACGAGGTCAAGGACGCGGTCACCCGTTCGCTTGAGCGCCTGGCGCTGCGCGGCCACCTGTGGACCCGAGGTGGGGAACAGACCCCGTCGCTTGCCGGCGTACCAGAGCGATGGCCAGAGCAGTGCGCGCACCTTGGCAGCACCGGCCCGGGGCTTGGGTGCAGCGCTGTAGTCGCAGTCCGGATCCGACCCGACGGTTACGTAGGTGAGGGCGCCCGACACCACCCACGGCTCGTGGCCCGACGCCTCAAACCAGGTGCGGAGGTCGTCGATGCCCTCGCCAGCCTGAGCACCGGCGCTCTCGGCGGCGACAGGCTGGAGGTCGTTCAGGGCAACGGGCTTGACCCCCTTCCGGTAGTACAGCCGCTCGTCGAGATCCTCATCCCGAAAGCCGCGTAGCAGGTCGTTGACAAGGTTCCGGGCGACTGCTCGGCAGTAGGCACCGGCCTGAGCCGCGTCCAGTTCGTCGTGCGGGCGCTGCACTCGTTCCCAGATCCGGCTTCGGACGTCGGCGAGGATTTCCTTCTCGGGAACCTTGACCCGCTTGCCGTTGAGGAGTCCCTCAGCGAACTTGGGGGCCTTCGCCGAGTCGATCCAGGCGTAGGCCGCCTCAGCAAAGTCGCTGCTAGTGGGGTCGGTTGTGGCCACTCGATTCCTCCCGGGAGCGTGTGTAGAACGGTGCATACCACTGAACGACGGGTCCGTGCCGAGATGTGACATTGCCCACTCAGAAGTCAGTGGCTCGGCGTGACGGATGGCGGGTTGTTGAGGAAGTCTTGACTCAAGTAATCCAATAGTTCGCTACGAAAGCGAGCACAAGAACACTTCTTGTCAGAAAATAGTGGACAACGAGGGAGGGACATCGGTAGTCTTGAGACGAATTCAGGGGGAATCATGCAATTGGGTGGACTTCAGAAACGTCGACTGCTGGTCACGTTTACGGCATTGAGTGCCGCAATCATCACGATAAGCGCAGGCTTTGGCGCAACCCAAGCACACGCCGTTTCGCCGGCCGGCAGCACGTTCGTGCCGATCACCCCGTTCTCGGCGTTCGACTCCCGACCTAGTACGTATGTGGCCAACGGCGGCCGGCCCGCAGGCAAGCTTCCGGCGAGGTCGACGTCGTTGATCACGATCGGTGGCCGGGGTGGCGTGCCCGCCGATGGATCGGTGAGTGCGGTCGTGGTGCAACTCGGTGGATGGTTCCCCGCTCGGGATATGTCGGGAATGACGGTGTGGGACGGCCTCAGTGCTCGCCCGGCGCGTCCGACCTTTTACACGCACACCACGCGCAACATTGTTGGTCTCGTGATCACCGTCGACTCGCTAGCGCGCTTCAACCTCTGGGTCGAACAGAGGATGTACGTCTCGGTTGACGTGCTCGGCTATTTCTCGACCTCTCCTGCTGCATTCCTCGGCGCTACTGGTCTCACGGGTGCAAGCGGCCTGCAGGGCGCGACGGGTGCGCAGGGTGATACCGGTGTGACGGGTGCGTCTGGCCTGCAGGGTTTGACTGGTCCGCAGGGTGATACCGGTGCGACGGGTTCGCAGGGTTTGACGGGTGATACGGGTTCGCAGGGTTTGACGGGTGATACGGGTTCCCAGGGTGGTCAGGGTACGACGGGTTCGCAGGGTGATACCGGTGTGACGGGTTCGCAGGGTGACACCGGCATCCAGGGCGATACCGGGTTGACCGGTGATACGGGTCTGACGGGTGATACTGGTCTGACGGGTGATACGGGTTCGCAGGGTGACACCGGCATCCAGGGCGATACCGGGTTGACCGGTGATACGGGTCTGACGGGTGATACGGGTCTGACAGG
>CAMDBM010000022.1:0-51331 GCA_945889085.1 Ferrithrix thermotolerans DSM 19514
GCTCCCCATGATCGCCTCGCCCCAGTGAACGATCGGCGGGTTGCGACGCCGGGCGATCTCCAGCGGCACGTGCACGAGATCAGGCTTCGCGCCAGCGGCCCTACCGATCATCTCGAGTACGCCGAGCAGGCTCGCGAACTCGTGACCCACCACGTTGTAGGTGGACCCCACGGACTTCGGGTTGCCGAGCACGGACACCATAAGACGCGCCACGTCGGCCACGTGCACGAGGCACAGCGCTGCGAACCCGTCGCCGGGCACGAGCGTGGGCCTGCCGAGTTCCATACGGCGGAAGAAGAGCGGGTCACGCGTCACGAGCGGACTGCGCGGCCCGAACGTGTGGCCCACCCGCAGGGTTGTGTGCGGCAGGCCCGTGCGGCGATGGAGGTCATCGAGATAGTCCTCGCACTGCACCTTGCCGACGCCATACGACTTGCGGTGATCCGGATCCTCCGGCGCGTGCCGGCGGAAGTCCTCCTGCACGGGCTGCACGAAACTGCGGCGGTACACGGCCACCGAACTCGTGAACACGAAGTGCTGCACCCGACCGTTGAACAGTTCCACCATCGGCTCAAGGTCCTTCGGGAAGTACGACGTGTTGTCGAACACTGCGTCGAACTCGTCGCGGTGCGGGCCGAGCACCTCGTGGATCGCCCCCGGTTGCTGACGGTCGCCGTGCAGCCGTCGCACCCCTGCTGGGTACGGCACGGCGTGACTGTTCATCACCGTCACCTCGTGTCCCTGACGAACCAATTCCTCGACGAGGCAGAGACCGATGTATCGGTTGCCTCCCATGACCAATGCGCGCATCCCCGCAACCTAACGCAGAGTGTTCGCGCACCACAGCAACCACGCTTCGTGCATCACGAACACCATGCGTCTACAAACATCAACATGTTGATGAACACGCAGAGAAACCGCTGTTCTGTGCCGACACATCTCCGTACACTCACCCCTGCGGGCACAGGAGACTCCAATGTTCTATCGCGCCCTGCGATCTTTCAACCGACAGCGAATCGCCATCCTTGCGGTGGGCGCGCTCGTCGTCGGCGTTCCGGTCTTGCGCACCACAACCTCGGCACGCGCCGACGTGTCGCCGGTCCAGTCGGTGGTGATTGACGGTCGTGGCAACGGTCACGGCGCCGGACTCAGCCAGTGGGGTGCGCTCGGCTGGGCCACGCAGTACGACAAGACGTGGCAGGAGATCCTCGGCATCTACTACACGAACACCTCGCTCGGCCAGGTGAAGGATTCGGACTTCCACAGCACTCCCGTAGGGCGCATGCGCGTGCAGTTGAGCGCACTTGACGGCCTGCAGACTGCCGTCGTCAGCGAGTCCACTGCGCTGTCCACCACAGTGGACCCGACCAGACGCGCATGGGGCTCTCTCGTAGCGCGCGAGGTTGCCGGGCGAAACAACGTGTACGAGGTATGGGGCAAGCGCACCGCTGACTGCCCTGCTGCCGATGCGACGCTGCAGTCGCCCGATACCGACGACGGCGACGGTACGGACACCACCACCCCCGACTCGACGACCACTTCGGTGGTCGACACATCTTCCACCGTTGAGGCAACCGGTTCCACAGCACCGGACACCACAGGCCCGGCTTCGTCCTCCTCGGTCTCGACCGGGACCGCCTCCGCGAGCAGCACCACCGCAGGTTGGGTGCGTCTCGCGAGCGGTGTGACGGGACCGGTCACGTTTACCACGGCTCTCGTGGACAGCGCGTCGGCGGTTGCCCCGCGCGATCTCATCGGTGTCTGCCAGAAAAACAAGTCGGTTCGCTATTACCGCGGCACGGTCAGTGCGGTGAACAACGCAACCGGACGCAACTACACGTTCAACACGGTGCTCCTCGAGGACTACGTCCGCGGCGTGGTACCTCGCGAGTCCCCCGCCTCGTGGGCCAAGGCCGGTGGCGGCAAGGGCATCCATGCACTCCGCGCACAGGCAGTTGCTGCCCGCAGTTATGCGGTGTCCAGCCGGCCCCGTTCATCCGGCGCCAAGACCTGTGACACGTCGAGCTGTCAGGTGTACGGAGGCGCTGCGAGCCGTTCGCGTCTCGGCGGCAAGCTAGCCCGCCTCGAGAACCCTGCATCCAACGCAGCCGTTGCGGACACGGAAGGTGTTGTGCTGCGCTACGCGAACGGAGCAGTTGCCTGGGCGCTGTTCTCCTCAAGCAACGGCGGTCGCTCGATCACCAGCCTGTACAAGGCCGTGGACGACCCGGGCGACGCCATCGCCTCCAACCCGCATCACGCATGGTCGAAGTCGGTTCCGGCGTCCACCATCATCTCGAAGTGGCCCCAGCTCGGTGAACTGGTGAACATTCAGGTCACCAAGCGTTCGGGCGGCGGCGTCTGGGACGGTTGGGTGGACAACCTGGTGCTCGAAGGCACCAAAACCTCCGTGCGCCTCACGGGTGACCAGTTCCGCCGCGCGCTGAAGCTGAAGTCCCGGTACCTGAACTTCACGCTCCTGCGTGCACCGAGCCGGGGGTCGGTGGGCCCGGCGCTCTACATCGGCGACAGCGTCAGTGCGGGCGCGCTGAACGACCTCAAGATGCTGGTGGACAGCTCGTACCAGGTGACGTGGGACGCCAAGATCTCGCGCTGCGTCGTTACAAGAACCGGGACCTGCGCAAGCAACAATGTCGCCCGCTCGATCGCGGCTTCCCAGACGCCGGCCTTTGCGGTGGTGCAGGCCGGGTACGCCGAGGACCCGACAACGATGGGTGCGGCAATCGACCAGACCATGGAGGCCCTGCTCGCCCGCGGCGTCAGTCGGGTGCTGTGGGTCAACCTTTCAGAGCGGCGACTCAACGCCGATGGCACTGCCACCTTCGCGCCGGCCAACGCTGCTCTCACCGAGGCAGCACTGCGGTGGACTCAGTTGACGGTGTTGGACTGGAACACAGCGTCGGGCAGCGACAACGCCGACCGCTGGTTCCTCAAGGGCACTGCAACGAACCCGGACCTCGTCAACCTGACGGCGGCCGGACGCAGCCGATTCGCCCTCTTCGTGCGCACACAACTCGATGATCTCCGCTCGAAGGACCTCTTGCCTGCAGTGGTATCCGAGACGCCGATCTCCACGGTGCCGGTTACCACTATCCCGGGAGCAGAGGGCGAGACCACGGTGCCCACCTCTGCAGCGCCAACCTCGGCGGCGCCGGATACCACTTCGTCCACCACGAGCACCACGCTGGCCAAGCCGAAGATCCGCCCGCTTCGGCTCGGGACCCGCGGCACCCTCGTGCGCATCCTCCAACGGGCCCTCGCGGACCAGGGGTACCCGGTTCGCGAGACCGGCTATTTCGGTCTCATCACCCAGCGGTACGTAAAGGTCTTCCAGCGCTCCCAGAAACTCCCCGTGAGCGGGATCGCCGGAATGCGTACGTGGGCGGCGCTGGGCTACTGATCAGGAACGCCGCTCGGCCGAGTGGCGTGCGTCAGGCGAGGTGCTTGGCGAAGAAGCGGAAGGTACGCGCCTGAGCAACGGCCGCTGACTGCGCGTGGAACACGGCGCGGTGGTCGCAGTTGAACCCGTGGTCCGCTCCGTAGGCATACACCTCGGCATCGGGCCACGCCTGTTCGATCTTGGCAACATCGCTCATCGGGATGTAGGCATCCAACTCGCCGTAGTGGGCCTGAAGCGGGATCTGCGGCTTCTGGTCGATGAGGGTGACGGTGTTGCCGCCGTAGTACGACGAACCAGCAGCGAACACCTCTGCAGAGTGGATCGACGAGGCTGCCGTGACGAGACCGCCGAAGCAGTAGCCGACGATCCCCACCTTGCCGGCAGACGATGCGAACCGGCCCGCCGCGCGGGCGTCAGCCAGCACCTTGGTGAAGTCCAGCTGTCCGCCTGCAACGATGCCGATACCGGCCTGCATGTCATCGGGTGTGTAGCCAAGCTCCACGTTGCGCTCAACACGGTCGAAGACAGCCGGAGCAATGGCGAGATATCCGTTTGCGGCGTACCGATCGACCATCTCACGGACGTGGATGTTGACCCCGAAGATCTCCTGAATAACGACGATGCCGCCGCGGGCCGGGCCCTCGGGATCAGCGGTGTAGGCCGCGAACTCGAAACCATCTTCGGACGTGAGCGTGATGTGCTTCCCCATGGGCTGAGACCATAGCCCGTCCCGATGGAGTCGGCCCATGGTCTGTGGGCCGCTAGCGTTTCGGCCCTATGGGCAAAGTCCTGACCGAACTCCCCATCGGCGACCGGGTGGGTATTGCCTTCTCCGGTGGGCTCGATACGTCGTGTGCCGTGGCGTGGATGCGCAACAAGGGGGCCGTTCCGTACGCATACACAGCAGACCTCGGCCAGCCCGACGAGCCAGACCTACCGGGTGTCCCCGGCCGGGCCCGCGAGTACGGCGCCGAGCAGGCCCGACTCGTCGACTGCCGCGCAGACCTCGTCCATGAGGGTCTCGTAGCGCTCCAGTGCGGCGCGTTCCACATCGTCACGGCCGGCAAGACGTACTTCAACACCACGCCGTTGGGCCGTGCAGTCACCGGCACCATGCTCGTGCGGGCCATGCACGACGACGGCGTTGACGTGTGGGGAGACGGCTCCACCTACAAGGGCAACGACATCGAGCGCTTCTACCGCTACGGACTGCTCGTCAACCCGAACCTGCGTATCTACAAGCCCTGGCTCGACCCGACGTTCGTCGAGGAACTCGGCGGACGCGCCGAGATGAGCCAGTGGCTGATCGATCACGGCTATCCGTATCGCGACAGCAAGGAGAAGGCGTACTCCACCGACGCCAACATCTGGGGTGCCACGCACGAGGCCAAGAAGCTCGAGTTCCTCAACGAGTCGATGGAACTCGTTGAGCCCATCATGGGTGTGCGCCACTGGGACCAGTCGATTGCGATCGAGCCGGAGGATGTCACCATTGCGTTCGAGGGTGGCTTCCCGGTCAGTATCAACGGCAAGGCCTTCGCCGATCACGTGGCCCTCGTGAACGAGGCCAACACCATCGGCGGACGCCACGGTCTCGGCATGAGCGACCAGATCGAGAACCGCATCATCGAGGCAAAGAGCCGTGGTATCTACGAGGCACCGGGAATGGCGCTGCTGTACATCGCGTACGAACGGCTCGTCAGCGGCATCCATAACGAGGGCACCATCGAGAACCTGCGGGTGATGGGCCGCCGCCTCGGCCGCCTGCTGTACGAGGGTCGTTGGTTCGACCCGCAGGCGATCATGCTGCGCGAGCCGCTGCAGCGCTGGGTCGGCGCCGTGATCACCGGTGAGGTCACCGTGCGTCTGCGCCGCGGCGACGACTACAGCATCGTCGACACGCAGAGCCCGAACCTCACGTACGAGCCGGAGCGCCTGAGCATGGAGCGCAGCGAGAGCGTGTTCGGCCCGCTGGACCGCATCGGCCAGCTCACCATGAGAAACCTCGACATCCAGGACACCCGCTCGAAGATCGAGCAATATCGCGCTGCCGGCACACTGGGCCCCGGCACGGAACTGGGCATGCTCAGCTCCGGCGAGTAAGAAGAGCCGCGGCGAGGGAAGCGCCAGCGACGAGCCGCACGAGGCCTATGCCGAAGCGAGGTGAGCGTCGCTGCGCCAGCAGCAACGAACAGGAGACCTACGCCGAAGCGGAGCGGAGGCTATGGTCGACCCTCGAAGCGGCGGCTATGGCCGAGCATCAACAACTTTCGAGCTCGTAGAACGGCACGGCGCCGGAGCGCTGCGCCCACAGGCCGGCACCCACCTGCAGGAAGTGCGGCGCAAGTCGGCGTCGATACCAATCGCCCGAACGCCAGTGACAGTCAAGGTCGGTCGAACCGGCATCGATCACGTGCTCGTGATCGTGCTTGGTCGGCACCTCGAGGTACAGCAGGTGACCCGTCGCGGTTGCGAGGTTGAGGATCGCCGCACTGGCCTGCTCGTTATTCAGGTACTGCAGCACGCCGTGGCACACCACGAGGTCGAACGGCTTGCCCGGTGCCCACTGTGAGATGTCCCGTTGGTCGTGTGCGTACTGCTCACAGGCGTACTCGCTCACGTCGGTGGACACATAGCGCACCGTCGGATGGTGCTCGCGGAACCAATCACGCCAGAATCCGGGGCCCGCACCGACGTCGAGCGCTGAGCCAACGCGAATCCCCCACCAGGCGCTCAGGCTCATCACCGCCTGCGCGAGGTGCCCGATCGATGTCGCAGTGTGCACTGGGTCGTGTTCGTAGAAGCGCCGGTAATAGGCCGCTCCGAAGCGGTCTGCGCTCATCGGACGGGTGGCACACCTTTCACGCGGGTGATCTTCGGCTTGGGCGGGAAGAGCGCTGCTCGTACCCACATCGTCAGGAGACCACCGACAACAGCAACTGCACCGAAGATCGTGACGGCAAGGGAGATCCGCGTGACTCGACGGAGGAACTGGTCCGCGGCAAGTCGTGCAACTCGACGGCTCAGCCCATCGTCGATCCCATTGAGCACACGGTTGGCTCCTGTGGTGAACAGCAGCCAGACGACGAGCATGGCTACCGTCGCCACAGCCGCCGCCATCGTAAAAATGCTGAGTCGCCCCGGGCCGAGGAGCAGCGCAATAGCCACGAGCGCTGCACCCCCGATGAACAGACCCCACGCCGCACCGCGGGTGCCGCTCACGAGTTCGTATGCCCACGGCAATGACGACCGCTCGAGCAGGGTGAAGCGCAGGAGGTTCTCGCTGATCGGCAGGGTGTTGTCGAGGTTCGGGTTCAGGCCCACCAACTGCCGGCGCACCTGCTGGGCCTCGTTCGGGAGATTGAGGTCAAGGCGCGGGTTATCGGTATCCATCAGAGTCGTGTACGCGCCGAGTACCCCCGTGCGAATCTCCTCCCTCACCTGCGGCGTCGCCAACTGTTGATCCACGAAGGCCTGAACGACCTCGCGTTCCCCTTCAAGGTCCCCAAGCGCCACCGAGCGCCGCACGATCTCGCGGGCGAGCAATCGGTTCACGTCCGGGTCCTCAAGGATCCTGTCGACGGTGCCCTCGACCGTCGGACGGTCGAACACCTCCTTGTCGGCCACGGCCACCACGAGTGCCACCACGGCCACCAGTGCACCCACGAGGGCGAGCAGCACCGAGACGACCCGACGGACTCCCACGCTCAGCCCTTGATCAACGAGGCAAGGCCCCAGATCGCCACGACAAACCCGATGGCGGCCATGGCGCCACTTCGCCCCTTGGGTACCACGCGGGGCTCGCCGGTTTCGGGATCGAGCGGGGGGCGGATGATGGCGAGCACGTTGCCCACGCCGAGCGCACCGCCGAGTGCGAGCAGAAGCCACGCAAGAAGGTTCTCACCGAGAAACATCGTTCCCATGGTACGTGGCACAGCGCCACGAGCGCGAGAATCAGGTAATGGGTAGGTGGGCACGTTGATCAAGCGATGGAACCTCGGTCTCGTTGCAGCGCTGCTGCTCGTTGCCACGCTCGTCGGTGGGGGGTTGTTCCTCGCGGCGCTCCTCGACCGCAACTATTCGGACCGTGTCTCGGTAACGGAGGGCCCGGCCCTCGAGCCACCGGTTCCCGAGGCTGCCGGCACCACGATGGGTACCGATACAACACGTTCATTCGATGTGCTCGCAACGGTCCACCCCGACCGCTCGGTAACGATCACCGAGACGATCGTGCAGGTGTTCCGCACAGACCGACACGGCATCGAGCGCCTCATCCCCCTGAAGACCAACCTCAGTACGAACATGATGCGCTCGCTCGAGGTGTCGACTTCTCGGGGCACGCCGGGCGACGTCAGTGTCCGGGACGTGACCGACGGCGTGCTGATCCGTATCGGCGATCCGAACACCACGGTCACGGGCGCGCACACCTACCGCCTCTCGTACGTGCTCGAGAACCTCGTGACCATCGAGAACGGGCAGGCAGTCGTTCGCTTGGACGCCATCAGCGACTGGGATCAGAGGGTGGACACGCTCACTTATCAGGTGAGCGCACCCGGCAGTCCCACGACGGTGCGCTGTTTCGTGGGTGAGTTCCGCAGCACCGAATCGTGCGGCAGTGCCGCGCTTACCGAGAACGGTGGCGCCTTCTCGACGGGCCGATTGCTCGAGACCGGCGAGGGCTTCACCGCGGAGGTCCGCTACCCGCTCGATGTGTTCGCCCTCCGCGCCACCGTTACCCCGGTGCGCGGCCCCATCGGTGTCGCCATCGTGATGTGGGCGGTGCTCTACGCATCCGTTGCCGCAGGATTCGTGATCACGGTTGCACGGGCGCGCCGCTCCCGCGCGCTCGCCGCGTCCTACGTGGCTCTCACCTTCGACGGACCCACAGCACCCGCACTTGCGGACCGCATGGAGCGCGGCGCGGTTGCCGCGGACGTCCTGATCGCTAACCCGCAAGCCGATGCACCGCTCGAGTTCGTACCGCCGCTCAACCTTGATCCCGCCTCAATGCTCCGTCTGCGAGACACGGTGACAGTCGACGTGCCGCTGCTGCTCGCAGCGACGTTGGTGGACCTGGCTGCCGATGGCATGGTGGACCTCGAGCGCGCGGATCACGACTCGTGGACCGTGCGTCGCCACGACCGGCAACCCCGACCGGTGCGCGAGTACGAAGAGGTGCTGCTGCATGCCCTGCTCGGCGACACGCGCGAACGTGAGCTCGGAGAGGCTGCTGCAGGGGTCGGTGATGCTCTTGACCGGTTCATGTCCGCGCTCGACAATCACCTCGTCGGGCTCAACCTCATCGCTCCCGGCAAGATGCCCTTCTCTGCCACCAAGAACCCCGCTGGATGCGCTGCCACCGGAATGCTCGCAGGCCTGCTTCTTGCGTTCTCGGGGGTCGGCTTTGCCGCGCTGCGCAGTGCTGCAGGTACGGCGCTGTCGGCGTGCATCGTCGGTGGTGTGCTTGCGGCGGTCGTCATCGTCATGGCCGTGTATCGGGAACGCTCCCGTCTGATGCGCTACACCAAGCGGGGACTCGGCACGGTCCTGCGCATCACGGGGTTCGAGCGATTCTTCCGGGACAGCGAGGCGATTCATGCACGGGCTGCCGGCAACATGAACCTGTACCGGGAGTACATGGGGTATGCGGTTGCGCTGGGCCACGTGGACGAGTGGGTGGGAGCAATGCCCGCCGAGGTGTCCGCCGCCCTCGTCGGGGCCGTTCCCGTGGCCTCGCTCGCCGATGTTGCGTTCCACCCGCTCTGGCTGGCCTCGAGCCGGCGCTACACCGCGGCCCACACGGTGAAGTCCCGCAGCAGCTTCAGCAGCGGCGGCGGGTTCAGTGGGGGCGGGTTCAGTGGCGGCGGCGGTGGTGGCGGTGGTGGCGGCAGCTGGTAACGCGCAGGGGAGACTGACCGCAACCGAAAGGGTTAGGAGCGGAAGCGCTCGGCGCTCTCGAACTTCGTGTACTCCTTGAGGAACACGAGGCGCACCGAACCCGTCGGGCCAGCGCGGTGCTTGCCGATGATGATCTCTGCCATCGCCTTGTCCTGGGTCTCGTGGTTATAGACCTCGTCCCGGTACACGAACATCACTACGTCGGCGTCCTGCTCGATCGAACCGCTCTCTCGCAGGTCGGCGAGCATCGGTCGCTTGTCCTGACGGCTCTCGAGGCTTCGTGACAACTGCGAGAGCGCAACGATCGGGCACTCGAGTTCACGGGCAAGGATCTTCAGGCCACGGCTGATCTCGCTGATCTCCAACTGGCGGTTCTCCGCCCCGGTACCGCTCATCAGTTGCAGGTAGTCCACCACGATGAGGCCGATCTGGCCGGCCTTGGCCTTGAGCCGACGGGCCTTGGCACGGATCTCCATCACGGTGACATTCGGGTTCTCGTCGATGAGGAGGTCCACCTCGAGACGCCCGAGCGCCCCCGATACCTTCGTCCAGTCAGGCTGATCGAGGTTGCCGGTGCGCAACTTCTTGGAGTCCACCTTCGCCTCGATGGAGAGCACACGCTGGGCAAGCTCGAAGTGACCCATCTCCAGCGAGAAGAACAGCACCGGCAGCTTGCTGTTCTTAGCGACATTGATCGCCATGCAGAGCGCGAGCGCCGTCTTGCCCATCGAAGGGCGGGCGCCGATGATGTTCAGTGTGGAGGGCTGCAGCCCGTTGAGCAGCTCGTCGAGGTCCGGGAAACCCGTTGCGGTGCCGGTGATGGAGCTTCGACGCTCGTACAGGTCCTCGAGGTTGTCCATCACGTCGGACAGGATCGCGTTGATCGGCTTTGTGGAATCGGTGACCCGGCGCTCGGCCACCTCGAACATTTTCGTCTCAGCCCGGTCCAGCAGACGGATCACGTCGTCGGCCTCGCCGTAGGCCATCTCGGCGATCTCGGAAGAGACAGCGATGAGTTTGCGGGCAAGTGCCGTGTCCTGGACGATTTTTGCGTACCGACCAGCATTGGAGATCGCCGGTGTTCGCCCCTGCAGTTCGATGAGGTACTGCGAGCCGCCGAGTTCTTCGAGCATGCCCGCCCGACGCAGTTCGTCTGCCACGGTCACGACGTCAACGGGTTGGCCTCCCGCCGTAAGCGTGCGGATGGCGTCGTAGATGTGCTGGTGCGTTGGTTTGTAGAACTCACCCGAGGTGAGTCCCATCTCCGCGACCGCGTTGACGGCGTCGCGCGACAGTAGGAGCGCACCGAGCACCGACTCCTCGGCATCGAGGTTGTGCGGTGGTACCCGGGAACTCAGGGCGCGAGGACGCTTGGAGTCGCCGGAGCGACGTGGTTCTCTGGCCGTGTCCGTCATGAAGGACCTACTCTGTCGCGCTCTGCCTGTGGATATCCAGCGGTTAAAACCTGTGGATAACGGTGTGCATAACCGGTTCCCGACTGGGGATAACCGGTGAAAAACGCGTGGGTCAGGCGCTGACCACGTTGAACGACACCGGGAACTGCACGTCTGAGTGCAGTTTGACGGTGGCGCTGTACGTGCCCGTGGTCTTCACGACATCGAAGGACAGCTTGCGCTTATCGATCGAAATGCCGGTCTGAGCCTCGATGGCCGCTGCGAGATCGGCCGTGGTGACCGATCCATAGAGACGACCTTCGGAGCCGGTCTTGACCTTCACCAAAATGGTGGTGGGCACGAGGGCCGAGGCCACGGTCTGAGCCGATTCACGGTCTGCGGCATCGCGCAGATCGCGGGCACGGCGCATGGCTGCTGCCTGGGACACCGCACCATCGGTCGCCACCATGGCGAGACCCTTGGGGAACAAGAAGTTGCGGGCGAAGCCGTCGGCGACCTCGCAGATGTCGCCGCGCTTACCCACGGTACGAACATCGGCTCGCAGAATCACCTTGACGCTCATTCGTCTCCACCGCCCTCAACTTCGTCGGTGCCAACATCGACGCCGAGATCCTCAACCTGATCGACAACGGCCTCGGGGGCCGGGCCGCCACGACCCTCACGACCCTCGCGGTCGCCACGCGACGTGCGCTGGCTGGACACTCGCTTCGTGTAGGGGAGCAGAGCCATCTCGCGGGCGTTCTTGATTGCCCGAGCGATCTCGTTCTGCTGCTGCACGTCGTTGCCGTTGACGCGGCGAGCCTTGATCTTGGAACGATCCGAGACGAATCGGCCAAGCAGGTTGACGTCTTTGTAGTCCACGTAGTCGACCTTCTCGCTGGTGAGAACGGAAGTCTTCTTGCGGATCTTCTTGGTGCTGTCCTTCGCCCTGGGCGGGCGGGGCTTCTTGTTGCTCATTTCAGTTACGAACTCCTCGTAGGTTCGGACCCAACCGCTCGGCGGGATCCGGGGTCATCACGATCAGAACGGCTCTTCATCGCCGCCGTAGTAGTTGTCGTCTCCGCGGGGGGCAGTGCCGCCGCGATTGGCTCCGGCATTGCTGCTACCGCCGGGATTGCCACCGCTTGCGCCGCCTGCGCCACCTGCACCGCTCGTGGTGCGCTCGACCTGGGCCGTTGCGTACCGAAGACTGGGTGCGACCTCGTCGGCATTGACCTCGATCACGGTGCGCTTCTCACCCTGCTGGGTTTGATACTCACGCTGCTCGAGGCGGCCGTTCACGATGACGCGAGCGCCCTTGGTGAGCGAGGCTGCTGCGTTCTCGCCGAGTTGACCCCATGCGACCACGTTGAAGAACGACGTCTGTTCCTGCCACTCACCATTGACCTGGTAGCGGCGATTGACGGCGATTCCGAACGAGGCCACGGCGCGTCCTCCCTGCGTGAAGCGCAGTTCGGGGTCGCGGGTGATATTCCCAACGAGGGTGACGGTGTTGTCGGCCATGGCAATGTCTCCTTAGGTAGACGGCCTGAGGTCAGGCCGCTTGCGTCATGCCGCGGCGCTTGGCCTCGGAATCCGGCAGACGGAACAGGACGTGACGGACGATGTCGTCCGCAATACGGAGCTGACGCTCGAAATCGTCGAGGGCACCGCCCTCGGCGAGAACGTTGTAGAACACGTAGTAGCCCTCCCACTTCTTTTCAATGGGATAAGCGAAGCGGCGGCGACCCCACCAGTCGGCTGTGCCAACGATGGTTCCGCCGGCAGCAGCAACCTGCTGGGCGAGGGTCTTTTGACGATCAGCGGCAGCAGGCTCTTCGAGCTCTCCGGCGATGATGATTCCGAGTTCATAGGCGCGCAAGGCCATGAAATTCCTCCCTTCGGACCCGGCTCGGCACCGGGGCCCCCGGCGGGGGCAGGGTTGATATGACCTCGCGACTCTAGCGGCGGGCGGCCGCGGACGCTCCCGGCGGGTGCTGAGCAGGAAAGATCTCCGTCCGGGGGCATGCGGGCAGCCTGACACAGGGGTGTGACGGGGTTTGTGGCCCATACTCGTGCCGATGGACCTTCGTGAGTGGACGACCGCCGAACACACCGACGTCGGGAACCGGTTGACCGACGGGGTCACCTCCCGGGTGCCGCTCGACCGATGGACCGAACACCCCGACGCCGGTGGTTCCTGCCTCGCTCAACTGCTCTTCCACGTGAGCCTGCATGCCGACATGGCGCTGCAGGCCGTCATCTGCGCCAAATCGCCCCTCGTCAACAGCTGGCGGGACCGACTCGGGCTCACCAACCTGTTGCCCCACAAGGGCCTTCCCGAAGCCGAGGACGACGGGGTGGTGGCCAACATTCAGGTCCCTCACCTGCTCCACTACGTCGCAGCCGTCCACGGCGAAACAGCGGCCTGGATCGCCACCGCCGACCTCACCCAACTCGACGAGATCCCGCCCGCCTCCGAGCGCCTACGCAAGTACGGGCTGGTGAGCGTGGATTCCGTGCCGTGGCTGCATGCCATGTGGACCGACAAGCCGGTCTCTTGGTTTGTTCAATGGGAGTGCATCGGCCACGTGCTCAACCATCTCGGCGAGATGGTGGCGGTGCGCAACCGGATGGGGCTCAGCCCGTTCTAGGCCGATACCTGCACCGACATGCGCCCAACCCGGGCAGTGACCGGGTGGCTACTTGACGGTGGTGGTGGGATCCGGGGCGATTGTCTGGACCACCATGGTGGGCTCTGTGGGCACGGGGGGCACGGTCTGCGTCGTAGTCGGCGTCGTGACGGTGCCGCAATCGGCGAACTCGCGCGTCAGGAGGTCCGTTCCCCCACCATTGGAGTTGGGCGCCAGCGTCACAGCCCACACGGACCACAGCCCCGAAGGCGCCGCTGCGGGGGTGGTGACGTTGGCGCTTCCGCTCGCAACAGCCTTGGCCAGGTTCTTCCAGTCGCTCTGCACCGCTTCGCCGGACGCGTTGCGGTATTCCACGCGCACCGAGCGCGTCGAGACACCTGACCAGGTCACCACGGTGACACCGGCTGCTGGTGCACAATCGCCGATCGTGACCGAAATGGGTGGCGTCGTTGACCCCGGAATCGTTCCAGCACGCTCGGCGCTGCACGACACCACGGTGCCGAGCGCCAACACCAAGGCGACCGCAGCCACCCGACTTGCCACGTTCTGCAGTTTCATCGGTGCCCCACCTAGTCGTTCATTGACCCCAACGCTACCGCAGCAGGCGCCA
Source organism: Ferrithrix thermotolerans DSM 19514 (assembly GCA_945889085.1). GTDB lineage: Bacteria > Actinomycetota > Acidimicrobiia > Acidimicrobiales > Ilumatobacteraceae > WLJO01. Next base: position 13,978 of record CAMDBM010000022.1, read on the forward strand.
AGCCTCAGCGAAGGGGTTGACCGGTGCAGGGACCACCGATTGACTCGAGGCGCGCACCCGGGCCGACCCGCAGGCGGGCAAGCGCTCCCTGCGGGACCTCGAGCACGCTCCGGGCAAGCCGGTCCGGGCCATAGGTAGGACACGACGCCTCGTCATCCGGACAGGGATCCATGTCGATGGCCTCCACGAAGGCACCGTCATCGGCGAACCACACACCGGTCAACGGCATCACGGTGTCCCTCATGGAGAAACGGTTGGCATTCGGATCGGGGAACCGGAACAGCATGCCATCGCGACCGTCGAGGTCTGTGGCGTACATCAACCCACGCTGCCACTGCGGTGGAGTACTCGCCAGATAGGTGCACAGCCGACATACCGAGCCGTCGGCCCGGCGGATGATTACTTCGACGGACTCGAACCCGTCAGGTCGCACCGTTCCGACGGCAAGCGGCGCCGTCGAACCGGGGGTAGGCATCGAGCCCGACGAACCACACGCACCGAGCAGGAGAGCGAGCACGGCACCGACCTGCAGCGCAGCGCCGGTTGTGCGCCCACCGGTTCTTCGCCGCTCCATGGGCTCACGGTAGCGTCGCCGACGTGGACGAGACCTGTGAGAGTTGCGGGAGCCAAGGCGACTCCCTGCTTGCGGTGCACCGGCGATATGTCGTACCGCCGGGCCGGGAAAACGAGGGCTCGGACCACACGCTCGATGAGGTGGAGCACTGGTGCTACGCCTGCTGCACCCACTACCCCCACGTACCTGCCGAGGGTTGAGACCCGCTAACCCTGGGCCTGCTGCGGCGCAGCCCGCTTCTTTCGGCCACCGATCGGCAGCACGCGCAGCAAATGGTGCCAGCGACATCCGGTACACGCCTCAACGACGTAGGCAGCGAGGTCGTCGCTGCTTCGGCTGAGGGTCTGCATCTGCGCTGCGGTGGACACCACCCGCCCAAAGGCAGGCAGGCGCGGACCGAACACGTACGTGACGAGAACGACCTCGCGCTCGTCGCAGATCGGGCAACGGACCTGCGTGGGTGCACCGAAGTTGGTGGCAGCGCGGATGAGCTCGGGGTGGGCGTCGCACACCTGGTCCTTGCGCAACCGCCCGCGCCGGAACTCATTGATGAGGTGACGGCGGGCAAAGCGGTGGTCGACGACGGCACCGCGCAGGCCTGCGGCCCCACGTAGCGACGACGCACCAAAACCCATAACGGCGAGGTTACTGAGTAGATCGCCACACATGAGCGGCACCGGTGCGAGAAGATGTATGCGTGCCCCGCTCGATCTCCTACGGCCCCCAGATCCCCGACGACTCCAACCTGCGTCTGTGCGCGGATCCGAGCGGCAAGCGAGCGCTCGAGCTCGGCATCTCCGGCGCGATGAACGCTCTGGCCCTGGCCGAACAGGGGGCCAAGGCGATGGCGATCGACTCGGACCCCGAACGAATCCTCGGCCTGCGTCGCGCTGGCGAGGAGGCCGGCGTTCGTATCGAGTTTCACGAGGGCGACCTCGCAGACCTTGGCTTTGCCACCAGCGCATCGATCGACCTCGTGGTGGCTGCCGGCACGCTGGACCACGTTGACGACCTCGCCCGCGTCCTTCGCCAGGTCCACCGGGTGCTCAAGCCCGAAGCGCCGCTCGTCATCTCCGCCAGCCATCCGGCTCACGGCCTCGCGGATCCGGCGGAATTGCAGCAGCGCTATGGGAGCCGGGTCCGCAGCGTCGGCGACTGGTACATGGCGCTGTACCGATCCAACTTCCGTGTCGACAGCCTCCAGGAACTGTTCGATACGCGGCGGCCCGCTGACAACGCTCCGTGCACGCTCGTGATCCGGGCGCGCAAACTGGGCGTCTAGCCCTGCTGGGCGGCCCACCATTCGTCGAGGCGACGCAACGCCTCGTCCCGCCCGAGCGGACCCTCCTCGAGGCGTAGCTCGAGCAGGAAGTCCATCGCCTTGCCCACAGCCGGGCCGGGGGTGATCCCGAGGTGCGTGATGACCTCGTTGCCGTTCAGCTCGGGCCGGATCCGCTCGATCTCCTCCAACTCGGCAAGCTCCGCTATGCGCACCTCGAGATCGTCCATGCGCTTGGACAGCATCACGGCCTTGCGCTCGTCGCGGGTGGTGCAGTCACACCGGGTGAGCACGTTCAGCTCGACGAGCAAGCTGCCGGCATCACGCACGTAGCGACGCACGGCTGCGTCGGTCCAGCCCATCTTGTAGGTGTGGAAACGCAGGTGAAGCTCCACGAGTTTCGTCACCTGCTCGACGTCCTCGTTGGAGTACCGCAATGTCTGCATGCGCTCACGTGTCATGCGCGCACCCACCACCTCGTGGTGGTGGAACGACACACCCTTGCCCTTGCGATACGACCTCGTACGCGGCTTGCCGATGTCGTGATAGAAGGCCGCCAAGCGGGTGCGGCGGAAGTCGAAGGACGGGTGCGCTTCCCGGCGCACGTTCTCCACAACCGCGATGGTGTGGGTGAGCACGTCCTTGTGGCGATGGATCGGGTCCTGCTCGAGGCGCAGCCCAGCAAGCTCGGGGAGGAACTCGTCGGCGAGGCCGGTGTCCACCAGGAACCACAACCCGCTCGCAGGGTGCTCCAGTGTGATGAGCTTGTCGAACTCGTCACGTATCCGCTCGCCGGACACGATTGCGATGCGTCCGTGCATCTCCTTCACGGCCGCCACCAGCGCGGGCTCCGGCGTCAACTGGTAGCCAGCGACGAAGCGGGCCGCTCGCATCATCCGCAGCGGATCGTCGCTGAAGCTGATCTCCGGCGACAGAGGTGTGCGCAGAGTTTTGGTGAGCAGATCCGCAGCACCGCCGAACGGATCGACCAGAGTCGGTGATGCGCTGGTGACCTCGAGCGCCATGGCGTTCACCGTGAAGTCCCGGCGCGAAAGATCCATCTCGATGTCGTCGGAGAACGTCACCTCGGGCTTGCGCGACTCCGGTGTGTAGCTCTCACCCCGATGGGTGGTGATCTCGTACGTGCGCTCGCCCTTGCGCGCGCCGATGGTGCCGAACTTCTCGCCCTGATTCCAGACCGCATCGGCCCACCCGCTGAGCAGTTTCTTGATCTCGTCGGGCCGCGCCTCGGTGGTGAGATCGAAGTCGCCGCCCGAGAACCGGTTGAGCAGCAGGTCTCGAACCATTCCCCCGACGATGAACAAGCGGTGACCGGCAGCGGTGAACCGGTCAGCGAGTGGCTGAAGCTCCGCAAGGACAGGGGCGAAGCGCTCGGGGAACATGGTCCGTGCAGGTTACTGCTGCATCAGAGCAGGCCGTGCTCCTGCCAGAACTCGCGCACACCGCTGCCCACGTGCTCGCCCGGTCCTCCCGAGGTGGGCGGCTCGGGCTGGTAGTTGCGGCCGAGCAGGGCCGCCAGCGTTGCCGCCGAGGACATGCGCAATGCGTCGAGGTCGTATCCGCCCTCGAGGACAACCAGGCGGCGGCCCGCCGGCGCGAACTGCAGCAAGCGCTCGTTGATGAGTTGGTAGTCGCCCGCCGAGAGCCCCAGATCGGTGATCGGGTCGTTGCGGTGGGCGTCGAAGCCGGCGGAGATGATGATCCACGTGGGCGCGAAATTCCTCGCCACATCAGCCATCACGCCGTCGATGGCCTCGAGATAACGATCGCCGGTCGCGAACAGCGGCATCGGCAGGTTGAGCGTGGTGCCGAGGCCGTCCCCCTCACCCACCTCGCGAGCGGATCCCGTGCCCGGGTAGAGCGGCCACTGGTGGAGCGATACGTAGAGCACCCGCGGATCGGCGTAGAACACGTCCTGGGTTCCATTGCCGTGGTGTGCGTCGTAGTCAACGATCATCACGCGCTCACCCTGCGCCGCGAGATGCGCCGCGGCGACCGCAACGTTGGAGATGATGCAGAACCCCATCGACTGACGGATAGTCGCATGGTGTCCCGGGGGGCGCACGGCGCAGAACGCTGCCGATGCCCCTGCCTCGCCCCGCTGCAGCGCCTCGATGGCGGCGAGCCCGGCGCCGGCCGCAAGCGTGGCTGCCTTCCATGACGCCTCGACCACCCGCGTATCCGCATCCAGCTTGCCGCCACCGGCTGCGCAGAACTGCTCGATGTGATCGAGGTACGACGCCGGGTGGACGCGCAGCAGTTCCTCTCGCGTTGCGTGCCGCGGCTCGAGGGCCACCAACGCGTCCGCCACGTTCGCGTCCTTGGTGCCGTCGATCACTGCTCCGAGCCGGGCCGGGCGCTCGGGGTGCTCCCGACCGGACACGTGTTCCAGGTACGCAGGGTGAGTGGAGAACAGAACGGTCACAGCACCAAACGGTACCCGCGGCCAGCGGCCGAATCAGGACGAACGCGGCGGATCGTCCCGGCGTCTGTCGTGATCGGGCACGAACCCATCCGGGTCGTCGAATAATTCGTCGAAGTCGTCGATCGGCAGACCAGCAAGCTTGCGGCGCTCGAACTCGGCGGTCTCGTCCCTGCGGACGCGACGACGGAAGTGCTGCACCCACCACGACAGCAGCACGAGGCCAGCCGCGAACGTGAAAACGATGCCGAGACCGGTAAGCCGTCCCACACGGACGTTGATGACCGCCTTCTTGCCGATCACGGTCTTGGTGCCGGGTGCAAGCAATTGAGCGGTAACGGGAAAGCGGCCGCTGCTGCGCGCCCTAACCGGGATACGGACGAACTCGGTGGCGCCGGGCTCCACCGTCAGTTCCTCACTCGTCGGCGGCGACGTCAGCTTGCCGCTCACCAGACGCACCGTGACCGTGATGGGCACGTCGTTGTTGTTCTGGATGGTCACCGGAATGCTGGCGTTGCGGTCACCGAGGTTCACGGCCTTCGGAGCCTGGAGAACGACGTTGTTCTGGACATCCAGCAGGTCTGCCCGCAACTGGGTCTCGTACGCCGCGCGGTCGTCATCGGCGAGTCGGGTGTCGAGCAGGACGTCGGCACGAATCGACCAGTCGATCCTGCGGCGGTCACTCGAGGGAATGATTGCCGCGGTGCCGGCAACCAACTTCAACAGCTTGGCCCGCCTTGCGTGCGCCGCGGAGAAGTCGCCCACGGCCGTAGCGCCGCTGCCGGCGGGTGTCGAGGTGCCCACCCCTACCTGCTCAATGTCCACCGCCCGGAGTACGTCGCTGAGCGACAGCAGCGACGTAAGAGCCGCGAGCACTTCGGCATTCGCCGTGCCGAGATCCGGCATGATCACTACTGCGGGCCGAGACTCGACCTGCTTGGAGCGCAGGAGCCCCACCGCGATGATGTGGGCCGCGAGAACCGGGTCCTCGGCCGCCGCAGCGAGTTCCTCGTGGATGTCCGACGGTACGAGCACCGGCTGGACCACACCCCCATCGGGACGTGCTGTACCAGGAGCGGCTCGATCTGTTGCGATCCCAGCGGCCTGAACCACGACGGCCGCGCCGAGATTCCGCACGAGTAGCGACCCGGCGGGGGAGAGCGCCTCGTTCGCTACCCAAATCCGACGGTCTGGGAGACGGCGCAACGCGTTGCTCAGCGTGTCCTCACCGAACCGCAACTGGTTCGTGAAATCTGCCGATGCATTCGCGTTGGCCGCCACGCTCGGGTCGATGTGCAGGTACGGGGACGAGAGCAGGCGCTGTCGGCCGAACGACTCGGCGAGCGAGTTCACGAGGTCGCGGTCCGTTTGCTGATCGGACCGCATCAGGCTGTCGACCAATTCGGGCCGGACGGACACCGCCACGGGAACCGTCGAGGCCGCGAGGAACTTCGTGAGCCGGATGACGGCGTCGCGGGTTGCGTCCGAGATGCTCGTGGACCCATCGGGCTGCAGACTGAGCGGTGCGTCGAGATCCAGCACGAACGTGACGGGTACGGGACTGAACGGCGTTGAATCGGCGCGCCGGACCATTGGGATGGTGAGTGCGGCGGCACCCGGAATCCGCACCTCCAGCGCGTAGGTACCCGACTTCACGAGCGAGAGCGATCCGGCCAGATTCGTAGCGGTCTCCGTGGGGATGCTGAGGCGAACGGTGCCATCCGTCGTCGTGACGGCAGGTCCAGCGAGCAGCACGGTGTCCTCCGCCGTACCGACAGCAGCAAGCAGCCCGCCGAGGTTTCCGCCCGTGTCGGAAATCCGCCGCCCAGACACCTTCACCTCAGTCGGTGCACTGGCACCGTCCGGCAGCCGCAGGTCGACCGTGATCGTCCCGGCCGGGGCAATGCTCAAGGGGGCGGCGATCAGAAAAACCGGGGACGTGACGGCGAGCGCCTCACCGTCGTTGCCCAGTCCCGCCAGCCCAACGGCCGCGAGGAGACCCAGTGTTGCCAGCAGTCGCGCAGTACGGCCACGGGGCCGGGAACGGAGGTCAATCACGGGAGCGGGCGCTCCAGGACGGCAAGGCGATATGCCAGTTCCTGAAATCCGAGTGACCGGTACAGAGCGAGCGCTGTCTCGTTCTCCACATGAGTGTTCACCATCATGGAGGTGCACCGCTGACGACGCGCCCAGCGCAGTGCGTCCACGGTGAGCGCCCGACCGACGCCGTTCCCCTGGGATTCCGGTGCCACGGCGAGACGCTGCAAATACGCGCTGCGCCCGGCCCGGCCGGAGACCGCAAAGCCGATCACCGAGGAGCCTCCGAGCGCGATGCGGAGCCGGTGGTGCGGGGTGGCCTGACAGGCGTCAGCGACACCGTGGACGTCCATTGCCCAGATCGGCCCGAACGCGCTGCGGTCGATGAGCGCGAGCGACGCGAGGTCCGTCCGGCGCCCACGTCGGAGCAGGAGGGATTCCGAGGGCACAACCGAACCTCTCACACCGACGAGCCCGTGGCTCAACAGGCTGAGCTCTTGGCGGACCGAGAACCCGCACTCGAGGTATGACGGCTGAATGGTCGGGCCGAGTGCACCCGTCCGGATCAGGCGAACACCGGCCCGACCCAACTCCTCCGTCCATCGGTGAATCACCCGGGCGGGCGGTGCACTCTGCTCCAGCGTGATGAGCTGCACGGTGCCCGGCTCACCCGGCCAGGGGCGGACCCTGGCCACACAGTCGTCGGCGCGCAGCATCCACCCGACCACCTGCCCGGAACCATCTGCGAGCGACGCCGTATTCGTGGCCGGACTCTTCACCGGACACGACGGTAACGCACCGGACGGGGCCACCAACGCCGTGACCGGACTAGCCTCCGCCACCATGGTGTCAATCACGGTCCCGCCCATGAAGAAGGTGTGTTGCTCATGACCATCCGCATCGTCACCGACAGCGCCTGCGACCTACCCGCCGCAACCCTTCTGGAGTACGGGGTAACCGTTGTCCCCCTGAAGATCCGCTTCGGTGACGAAGAGTTCGTGGACCGCGAGGAGCTCACCACTGCAGAGTTCTGGGCCCGGTGCTCTGCTTCGGCCGGGCTGCCGGCTACCGCCGCCCCGTCGATCGGGAACTTCACGAGCGCCTACGAATCGCTTGCCGCGGCGGGCGCCGACGGGATCGTTGTGGTGTCGCTGTCGAGCGCACTCTCGGCCACCATGCAGAGCGCCCAACTGGCTGCCGAGGAGGTGGCCGGAACCATCCCGGTCGTCGTGATCGACTCGCTGTCGGTGTCGCTCGGTCTCGGAATGATGGTCCTCGCCGCTGCCGAGGCCGCACGCGGGGGCAAAGGACTCGAGGAAGTGGCCGATGTCGTCCGCGGCCTCGTGCCCCGCACGCACGTGTGGGCGGCGCTCGACACCCTCGACAACCTCAAGAAGGGTGGACGCATCGGCGGGGCCAAGGCCTTCCTCGCCTCCGCGCTCGCCATCAAGCCGATCATTACGTGTCGCAACGGCGTGGTTCACGAGGGCGGCAAGCAGCGCACACGCGCCAAGGCCCTGGCCTTCCTCGTCGACCGGGTTCGGGAGCACCGCAACGTCACCCGGGTGGCCGTGGCCCACGCAGACTGCTCCGACGTCGACGCATTCGTGGAGATGCTGCGGCCCTATGCGCCCGGCGAGATCCTCGTGGGCGACATCGGTGCGGTCATCGGCACGCATGCCGGGCGCGGCACGATGGCCGTGCTGTTCCAGACCGCTGAGTGACCGCCCGAGGGCGGTATGCCGATATTTGTTGATGCTCGACAACTAGCGTCGGAGAACGGTGGTTCATCCGTCCGAATCCGAGACCGTTCTGGCGGGCCGTTATCGCCTCGATCGTAAGCTCGCGCTCGGGGGCATGGCCGAGGTCTGGCTCGCAACGGATCTCTATCTCGACCGCGTTGTTGCGGTCAAGGTGCTCAAGCAGCAACTCGCCGGCGATGCCACGGCAATTGAGAGATTCCGCCGAGAGGCACGGATCGTCGCTCAACTTGACCACCCGAACATCGTGTCGATCTACGACAGTGTCGAGCATGACGGCCGACAGGCAGTCGTCATGCCGTTCGTGCCGGGCAAGAGCCTGCGCGACCTGCTCGACGCAGAGAAGCACCTGTCGCCCGAGCAGACCCTGAACATCGCTGCGTCGGTTGCGGGCGCGCTCGATGCTGCACATCGTGCGAAGGAACCGATCATTCACCGGGACGTGAAACCCGGGAACATCCTCATCACCCCCGACGGACACGTCCTGCTCACGGACTTCGGGATCGCAAAGGTGCTCTCGGGCGCAGCGAACCAAGACCTGACGAGCGAGAACGTGATGATGGGGACCGCCAAGTACCTGTCACCGGAACAGGTCCGTGGTCACGAACTCGACGGCCGCGCCGACCTCTACTCACTTGGTCTGGTCCTGTACGAGTGCCTCGCCGGCAAAGTGCCCTTCAAGGGGGCCACCGATGCCGAGACCGCACTTGCCAGGGTGCAGCGCGATCCCACACCACTCGGCAAACTGCGGCCCCAACTGCACCCCGGGCTTCTCCATCTCGTGAAGCGTCTGCTCGCCCGAGACCCGGCCAACCGCCCGGCCTCGGGAGCCGAAGTCGTTGCCATCGTCGAGGAAATCCGTAGCAATGGCGCAGGCAGCGGGCTGTGGCAGGGCCTCGATACTCGCAGTGGCGGACCGGCAGCGCGCTCTGAGCGCACAGACCGCGCGCCCACCCCGCCCAACGGCACGCGCCCCCGGCCCCAACCGAACCGTGCGCTTCCGCGCCGCCGGAGCACGCCCACCTTCGTGATCGCAGGGCTACTCATCACGGCCCTCGCGGCCGGTGGTGTGCTCTGGGCGTCGCTTCGCAACGGCCCCAAGGAACGACCGGCGGACAGCACTGCGATCAGCGGAACCTCGCTCACCACCCCGGACGGCCAACCGGTTCCGATCACGAACTCCAAGGTGTCGGCCCTCACCAGTTTCGATCCGAAGGGCGACGGCACCGAGAACGAGTCCAAGGTGCGGCTCGCCCGGGACGCCAAGACCGCAACGGCGTGGCTCACCACCTGCTACCAGAACCAATATTTCGGCGCCAAACAAGGAGTCGGCCTCATCGTGAAGCTGAGCGGGCCCGCTCAGGGTCTGCTCACACTCAACTTCCCGAGCGCGCCGTGGAACGTGGACATCTACGCATCGTCAAGCCCTGCTGCGCTGCTCGAGGACTGGGGCCAACCGATCTCGCAGAACGCGAGCCAGAAGTCCAAGGCCTCCTCGATCGTGCTCAACCAGCCGGGAAGATACCTCCTACTCATGTTGCGCGAAGTCGCCCGTGACAAGGGTTGCAGTTCGTCGAACCCGTTCCGCGGAGGGTTCTCCGAGATCTCCTTCGGGCCCGCCCAGGACTGACGCCAACCGTGGTATCGGATGCAGGGGCGGATGGCGGCGCCGGAGATCTCGCTCTCGTTACCGCAGCGCGCGCCGGGGATCGCCAGGCCCTCGACCAACTGCTGAGGCGTCATTACGACCGGGTGTATGCCGTCTGCCGTCGGATCCTCCACCACGACGCCGACGCCGCCGACGCCACACAGGACGCCCTGATTGCGGCCGTTCGCGGCCTGGCCTCGTTCGATGGCAACGCCCAGTTCGGCACCTGGCTCTACCGGGTTGCCACGAACACCTGCCTCGACCACCTGCGCCGGCGCAAACGGCGGCCGACCACCCCGCTCGACGAGACGTTCTCGGTCTCCGAACTCATCGCCACCCGCCCCTTCGACAGCACCGTCGTGGACCAAATGGCGGTGCAGGCCGCGCTCGGGCGACTGCCGGAGGATTTCCGCATTGCGGTGGTGCTCCGGGACGTGGCCGACCTCGACTATGACGCCATCGCCGAGACCCTTAACGTGCCGATTGGGACGGTCCGCTCCCGCATCGCGCGGGGTCGGGCCCTGCTCGCCAAAGAACTCGGGAACCAACCCGGTCCCCACAACCATCAAACCAACCAGCCATGACCGAGCCGACCACTCCCGCTGCCGGCTCGAACGCCGACTACCCCGACCAGCACGTGGTCGAGGTTTCCAGCGCCCAGGTAGACGGCATGCTCACCCCCGCTGAACAGGTTGAATCCCACGCAGACCACCGCGTCAGCGCACTCTCCGAACACTTCGAGTCGCTCCGCTCGCTCCTTGCACAGAACCCCGAGCCCCCGAGAGCACTGCGTGAGCAGCACCTCGCCGCTGCGCTCGACGCACTCGCGCCGGCGCCGGTTGCCTCCCTCGAGACAGCGCGAATCCGGCGGGCGAAGCGTCTCGCCCCCGCGCTGGCCGCGGCAGCCGCCATCGCAGCGCTCGGCATCGTGATCGGGTCCGTCGCCGGCCGCTCGTCCAACAACGAACCGGTCGCCGCGAAGAGCGCCGCCGAGATCACCGCAACCAACCGGACGGCAACGGATCAAACACCACAACCTGAGCCAACCCCGGTCACCGCCGAGGTTGGACCGAGCGACACCCGGCAGCTCGAACCAGCAGCAGTTGTGGCCAACTCGGATGCCGAGGACCCGGGTCCGACTGCGGATACAGCGAGCGCAGACAACACCGAGCAGATCCTCACGGCCCGTTCCGCTGCGGAACTGCGCGGGATCGCGCTGGCGTTCGTTCAGCGTGGGGTAACCGACCGTGTCCCCCCGATGACGAACCCTTGCTCGGCCATCAACGGGGTTCCTGTGGCCCAAGTGCTCTGGATGGACCGCCGGTCACTGCTGTTCCTCGTCCCTTCCGCGGAGAACGCCGTCGGGGTGCTCGTGGTGAATCCTGAGACGTGCGATGTCGACGCACGTGCGTCGCTTACGGGCTGACGACGCACACGGTTAGGCTGGCCACATGGCCTTCAACCCACTCAATCCCGAGTGGCCCAAGCAAGCAGCAGACACCGTTGATCGATTCATTCAGATCGTTCGACGGAACCTGACGAACCGGGCCGTCAAAGTCACCAACGGCATTGTGTTCGGCATTGTTGCCGCGTTTGCCGGTCTGGTTGCACTGGTACTCGCACTGATCGCCTCGATGCGGTCCGTGCAGACCTATCTCCTCTGGGACATGGGCACGGTTGCGGCGTGGATCGTTGGGATGCTCGCACTCGTCGCTGTGCTCATCGTTATCACGGGCCTCATCCGCTCGCGCAAGATGATCACGATCGCAGGATCGGTGACGCTCCTCTTCACCGGTGCGCGCTGGGCAATCTTCGCGGGCGACGCGAACATCGACCACAACACCTCGGTGTGGATCGCCGACATCGTTGTGGGTGCGCTGTTCGTTGCGTTCGGGTCGTTCCTGATGGCCAAGCGCCACGCCCCTGTAGAGAGCTGAGCAATGCCCGTACGCAACGTCATCATCATCGGATCCGGACCTGCGGGACTCACCGCCGCGATCTACACCGCCCGGGCCAACCTAGAACCCTTGGTCATCGAGGGCGAACCGTCGTCGACAAGCGATCAACCCGGCGGTCAGCTGATGCTCACCACGGACATCGAGAACTTTCCCGGCTGGCCCACGGGGATCACCGGCCCGGAGTTGATGCAGAACATGCGTGAACAGGCCGCCCGCTTCGGTGCCGAGTACCTCACCGAGAAGGTCACCCGTGTGGACTTCTCGTCGCGCCCGTTCCGCGTCTGGGTGCGCGACACCGAGTATCAGGCAAACAGCATCATCGTCTCCACCGGTGCCCAGTCACTCATGCTCGGCCTCGAGGCCGAGCAGCGTCTGCTGTCGCACGGGTTGTCCACGTGTGCCACGTGTGACGGCTTCTTCTTCCGTGGCCACGAGATCGCCGTAGTGGGCGGCGGCGATACGGCGGTGGAGGAAGCAACGTTCCTCACCAAATTCGCTAGCAAGGTGATCCTCATTCATCGACGCGACACGCTGCGTGCGTCCAAGATCATGCGTGACCGCGCAGCAGCGAACCCGAAGATCGAGATGCTTTGGAACCACACGGTGGTTGACCTGCTCGGCGAGGAACGCCTCGAGGGCCTCGTTGCCGAGCACACCGAGACCGGCGTTCGCCAGACCCTCCCCGTCACCGGACTGTTCCTCGCGATCGGACACCGCCCGAACACGGACCTGTTCACCGGGGTACTCGATGCCGACGAGAACGGCTATCTCATCACCCAGCCGAACTCGTCGTACACGAACGTCGACGGCGTGTTTGCTTGCGGAGACGTTCAGGACCACACATATCGACAGGCGATTACCGCTGCCGGGTCGGGTTGCATGGCCGCAATCGATGCCGAGAGATGGCTCGAGGGCCAACACTCCGCGTAAGCGACCAAAATCCGACCAATAGGGTCGGGAATGTTCTCAGCAGGCCGAGCGTTGGTCCGACTACCATTACGTTTCTCATACGAAAGGAATTCCCGAAATGTCTGACGGAATCCTCAATCTCTCGACTGCCACCTTCGACGAAACCGTCAAGTCTTTGGACAAGCCGGTACTCGTTGATTTCTGGGCTGAATGGTGCGGACCATGCAAGATGATCGCTCCGATCCTGGAGGAGTTGGCGAGGGAACAGCCCGGCATCCAAGTCGCCAAGGTGGACGTGGATACGAACCAAGAACTCGCCGCTCGATTCAACGTGATGAGCATTCCGACGCTCCTCGTGATTCAGGACGGGGAAATCAAGAAGCGCCTCGTCGGCGCGAAGGGCAAGAGCGCCTTGCTGGCGGACCTGCAGGAGTTCTTGACCCCTTCCCTCTGATTCCTGGTCAGCGCGGCGAAGCCGTGCGGGATCTCCAGCGCAGGCTTTCCTACGTTGGCTTTGGCGCGTCGCCGGCAGAGATCGGTGCCTACTGCGAAGCCACCGAGGAATCGGTGGCGCGCTTTCAGGAGGCACGCGGATTGCGGCCGACCGGCGTGTGTGACGAGGAGACGTGGAACGCTTTGGTCGAGGCGGGCTGGGGTCTCGGTGACCGGTTGCTGAAACTCACCTCGCCGAACATGCGTGGCGACGACGTCACGGCATTGCAGGGGGAGTTGTGCCGCCTCGGGTTCGACGCGGGTCGTGTGGACGGGATCTTCGGGCCGCGCACAGCGAATGCGCTGCTCGAGTTCCAGCGCAGTTGCGGCATGCCGGGTGACGGGGTGTGCGGGCCCGAGACAATCCGGTCACTCGATCGACTCGGTCGCCAGTCCGGACAGGGGCCTGGGGTTTCCGCCCTGCGAGAAGCCGAACGCATCCGCTCGCTCCCACACTTCGTGGACTGCCGCATCGTGGTCGGCCAGTTCGGCGGTCTGAGCAGTCTCGCCAGGGCCATCGCCCGGACGGCCCGCGCCAAGGGCGCCGACGTCATCTTGGTCGACGAACCCGACGCGAATGCCCAGGCCGATGCGGCGAACCGGTTCCGCGCTCACGTGTACCTCGGCCTCGAGGCAGGCATCGAGCCGGTTTCGGAGTTCTTCTACTACCAAGTGCCCGCCTTCGAGTCGACAGCCGGACGTGCGCTCGCTGAGCAGTTGGCCCAAACGTTGCGGCCCCTGCTGCCGAGCACCCCGCGCGTCGAGGGGATTCGGCTCCCGCTTCTCCGTGAAACCCGGATGCCGGCCGTGCTGTGTCGGCTCGGGCCCGTTCGCTCCGTGGCGGACAATGCAAGCGCCCTCGCACAGGGCTGTGCACAAGCTGTGGAAATCTGGATCAATGCCAGCTTCCCTCCCTCAGCCACCACTTGATGGTTTATCCACAGGGTTTTCCACATCATGTGGACGTTGAGAGTTCCATCCTGATGCACCCTGCAACGAACCACATCTGACCTGCTCAGCAGGGGTATGGGTACTTACTCGTACGAGGCGGGGCTGACGATCTGCCGGTAAATCCGGTCAAGATCGGCAAGATCGGCGAAGTCGATCACGAGCTTGCCTGGGCTCGAACCCACAGCGACCGCCACCGAGGTCGCCAAGTAATCCCCAAGCAGTTGCTCCACCTCGAGCACCGCCGGAGGCCGAAGTCGCTCTCGGGCGACCTTCTTCGCCGGGGTCTCGTTGCCCCCCGAGGGTTGGCCATTCTCGCGTTCGCGCACTGCCTGCTCGACCGACCGCACCGACCAGTCTTCTTGGGCAGCGCGAAGGGCGAGGCCTTCCTGAAAACGGAGGTCGTTCGTGCCGAGCAACGCTCTTGCGTGTCCGGCCGAGAGCCGACCATCAGCGAGCAGTTCTTGAATCTTGGGCGGTAACTGAAGAAGCCTCAAGGTATTCGTGATGGACGTACGGCCCTTGCCGAGACGCTCGGCCAACTTCTCGTGGGTGTAGGAGAACTCCTCGATGAGTTGCTGGTAGGCCGAGGCCTCCTCCAGCGGCGTGAGATCCTCCCGATGGAGGTTCTCGACAATTGCCTGCTCGATGGATTCGAGATCCGTCGACATGCGGATCACTGCAGGAATTCGCTGCAACCCCGCCATTCGGGCAGCCCGCCAACGCCGTTCCCCGGCGATCAATTGGTAACTGTCGCCCGCCAGCCGACGCACGAGGATGGGCTGCAGTACCCCCAGTTCCCGAATCGACTCCGACAGGTCAGCGAGCGTCGCTTCGTCGAAGTGGACCCGGGGCTGATTCGGATTCGGTACTACCGAGTCGAGCAGGATCTCGTCGAGCTCGCTGTCGTTCGCATACGCCTCATACGCCTTGTTGAAGACGCCGGCCAGACCTTTACCGGTTCCTGGGCGAGGTGCCACCGCTGACCTCCTTGGCGAGTTCCCGGTACGCAATGGCGCCGCGAGAGGACGAGTCGAACAGGATGATCGGCTGGCCGAGCTCGGGTGCCTCCGACAAGCGGACGGTTCGAGGCACCACGGTCTTGCACACCTTGTCCCCGAAGTTCTCGCGAACCACCTCAATCACCCGATCTGCCAGGTTGGTTCGAGCGTCATACATCACGCAGACCACCGTGGACAGTTCCAGAGAACGGTTCAGCTTCTTTCGAACCTTCTCGAGTGTGACCAGCAACTGGCCAGTGCCTTCGAGGGCGTAATACTCACACTGGATCGGGATCAGCACTTCCTGCGCTGCGGCAAGGCCGTTCGTGGTCAACAGACCGAGCGAGGGCGGGCAGTCAATCAGCACGAAGTCGTAATCAAGTTTCGAGCGTTCGAAGGCCGCCCGGAGATACAGCTCGGCGGCGAAACCGGAACGAAGCTCCACCTCGGCGGCGGCCAAATCAAGGCTGGCGGGAACGATGAACAGATTGGGCACGTCGGTGGGAAACGTCGCCTCCTCCATCGGGAGTTCGTCGTCGATAAGGACGTGATACATCGACGTCTCCCGGCGGCGCTCCTCCGTGATACCGACCCCCGTTGACGCATTGCCCTGGGGATCGAGATCCACGATGAGCGTGCGGTATCCGAGTTCTGCCAGACAGGCTCCGAGGTTGACCACCGTGGTGGTCTTACCCACTCCACCCTTCTGATTCGCCACCGCGATCACTCGCGGCAACGGCCGGGGGCCTGTGTTGCCGGGGATTTGGTCGCTCATGTCTCGCTGCTTTCCGGTCGGCTACATCATTGTCACCGGAGGACCCCGGTGCAACAGGAGGATACTTGTCGGTCCGGGTGGGTCCAAGTAGGTCAGCCGACCCATCTTTGTCCTGTATGCGAGGGTTTTGTTCCACGTGGAACAACCGCAGCGAGGGGCAAAGGTTCCACGTGGAACAACCGCTGTGGCTACTGCGGCCCACGGTCAAAGACTGCAGGAACCCGCCGCCGACGTGGAAAGACCGACGGGCAATCTCCCGCCTCCACCACCATCAGACCGGCCTCGCGTCGCCGGACGCTGGCCCCGAGACGGGCCAGCCCATCGTCGGGCCACGCCTCCCCAGCACCGGCCACACTCACCACCAGGATTCCACCCGGCCGTACCAACGGAAGCACCAATTCAGCGACTTCTGCGGGCGATGCCACCCCTCGAGCCGTCGCCGCATCAAAGGCGCCGCGCCACACCGGGTCCTGACCCAATGTCTCCAGGTCCGCGAGAACCACCCGGGCTCTGTCCATGGCGCCGAGGGCCCGAACCGCCCGTCTCAAGACGTCACAGGATCGTTCCTTGCGATCCACGAGCGTCACATCGATGTCGGGGCGATCGGCCAGAACAACCAACCCGGGCAACCCTCCCCCGGACCCGACGTCCACCAGCCGACGTACATCGGGCGGCAACGCCTCGACAAATGAACGCGCCTGACCAATGGCGGTTCCCAGATCTCCGGGGCCAATCAGCCCAATCCGCTGAGATTCAGCGAGAAGTAGCTCGAGTGGACCCATGGCAGGGTGGTTCTCAGCGTTTCGGGGAGCGGAACCGCTCAGTTCGCGGACGATACCGGAGCGATCACCACGCGACGCTGCGGATCTTCGCCTTCCGAACGGGTCTCCACGTCCGAGCGGATCGACAGCGCATCGTGAATGACTTTGCGGTCGGCCGAAGGCATCGGCTCGAGCACGCGCTCCTCACCAGTGGATGCCACTTCGTCGGCCTGCTCCATCGCAAACCGGGCGAGAGCCGCTTGGCGCTTCTCTCGGTAGCCGCTGATGTCTAGGCGCAGGCGAGTGGTGTGATCGCCAATTCGGCGCTGGGCAGCCACGCGAACAAGGTCCTGCACAGCGAGCAAGGTCGTGCCCCGGGGCCCGATGAGCACTCCGAGGTTCTCCCCATCAACATCTACCTCAATGTCCTCGCCGTCGTGGCGCACCGCTGTGGTGCCTTCGAGGCCGAGCGCGCCGAGCAACCCGTGAATGAACTTCTCGGCCTCTGCGGCCACTGCTTCCACGGTCGGGGTGTTGTTGGCGTCGTTCACTGGTTCCTCCGTTTTCTTGGCGGGCTTGCGAGCGGCCGGTTTTGCGGCACGCGGCTTGGGGGTCGGCGCAGGGGCCTCGACGGCTTCGGTGTCAGCCTCAGCTGCCACGGTCGCCTCATCGGTCTGATCCGGCTTATCTGCACCCTTCCGGCGTCGATCGCGTCGCTCCACCTTCGGCCGAGGCTTGGTCGGGCGCACGCGTGCGCGTACGCGGGCCTCACCGCGGGTACGCCCGAACAACCCCGGACGGGGCTCCTCAAGCACCTCGAACTCGGCATCGTCCACGGCTACGCCGAGTTGGTCGAGGGCAAGTTCTTTGGCTTCTTCAATGGTCTTGGCGGTGGTCTCTACCCACTCCATACAACTGTTTCCGTCTCTTGGGGCCGAGTCAGGACTGCGGCTTGTTCGGTTTGGTGGGCTTGTTCGGCTTCGTGGGCCGATTCGGCGACGTAGGGCGCTGAGCAGTGGGCTGATTACGCCCACCGGCGGAGCCAGGACGGCCTCCTGTCGCCGGGCGCCCCTTCGGAGCGTTCTTCGGAGCGTTCTTCGCAGCACCTTGGCGCTGCCCGCCGGTTCCCTTGGCGCGGTCCGCTGTCTTTGCCGACTTGTCTGCCTTGAACATCTCTCGGGCCGCAACGCCCGCAGCCTGCGCTTGCTGACCAAGCGAACCCTCGCCGCCGTAGAAGCGACGAGTCACGTACTGCTGTTGCACGATGCGCAGCACCGTCTGGAACAGGTAGTAGATGACGAGTCCGATCGGGAAGAAGATCTGGAAGATCGCAAAGCCCACCGGCAGGTACTGCATGAGCTTTTGCTGGCCGGCAGACATGGTTGGTGACACAGCGCGGTTCGCGACCATACGCTGCTGCACCCAATAGAGGAAGGCCAGTAGAACCACGAAGAGGATGTACAGAACACCCTTACCAGGGCTTTCCTTGAACATGTCCGACGGTTTCTTTGCGAGGTTGAGGCCCCACGAGAGCATCTCTTTCGACTTGCTCAAGTCTTGATACAACGTTGAGGTTTTGCTGATGTGCTTGGGGAGGAAGAACCCCGTCTTCGGATCGGTCTTGTCAGTGAGGCCGCGCAGCAGTTGGTACATGCCGATGAACACCGGCATCTGCAGCAACAGCGGGAAACAACTCGCCAGCGGATTGACCTTGTGCTCCTGGTAGAGCTTCATCATCTCTTCGTTGAGTTTCTGACGATCACCGCGATGCTGGGTCTGCAAACGCTTCAGCTCGGGCTGAATCCGCTGCATCTCGAGCATGCTCTTGGTGCTCTTGAGCGTGAGCGGCGTAGTGATCAGCATCACCACCAAGGTGATGAGGATGATCGAGAACGCGTAACTGCCCGTCAGCGAATAGAACTGCGTAAACGGCCAAGCGAAGATGTTGGCCAACGGATCAAAGATGGACGCGAGCACCGGGGCGCTACCTCTTCTCGGGAATGGGGTCGAAGCCGGAGGGTCCGAACGGACGGCAGCGGAGCAACCGGCGAATAGTAAGCATGGTGCCCTTCAGTGCACCGTAGGTCTCCAGTGCATCAAGGGCGTAGTTCGAGCAGGACGGCTCGAACCGGCAGGGTGACGGCATACCTTCTCGGCCCGCCTGGTACCACTGCACCCCCCGGAGCAAGAAGCGTTGCATCACGACACCTTCCTGCCGCGGCAGCGGTCAAGCACCGTCTCGACGTGATGTCGCAACGAAGCAGCATCCAGCGTGCACCCTGCTGGAGAGATGCCGAAGAGAAAATCGCCCGCCGGCAGTGAGGTTTGACGAAGAATTTCGCGCATTCTGCGGCGGATCCGGTTCCTCACCACTGCAGTGCCCACGCTTCGTCCAATGGCGAACGCAACGCGTGAAGGTGCTGGTTCCGGTTCCGATCGGTACACGCACCACACCGGGCCGGACGACCAGCGGCGACCCTCGGCCCGGAGACGCTGAAAGTCACCACGGCCACGGAGCGAGTCGATCAGGCGGACAGCTTGTGGCGGCCCTTGGCCCGACGGGCCTTCAGGATCGCCCTGCCGGCGCGGGTGCTCATCCGCTGACGGAACCCGTGCTTCTTGGCCCGGCGACGATTGTTCGGTTGAAAGGTGCGCTTCACCCATGCCTCCTCATCTCGACTGAACACGCTTGGCGCAGAATTGGCCGAGAAACACGTGGTCAGGGGGCACGACCAGCGATATTGGTCGCACCGACCTTGCAAGGCTAGGGGTATGCGCCCTCAGACCACAACTAGCGGGCCTCCGAGGAGCCGGCGCGGCCCACCTGAAAGCGAGGTGCGCCTCGGGTGCTAGCGTAGGACGGCCGGGCGGGCCTGAACCGTCCTGCGACCGTCCACAGGCTGTGGACGGTGCTGTGGACAAGACTTGGGCAGAAAATGGGGCGGCGCCGGTGAGCGACCACGAAGCGATGTGGACAGCAGTTGCGGGAATCCTGCGTGAGCAGGTGTCTGATGCTGTCTGGTACTCCACCTTTCAGGATGTCAGAGCGCTGCCCGCGGATGGTGGATACCTGCGCATTGGTGTTCCGAACACGGTGATCCGGGAGAAGATCCTTCATCGCTACCTCCCCCTCGTGCGCGACGCCCTCGAGGAGATCGGCGTCGCCAACCCGCAGTTGCTCATCGATGTAGACGTCGAGGCCGAGGTGGAGCACCTTCGCATTGCCGTGAACGGCGAGAGCTCCAACGTCGTGTCCGCCAGGTTTGATTCCGCTGCGCCACCGAGTCTCTCGCCCGAACCAACCATGACCGACGGGCTGAACCCCCGGTACACCTTCGAGACCTTCGTGAGCGGACCGTCCAACCAGTTCTCGCTCGCCGCCGCCCTCCGTGTGGCCGAAACCCCGGCCCGGTCCTACAACCCGCTGTTCATCTACGGAGCCTCTGGCCTCGGCAAGACCCACCTGCTGCACGCGATCGGTCACTACGTCAACCAGAACTACAGCCACTACACCGTTCGTTACGTCTCCACCGAGACGTTCATGAACGAGTACGTCGACGCAATCCGTACCCAGTCACCTGCGATGTTCAAGCGGCGCTATCGCGACATCGACGTGCTGCTCATCGACGACATCCAGTTCATGGAGGGCAAGGAACGGCTTCAGGAAGAGTTCTTCCACACGTTCAATGCCCTGCACGGCGCGAACAAACAGATCGTGATCTCGAGCGATCGCATGCCGGACAACATCCCCACACTCGAGGATCGGCTGCGCGGTCGCTTCCGCTGGGGCCTCATCACCGACATCCAGCCGCCCGACCTCGAGACACGCCTCGCGATCCTCCGCAACAAGTCGGAGCGGGACATGACCCAGGTACCGGCCGACGTTCTCGAATTCATCGCCGCAAACATCACCACCAATATCCGGGAACTGGAGGGTGCGCTCATCCGGGTCACTGCGTACGCCAGCCTCAACCGCATCCCGATCAGCGTTCCCCTCGCCCAGCAACTACTCAGCGACCTCCTCTCGGAGACCACCACCCGCCCACGCACACCCGACGAGATGCTCAACGAGATGGCCTCGTACTTCGGTCTCACGGTAGACGCCCTGCGCGGCAAGAGCCGCCAGCGGGATCTCGTCACGTCCCGCCAGGTGTCGATGTACGTCTTTCGAGAGCTCACCGATCTCAGTTATCCAGCCATCGCACGGCTCTTCGGCGGCCGGGACCACACCACGGTCATCCATGCGGTGGAGAAGATCCAAAGGCTCATGGCTGAGCGCAAACAGATCTACGACCAGGTCCATGACCTGCGACAACGCCTCAAGACTGGCTAGGTGCAGTGTTCTCCCCAGCCGTCGGGGGACAACCGGGGGACGAACCCCGCCCGACTGGGGATAGCAGCAAGTTGTCCCCCGCGACGTTCGTGAGAACGCCGGAGCCTGTGGGAACCTGTGCACGGCCACCCACAGGGCCCTAGGGCACGGAGCAGGGGAAACGTTCCTTTGTCCACAATCCACAGCCTTATTACCGTTATTAGATGGTTCATCAGCCAACAGGGAGTAACAAGCGGTGAAGTTCCGATGCGAACGTGACGTACTGGCCGAGGCCCTCGGGGCGGCTGGTCGAGCCGCGACCGGACGCACTGGGTCACTCCCCGTGCTGCAGGGAATCCGGCTCGAACTGAAGGGCGATCGACTGACGGTTACCGGCAGCGATCTCGAGCTGACCGTGCAGTACGAGCTGACGGTCGACGGTCAACAGGACGGCGGAATGGTCGTCCCCAAGCTCACCTCGGACATCGTGAAGTCGCTCGGTGACCCAAAGGTTGAGTTGCTCGCCGAGGGCGAGGAGGTCACCGTCGCGGCTGGCCGGTCGCGGTTCACCATTCGGCCGTGGGCATACGACGACTACCCGCGGGTTGGCTCCACCACCGCCAGTTCGGTCACGCTGCCAGCGGCAGATTTCATCGACGCCCTTCGCCAGGTTGTTCGGGCAGCGAGCACTGACGAGCAGAAGCCTCAGCTCACGGGCGTTCTCCTGGCTGCCGAGGCCGGGGGATTGCGCTTGGTCGCAACCGATTCGTATCGGCTGGCTGTGCGAGATCTTGCTGGCACCACGGTGCTCGGCACGGACCAGCAGGTGCTCGTGCCCGCACGTGCGCTGCAGGAAGTGATTCGTTTGGCGTCGGGGGCCGGTGAGTTGACGCTGCGGCTCGGCGAGCGGGATGCAACGTTCGAGGTGGCATCCGCGAGGGTGACAACGCGCCTCATCGACCAGCCGTTCCCCAACTACAGGCAGCTCATGCCGCAGCCGGCGCCGAATGTCCTCACGATCGACAAGGACGCATTCACCGACGCGCTCCGCCGTGTACGACTGCTCGCTCGTGACACCATCCCGGTGAGGCTGCACCTCGGTGGGTCAACGCTGCGCCTCGAGGCCATCAGTAACGACCGGGGCTCGGTGAGCGAAGAGGTTGACGCCCAGTTCGTCGGGACGGAACTCACCATCGCCTTCAATGCCGAGTACCTCGCGTCGGGCATCGATGCATGTGCTGGCGAGCAGGTCACGTTGTCCACCCAGCGCGAGAGCAACCGGCGGGCGGTGTTGCGCGGGCTCGGTATCGACGACTACTTCTACCTGCTGATGCCGCAGAAGGTCTAGCCCCGACCGGTGATCGTCCAGCGGATCGAGCTCAGGGATTTTCGCAATTACCCCGAGGCAACGTTCGACCTCACGGGCGGCGTGACCGCAGTAATCGGTGAGAACGGACAGGGAAAGACGAACCTCGTCGAGGCGATGGCGTACCTTGCGACCCTCGGCAGTTTCCGCGGTGTGACGCCGGACGCGTTGGTTCGCGTCGGGTCCGAGCAGGCAGTGATCCGGGCCGACGTCGTGCACGACGACGGGCGGACGCTCTTGGTCGAGGCCGAGATCAATCGCAACGGACGGAACCGGGTATTCGTCAACAAGCAGCGCCTGGTGCGAGCGAGAGATCTGCTCGGCGTGGTGCGGGTGAGTGTGTTCGCCCCCGACGACCTGGCGCTCGTGAAGGGTGGTCCGGCCGAGCGTCGCACGTTCCTCGACGACGCGCTGGTGGCCCTCTCGCCCAAGCATGACGCGCTGCAGCGCGACACCGACCGAATCCTGCGGCAGCGAAACACCCTGCTCAAGCAGGCCGGCGGAAGGGTGAGCCCGGAGGTGGCCCTCACGCTCGATGTCTGGGACGCGAAATTTGCCAAGACCGGCGACGAACTCGGGCAGGTGCGCGCTGCGCTGGTGGCCGACCTCGATCCGGCACTGCGGGAGGCGTACAGCGCGTTAGTGGACCGCGAGACACCGGTGGGCGCCACGTACGAACCGTCTTGGCGCAAGGAAGGGCTTGCAGCCGCCCTGGTCGCGTCCCGCGCGGATGATCTCAAGCGGGCCGTCACCACCGTCGGACCGCACCGGGA
Organism: Ferrithrix thermotolerans DSM 19514; assembly: GCA_945889085.1. GTDB lineage: Bacteria > Actinomycetota > Acidimicrobiia > Acidimicrobiales > Ilumatobacteraceae > WLJO01. The sequence goes on from CAMDBM010000022.1 coordinate 37,014, forward strand.
CGACCTGGACCTCTCGGTGAACGCGATGCCCGCCCGCACGCATGCCTCGCAGGGGGAACAGCGAACGCTGGCCCTCGCCATGCGGATGGCGGTGCACCGGCTGGTTGCTGACCGGGTGGGAACCCCGCCGGTTCTCGTGCTCGACGACGTGCTGTCCGAACTGGACGCCGGTAGGGCGCGGGCGCTGCTCGGCCACCTCCCGGTAGGACAGGTGATCCTCACCACGGCCACTGCGCTGCCCGAACACGCCCGGCCGGACCGTGTGCTGCGCATCGCGGCCGGTTGTGTGATCGGTAACCAGTAATGGCTGGCAGGTACGGCGATGGCGGAAGGCGACGGGTGCGCGAGCCCCGGCCGCTGTCGCTCGCCCTCGATGAGGTGCTGCGGTCGCTGCAGCCTGCGAGTGCGTCGGCTACCCCGGCCAAGACGGTGGGAGGGGTGTTCGCCCGGTGGGAGGACGCGGTTGGGGCGCAGATCGCTGCGAATGCCCGTCCGACCCGGCTGTCGGATGGCGTGCTGTTCGTGGAAGTGGATGAGCCCGGATGGGCGACACAGTTGCGCTATCTGGAGGCCCAACTCATCGAACGGATCACTGCTGTAGCGGGGCCGGGCGTGACCAAGATCGAGCTTCGCGTGCGCCGCCGCGGCAGGGCGTGAGACGGCCAGAATCGGTTTTCCGGCACCCGCGTATCAAAATCCCGGAAAAACCCCGGCCACTCCGCCTCTCAGGGCCGAATCACAGGCCTTCCATCCGTTTCCCCGTCACACCCCAGAGGTAGGATTGCATCGTTGTGATTCCAACCCTCTAGGAGCCATTGCTCGTGAGCAGCACGTCCGCCGATTCCAAGTTGGCAACCACCCCGTCAGTGGAATACGACGCCAGTGCCATCCAGGTCCTTGAGGGCCTCGACCCGGTGCGAAAGCGCCCGGGTATGTACATCGGGTCCACCGGCCTGGCCGGTCTGCACCACCTCATCTGGGAGGTTGTGGACAACTCGGTCGACGAGGCGATGGCCGGGTTCTGTACCCGCATCGTGGTCACCCTCACCGCCGAAGGATCCTGCCGAGTGGAGGACAACGGCCGAGGTGTGCCCGTGGACCCGTACCCGAGCGGGCCGCACAAGGGCAAGAGTGCCGTCGAGGTGGTGCTCACCGTGCTGCACGCCGGCGGCAAGTTCGGCGGTGGCGGCTACAAGGTGTCCGGTGGTCTGCACGGCGTGGGTGTCTCGGTAGTCAACGCACTTTCTGAGCGCCTGCTCATCACCATCGACAAGGGCGGCAAGCGGTACTTCCAGGAATACGCGGACGGCGGAAAGCCCCAGGCCAATCTCGCCGCTATCGGCGACAGTCCGGCGCGTGGTCGCACAGCGGGGACCACCGTGGAGTTCTGGCCCGACGCTGACGTATTCGCGGCCGAGGGCACGGAGTTCGTCGCCCGCACCGTGCTCGAACGCTTGCAGACGATGGCGTTCCTCAACCGCAGTCTGGAGATCGCGTTTGCGGACGAGCGACCCGGCAAGGAACAAGAGGTCACCTACCTCTACAAGGGTGGCATCGTCGACTTCGTCAAACACCTCAACACGTCGAAAGAGGCGCTGTTCGTCAAGGTCGCCCACTTCGCGGCAACCGACGGCGAAGAGGGTCAGGTTTGCGACGTGGCCATGCAGTGGAACACCGGTTACTACGAGGGTGTTCACGGTTACGCGAACGGCATCTCCACCACCGAGGGTGGCATGCACGTGGAGGGGTTCCGTACGGCCCTCACCTCGGTCATCAACAAATACGCCCGGGCCGGCAAGATTCCGCTCCTCAAGGAGAAGGACGAGAACCTCGCTGGTGAGGACATCCGAGAGGGTCTCACCGCCATCGTCGCCGTGAAACTGCGTGAGCCCCAGTTCGAGGGCCAGACCAAAGCCAAGCTGGGCAACGTCAGCATGCGGTCCTTCGTGCAGAAGGTCGTCAACGAAAAGCTTGCCGAGTGGCTCGAGGAGAACCCTGCTGAGGCCAATCGCATCGTGAAGAAGGCCATCTCCGCCTCCCAGGCCCGGCTCGCCGCCAAGAATGCCCGCAACGCCATTCGTCGCAAGACGGCACTCGGCGGTGCCGGCATGCCGGACAAGTTGAAGGACTGCGCCACGAAGAACGCCGAGGAGGCCGAGCTGTTCATCGTGGAGGGAGACTCCGCCGGCGGCACGGCGCTCAACGCGCGCGAGCCGCGTACACAGGCGCTTCTCCCCATCCGCGGCAAGATCCTCAACGTCGAGCGGGCCCGCCTCGACAAGATGCTGAAGAACAACGAGATCCAGGCGCTCATCACCGCCATCGGTGGGGGCGTGGGCGAGGAGTTCACCGCAGAGAAGGTTCGCTATCACAAGGTCATCGCCCTCTGCGATGCCGATGTGGATGGAAGCCACATCCGCACCCTGCTGCTCACCTTCTTCTTCCGCCAGATGAAGCCGCTCGTCGAGCACGGCTACGTGTACATCGCGCAGCCGCCGTTGTACTCCACCGAGATCGGCAAGCAGAAGATCTACCTCAAGGACGATCTCGCGAAGAACGGTTTTCTTGCCGAGCACCCGAACCACAAAAAGGACTTCAGTCGCCTGAAGGGACTCGGCGAGATGGACTGGGAGGAGCTGAAGGAGACCACGATGGACCCGTCCAAGCGGACGCTCCTGCAGGTCACGGTCGAGCAAGCCGCACTCGCGGACGAGATGACCAGCGTGCTTATGGGCGACGACGTCGAGAGTCGCAAGGCATTCATCCAGAAGAACGCCAAAGACGTTCGCTTCCTGGACATCTGAGACAAGGGCATCTGAACCATGAGTGACAACAACGACACGCCCGACATTTCCGACGACGACGACGAGGTCTTTGCGCCGATCGAGATCCCCGTGGGTGGCATCTCGCCCATCGAGATCAACGAGGAGATGGAACGCTCCTTCCTCGACTACGCAATGTCCGTCATCATGTCTCGCGCTCTGCCGGACGTACGCGACGGGCTCAAGCCGGTGCACCGCCGGATCATCTGGGACATGGAGGAGCAGGGCTTCCGCCCGAACCGCAGTTTCGTGAAGTCGGCGCGTGTCACCGGGGACACCATGGCGAAGTACCACCCCCACGGTGAGGGCGCGATCTACGACGCGCTCGTGCGCATGGCACAGCCCTTCTCGTTGCGTCATCCACTCATCGACTTCCACGGCAACTACGGCAGCCCCGACTTCGGCCCCGCTGCATCGCGCTATACGGAGTGCAAACTGCACCCTCTCACCATGCGGTTGCTCGCCGACATTGACGAGAACACGGTCGACTTCGTCTCCAACTATTCGGGTGAGTTCGAGGAACCCAAGGTGCTGCCGTCCCGGTTCCCCAACCTGCTTGTTAATGGCAGCCAGGGCATCGCGGTGGGTATGGCCACCAACATCCCGCCCCACAATCTCGGCGAGGTGATCGACGCAACGGTGCACCTCATCGACCATCCCGAGGCCACGTCCGAGGACCTTATGCAGTTCGTGAAGGGACCGGACTTCCCGTCCGGCGGTTTCATCATGGGCCGGGCCGGGATCATGGACGCGTACCGAACCGGCAGGGGCAGCATCAAGATGCGCGCCAAGGCCACCATCGAGGAGGGCAAGCGCGGCGGCTTCCAGATCATCGTCTCCGAGATGCCGTACCAGGTGAGCGGCTCGGCCGTGCTGGCACGTATTCAGGAACTGGTGGACGCCGGCGACCTGGACGGGATCGCCGACGCGAACGACTCGTCGGCTGGCGGAAAGACCAAGCTGGTCGTGACGCTCAAGCGCGACGCCAACGCGAACGTCGTGCTGAACAACCTGTACAAGCTCACGCAGTTACAGACGAGTTTCGGGGTCAACATGGTGGCCCTCGTGGATGGGGTGCCGCGCACGCTCAACCTCGTGCAGGTGCTGCACGGATACGTGGACCACCAGGTTGAGGTCATCCAGCGCCGCACGAAGTTCCGCCTCGAGAAGGCACAGAACGAGCTGCATATTCAAGAGGGCCTAATGAAGGCCCTCAACGTGATCGACGAGGTCATTGCTGCCATCCGCGCGTCGGAGGATCGGGCCGATGCTCGCGTGCATCTGCAGGCCGCCCCGTTCGAGTTCAGCGAGACCCAGGCCGAGCACATCCTCGACATGACCCTCGGGCGTCTCACGCGTCTCGCACGGATGGACATCGAGCAGCGCATCGAGGGCCTCCGCACAGACATCGCGTCCTACGAGGCAATCCTCGCCGACGACGTTGTACTGCGCGGCGTCATCAAGGATGACCTTCGCGCGATCAAGGGAGAGTTCGCCACGGCCCGCCGTTGCGAGATCCTGCTCGACGGTGGCGATATGGACCTCGCCGACCTCGTGGACGACAAGGAACTGGTCGTCGTCATGACCAACGCCGGGTACGCGAAAACCGTCGATGCCGGCGCGTTCCGCACACAGGCACGCGGTGGGCGCGGGGTGAGCGGGGCCAAGCTGAAGACCGAGGACCTCGTGAGCCACGTGATCTTCACGACGGCACTCTCGTATCTGCTGATGTTCTCCAACCGCGGCAAGGTCTATCGGCTGCGCGCAATGGACATTCCCGAGCGCGAGCGCACGGCGAAGGGCACGCCCATCGTCAACCTGCTGCCGCTTCAGGCGAACGAGCGCATCGAGGCGATCATCGATACCCGCGGGTTCCCCGGCGAGAGCTTCCTGTTCTTCGCCACCAAGAACGGCCAGGTGAAGAAGACGGCCTTCAACGAGTATGACTCCTCCCGCCGGGATGGTCTGATTGCCCTCAACCTCAGGGACAACGACGAGCTCGTGAAGGTGATTGTCACCGACGGCTCGAACGACATCTTCATGGTGGCGCGCAGCGGTATCACGATCCGTTTCAACGAGGGGGAAGTGCGCGCCATGGGCCGGGCGGCGGCGGGTGTGCGAGGCATGAGGCTGAAGGCCGGCGACGAAGTGGTGTCGTGCGACCTCGCCAAGGACGACTCGGCAATCCTGCTCGTGACCGACGGTGGCTACGGCAAGCGCACACAGCTCGACCGATTCAACCGGCAGGGCCGCGGCGGTCAGGGTGTGATGGGGATCCGTCTCACCGGCAAGAAGGGCAAGGTGGTGGCCGCCTTCATGGTGACCATCGACGACGAGATCGTTGCCGTTTCCTCGACCGGTATCACCATTCGGATGGAAGTGCGCGAGATCTCCTCACAGGGGCGCGATGCCACCGGAGTACGCGTGATGAATCTCGACTCGGGCCAGACCGTGGCCTCCGTGGCTCCGATCATTGCTGCCGACGAGTGATCAGTAGTGCTGCCCCCGGAGGGCAGCGCCAGGGCGGAGTCGCGGCAGACCGTGGCACCATCTCGCTGATCGTCATCGGCGTTGTCGCCGTAGTTGTTGTGCTCCTGCTGGCTATCGGCCGCTTCGGCCGCGACCTCGACGACAGTGCACGAGCGCAGACCGCCGCCGACGCGGCAGCGCTCGCAGGGGTACAGGGCGGTAGACAGTTGGCGGCGGAGGTGGCTGAGGCAAATGGCGCGGTACTCGTGTCGTTCGCCGCAGACAGCGATTCGGTGCGGGTAACCACCGCCGTATCGGGTGCGGTTGCATCTGCACGCGCCACCGGTTCGTGAGGGGTGAGGGGTGCGTGTACCCGGTGTTCGTTACGCTGCCGTTGTGTCCATGAGCGACCCTCCGGTCGACCCTCGCACCGAGTCAGACTCGGGCTCCGGTGCGCAGCGCCCGCGTTCGCGTTCGTTCATGCGACCGTCGGAACCTTCCGACGACTCGCTCGGAATGCCGACGGTGCAGGTACCTGTGGGCCGCGCCTCGGCGATCGCACCGCAGTGGAGTGTTCCCCCGACCCAACAGTCGCCGGCATCCGAGCCGCCCGCGGAATACCTACCGTCGGATACCTACCCGTCTGATCCGGCGTTCGACCCGAGCACGTTCCTATACCCCGATCCGGCGGAGGTATTCGTTCCCCGCGGTCGGCCCCGGGTGCGCAAGGTAAGTCGCGTGGTGCGAGCCGTCGACGCGTGGTCCGTGTTCAAGGTGTCAATTATCTTCTACCTCGCCATGTACGCGGTCTGTCTGATCGCGGGTGTGCTGTTGTGGAATGTTGCCTACAGCACCGGCACGGTCGACAACATCTCCAGCTTCTTCGAGTCCTTCGGCTGGAAGTCATTCGAGTTCAAGGGCGGCGAGATCTTCCACAACGCGTGGATCATCGGGCTGTTCCTCGTCGTCGGCCTGACCGGCCTCAACGTCGTGATGGCGACGCTGTTCAATCTGATTACCGACCTTGTCGGCGGGCTGAGGTTTACGGTGCTCGAAGAAGAGGTGGTGGTCCGTCGCACCGACCCGAGCGGGACAGACCTGGCCCCGGCTACAAGCCCGGTCCTCGCCGGCCGCCCAACCCTCGATCGCTGGCGACGTCGGCCACGGGGTCGCTGACCCACGTTCATGCAGGCCTTCGTCGACCTCCGGCCGGTTGAGGGTCTGCCCCTCCCGTCGGTATGCTCATTGGACCCTGCTGGGGGCTATAGCTCAGTCGGTTAGAGCGCATCCCTGATAAGGATGAGGTCACAAGTTCGATTCTTGTTAGCCCCACCAACAGCCGGTCCCCGCCTGACGCGCTGTGCATGCGCCGCGTCGCCTGAGCCCCGTCCTGTGCGTATCGCCGTGCGTGAAGGACCGTGGCGGTTAGCGTCACGTTCATGAAGTTGTTGCGCCGAGCACTCATGGCCCTGTCAATGGCCGGGATGATTGCCGGAGCCCTGCGTATCCGGGGCAAGGGTGGTGTGCCCCCGCAGAATGGCGGGTGGCGCGAATTGCCCCTCGACGAGTCGTGAACTCTGCAGCAGAGACCGGCAGGCTCGTCCGTGTTGTCGGAGCCGGGGCGGTAGGAGCCAGGCTCGCCCGGGCGATCCTCGCCGCCGAGATCTCGGTGGATCTCGAGATTGACGACGTGAAGCCCGATGTCACGCGTGCGCTCATCACGGGGCTCGGCGACCGTGCCCGAGCGGTAGGCGAACTCGGTGTCGGGCAACCGGACCCGGCTGTCGTCGTGCTCGCCCGGCCGAAGTCGCACATCGAGACGGCCAGCAAGGCGCTGACGGCGGGGATCAGCGTGGTGTCCGTCTGCGACGACGTCGACGATGTGCGTTCGTTGATGAGCCTCGATCGGCTGGCCCGCCGGAACAACGCAACGATCGTCGTCGGTGCCGCAATGAGCCCGGGTCTGTCGGGTCTCGTCGCCCGACACCTTGCATCCCGTCTGGAGCGCCTTGACGAGATTCACGTGGCAATACACGGAACCGGTGGACCGGAGTGCGCAATCCAGCACCACCGTGCGCTGGGCGGCACGGCCCTCGGCTGGACCGACCGGGCGTGGATGGAGCGGCCTGCCGGGAGCGGACGCGAGCTTGCGTGGTTCCCCGAGCCGATCGGCGCCAAGGACTGCTACCGGGCCGAGATGGTGGACCCCCTCGTGCTCCCTAGGGCGTTCCCCGAGGTGGAGCGGGTGAGCGCGCGGATGTCGGCCACCCGCCGCGACCGACTCACCGCACGACTGCCCATGCTCACGCCACCGCATCCCGAAGGTGGCTTGGGCGGTCTGCGTGTCGAGGTACGCGGCCACCGCAACGGCGAGCGCATTGCCCTCGTGGCGGGGCTCGCCGAGCGAACCGCGGTGGTAACGGCTCACGTCGCGGCGGTCTTTGCGCTGGCGCTCGTGCACAACGAACTCCCTCCGGGGCTCGTGCTTCCCGGCGATGCAGCGCTGGACACCGAGCGCCTGCTCGACCGGCTCTCGGCAGCGGGGCTCGTCCTGCACGAGTTCGTGGGCACGGAGTCGCGCAGCAGCTGGTGACCGGCAGGAAGCAGGTGACGCCGAAGGTGAGTGGTCCCCGATCGGGTCTCGTCGACGCTGAACCCGAGATCAGTCGGTCACTGCCCACTGCAGCAGGGTGTGCGCGGGATCGTCCTCTGGATGGTGCTCGAACACGCCGTGCAGGCGAGCTCCGATGACGAGCGACTGCATCGGGTCACCGATGAGGTTCCCAACGACGCGCACGTTGTCGGCATGGGGAAGTTCGACGAGCACGATGATGTACGGACCCTGCTCAGCGAGCGCCGGGTGCACCGGGTGCCACACGCGTTGATGGCTGTAGATGATGCCGTCAGGCTTTGTCTCCTCGTAGCGCAGATCAAACGAGTGGCAGCGGTGGCACACGAACTCGGCACCCCACTGCCAACCGTTGCATCCATTGCAGCGCTGGAGCAGCAGGCGCTCCGACCTCAGGCCCTCCCAGAACGGCGCATCGAGTCCATCGGAGTCGGGCACCGGCTTGGGCAATCCGGACCGAAGGTATGGCGTCATGGCGTTGCTCACAGCGTTGCCTCGCTTCCGAAGATGCACGAACTCACGGGGGTCACCATCGGGCCGGAGCCCACCATGGCCACATTCGCGCCGGGGATCTGACACGTGGACTCGCCCCAGATCTGGCGCACTGCTTCGATGTTCAGCCCGAGGCCGTGCATGTAGCACTCGGCAAGGTTGCCACCGCTTGTATTGAGTGGCAGTTTGCCCGAGGGTGCCAACAGGTTCTCGATGGTAAAGAACTCATTGCATTCCTCGGGCGCACAGAAACCGTGCTCCACGATGCTCATGAGCACGCCACCGGTGAAGTTCTCATAGCTCTGCAACACATCAACATCGCTCGGCTTCATTCCCGCCATCGCGTACAGCCGGGGCGCCACGGTGGTGAAACCCGACGACGCGTACTCGGGTGTGTTGTGCACCGGCGCGCCGGCGCGGTGCTGCGACCCCGACACCGCAGCCATGACGTAGCACGGCTTGTGCGGGAAATCCTTCGCCCGTTCGGCCGACACGAGGATCATTGCGGCCGCGCCGTCGTTCTCCTGACAGCAGTCGAACAGGTGGAACGGTTCGGTGATCCAGCGCGACGAGTCGTACTTGGCCTCGTCGAGCGGCCGGTCGTACATCACGGCGCGCGGGTTGTGCTGTGCGTGCGCGTACGACGCCAGCGAGATCGCGCGCAACGCCTCCTGGTGCACGTCGTAGTCGTGCATGAAGCGGGTGACCTTCATGGCGAACATCTGCGCGGCCGACATCAGCCCGTAGGGGACGGTGTGCGCGGGGTGACCAGAAACCGTTCGGATGCGCGGTCCCTGACCGAAGCGACCGAACTGACCCTGGGCGAGGGCACGGAACACCACGACGCACTCGGCCTGGCCGGTTGCGATGGCGGCGGCGCCATTCGCCAACGCTCCGGAGCCTCCTCCCCCTCCGCCGCCCCACTGCATGCTGGCGAAGCTCAACTGTTTGCAGCCGAGCGCTGCGGATAACCGCGACGCCTCGCTGCGATCGTTGCTGTACGACGAGAACCCATCGATGTCACGCGGATCGATGCCAGCATCTGCGCACGCCTTCAGCACCGCCTCGATCGCGAGCTTGAACTCGGGATCGGGTGACTTGCCCCATTTGTAGTACTCGGTCTCTGCCACGCCGACGACCGCGGTCCTGCCTCGCAAGGTGCGTTCCGGGCTCACGAACGCGCCGATTTCGCGGCCTTGGCCGCGTCCGCGTGCCCGAGGTAGCGCTCGGGGATCGGGAACCGAAAGATGCGCGCGCTGTTCAGCCCGAGGATGCGGGAGCGCTCGTCATCGGTGAGGTTCCTCATCGTGCGTTCGATGGTCTGCGCCGAGTGCGGCCATGTGCCCTCGTGGTGCGGGAAGTCGTTGGCCCACAGGAAGTTGTCGACGAGGCCATGCTCGCGGGCGAGGTCGAGACCTGCCGGATCATCCTGAAAAGTCGCGAAGCCCTGACGCTTGAAGTACTCGCTCGGCAGCATGTCCAGTTTCGGGCGCACCCACATGTGGTGCTTCTTGTACGCCTCGTCCATCGCCTGCAGGGCCCAAGGCACCCAGCCGATGCCTGCCTCGATGGAGCCGAACCGCAGTGTCGGAAACGTCTCGGCCACACCCGATGCGCAGATGTTGACGATCGGTTCCATCGTGGGGGCCAGCGAGTGCACCGCGTAGTTGATGATGGCGCCACCGCGGCTACGGGCTGTGCGCGGGTCCCGCCCGGTGGAGACGTGGAACGTGACGGGCAGGTCCACATCGCAGACGGCCGCCCACAACCGGTCGTATTCCTTCAGGTTGTAGTTCGGGTCCTCGTGGTCGGGCGGCCCGAACAGCGGCTTGCACGGCAGTGACAGCCCACGGAAGCCGAGCCCGGCGCAGCGCTGCAGCTCGGCGATCGAGGCGTCGATGTCAGCCGGCGCGATACAGGCCAGTGGGGCGAGGCGGTCGTTGAATGCGGAGAACGTTTCCCACGCCCAGTCGTTGTAGGCCCGGCACATCACACCCGAGAACTCGGGGTCCCTCGTTGCCCACATGGTGAGCCCCTTGTTCGGGAACAGGACCTCAGCGTCCACACCATCGGCCGCGAGGTCGGCCACACGGTCTTCGGGTGTCCTGCCCGAAGCGTTGCGCAACTTGTCCTCCCCCTCCAGCACGGTCGTCATCATTGAGAGTGGTTGGCGGAAGCCCTCCGTCTTCTGCGCCTGGCTGCCTCCCGGCAACAGGATCACGCCGGGCAGGCGGTCGTGGTAGCGCTTGTCGATCCGCTCGTGCCACAGGTTGGACGGCTCCTGCACATGACCGTCGGCAGAGGCCATGAAGTACTTGTCGGCGGCATCGGGGTGAGGCGTGCGTTCCCATCCCTCACTGCCCGGTGTCTCGAGGCGCCACTCGTTGTTGGCATCCGGCGGCGGAATGACGGCTCGCAGCGTCATGGTGTACGACCTCTCCCGGCTCTTCCATAAAGCCTGATCGAATCATGTCATTGTCGCCGATGCACAACAAGCGGACGAGGCGGGCTACGAAGACGTAGAGGCCATCCAGCAGCGCTAGCGAGCGGCGAGGGCAACCAGACCAACGGTCTCGAGCACGACTCCGGCAGCACCGAGGACGTCCCCGGTGTACCCACCGAGTCGGCGCCGCCCGAGCAACAGAACACCGACACCTGCGGCGATGGCGGCAATCGCCACGATCGCACCGATCGCTGCGCCGCGTCCGAGCATCAGGCCGCCGACGCCGAGTGCGAGCGAGAGTCCGGCGATGCCGGCCGTCCGGGCAGTGGACCCGGTGCGCCCGAACACGTTGCCCAGACCACCATTCGGTCGCGCGTACGTCATCGTGTTCATGGCAGTGACCATCAGGCCGCGACTGAGCGCCCAGATACCGGCGGACGCCGCAACCATCTGTGCGCCGCGCAGTTCGTTCGAGCCGAGCGCGGCCCAGCGCAGGACGAGCATCGCCACTACGGTGGCCACGGCAAACGCGCCGGTGTCCGGAGCACGCATTATGGCAAGACGTCGCTCGCGATCCATGTGGGGCAGCAGTCCGTCTGCGGTGTCGGCGAGTCCATCAATGTGGAGAAGCCCGGTAAGCAGCAGGTCCGTGGCAAGAGCAAGACCGCCGGCGACCGCCGGGGGCCACCACTGCGATGCGCCCCACCACACGAGGCCGACCATCGCACCGATCGCTGCACCGACCACCGGGAACCAGGGCTGCTGCGACGGATCCGGTCGGCGCCCGCGACCGAAGATGGTGAGGAACGCCAGCGCGCCGATCAACGCGGACCGGCCTCGTCCGGGGGGAGCCACATCGTGCGACCGGCAACGACGAGGGCAACGTCGTGGGCAATCGCGGCAACGGCCTGATTGAGGTGTCCGAGCGCGTCGACGAAGAGGCGACCCAGTTCGGTGCCGGGATGAACGGCCAGGCCGACCTCTTCGGACACCACCACGGTGGTTCCGGTGCGGGCAGCGAGCGCAGTGACCAGTGCGGGCACGTCGGCCACGAAGTCGTGATGAGCGGCGAGCCACGTGCCGAGCGAGTCGACGAGGACAGCCCCAGGGGGCAGGCGCGTGAGTGTTCTGGCGAGGTCTGCCCCGCACTCGACGGTGACCCACGTTGACGGGCGCCGAGCCCGGTGGAGTGCGATGCGGTCCCCCATGCCATCGCCGTCCGCCGTGCCGGTGGCGAGATACGTCACCGGGCCCTCCGCGCTTGCGGCGAGACGCTCGGCAACCTCGGACTTGCCGCTGCGCGTGCCGCCGAGTACGAGCACGAGTCGCGAAGCTTCGGGCATGCCATGAGGCTAGGAGGTCGTGGCGGCAGCGCCATCAGCGTTCTAGGGTGCCTGCACCACCTGGGAGGAGTCACCGTGAGCAAGCCTGTCGTTCCGGCCCTGAAGTCCGAGTTGTCACACGTGCTTGCGCTCGACGACCTGACCGAGCCACTGGTCATCCAACGCCTGCTCCGCTACGCCAAGGAGCAACCGGGTGCACCCGCGGTCTGTGACCTCGTCGATACGTGGTCGTTCGCCGAACTCATGGGTCGCGCGGCCGCCGTTGCCCGACAGATCAGTGAAGGCAGCGCATTGGGTCCGATCGTGCTCCTCGTCGATCGCAGCCTTGATTCGGTAGCCGGAGCACTCGGTGTGCTGTGGGCCGGATCGATGCTGATCCCCGTTGATGCGGGCGAGCCGACCGACCGGATTCGCGAGGTTGCCGGGCGCTGCGGGACCACCCGGGTCGTCGATGCCACGGCCCGACCGCGGCCGCTGCTCACGGGGCTTCACGTGGAACCGATCACCCGGGACACCATCGGGTTGTCGCACTGGCCCGAGCCGACCATGCGGCGGGGTGATACGCCGATGTTGGTGCTCTTCACCGCGGGATCCACCGGCCGGGCGAAGGGGGTCCTGCGGACGCTCGACGACCTCAACGAACTGGTGATACTCGGCGAGCGGTCACAGACGTTCTACTTCCCCTGCCGGACCGCCGTCTTCATGCCGATCAATTGGCTTGGCGGGCTGAACGCAGGAGTGTTCGGTCTCTCGTCGGGTCGCTTCACCGTGTTCGTCGATCCCACGAAATCGTTAACTAACGACCTGCTCGCCCGACTCACGACGTTGGGAGTGGAGCAGTTGATGATGCCCGCTTCGTTGTTGCGGGCGATCTCGTCGAACCGACCCTCTGGTTCCGCGCCCTCGACGGTCCGACGTCTCGCGACGATGGGTGACGCCCTCTACTGGGCAGACGTCGAGGCCGCGGCGGCCTGTTTCGGACCGGACGTGTCGGTTACCACGATGTATGGCGCCACGGAGGGAAATGGTCTCTTCGGTGTCAACACCGTCAGCACCACCGGTCCATTTGGCGATGGGCTGCTGCCGATCGGGTGCCCGGCGCCGGCCCTGACGGTGAGGCTCGATTTCGACAACGTCACCGACGAACAGCGTGAGGCGGGAATCGGTGAGCTGATCTACCGCGATGCGCTGAGTGCTGGTTACCTCGACGACGCTGAACTCAACGAGCGGCGTTTCGGCATCGACCCGGATGGCGTGCGCATCTGGCGATCTGGCGATCTCGTGTGGATCGATGCGGAGGGCGTGATCCACCTTCGAGGGCGCATCGACGACATGGTGAAGATCAACGGCAAGTTGGTAGAGCCAGCCGAAGCCGAGCGGGTGTTGCGGAGCATCCCCGGTGTCGTGAACGTGGTCGTTCTTCCCCGCCGGTTGCCTTCGGGCCATCACCAACTCGTGGCACACGTGGAGGCAGACCCCGCCGTGTCGGACTCCGACCTGCGGACGGCGCTGCACCGCGAACTCCCCGCTCATCTGGTGCCGGGCCTATTCGTGCGCCACGGGGCACTGCCCCTCACCGACCGCGGCAAGGTTGACCGCGAAGCCCTCTCGACGGCGTTGCCCCCACGCAGATTCGGGGTCGCTGCGGGACAGGACGACGATCGGCTCGTTGAGGCGGTGCTCTCGATCGCCCGACTGGTTCTGGAGATCGGCGACATCGGTGCCGACGAGTCGTTGTTCGATCTCGGCATGGACTCCCTCGGAGCGATTGAGTTTGTCGTGCTCGTGAACGAGGCTGGGGAGGGTTACCTCGAGGCCAACGACCTCGTTGCCGCGAATACCTGTCGTCTCATCGCCGAGCGTCTGCGTGCAAGGCGCTCACGCCGCAGGACGCGGTCGACGACGTTCAACGACGACGGACGCGAACGCCCGATCTTCTTCGTTGCGGGCGGTGGGGGGTTCCCGCTCACCTATCGGGCACTCGCTATCGAACTTGGTGCCGAGCAACCGCTGGTTGTGCTCGAGCAACGCGGGCTTCGCTCGCACGCGTGGCCCGACTGGAGCATTGCGTCCGCAGCGCGCCGGCACCTGCGGGAGGTGCGTCGCGTCCAGCCGGCCGG
>CAMDBM010000023.1:0-50488 GCA_945889085.1 Ferrithrix thermotolerans DSM 19514
AGCGATCAACAACCTGATCAAACGCGTCAAGCGCACCGCGTTCGGATTTCACCGGTTCGACCACTACCGCATCCGTGCCCTGCTCTACGCCGGCAAACCCAACTGGGACCTACTCGACACCATCACTCCACCCTGAAACGCGAAGAGCCCGATATCCGGATTGAGGTACGTGTCCCGAAGTGATTGGTGCATCGCCACCGGCTTCGTGCGGAGTTGCTCGTAGGCACGATTCCACGCACGCAGACGGGCATCGACGGCATCGCCGAATTGGTCGAGTTCCACGCTATGCACACACACATAGTCGCGAAGCTCATTGAAGATCCGGTACAGATCGCCGTTACCGATACCGGTCAAGGCTCCAAAAGTTGAGGATGATTCGCCAAGCTCCATGAGACTATGAGTTACCCCCAGTTCCCACATACCCAGAACGGGCCAGTCGGCACATATTGCGGACAGAGAAGCGCGTACTTCTGACGGTACGAGCAGCGTCGTTACCCCGCCAACGACCACCCAAACGGTTCGAGGATTGCATCAACACTTGCGTCAGTTCATCGTAGCAGTGACGTCCCGGCCGATCGCCAGCAGTCGCCCTCCCGGACAAGAACGACAGTGTCTGTGGAGGAAGCGACAGGGAGGACAGCAATTCCCTCGGGCCTTTGCCGAGCCCTTTCACGGGTGCCACACTTCAGGGCAGTGCCACAGGTGGCCCCTGTGGGCCGTGTGTCCGAGCACATCAGGAGCACCCATGAGCGAGATCCCCGACGTACTGACCGACGAACTGCGCGAGCAGTTGCGCACCGTCTCGACCGCCACGCTGGCCCACCAACTCCAGATGCGCGGGATCCGAGGCACCTTCCTCACGGGGTTGAAGCCCACCCACCCGGAGATGCGCATGGTTGGGCGTGCGCGCACACTTCGGTACGTGGCACTGCGCGAGGATCAGGTCCAGCGCTTCCAGAAGGGCGTGAACGCACAGAAGCGTGCAGCCGAGGGGATCGAGCCCGGTGACATCCTGGTGATCGAGGCACGCAATGTTCCCGACGCAGGAACGATTGGCGACATTTACGTGAGCCGGGTCCACGCACGAGGCGGTGTAGGCGTGATCACCGACGGCGCCCTGCGGGACACGCCCGCTATCGCCAGCATCCCGATCTCCGTGTACCACCAGAGCTCGCACGCCTCCACCTATGGCCGCCACCACATGCCGTACTCCACGGACGATTGCATCACCTGCGCTGGCGTTTTCGTCGAACCCGGTGACGTGATCGTCGGTGACGCCGAGGGCGCCGTGGTGATCCCTGCCGCGCTGGTCGGAGAGGTCACCAAGGCTGCTCTGGCCCAGGAGGACGTCGAAGCATTCGCGATTGAGCGCGTCGCTGCGGGGGAGTCCACACTGGACCTCTTCCCACTGGCGGAGTCCCGCAGGGCGGAGTACGAGGCATGGCGCACCGCTCACGGAAGGACGAACTGACATGACGGGAAGAACGTCGATCACGGTCGATGGCCTGAGCCACCTCACGGCAATCCCGCTTGCCACCCGGATCGGTCCGCTCGTGGTATCGAGCGTAATCGCGCCGTTCCGGCCCGGCAGCCGGGAGCACGTCCCGGACGCCGCAGGGCAGATCGAGCAGATCTTCGAGAGCGCAGGCCGGATGCTCGAGGCGGCCGGAGCCACGTGGGCGGATGTAGCCAAGATGAACTTCTGGCTCGCCGATGCCGCAGACCGTCCGGCCCTCGAGCCGGTCTGGTTGCGGTACTTTCCCGTAGAGGGCTCCCGCCCCGCTCGCCACACCCACATCTCCAAGGGCGCATCGTTCGTCACCGGCGATTTCCTCGCCTACATCAGCGGCTGACAACAGACACCCCATCGCCTCACCCGCTCACCGGCAAGCCGAAGGAACTTCCATGCTCACCGACACCCAGATTCTCGAATGCGCCCAAGACCTCTACGAGGCTGAGCTCAGTGGGATCTGGACCGAACCCATTTCCAATCGTTATGAGCACGCCGAGATCGAGGATGCGTACGCCATCGCCATCAAGGTCTGCGAGCTGAAGCTTGCTGCCGGCCGGACGGTGAAGGGGCACAAGGTTGGCCTCACCTCCAAGGCGATGCGAACGCTCACCGGTGCCAGTGAGCCCGACTATGGCTTCATGTTCGACAACTGGTTCGTCCCCGAGGGGAGCAGGGTGAGTCGCTCGAAGATGAACCGCCCGCTCGTCGAGGTGGAGTTGGCATTCGTGCTCAAGGAGCCGCTGCGCGGTCCCTCGGTCAACGCCGCCGACGTGATCCGGGCAACCGACTTTGTGCTGCCTGCGCTGGAGATCGTCGACAGCCGGTACAACGGGCGGGGCAAGAAGATGCTCGTCGACAGCATCTCTGACGCCGCTGCGTGCGGACTGGTCGTGCTCGGCGGGCGCCCGATGACGCTCACGGACATCGATGTTCGCAGGGTCAGCGCGTCACTGCTCATCAACGGCGACACGATGGAGTCCGGATCGGCACAGGCCGTCATGGGCAACCCGATCAATGCCGTTGCCTGGCTCGCCAACAAGCTCCACGAATTCGGCGTGAGCATGGAGCCGGGAAATGTCATCCTCTCGGGCTCGTTCATCAAGGCGATCCCGTTCGAGGCGGGCGACTCGATCGTCGCACTGTTCGACCAACTCGGCGAAGTGACCCTCATGGTGGGCGACTGATTCGTGCAGGTCGGGGCTACGGCCCGGCTAGGAACGACCCGTCGCTACGACCGCCCGAGCACTTCCGTCGAGCGATAGAGCAACCGGGGCAATGCTCGGCTCCACACTGTTGACAGCAGGTGACTCCGCATTAGGTGGTCCCGTTGGGGCAATGCGTGACCCGGGGGTGGAACCGCCAGGCGACCAGAACGCCGCGAGGCACGAGATGACGATGGCCGCTACTGCCGGCAGGATCAGGTCAACGGCCTTCACGCCCCTTGCTTGTTGGATCCGGTGCACCCTGCCCGCAGCGATCCCCGCTCTCCTCGGGCTTGCCGATGCGACCCCGGCGCCTCGGGCCGCAGCAGAACACTGCTCCAGAGCGACCCTGCGACTAGTGGTGATCATCATGAGTCCGAGTAGACCCGTTCGACGAGCCCCCCTGCGAGCGGCAGCCGTACCGCATGGGGAGTATGGAACTACCGATCCGGGTGCCGATTACTCCGTGTACAGCGGCGACGCGGCCTTGATGATGCGAAAGAGGTGGCGGATGCGCACGACCTCGGCGCCAGCCTCGTCGAAGGCCGAGGCATCCCACCAGACGTATTCGGTCTTCGGGCTCTGCCCCACCCCTACCACCTCACCGCGAACCGTGTAGGGCCGGTCGAGAAACATCGGCCCGTTGATGTAGGCGAGTTCCATGGCGCCGAACATCGATGCTGTGTCCCCGATCGCTGGGTTGAGCTGCGGAAAATACGTGCCGTCGTCCGCGTTGGCCATTCGCAGCATCATGAACGCAACGTGGCTGGGGCACGCGATCGGGTCGCCCCATGGTGATGCCTCCGAGTACCACGGGAGCGCCGTATTCACTCCGCCGGTCCGCAGGGCAGCCGACTGCGCCTCCGACGACACGGTCCGGGTCATCTCCCCGAGCGGACGGCCCGGCATCACCCCCTTGAGGAGGCGGAGCGCCGATGGGTCGCAGAGGCGCAGGTTGCGGGTCCGAAGCTCGGACTGCGGATCGAACCCCATCGACGCGCTGCCCTGCGTGACGACGAACCCGGGCTCGCCGATCCGCTGCGCGTGCACGTTGACGCGCGGGTCGCCGTCACGCGGACGGTGAACGACAGACTCAACCTGTTCTCCGGACACGATGATGTTCTCAAAGTACAGCGAGATGGACCCACGCTCGAACCACGGCTGCCCGAAGGCCTCGAGCAACGGTGGGACGAAACAGTCCAGGTGGACCACCCCGGCAACGGCAGACCCGCGAAAGCCGAGGCGAAGTGCGGCCTCGGCATCGTGAATGCTCGCGTCGCTCTCGTTCAGGGCAACCCGCGGCGCCCCCATGATGACCTCGGACATCGCTCTCCCCCGCTCGTCGTTTCCCCCGAAACTTGCGCCCCGAAACTTGCGCCCCGGTACTCGACGGACCCTACCGAACGACGAATCCCCGCGCTGGCCCCCAAGCACTCCCTGCCAGCGGCGGCGGAGATAACGTCGAGACACTTCCAGGAACCGGGGCCCCGCATGAACACTGACTACTACTCGTCTGTCGTTGACATTGTTCGAGCGAGACGCTCCAGCGACCGACCGGCGATCGTCGACGGCGAGCACCGCCTCACCTATGCCGATCTCGATACGAGTTCGAACCGCGTGGCGCAGATGCTCCTGTCGCTCGGCATCGAATCGGGCGACCGGGTTGGCTTCCTCGGCAGGAACTGTGCCGAGTTCTTCGAACTGCTCTTCGGCGCCGCGAAAATGGGTGCCGTGGTGTGCGCCGTCAACTGGCGACTCTCCGCGGAGGAAGTTGCCTACGTGCTCGGCGACTCCGGGGCGGCAACGGTGATCGCACACGCAGAGTTTCTCTACGCGGTGCCGGCAGGCCTGCAGATCGTCGTGCTCGACGGCGAGGGCAACGACTCGTATCCCGCCCTACGGGATGCGGCACCGAACCTCGATCCCAACGGCACCCCTGCACCCCACGACACCTGGCTGCAGCTGTACTCGTCTGGCACCACGGGCCACCCCAAGGGCGTACTCATCACTTACGGCAACCTTGCGGCCTTCCTCGACGCGGGCCTCGACGTAAACCACCTCGCACCAGAATCAGTGAGCCTGGTGGCACTGCCCGTCTTCCACATCGGCGGCACCGGATGGGCGATGCAAGGCCTCGCCAGCGGCGCGACGACCGTGCTGATGCGGGAGATGACGCCTGCGGGTGCGCTCCGTCTCGTCGGGCAACACCGGGTCACCCATTCGCTCTGGGTACCGACGATGGTCCAGATGATCACCGTGTGCGATGAGCCCGCAGATGTCTCATCGATCGAGTTGATCATGTACGGGGCCGCACCGATCTCTGACACCACGCTCATCGAGGCGATCGAGCGCTTCGGCAACGTCTTTGTCGGTGCGTACGGCCTCACCGAAACCTGCGGCCCGCTGGTGTTCCTTGCCGCGCAGGATCACGACCCGGGTGGCCCGCGGAGCCACCTCCTGCGCTCAGCAGGCCGGCCGGCGCTCAACACAGAACTGAAGGTGGTGGACCCAGCGACGCTAGAGGAACTACCCGACGGTACCGATGGCGAGATCCTCATCCGGAGCCCCCAGGTGATGGCTGGCTACTGGGGACTGTCGGGAGCCACCGCCTCGGGCATGGTCGACGACTGGCTCCGCACGGGCGACATCGGCAACCTGCAGGACGGATACCTCTACGTGAACGACCGCCTGAAGGACATGATCATCAGCGGCGGCGAGAACGTGTACCCCGCAGAGGTGGAGAACGTCGTGGCAGCGCACCCTGCCGTGCTGGAGGTTGCGATCATCGGCGTGCCTCACGAGAAGTGGGGCGAGACCCCGATCGCGTTCGTGGTACTCCGCGCCGGCGAGACGGTCACCGAGGGGGAGTTCATCGCCTTCGGCCGGGAACGCCTCGCAGGCTTCAAGTGCCCGACAGCGGTGGTGTTCTGCGACGCACTCCCGCGGAACGCGAGCGGCAAACTGCTCAAGCGTGAGCTGCGCGCCCCGTATTGGGAGGGGCTCACCCGTCGGGTATAGCCCCAGGACTTCGAGGGGCAGCGCTACTCCTGAGCAGCCGCCCGCGCGAGGTTCTCTAGCGTGACCTCCATGTTGCCACGGTTGTGCGTTGCGCGATCGGGAACACCGGAAATCACCCCACCGATGACACCGGCGAACTTGCCCCGGTGGTCTACCCATGAGTGCGTCACGGCACAGCCCGTTGCGGTCGGCTCGATGTCGTACACCCAGTCGCACCAGTTCTTCCCGAGCGCCATGAGGGCGAACGAGAAGGTACGGGGTGAGTCACACACCGTCACCTTGACCGAGGTGGACCATGACCGGCGACCGTTCCGGTTCTTTCCCTTGAACCGAGCGCCTACGGCAGGCCCGGCCGCGCCGCCGGTCCACACGCCCCCCTGATTCTCCGGGGACCACTCGCCCATGCGCGAGAGGTCGGTCACCATCGCCCACACCCGTTCCGGGGAGGCTGCGATTTCTCGGGTCACGGATACGGGGTTCGTCATTCCCGCAGTGTGTCGCACCCAGCGCGCCCGCGCTGGCCGACCCGGCCGGAACCACGGGCATGTGTCCCTCGTCACAGCCTCCGGACTAGGGTTCGAACCGCAAGTCATCGGAGGGGCCACCATGGGATTCAAGACACCCGACTTTCCGCCGGTCGACCCGGCGACGTTCGGTCAGCAACCGAGGATGGAGCGCCTGCGACAGCTGACGCTCCACTGGGTGGACTACGGCTTCGGGACACCGAAGATCGTCCACACGATCTACATCGCGAAACTCGTCGTTCTGCACGGCCTGCTCGGCGCATTCCTCGCGTGGATAACGTCCGACATCGGGTCGCTCGGCGACATCGCAACCTGGTGGCGCGAACCGATCTTCTACCAAAAGCTCGTCCTCTGGACCGTCTTCCTCGAGGCCCTCGGCATCGCCGGGGCATGGGGCATCCTCTGTGGCCACTTCAAGCCGCAGACCGGTGCGTTCAAGTACTGGCTCAAGCCCGGAACGATCCGCCTGAATCCCTTCAAGTGGGTGCCCGGTACGAACGGTGACAGCCGTACCGCGTTCGACGTATTTCTGTACGCGGGCATCCTCATCACTGCAGTGCTCTGTGTGGTCCTCCCCGGGGCACACAACGGTGAGCTCGCCGATACGTTCGCCCGGTACGGGTGGTCCACCCACGGCACGCTCATCTCGCCTGTGCTGCTCATCATCATGATGGCGTTCCTCGTCGTTGCCGGGCTGCGTGACAAGACGCTGTTCCTCGCAGCGCGCGGCGAGCAGTACGTGCCAGTGATGTTCTTCAGTGTGGTGTTCGGAACGATGGACATGATCGTCGCTCTGAAACTGCTGATCGTCCTCGTATGGGTCGGCGCCGCCATCTCCAAGATTGGCTACCACTTCAGCAACGTGGTCTCGCCGATGTTCAGCAATGCGCCCATCGTGGTATCGAGGCGCTTCAAGCGGAAGATGTACCGGAGCTTTCCCGAGGACCTCCGTCCGTCACACCTCACCAGCTTCTTTGCCCACATTGGCGGGAGCATGCTCGAGTGTGGCGGCGCGTTGGTGCTGCTGTTCTCGACGAACCGCACGGTGACCATCATCGCAATCATCGCGATGCTCACCTTCCACCTCGTGATCATCGGGATGTTCGCCCTCGCATCGCCTAACGAGTGGAACCTTCTGTTCGGGTTCACCACGGCCACGCTGTTCTGGAACTTCCCGGCCGAGAAGGGGTTCGGCATCGGCGACATGTCGTCGTGGGGGGTGACGGTGCTCGTTATCGGCGGGCTGCTGTTCTTCCCGATTCTCGGCAACCTTGTTCCCGACAAGGTCTCGTTCCTCCCGTCGATGCGCCAGTACGCCGGCAACTGGGCATCGGCACAGTGGGCGTTTGCGCCCGGAGCCGAGGCGAAGATCGACGAGTTCATCGTGAAGGACTCGCCGCAGCAGCTCAAGCAACTCGAGGCCACCTATCCAACTGCTGTTGCCGAGATCGTCCTCGACCAAACACTTGCGTGGCGCTCCATGCACAGCCAGGGTCGGGCGCTGTTCTCGCTCACCATGCGTCACCTTGGCGACAAGTGGGAGTCGTACAGCATTCGTGAGGCCGAGTTCGCCAACAACGCGGTGATCGGCTGGAACTTCGGCGACGGCCACCTCCACCGCGAGGACCTCGTGGCCGCCATCCAGAAGCGATGCAACTTTGCGCCCGGAGAGTTCGTCGTGGCTTGGATCGAGTCCCAGGCAATCTTCTCGAAGGTGCAGAAGTACCGCATCATCGACGCAGCACTCGGCGTCGTAGAGCGCGGCTCCTACAAGGTGAAAGATGCCGTCAACGCGCAGCCATGGTTGCCCAACGGCCCGATCCCGATCAATGCGGAGTGGACCCGCTCCTGAGCTACTCGATGCGGAGGCCGGAGATCGCACGGGCGATCACCAACTGCTGGATCTCCGATGTCCCTTCAAAGATGGTGTGAATCTTCGCATCACGGTGCCAGCGCTCCACGGGGTATTCACGGGTGTAGCCGTTGCCGCCGAGGATCTGGATTGCCTCTTGGGTGACCCACACGGCCACTTCACTCGCCTTGTACTTGCTCATCGAACCTTCACCGTTCTTGTACCCGCCATTTCGGGCGAGCCAGGCAGCGCGCCAGATGAGCAGACGGCTGGCGTCGATCTCGGTGATCATGTTGGCGAGCTTGAACGCAATGGACTGGTTCATGATGATCGGCCTGCCGAACGCCACGCGCTCCTTGGCGTACTCGAGCGAGTACTCGTAGGCCGCACGGGCGATACCGATGGCCTGCGCACCCACCGCCGGCCGGGTTGCCTCGAATGTCGCCATCGCTGGCTGCTTGCCGCCGCTGTGCCCGACTTCTCGTGCACGGGCCAGCTTCGCGTCGAGCTTGTCCTTGCCGCCGAGCAAGCAACGACCGGGGATGCGCACGTCGTCGAGCACCACCTCGCTCGTGTGGGATGCCTTGATGCCGTGCTTGGCGTACTTCTGCCCCATCGACAGTCCCTTCGTGCCCGGCGGCACGATAAAGGAAGCTTGCCCACGGCCCTTGAGTGCCGGATCCACGGCAGCCACCACTACGTGCACACTGGCGATGCCGCCGTTGGTGATCCACGCCTTCGTACCGTTGAGCACCCATTCGTCGTTGGCCTCGTCGTACACGGCACGCGTGCGCAGCGACGACACGTCGGAGCCTGCATCGGGTTCGCTCACGCAGAACGCCCCGAGCCGAACGTCGTCCGCCGTCCCGTAGCACTGCGGCACCCACTCCATAACCTGCTCGGGCGTGCCGTTGCCCGAGATACCGGCCGCAGCAAGGCCGGACCCCATGATGGCCATGCCAATCCCCGCGTCACCCCAGAACAGTTCCTCAATCGCTACCGGGAGCGTGAGGCCGCTCTTGTCTCCGATGGCGTTCAGCATGAACTCGAACCCATAGAGACCGATCTTGGCGGCCTCCTGGACGATCGGCCAGGGGAACTCCTCACGCTCGTCCCACTCGTGAGCGGCCGGCCGGATCACGTCGGCGGCAAACGTGTGGACCCAGCTCTGGATCTGCTGCTGGTCATCATTCAGGGTGAGCGAAAACTCTGCCATGCCCAGAAGTTACCGCCGGGTAGGTTCAACCCCACCCAGGTCTGGGATCACTTGCGAGGACGCTTGGCGTGCTGCGCGGCGCCGACCGGAATGGCGAGCAACTGGTCCTTGATCGCGTCGTAGACGATCGCTGCACCCTGAGGCGTGTAGTGCACTCCGTCGTAGCGCAGCCACCAGTTCTTCGCGGTCTTCTCGTCCGTACACCACACCTGTGGACCGTTGATAAAGGTGACGTTTGCCGGGTCCGCGGCAGCAACCTCGCGGAGCAACCGGTTGAGGTGGCGGGTGCGCGTGTCGTCTCCGCGCTCGGGGAACTCGAACGTGCCGGGCCCACCGGTGAAGTGCGGTCGGTAGCAGGGCACCTCCAGCAGCGCAACCTTTGCGCCGGTGCCGATCAGTGCGTCGATGCCCGAACGGAGGTTGCTCCTAAAAGTCGTGTTGAACTCGGCGCTCGCGAACACGACCGTGTCCTTGCCGTAGTCGATGTCGAACACGTCCCACGCACCGAGGACAACCAGCGCGATCTCGGCAGCAGCCTTGGTGGCCTTGGTGGCCCAGCGGTTTGCCCAGTTCTTGCAGACACGGAAGTCCCGTCCGGTCTTGCGCACGCCGACAGCAACACCGCGGCTGTTGATGCTGCAGCCGCTCAACTGCCCGTCGACAAACCGCAGGGTCTTGCGGACGTTGCGCGGCGAGTTGCGCGCGAACGCGCCAGCCGTCGAGTCTCCGACCGCGATAACCCGGCGCGGCAGGGCCGGGAGCGTTGTGGTGGGTGCCGGTTGGGTGGGTGACACCGTGGGATCGGACCCGTCCGGTATCGCAGTGGTTTGCGTTGCCCCGGAACTGCTCGGCTCCGGTGGTTCCGGCAGAGCGGCGTCGGTGTCGGTGTCGGCCTCCGTCTCCGGATCGAGGACGGCGTCAGTGATCTCTGTGTCTGCGCCCGCCGCGGCAGCCCCATCTGGACCGCCGACCCCGGGTGCCCGCACTACCGCGAGCGCCACCACGAGAGCGGACACGGCGAGCACCGAGCCGACCGCCGTGAGGGCGGCCCGTCGACGCAGCCGCGACAACAACCATCCGGTGCGCACAGGGGTCTCAACGAAGCGGTAGCAGAGCTCTGACACCAACGCCGTGGCCGGGATGCCGATGACAAGTCGGGCCAGGGTGGACCGCCCCTCGAGGGGTCCAACAAAGATCGGCCAGTGCCAGATATACAGGCCGTACGAGCGACGGCCGATGGCCGCCATCACCCGGTTGCCGAACAGTGCGCGCATGGCGCGCGCGCCCGGATGGACCGATGCAGCGATCGCTATCGCGCTGAGCACTGAGACGGCCGTGAGCCCACCGCGGTAGAGGAACGCCGACTCGTTCGACAGCACGAGAGATGCCACGACCACACCCGCCGTGGCGAGGAGCCCTAGCGCGTCAGCCCGCGCCGAGCGCACCGGCTCCGCACCCTGCGTGTGCCGTCGCCACGGCGACCACACGACAGCAAGCGCAACACCGATGAGGATGCCGCCCACACGGGTCACCGTGCTGAGGTACGCCCAGTTCTGCCGAAGATCGTCGAGCTGGGCGCCCGTCTCGCCGAGGCGCTCGACCGGCCGCTGCCAGACGATGACAAGCGCCACGATCGACACCATCGCAGCGGGCAGCACCAGCCCGAGAAGCCGGCGGCGTTCCGGCGAGCGACGGAGCACGAGCATCAGGAGCGGCGGGAACAGGAGGTAAAAGTGCTCCTCGACCGCCAGTGACCAGAGGTGTCGAAGCAGGTGGGGCACACCCTCGAAATAGCTGACCTTGCGGAATAGCTGTTGGAAGTTCGAGGTGTACGACACGGCGAACGGGATGTCGTGGCGCAGGTCCGAGAGATATGCGCGGCCCCACACCATCGCCCACACAGACGCAACGACAATCATCACCCAGAGGGCAGGGATGAGCCTGCGGAACCGTCGTCCCCAGAACTTCCCGAGCGCAATCGTTCCCGTGCGCTCCCGCTCCTCGAGCAGCAGCGTGGTGATGAGATAGCCCGAGACCACGAAGAACACCTCGACACCGAGGAAGCCACCGTTGAAGAACCACGGCTTGGGAACCCCTGACGGGAGCGCAGCGTTGCGCACGACGCCTGCGTGGTACAGGATCACCAAGGCAACACTGAGTGCCCGCACACCATCGAGAGCGGGCTGATAGCCCATCCCGCGCGTGCTTCTGTCGGACGGAGCCGTGGGCGGTTTTGCGTCGCTCATCCGTCGGTCAGTTTGTCACCGGCACGTCTGCAGCACCGAGCGTGCGCTTGCGACTGCCACCGGGCTGTCCCAGCATCACGACGAGCGCCACCGTGCACAGACCGGCACCGACGAGGTACGGCGCCGGGATCGCCACGTGCTCGAAGAGCACTCCGGCCATCACTGGCCCGATCACGCGGGCCACTGCCGAGATCCCCTGTTGGAAGCCCAATGCCTCGCCCCGCTGGTGGTCCGGAACCCGGCCGGTCACCACCAGGCTCAGGCTCGGGGTGACGAGGCCTTGTCCGACGGTGAGCAGGGCGAGCGCCGGCACGAGCACGGCCCACGACTCGGCGACGGCAAGCACGAGCAGCCCGAGGCCGTTGAGCAGCAGCCCGGCCTGCAGCGTCCGCGTCGAACCAAGCGCCCTCGTGACCGGCCGGACCATCGCGCCCTGCACGACCGTGAGCAACAGCCCGATCCCGATGAAGACGGTGGCAACACCGCCCTCTTTCAGCCCGAAGCGCTGCTTCGTGAGCAGTGCGAAGGTGGCCTCGAAGCCGGCGAAGGCACACACCGCCACGAACGTTGCGAGCGCAATCCCCCACAGGCGGTTTGCCTGCGCATCGCGCGGCGGGCGCTCGGCCCGGACCGACCGCGGGCGCGTTTCGGGTACCCGTCGGATGGCGATCAGCGCGTTGAGCAGTGCGAGCCCGCCGGCCACGTAGAACGGAACGTGAGGCCCGCCGAGCGACGCAAGGCCGCCGAGCGCGGGCCCGACGATAAAGCCGATCCCGAACGCCGCCCCGATCAGGCCAAGCGCCCTCGGTCGTTCCTCCGGCTCAACCATGTCGGTCACCGCCCCCTGCGCGACAGCCACGCTCGCCCCGCTCGCGCCGTCGAGTATCCGCGCAAGGAAGAGCAACCAGAGCACGTTCGCAGCACCCGTGAGAAAGCTCGCTACTGCCGTGCCGAACAGCGAGAGGAGCAGAACCGGCTTGCGACCGATGCGGTCCGACAGACGGCCGAGCAATGGGGCGCACACGAACTGAGCGAGCGAGAACGAGGCGAAGAGGAGCCCGACAGCGACACCGCCCGCACCGAAGCGCTCGGCGTAGCGCCCGAGGATCGGTACCACGATCCCGAACCCGACGAGGTCGAGCGCGACAGTGCTCCAGATCACCCAGAATCCGCGGGGAAGGGGTACGCGCTCTTGGCGCTCGGGTCGGTTTCGGCGGGGCACAGTGTCAGCGATCAGCGGCGAACCGTAGTACCAAGCTTGGTGGTCTCGACGATCCAGCCCCCGGCCTGCAGTTCGCCCCGCAGCGCGTCCGCGGCAGCAAAATCCTTCGCGGCCCTCGCGGCGTCGAGCGCCGCGGCCTTTGCGGTGATGTCCTCCGGCACGTCCCCCGCAGCCTTGAGCACGAGGCCGACCGCTGAGCACATCTCCTGGACCGATGCGGCCAGGGCACCGGCAAGGCCGGCGTCTCCCGCGTCCAGGGCGGCATTGGCGCGTCGCACCGAGTCGAACAGGACAGCCATTGCCGTAGGGCTGTCGAGGTCGTTGTCCATGCGCTCGCGGAACTGCTCGATCACGGCTTGGTCCGGTGCGGCACCTACCGCGACACCGGCCGTGCGTGCGGCGAACGAGTCGAGACCCGCGAGCGCGTTGACCGCTGCGTCGATGTTGTCCTGGCTGACGCGTACGGGCGACCGATAGTGCGTCTGCAGGAGGACCATCCGGTAGGCGCGGGGGTCGTAATGATCGGTGAGGTCGAGGAGATTCTCCACGTTGCCGATGCTCTTCGACATCTTCTCGCCCTCGGTGTCCACCACGAAGCCGTTGTGCATCCAGTGGTTCGCAAACCGCTTC
Source organism: Ferrithrix thermotolerans DSM 19514 (assembly GCA_945889085.1). GTDB lineage: Bacteria > Actinomycetota > Acidimicrobiia > Acidimicrobiales > Ilumatobacteraceae > WLJO01. Next base: position 13,424 of record CAMDBM010000023.1, read on the forward strand.
CCGAGAGCAACAGCCTGCGCCCGCTCGTTCTCGTGGTGCGGGAACTGGAGGTCCTGGCCTCCGCAGTGCAGGTCGAAACCCTCTCCGAGCAGTTCGAGCGACATCACGACGCACTCACTGTGCCAACCCGGTCGTCCGTCGCCCCACGGTGAGGGCCAGTTCGGCTCGCCCGGCTTCGCGAACTTCCACAGGGCAAAGTCCGCCGGGTTCCGCTTCTGTGCCGCGCCGAGCACCTCGCGCTCGCCACCACCGGCCAGCATGTCCTCGAGCGACTGGTGGGCGAGCAGCCCGTAGTCCGGCACCGCTGACACTGCGAGGTAGACCCCGTCGTCGGTTGCGTAGGCGGCATCCTTCGCAACGAGCTCGGCGATCATCGCCACCATGGCGCCGACGAACTCGGTGGCGTGGGGGATGTCGGTCGGCCGCTCAACGTTCAACCTCTCCATCGCCTTGAACCAGATGTTCTCGCACTTATGCGTGATCTCCTCCCACGGCCGGCCCTCCCGGGCGGCGCGGTCGATGATCTTGTCGTCGATGTCGGTGATGTTCGACACGAGCCGGACCGAGAGCCCTGTCCACTCGAGATAGCGGCGCAGGACGTCGTAGACGATCGTCGCCCGGCCGTGGCCGAGGTGCGGGGGGCCGTAGACGGTCGGCCCGCAGAGATAGATGCTCACCAGTCCGGGTTGGCGGAGTGCGAGTTCGCGCACCTCCTGGGTGGCGCTGTCGTACAGATGGAGCACGTCGGACAGGTTAGGGCCACGAGCCCCACCGGCCGATAACTTCATCTGCCTATGGTGAACGTTCCGGAGAAGCCGTCGATCGACGGTATCGAGGCCCGCTGGATGCAGCAGTGGGATACCGAGGGCACCTATCGCTTCGACAGGTCGGCCGGGCGAAGCGAGGTTTTCGCCATCGACACACCCCCGCCCACGGTCTCGGGCAGCCTGCACATCGGTCACGTGTTCTCCTACACCCACACCGACACCATCGCCCGGTACCACCGCATGCGGGGCAAGCAGGTCTTCTATCCCATTGGCTGGGACGACAACGGTCTGGCGACCGAACGACGCGTGCAGAACGTCACTGGTGTGCGCTGTGACCCCTCGCTGCCCTTCGAGCCGGGTTTTGCGGCCCCCTTCAACGGCGACGTCCCCAAGGACCACCGAGCCGTCCCCGTGAGCCGGCCGAACTTCGTGGACCTCTGCAGGGCTATCACCCACATCGACGAGCAGGCCTTCGAGGACCTCTTCCGGCGCCTCGGACTGTCGGTGGACTGGTCGCTGCTCTATACGACGATCGGCGAGACCGCCAGGCGCACGAGCCAGCGCGCCTTCGTGCGCAACCTCGCGCGCGGCGAGGCGTATCAGCAGGACGCCCCGACGCTGTACGACATTGACGAGCGCACCGCCGTCGCCCAGGCCGAGATGGAGGACCGGGACATGCCCGGCGCCTACCACCGCCTCGCCTTCCACCGGGAGGGCGGTGCGGACGACCTGCTCATCGACACCACCCGGCCCGAACTGCTCGCGTCGTGCGTTGCCCTCGTGGCGCACCCCGATGACGCGAGGTACCAACCGCTGTTCGGCACCACCGTCACCACACCGCTCTACGGCGTGGCGGTTCCCGTGCTCGCCCACCGTCTGGCGGACCCCGAAAAGGGCACCGGCATCGCAATGATCTGTACGTTCGGCGATGTCACCGACGTGACCTGGTGGCGCGAACTGAACCTCACCAACCGGGCGCTCATCGGTTTCGACGGTGTGTTCGCCGGGGAGACCCCCGAGTGGATCGCCTCGGCAACGGGCGCCACCCACTATGAGCAGATCGCCGGCAGGGCCCCCAAGCAGGCCCAGCGACTCGTCGTCGAGCAGTTGCGGGCGTCCGGCGAGATGATCGGCGAGCCGAGGGCAATCACCCACCCGGTGAAGTTCTACGAACGCGGCAGCCGACCCCTCGAGATCGTCGCCACCCGGCAGTGGTACATCCGCAACGGTGGTCGGGACCAGCAGTTGCGAGACGCGCTCGTCCGGCGCGGTTCGGAACTCGCGTGGCACCCGACGTTCATGCAGCACCGCTACGACAACTGGGTCGGCGGCCTCAATGGCGACTGGCTGATCAGCCGCCAGCGCTACTTCGGCGTGCCGCTGCCCCTGTGGTACCGGCTCGATGCCGAGGGCAACACGGATTACGCCCAGGTGCTCGTACCCACCGAGGACCGCCTGCCGGTCGATCCCTCGACGGACTGTCCGGCTGGCTTCGACGAGTCCCAGCGCGGCGTGCCGGGCGGCTTCGTCGGCGATCCCGATGTGATGGACACCTGGGCTACGTCGTCGCTCACGCCCCAGATCGCCGGGAAGTGGGAGGACGATGCCGATCTGTTCGGGCGCGTGTTCCCGATGGACGTTCGCCCGCAGGGTCACGACATCATCCGCACCTGGCTGTTCTCCACCGTGGTGCGCAGCCACCACGAGCACGGCTGCGTGCCTTGGCGCAACGCTTCGCTGAGCGGCTGGATCCTCGACCCGGACCGCAAGAAGATGTCCAAGTCCAAGGGCAACGTGGTCACCCCGATGCACCTGCTCGAGCAGTACGGCACGGATGCCGTTCGCTACTGGGCGGCCTCTGGCCGTCCCGGTGTGGACACGGCCTTCGACGAGGGCCAGATGAAGATCGGCCGCAAACTGGCCACGAAGCTGCTGAACGCGACCAAGTTCGTGCTCGGCTTCGACGAGAGCGCCGCCGGCGAACCCACCTCGCCGCTCGACCTGCTCATGCTCGAGCGGGTGAACGCTGTTGCCGCCGAGGCCACCGCAGCCTTCGAGGAGTTCGACTACGCCCGTGCACTCGAGCGCACGGAGTCGGTGTTCTGGTGGTTCTGCGACGACTACGTCGAACTCGTGAAGGGCCGCGCGTACGCCGGAGATCCGTCGTCGGTCGGTGCACTGCGCCTCGCCCTCAGCGTATTCCAGCGACTCTTCGCCCCGTTCCTCCCCTTCGCCACGGAAGAGGTCTGGAGTTGGTGGCAGTCCGGTTCGGTGCACAGCCAGCCGTGGCCCGCTGAGCCGCTTACCGGCGCGGACCTCACGGCGCTCGACACAACCTGCGAAGTGCTCGCGGCAATCAGGCGCACCAAGACCGAGGCCAAGACGTCCCAGCGGTCCGAGGTGGCGGTGCTCACCGTCGGCGGGCCGGCTTCCCTGCTCGAGGCCCTCACCGCCGGCGTGGCCGACCTGTGCACCGCGGGTTCGGTGAGGGATTTCCGTCTCGAGTCCGGCGCGCCGGCACTCGAGATCCGGGTGGAACTCGCCCCCACCGACGCCTGACGCCTGACGTCTGACGTCGACGAGACCCTGCCCTGCCCCGCCCCGGCGGGGACTGCCTACTAGCGTATGAGGGCAATGTCTGCGTACCAGAACTTCTCCGGTGGCCCCAACGGCCGGGCGGGCCGGACCTGGTCCCAGCGGCTCGTACTGGCCGGCAGCATCCTCCTTGCGGCCGTGAGCCTCGTGATCGCCCTCGTGATGGTCGTGGTGCAGCGGAACCTCGAGCAGATCAAGCGTGTCGACACCCGCGCCGTCCCGGTGGGCGAGACAAGAACCTCCACGCCGCTCACGCTGGAGTCGCTCACCGAGGGCCTCGTGAAGACCTCCATCGTCGACAACAGCACCGGCAACACGCTTGCCCCCATCAGCACCGTGGCCCCCGGCACCATCGAGTCGGTCAACTTCCTCATGACCGGTTCGGACAACCGCAGTTGTATCGACCCGAACTCGGAGTTCGCGAGCACCTTCCTCGGCGGCGGGGCGGGCGGCAACCGACCGGACACCATCATGCTGCTGCACATCGAGGCCAGTACCGGCACGGTCGGGATGCTCTCGTTCCCCCGTGACCTCTGGGTGCCTGTTGCCGGGACCAACAAGATGTCCAAGATCAATGCCACGTTCACGAAGAACGACCCGACTCGGCTCATCGCCACGATCGAGAGCTTCTTCCAGCTCCAGATCGACCACTACATCAGTATCGACTTCTGCGTCTTCAAGGACCTCGTGAACGCCGTCGGCGGGATCAAGATCCCGTTCCTCACGCCGCTACGTGACCGCAACACCCGCCTCAACGTGCCCGAGGCCGGCTGCTTCAAGTTCGACGGCGATCACGCCCTTGCGTACGTCCGGAGCCGCCACCTCCAGTACCGGAACGCTGCGGGAACGTGGCAGAGCGAGGGCACCGCGGACATCGGCCGCATCAAGCGTCAGCAGGACTTCATCCGCCGGGTGATGAACGCGGTCCGCTCGAAGGGGGCCCTCAACATCGGGCTCGTCACCAAGCTCGTCAAGTTGTTCGAGAAGCGGGTCGTGGTGGACGCAAACCTCACAGCGAGCGACGTCCTCTCGCTGGCCGGCGCGCTCAAGGGGTTCGACCCCGGAGCAACACGCAGTTTCATCATCGAGGGAAAGATCACCGCCAAGGGTCCTCAGTCGGTCGTCGACCCGCAGTTGTCCGGTTCGCGGATGCGCACCATCCTCACTGCGTTCCGGGGCGACACGTACCTCAAGAACATCCCCAACGTGAACCAGAACAACGTCTACGGGACCAAGAGCATCCTTCCGGACCCCGACACCAAGTGTTGAACAGGCAGGTGCGCTAGTCGCCGAGTGCGGCGGTGATCGCCTCGGGTACGTCGCTCGGCCCGTCGATGGTCACCAGCCGGGCACCGGTCCGCGCCGCAAACAGCTTTGCCTCCTCATCATCGCCTGCGGGGGCAATGATGACGAGCTCGTCGAGACCCTTGGCCGCTGCAACAGGGTCCCCGTCCACCGTGGACCTGCAGTCCGACAGCAGGATGGCAACCTTGCGCCCCGCACTCGTGCGTGACAACTGGTTCGCCGCGGCAAGCAGCGCCCCGGCGAGGTCCGTCGTGCCGAAGCCCTTCAGCGAGAGCACGTCGTTGACCACCCGGTCCCCAGTCTTGGGCACGTCCTGGCTCTTGGCCACCACTACATCGTTGCCGAACGCCAGCACGCTGTAGTCGTCGGGCGAGCGCCACGCCACCGATGCTGCGGCCACGGCCGACGTGGCCAGCGGCTTGCCACCCATAGAGCCGCTGCGGTCCACCATCAGGCACAACGCTGTGTGCGGCTTCACCCAGCCGCGCAGGTACAGACCGTCGGGATCCACCGGCTCCTTGGCCGCGCGGCTCTCGACAATGGCGTCCATGCTGGCGTCGATGTCGATGTCACCACCGTCGGGTCGATACTTCTGCTTGGCGAGCTTGCCGATACCGCGCGGTTTGGCCTTGCCCCGTCTGCTCACGTCGAGCATCAGACGCCCGGCAAGACGCCGCGCGAGCTCGCGCAGCTTGGGGTCCGTTGCCGACACGAGGTCCGCAAGGAGGGTCAACGTCTCGTCGGCGTCTTCGTTCATCGCGTCCTCGACGGCGCTCTCGTCGAGCTCGCCCACCTCGGGCGAGATCTGCTCGAAGTTCTTGTTCCGCGCTAGTTCTTGACGCGACGTGGTCTTTTTCTGCGCCTCGGCGACGGCTTGCTCGGCCTCCGCACCCTCTTTTACGAGGGGGATGTCGTGGCCCCAGTCGGGGCGCCAACTTTTCCCTCGCGGTTGTCCTCAACCTGTGTCCCGAACACGTCGGCCCAGATTTCGCGAACGATGTCCTCGGTGCGCCGCACCGAACCCTCGCGCAGGCGAACGCGCCCGGAAAGCGCGATGAGTGCGGCGTCGAGTCCCGTGAGCGGATGCTCGATGGGTAGGTTCCGCAGTTCGGAGAGCGACCGAGCCACGAGCGCACAGTCGATCGCCCCTCGCACCGAGGACCCAACACGCAGGTCGGAGTGCACCCGCGTCATGCGAACGACCTTGACGACCTTGTGGAGCCAGTCAGGCGGGTACAAGGCCGATCCGTCCACCGCCCTTGCCACGATAGTTTCCTCGTCCTCTGGCCCCTGATAGTCCACCGACAGCCGGCACACACGGTCGTACACCGCCGACGAGATCCGGGCGGTTCCGATTGCGTCGAACGGGTTCATTGCGGCGACGAGGCGGAAGCCGGACGCCGCAGGGATACGGCCGAGACGTGGCACGTTGAGCTCACGCTCGCTCATCACGGTGATGAGCACGTTGAGGGTCTCTTCCGGAATGCGGTTGATCTCCTCGATGTAGAGCAGGGAGCCGCCGCGGAGTGCCGCTGTGAGCGGGCCATCCTCGAACACATCGGGGCTGTAGCCGTCGGTGAGGACGCGTGCCGGGTCGAAGTGACCGACCAGACGTGCGGGGGTGAGCTCCGCGTTGCCCTCGACGAACTCGAAACCGATTCCGAGTTCGCGGGCGACAGCGCGCAACAGTGTTGACTTGCCCGTGCCCGGAGGGCCTTCGAGAAGGATGTGACGGTCCGCGCCGAGCGCGGCAACAACGAGTTCAAGCTCTCGGTGCCGACCGACGACGTCGGAACCGAGGCGTTGGAGCAGTTCGCGCATCAGTACTTGATGACCCCTCGAATATTCACGCCGTCGCGCATGTGCTGATAGCCGAGGTTGATCTCGTCGAGCGAGTACTCGCGGGTGATGAGCTCGTCGAGCTTGAGCAGGCCGTCGCGGTACAGGCCAAGCAGCTTGGGGATGTCTGCCCGCGGGTTGAGCGAACCGAAGATCGTGCCCTTCAGCTCCTTGTTGGACATCGCGAAGTTGAAGAGGTTCAGCGACACTTCCTCCTGCTGCACAGGGGCAACAGCGGTGATGACGATGGTGCCACCCTTCTGGCAGAGCTGGTTGGCGCCCTCGACGAGATCGCCGTACATGATGCCCGGCGTCATGATGACCTTCTCGGCCATCTCGCCCCAGGTGAGGTCCGTAACGGGCGCCATGGCCTCAGCCATCGACGCGTAGGTGTGGGTTGCGCCGAACTCCATCGCCTTCTCGCGCTTGAACTCGATCGGGTCGATAGCGATGACGTGCTTCGCCCCGGCCATCTTGGCGCCCTGAACGGCGTTGATGCCGATGCCGCCGATGCCGATCACCACGACGGTGTCGCCGGGCTGTACGTCCGCGCGCTTGGTTGCCGAGCCCCAGCCGGTAGCCACGCCGCAGGACACCAACGCCACGACGTTGAGCGGCAGGTCCTTGTCCACCTTGATCAGGCTGTTCTCCGACACCACCGCGTACTGCGAGAAGGTGCCGAGGCCGGCCATGACCGCGATGGGCTGACCCGCGAGGTTGTGACGCGAGGTGCCGTCGGTGATCATGCCCTTGGTGAGCGTTCCTGCGCCGTTGTCACAGAGGTTCTGGCGACCGGTGGAGCAGAACTTGCAACGGCCGCAGGACGGTACGAAACTCGCCGACACGTGGTCACCGAGCTGCACGGTGGTGACGCCGGGGCCTACCTCAAGCACGATGCCGGCGCCCTCATGACCGCCGAGCACCGGGTAGAACGAATCCTGCCCGATTGCGGCCAGTTGGTCCGCAGTGAGCTGCAGATCGCCGGTGAGGAAGTGCTCGTCAGAGTGGCACATTCCTGCGTACTTCCACTGCACGAGTACTTCGCCGACCTTCGGAGGATCGATATCGATCTCCTCCACTTTCCAATCGGTACCGGCGCCGTGACAGATAGCTGCTTTTGACTTCATGATGACCCCCAAGTCCCACGTAGGTCTGCACAGATTAGGCGGTTGGCGGGCCCGGGGCCAGAGGAGATCCGTATCTGCCCCGGGTGCTCGGTACCCAACGTGCACGTTTTCGTACGTTCCGGGGCCGAGAACGGCAGAAAAACGGCGGTCGGGCCCCGAAGGGCCCGACCGTTACGTGCTGAAGCGGGGCAGGTGGCCCCACGTTGATCGACGCCGAGGGTCAGTCGTAGATCATGACGCCGCGGATGTTCTTGCCGCTGCGCATGTCGTCGTAACCCTCGTTGACCTGCTCGAGCGTGTATTCCTTCGTGACGAGGTTGTCGAGGTCGATCTGGCCCTCGCGGTACAGGCCGATCAGCTTCGGGATGTCGTAGCGCGGGTTGCCCGAACCGAAGAGCGAACCGACAACCTGCTTCTCCATGAGGGTGAGGTCGAACATGTTCATCGATGCCGTCATCTCGCTGGCCGGGTGAATGTTGGTGACCACCACGCGACCGCGCTTTGCCGTGAGTGCAAGTGCCTCGGAGAGCACGGAGCCGTCGCCGGCACCCATGGTCATGATGACCTTGTTGGCCATCGTGCCCCAGGTGAGATCGGCGATGCCCTGCACTGCCTCGGTCATGGACGGGAACGTGTGCGTGGCACCGAACTCCATAGCCTTCTCCCGCTTGTTCTCGAGCGGATCGATGGCGATGACGCGCTTCGCACCGGCGAGCTTGGCGCCCTGAATGGCGTTTGCGCCGATACCGCCAACGCCGACGACCACGATGGTGTCGCCGGGCTGGGTGTCAGCGGCGTAGACGGCCGAGCCCCAACCGGTGACCACACCACAGCCGAGGAGGCATGCGCGGGACAGCGGGATGTCCTTTTCGATCTTGATGCAGGACGCCTCGTGCACCACGGTGTGGCGAGCGAATGTGCCGAGGAGGCACATCAGGCCGAGGTCTTCCCCACGGGCGTGGTGACGGGCCGTGCCGTCAGAGATCTGGCGGCCAACGCCGAGCTGAGCACCGAGGTCGCAGAGGTTCTGGTGGCCAGTAGAGCAGCTTGCGCAGCGGCCACAGGACGGGATGAAGCCGAACACCACGTGGTCACCGGGCTGGAGCCAAGTGACACCGGGTCCGACCTCTTCAACGACGCCGGCGCCCTCGTGGCCACCGATGATCGGCAGGGCGAAGGGCACGTCACCGGTGACGAGGTGCTCGTCAGAGTGGCACATACCCGATGCGGCGATCTTGACGAGTACCTCACCGTTGCGGGGAGCATCGAGTTCGATCTCCTCCACGCTCCACGGCGTGTTCGTCTCCCACAGGATTGCGGCTTGAGTCTTCACAGATTTCCCCCAAAGAAAGTTGCTGGTACCGGTGGAATGTAGCCAAGTTCAGCGGTGAGCGCTAGGCCGACGGGTGATAAGGTTTCGCGCCATGGATCAGAATCCCACTGTTGCCGAGGCCCAAGCAGCCGACTCCGCCGTCGAGGAAGAGCTTCTCATCGAGGAGATCTCCATCGACGGCATGTGCGGCGTCTACTAAGCCGCTCATGAACGTAGCGCCGGCCCCCGACCTCGACGAGGCTCTGGCGCGACGCCTCGAACTGCATCCCCAGGTAGCGCTGAGGCCCGAGCCTTTCGGTGCGCTCGCCTATCACTACGGGAACCGCCGGTTGATCTTCCTGCGCCACAAAGACGTCGTCCGTCTCGTCGAGGCTCTCGGAAGTCACGACTCGCTCGGGTCGGCCCTCTCGGCGTGCGGGATCGCTGCGTCCCGCTGGCCATCATTCGTCACTGCCCTGCAATCCCTCGAGACCTCAGAGGTAATCCGTGAGCGCTGAATCACTCGTCAGCCAGATGAAATTCGGTCTGGATGCCCCCATCTGCCTGACATGGGAACTCACCTATGCCTGCAACCTGCAGTGCATCCATTGCCTGTCGTCGTCCGGGCAACGCGACTCACGGGAACTGAGCACCGCCGAGGCCAAGCGAGTGCTGGACGAACTGCGCGACCTGCAGGTGTTCTACATCAACATCGGTGGCGGCGAGCCGATGATTCGCCGTGACTTCTTCGAGATCGTCGAATACTCCATCGCCAACCAAATTGGTGTGAAGTTCTCGACGAACGGGGCCTTCATCGACCGGCCCAAAGCCCAACAGCTCGCATCAATGGACTACCTCGACATCCAGCTGAGCATCGACGGCGTGGACGCTGCCACGAACGACGCCGTGCGCGGCGAGGGCTCGTACGCGATGGCCCGCCGGGCGATGGACAACCTCGCCGAGGCGGGCTTCGGGCCCTTCAAGATCTCGGTGGTCGTCACCCGCCACAACGTCGACCAGCTCGACGGCTTCAAGGCCATCGCCGATTCGTACGGCGCTCAGCTGCGGGTCACCCGCCTGCGCCCGTCCGGCCGCGGCGCCGACTCATGGCATGACCTGCACCCCACCAACGCCCAGCAGATGCAGATCTACCAGTGGCTCCTCGCGAACGGCGAGAACGTGCTCACCGGTGACTCGTTCTTCCACCTCAATGCGCTTGGCGCTCCCCTACCCGGGTTGAACATGTGTGGAGCAGGTCGTGTGGTGTGCCTCATCGACCCGATCGGCGATGTGTACGCCTGCCCGTTCGTCATCCACGACCAGTTCAAGGCCGGCTCCGTGCGTGATGAGGGCGGCTTCGCCAAGGTGTGGAAGCAGTCCGAACTGTTCCTGTCGCTGCGCGAGCCCGAGAGCGCCGGTGCCTGCAGCAGCTGCGGCAGCTACGACGCCTGTCAGGGCGGCTGCATGGCGGCGAAGTTCTTCACCGGGCTCCCCCTCGACGGGCCGGACCCGGAGTGCGTCATCGGCAACGCCGAGAGCCAACTGCTCAAGGTTCCGGCCGGGATCGCCCCCAAGCCTGCGATGGATCACAGCAAGCCGGTAACGATCAGCCGCAGGAAGCCCGCCAGCGTCTGAACCAGCGCGGCGAGGGAAGCGCCAGCGACGAGCCGCACGCCGAACTATGCCGAAGCGAAGCGGAGGCTATGTCGGCGCAATAGCTCTAGTTGCGGGGCACTTTCGCCCAGGGAAGGTCCTTGTCCACACGGGGTTCGCCCGGGAGGCCGAGCACCTGCTCGCCGAGGATGTTGCGCAGGATCTCGCTGGTTCCGCCCTCGATCGAGTTTGCCCGGACGCGCAGGAACGCCGAGCGCGGGTCCCCCCAGGTGTCGTCGTTCAACCCGTCGGGCCGGCGAAACGTGTAGTCGAAACCGATGAGCCCGTTGGCTCCCATCAGGTCCATCCCGAACTCGTAGAGGGCCTTGTTCAGCTCGGCGAGAGCGAGTTTGCTGATCGATCCCTCGGGACCTGGGTTACCCATGTTCCGAGATTGGGAGGCCCGAATGTTGGTGAGCCTCTGGGTCTCGGCAATGATCCACAGCTTCATCAGGCGGTCCTGACGGGTCTCTGTACGGTCCTCGTTCGGCAGTTCCTGCCACAGCTTCACGATCTCGCCGACGGGGCCCGAGCCGCGCTTGGGCATCGCTCCGCTGCCGCCACCGATCGACACCCGCTCGTTCATCAGCGTGGTGAGCGACACGCGCCAGCCCTCGCCGACGTCGCCGATGCGCTGGTGGTCGGGGATGCGAACATCAGTGAGGTACACCTCGTTGAACTCGGCCTCGCCGGTCATCTGGCGCAGGGGACGGACGTCCACGCCCTCGGAGTGCATGTCGACAGCGAAGTAGGTCATGCCTTTGTGCTTCACCTGATCCGGGTCGGTGCGGGTGACGAGCATCCCCCAGTCGCCGAGGTGCGCAAGCGTGTTCCACACCTTCTGCCCGTTGACCACCCACTCATCACCGTCGCGGACGGCCTTGCAGGCGAGACCGGCGAAGTCGCTGCCCGCGCCGGGCTCGCTGAACAGTTGGCACCACTTCTCCTCGCCCGAGAACATCGGGCGGAGGAAGCGTTGCTTCTGGGCATCGTTGCCGTGCGTGTGGATGGTGGGCCCGGCGAGGTGCATGAAGAACGATGCCGGGTCCGGGGTCGGTCCGCCGGCAGCGCGCAGGCGACGCTCCACCTGGCCCTGGCCCCTCGGGGAGATGGCGAGTCCGCCGAACCCTCGGTCGAAGTGCACCCAGGCGAGACCGTGGTCGAAACGCTGCCGACGGAACTCAACCGCATCCATCTTGGTGGGATCGGCGGAGGCAAGCAGCCCGTCGATGGCTGCGTCCAAGGCGGTCTGCTCTGCGTTGCTCAGTTCGGTGCTCATCGCCCCAAACAATACCGGCGCGCCCTAGATGCGCTCCAGTGCGCCCCCGTCGAACAACGCCGACACGCCGAGTGCGTCCGCGTCGGCCTGCATGGCGGCATCGGACGGGACGCCGCCGTGTCGGGTGGCCGCCTCAAGAACCGGCCGGAGCAGGCGGCTGTCGCTCGAGGTGTTGAGGAACAACTGCTCACGGCCGAGCACGAAGTCCACGGCCCGGGCGAGGGCGTCGCCGGGCGGGAGCGCCTCGTACCACGAGAAGTGCGGCTCGGTGCTGTCTTGCGCCCATCGCCTTCGGGCCACTGCCTTGATCGTCTGGACAGCGACCCCGCGCTCGCTGCAGACCCCCAGCAGCGACTCGACATCAGCGCGGTACGCAGCGCTCTGCAACATCGTGAAGTTGTACGGGAACAACACGCTGTCGAAATCGAAGCGCTCGAGGCTGCGGAGGTGCATCGCCGGTATGCGTGTTCCGTGACCGGTGACACCGATGAAGCGAACAAGACCCTCGTCGCGGGCGCGAGCGAGCGCCGCTACCGCACCGTTCGGTGCATACGCCGTCTCCCACTCGTCCGGCTCGACCAGATTGTGCAACTGCACGAGATCGACGGAGTCGACGCCCATCCGCTCGAGCGAGCGCTCGAGCGATGCCCGCGCTCCGTCCCCCGTGCGATCGTCAGTCTTGGTCGCAAGGAAAACGTCGTTGCGGTGCGTTCTCAACCACGGGGCGAGCCTTAGCTCGGAATCACCGTAGGAGGCCGCCGTGTCGATGTGGTTCACGCCGAACTCGAGGAGCAGGGACAGCACCTCGTCGGCCTTCTCCTGCCGTTTCATCGTCCCGATGCCGGCGGCACCGAAGATCACCCTGCTGCTGCGGTGCCCGGTGCGGCCGAATGCCGCGCGCTCGATGTGTGGACTCGTCATGGTGACGAAGATACGCCGTTGTCCGCACCGCCTGCGCCATCGGGCCGGTACTGTCGCCGCCATGAGCGAATCCGACGACGAGGTCACACGCATGACCAGCGACATCAACGCCTTCAACAAGACGCTCATCGAGGAGTTCCGCGCCAACGACGGCAGGGTGAGCGGGATGTTCTCGCAGTCGCCACTGCTGCTGCTCACGCACACCGGTGCCAAGAGTGGTGAGGCGCGCACGAGTCCGCTCGTCTACAGCAGGGACGGCGACCGCATCGTCATCATCGCCTCCAAAGGCGGCTCGGCGAAGCATCCGCACTGGTACCTCAACATCGTTGCGGACCCGACGGTCACGGTCGAACTGCCCGGTGACACCTTCGCGGCTCGGGCAGTGATCACGGGCGGCGACGAGCGCACCCGTCTCTTCAGGTCACAGGCGGACCTCATGCCAAACTTCGACGCGTACGCGGCAAAGACGGATCGCGAGATCCCCGTCGTCGTGCTCGAGCGCGTCTAGCCGCACTGCGACTGCTGCACATGGCGCGGATCGCGAACGTCGGTGTCGAGGTTCTCGCGGACCCTCACAACCCGCAGTTGCTCGTGCGCGTCACCGCCGAGGACAGCCTCACCGGCACCGGCGAGACCTGGTGGGGCACCTACCAGCCCGGTGCACCCGCGGGAATGCCCGTGCTGCCCATCGCCGTGCTCATCGAATCGCTCCTCACGCCGCTGTGCGTCGGCCAACCGTGCGACTCCGTTGCGGACATCGAGGCGCTCTGGCAGCGCATGACACGGGCCACCCTCCAGTACGGCCACGAGGGCATCGTGTCCACCGCTATCAGCGGCGTCGATATCGCGCTGTGGGACCTCGTCGCGAAGCGCCAGAGTGCACCGGTCACGGTCCTGCTCGGCCCCGTCGTGCACGAGTCCATCCCGGTGTACGCCAGCCTCACCTGGCTCGGCGACGCGGACCGGGTGTGCGCAGACGCACAGCGCGCACTCGACCACGGCATACGCGCTGTGAAACTCCACGAGGCCAACGTGGAGCTCATCCTCGAGGTGCGGCGGCGTCTCGGCCCCGAGGTGACCCTGATGGTGGATGCGAGCGCGCGCTTCGACGAGCACGGCGCGATCGACGCAGCGGATCGCCTCGCTGACGCCGACCTCGCCTGGTTCGAGGAGCCGCTCTATCCGCAGAGCGACCACGCAGCACTCGCCCGCGTCCGCTCCGTGGCGCCGATGCCGATCGCTGCGGGCGAGAACGAGTTCAGCCTGGCGGGGTTCGAGCGACTCATCGCTTCGGGCGCCGTTGACATCCTGCAGCCGGAGATCGCGAAGTTTGGCGGCATCACGCCGGCTCGGGGGGTAGGCCGCCTCGCGGGGGCGGCAGGCGTACCGCTGTGCCCGCACAACTACTCGCTCGGGCCGTCGCTGCTCGCCAATATCCACTGGGCGATGACGGCCCCGGCAGCACGCTGGCTCGAGGTGCCGTGGCTCTCCGAAGGGGGTTCGTTCCCCTGTGCGATGCCAATGCCCGCACTGGTCGACGGGTGCGTGCTGCCGCCCACAGCGCCCGGTCTCGGGTACACGGGCCGCTGATCTCGACCACTGCCCCTGCGTTCTCGGTACCGAGACCGCACGAATCGACACGTTTGGGTACCGAGAGCGACTGCGGTGGCGGTCGTCGGCACCACAATGGTGGCTATGTCCCATGTGCTCCGCAATGCCCTACTCGCTGACGGCCGCTCCGTCGACATCACGGTGGAACGGGGAACGATCTCAGCCGTGAGCGCAGCAGGCTCGCCCCTGCCTGCGGGCAGCACCTCCGACGATCTCAACGGGCGCCTGCTGCTCCCCGCAATGGTCGAACCGCACGCGCACATCGACAAGGCCATGACAGCCGACACCGTTCCCAACCCTCGTGGCGACCTGATGGGCGCCATCGAGGCGTGGATCTCCGCATCGGACCGCGGACAGTTCACGCACGCCGACATGGTTGAGCGGGCGAGCGCTGCCCTCGAGCGCCTGCTGCTCAGCGGCACGACCGCTGTGCGAACCCACGTCAACGTCGGCGGCGACGTGGGCGCGTCCTACGTGGTCGCCGTGAAGGAGGCGGTCAAGCGCTTCGACGGGCTGATGGACGTGCAGATTGTTGCGCTCACGCAGCAACCGATCACCGGCAGCGACGGGGCGGTGAACCGCTCAGCGCTCCTCGAGGCCATCGAGGTCGGCATCGACCTTGTCGGCGGCTGCCCCCATCTCGATCCCGACCCCCGTGGGCTCATCGACCATGCGATCAAGGTCGCCACTGATGCCGGCATTGGCATTGACCTCCACATCGACGAGACGCTGAATCCAGACATGCTCACCCTGCCGATCTTGGCCCGCGCGATTCAAGAGTCCGGCTTCCCGCATCCGGTGTCCGCGAGTCACTGCGTCAGCCTGTCCGTACAACCCGTCACCCAACAGGTCGCCATCGCGAAGGAGGTCGCAGCTGCTGGCATCTCGATCATCCCGCTCCCGCAGACGAATCTTTTCCTCCAGGGCTGGGACCACCCGGTGTCCATGCCGAGGGGCATCGCCCCCATCGACGTGCTCCGTGACCACGGGGTGCGTGTTGCTGCGGGCGCCGACAACGTGCAGGACCCCTTCAACCCGATGGGGCGCAGCGACGGTCTCGAGACCGCGGCATTGCTCGTGATGGCGGCACACCAACTGCCCCCGGCCGCGATGGATCTCGTGAGCAACGCCGGCCGAGAGGTGCTCGGCCTCGCCCGCGTGGAGATGCGCGTGGGCGACCCGGCCGACTTCTTCGCGATCACCGCCCCCAGTGTGCGTGGCGCGATTGCGGACGCGCCTCGGGACCGCATGGTGTTCCGCCAGGGCAGGCTCGTCGCCCGGCGGTTAGAGACCGCGACGATTGTGCGCACATGAGCGGCCGGCATCCCGTGCCCGAAGATGTAGTCGCGTCGTGCCCGCGCCCGGTCAACCGTCCGATCATGCTCCAGGGCTGGAAGGACCTGGCCTCGGTCCACTGGCGCTTCCAACCCGACGACGTGCAGCGTCTGCTACCGCCGGGGTTCGCCGTGGACACGCACGAGGGCAATGCCCTGGTCGGCCTGATCCCGTTCCACATGGAGCGCATCCGGCTCCCTCACCTGCCGGCCTTCGGCCCTTTCTCGACGTTCCCGGAGACGAACGTTCGCACGTACATCGTGGACCGATCCGGCCGTCGCGGTGTCTGGTTCATGTCGCTCGACGTGACGCGGCTCATCCCGGCACTCGTCGCACGCGTCTCCTACAACCTGCCCTACTGCTGGGCCTCGATGTCGATCGAGCACACCGGCAACACCGTCTCCTACCGCTCGAGACGCAGGTGGCCCCGCGGCGAGGCACGGTCGGTGCTGTCGGTCGAGATCGGGGACCGCATCGAGGACGACGCCGTGAGCGACCTCGAGCACTTCGTCACTGCTCGCTGGGCACTCGGCTCCACCTGGGCCGGCCGCCCGATCTGGGCGCACGTCGACCACGAGCCCTGGCCACTGCACCGCGCCCGCATCATCGAGTGCGACGAGACGATGCTGCGTGCCGCCGGCCTGCCGACACCGGTCGGCGAGCCGATCGTGCTCTGGTCACCCGGCGTGGACGTCCGGATCGGTCGGCCGCGGCTGCTGCGCCGCTGACCGGGTGGACCCGAAGGGCAGCGTGAGTAGCGTCGCTGACGTGACACAGGTGCTTCCCGAGCGGGTCGACGTAGCAATCGTTGGCGCCGGTCTCGCCGGCCTGTCCGCCGCCCGTACCCTCACCCGTGCAGGGCGCAACGTTGCCGTGCTCGAGGCATCCGACGGCGTGGGCGGGCGCGTACGCACCGATGTTGTCGACGGCTTCCGCCTCGACCGCGGCTTTCAGGTACTGCTCACCGCGTACCCCGAGCTGCACCGGCAGTTCGACGTGCAGGCACTGCGCCTGCGCGCCTTCGACCCCGGCGCGTCGGTGTGGCTCGGCAAGCGCTTCCACCGGGTTGGTGACCCGTTGCGGATGCCCTCGTGCCTCGTGGACTCGGCCATCGCCCCCGTCGGCTCGCCGATCGACAAGCTGCGTCTTGGGCTGTTGCTGCAACGCGTACGCCGTGCCGACCCGCGGGACCTCCTCACGGGGCCGGACGTGCCGACGATCGACGCACTGCGGGACGAACACTTCAGCGAGGCGATGATCCAACGGTTCTTCCGGCCGCTCGTGGGTGGCATCCAACTGGACCCAGCGCTCACGGCGAGCCGACGGATGTTCGACATGATCCTTCGGTGCCTCGCCGTCGGTGAGTCCACCGTGCCGTCGCTCGGCATGCAACAGATCCCCGAGCAACTCGCGGCATCGCTCGCACCGGGAACCGTGCACCTCAACACCCCTGTTAGGTCGGTCCGCTCCGGTGCCGTCACCGTTGCCGACGGTCGCACGGTCGAGGCCGGGCGCGTCATCGTTGCTACCGAGGGTCCGGCGGCCGCCCGCCTGCTCGGACTGCCCGAGGTTGGGTCCCGGTCCGCTTCCTGCGTCTGGTTCGTGGCGCCATCCCCACCAGCCACGGACCGACTCATCATCCTCGACGGGGTCGGCTCCGGCCCGGCGCTCAACGTGGCGATCATGACGAATGTGTCGCCGGACTACGGCCCCGGAGACGGACGGGCGCTGATCGCCGCTGCGTGCCCAGCGACTCTCGACCCGAACCTCGAGCCCGCGGTGCGCGCACAGCTGCGAACCTGGTGGGGACCGATTGTCGACACCTGGACGCATCTGCGAACGGATTCAATCCCCCACGGGCAGCCCGAGCAGTGTCCGCCCTTCCACCCCAAGCAGTCCCAGTCCCTCGGTGACGGCATCTTCGTGTGCGGCGATCACCGCGACACACCGTCGATCCAGGGCGCGCTCTACTCGGGCAGGCGTTGCGCCGAGACGGTTCTCACGTCACTCGCCGGGTGAACCACTCCGAGCCGTCGGCGTACGTGACCGTGCTCGCTGCGACCGCTATCTGACCCGGGCGGAACCGATTGGTCCTCACGACGAGCGCTGGCTCGCCTCGGTCGAGCCAGCACCAGACAAGGTGCTGACGTCCCTTGGTGACGAGAAACCACCCACCGGCACGGCCGCGGGGCAGGTAGGCCGAGCCAAGACGGCGACCGAAGTGCTCCCGCACCTCGTCCCACCGCATTCGTTGAGCAGACCCAACCTGGTCGGCGTCGATGTCGACCCGACGGGCGAACCCGAACACGGACTCCCACCCGGTGAGCCTCACGTGCACCCCGGTCTCGTTCACCACGGTCGTGACAGCCATACGCCCCTGACGGTAGCGGCGGCACGGACCGAGCCGATCCCGCCAGACTGTTGTACGTTCCCCGTTATGGCAGGTTCAATTCTCGGAACACAGGTAACCCGCACGGAAGACCCCGAGCTGCTGCTCGGCAGGGCGACCTACGTCGGTGACCTCCCACTCATCAACCCAGTGCACCTCGCATTCGTGCGCTCGGAGTACGCGCACGCACGGATCGTCGCGATCAACGTGTCCGACGCTGCGTCGGCCCCCGGAGTCGTTGGCGTGTACACCGCGGCGGACCTCAACCTCGACCCGCAGCACGGCATGGCGAAGGTCCACGACGACTTCGCGCGCCCCCCGCTCGCCGTGGACGTGGTCCGCTTTGTGGGCGAGGCAATCGCCGTTGTTGCCGCCAACAGCCCCACTGAGGCACGCGACGCCGCTGCCATGATCATCGTCGACTACGACGAGCTGCCGAGCGTGGTTGACCCCGAGGAGGCGATGGCAGCCGGCGCGCCCGTGTTGTTCCCCGTCCACGGCAACAACGTTGCGATGGCCGTGACCGACCCCGACACCCCGGACATCTTGGACGATGCCGATGTCGTCGTCCGTGGCCGCTACGTCAACCAGCGCATCGCAGTAGCCGCCATTGAGCCCCTCACCGCCGCCTCCGACATTGAGCCCGACGGTCGACTGCGCGTCTACGCCTCCACGCAGATGCCGCACATGTTCCACGACCTCCTCGCAGCCGCCATCGGGTACCCCAAGGCGCAGATCCACGTCATCACCCCGCACGTGGGCGGCGGTTTCGGTGGCAAGATCGGTCCGTACCCCGAGCAGACCGTTGTCGCCGCTCTTGCGCTCCGCCTGCAGCGTGCGGTCACCTGGACAGCCACCCGGAGCGAGGACATGCTCGTGCTCGGCCACAGTCGCGCGCAGGTTCAGTATGTGGAGCTCGGGTGCCGCACGGACGGCACGTTCACCGGCATGCGCGTCCATCTCGTCGGCGACGGTGGTGCGTACCCCGCGATCGGCTGCTACCTGCCGGCAGGCACGAAGCGGATGTCGAACGGCACCTATCGCTTCCCGAAGATCCAGTTCGACGTAGCGGTTGCTACCACGAACACCGTCCCCACCGGTGCCTACCGCGGTGCCGGTCGCCCCGAGGCAACCGCACTGCTCGAGCGGGCGGTCGACCACGCGGCGCTCGAGCTTGGCATCGACCCCATCGAGATCCGGCGCAGGAACCTACTCACCAACGACGTGTTCCCGTTCCACGCGATCACGGGGCCCGTGTACGACAGCGGAAACTACCTCCTGCCGCTCGAGGAGGCCGCCCGTTTCGCCGGGTACGACGAACTGCGACGCGAGCAGGCCGAGCGTCGCGCCCGCGGTGACCGCAAGCTGCTCGGCATCGGCGTGGCCACCTATGTGGAGATCACCGCCGGCGGTGGCCTGAGCGAGTACGGGGCGATCGAGATCCACCCCGACGGCACAGCGACGATGATGGCCGGCACCTCGGCCCACGGCCAGGGACACCAGACCACGTTCGCGATGATTGTCAGCTCACAGACCGGCATCCCGGTGGACAAGATCCGTCTCGTGCAGAGCGACACCGACCTCGTCCGCAGCGGCGGTGGCACGGGTGGGTCCCGATCGCTGCAGCTCGGCGGCTCCGCGGTACTCAACGCGACCAAGGCGATGGTCGACAAGGCCAAGCGCCTCGCCGCTCACCTCCTCGAGGCGAGTGTGGAGGACATCGTGGTGAACGTTGATGCCGGCAACGTCGGCGTGATTGGCGTTCCGTCGAGCGCGCTCGGCTGGGCCGAGCTCGCGCAGGCCGCGCTCACCGCACCGGACGATGTCATCGATCACTCCGACGGCACCGCAGGCCTCGCTGCACAGCTTGACTTCCTCCAAGACGATGCAACGTTCCCGTTCGGCGCACACATCGCTGTCGTGGAAGTGGACCAAGACACCGGCAGGGTGACACTGCTCAGGCACATCGCCGTGGACGATTGCGGCACCGTGGTCAACCCGCTGCTCCTCCAGGGCCAGCAGCACGGCGGCCTCGCCGCCGGCATCAGCCAGACGCTCTACGAACAGATGGTGTACGACGAGGCCGGTAACCCGCTCACCGCGACGTTCCTCGACTACGCGCTCCCGTCCGCAGCAGAGTTCCCGAACTTCGAGGTGCACAGCACTGAGACGCCCTCGCCACTCAACCCGCTCGGCGCCAAGGGGATCGGTGAGGCAAGCACGATCGGAAGCACCCCGGCGGTGCAGAACGCCGTGATCGATGCCGTCTCCCACCTCGGTGTCCGCCACATCGACCTTCCCTGCACGAGCGAGAGGGTGTGGCAGGCCATCGAGCACGCCCGCACGGGAACACTCCCCTCCCCGTGGCGCCCGTATCCGCCCGTGTTCGACACGCTGCCGCGCCGACAGGCGGTGGACTCGGCCGGGCTGTCGGCAGCCGAGGGCGTCTAGGGGTAAACCCATCCGACCGCGCCCGCTGGGTTCGCAGCCTCGAGGATGTGCGGGGCGTTGCGCGTGACCGTGGTCTGCGCGAACTCGCTAGGCGCGCTCGGTCACGATCGGCTGCCAGGTCGGCCAGCCACCCAGTAGGGCCGCTGCTGCTTGGCGTGCCGCACCGACAGCCACCACCGAGTCGTCGGTGCACACCTGCACACGTGTTCCCTCGGACCGCGAGCAGCGCAGCGCCACGTCAATCACCGAGTGCTGCGGGCCGCAGACGAACAGCCTGCCCCCCGTGGGGACCGTGGCATTACGCAGGGTGCGGATCGCAGCGAGCACGCCAACCGAGGTCTCGTCGAGCTCGATCGGCAGGACAACGGTCGGCAGGTAGCCACCGTCTGGCGACGCGAACGACGAGATCGTCCCCGACTCATCAACGAACGCTCGCGTGGCGATGCCGAACACCGAGACCCGTTCGCCGATCGTGACGATCACGTCGCCGCTCTCGGCGCCGAGTGCTGCTACGAGGGCCGTCGGTTCCGAGGTGCCGACCACAACCTTCGCGTCGCCCCGTGAGCCGATGACGTCGAACGGGCCGACTACTCGTGCGAGTACGCCGGGCCATGACCGCTCTGCGTCGATGAGCGAGAGCACGCGCTGGTCGTACGCCTCCCGCCCAGCGGACCACAGCCCCGTTCCCGATGCGGTGAGCCGATCTGTGGCGAACTCGGGCGTGTCGTCGCACAGCGCAGCAGCGAGTACTCCGTGCAGCGAGGAGAGTCGATCGATGCGGCCCCACGTCTCGGGCTCGCTCCGATGGAGCCACGACAGTTTCGTCACCGTGAGGGCAAACGAGGGGACGGACCCGACCGACGTGCTCCAGTCGAGCGCGGGGATCTGCTTCGTGCACCACCCGGCATCGGGTTCGCTGCGCCGGTCCTCGGCGAGCAGGGCGGGTCGCAGCGCGCCCGAGTCCGGGCCGAGAGCGACGAGTGAGTGGAGGGGACCAACGACGGAGACTGCACCGATCTCGGGGACGTCGAGGCGGCTGAGTGCCTCGTGGAGATCGGCGAGCCACTGCTGCGTCGATGCCTCACCGTGCGCAAGCCCATCGGTGCGCGATCGTCTCAGGGTCACCGTGCCGAGGCCCCTGCCTTTCTTCATGTCACGGATGTCGATCACCGTGGACGTGGGGGACACAGCAATACCTACGGCAGCAACCATTCGCGCCACGCTACGGGACACCGCCCTCCCCGCCACCGGTGCTGCTCCTATCCTGCAGATGTGCCCGAATCCGCCCAACCGAACCTGCGTGCCCGCGTCATCGGTGGCGGTCCTGCAGGCCTCATGGCCGCCGAGGTGCTCGCGAACCTCGGCGCGGACGTTGCGGTGTTCGACCACATGCCGTCGATGGGTCGCAAACTGCTGCTCGCCGGGCGCAGCGGCCTGAACCTCACCCATAGCGAGGGGATCGAGGACCTCCTCGACCGCTACGGGCCGGCACGCAGTCGGCTCGAAGCCGCAGTGCACTCCTTCGGCCCGGACGCGCTGCGCGCATGGTCCGAGTCGCTGGGCGAGGACACGTACATCGGTACGAGCGGCCGTGTGTTCCCGGACTCGTGGCGAGCCACCCCGCTGCTGCGAGCCTGGCTCGTTCGCCTCGTCGGTCTCGGTGTGCGTCTGGAGCCACGTCATCGCTGGAGCGGCTGGGCTGATACTGCTCCCTCGGCATCATCGTCCCAAACCCTTCGCTTCCTCCGGGCCAACGGCACGGTGCACGAGGAGGAGGCTGACATCACCGTGCTCGCGCTCGGTGGCGCGTCATGGCCCCGTGTCGGCTCCGACGGCGGCTGGGTGACTGTCCTGCGCGGTGTCGGTGTCCGGGTGCAGGATCTGCAGCCGTCCAACGTGGGTGTCGAGACGGGCTGGTCTCCCCACTTCGTCGGCCGCTTTGAGGGCACCCCGCTGAAGAACATCGCCATCACCCACGGGGGGCGCACGGTCCGCGGTGATGCGATGGTGACGGTCAGCGGGCTCGAGGGCCTTCCGGTGTACTCGCATTCGTCCGCGGTGCGCGACGAAGTGGCGCGCAACGGCCGGTCGCTGCTCGCCGTCGACCTCCACCCGGACCTCGCAGTTGACGAGGTGGCGCGTCGGCTCGGCCGGCGACGCCCGAAGGACTCGCTCTCCAACTGGCTGCGGCGCAGCCTCGGACTGTCGCCCGTGGCGATCGGCCTGCTCCGCGAATGCTGCGGCAACGAGTTGCCCGGGACACCGGAGGCACTCGCCCGTCTCGTGAAGCACGCCGAGATCGTCGTCGTCGGCACGACCGGTATCGAGCGCGCCATCTCATCGGCAGGGGGTATCGCTCTTGACGAGATCGATGAGCGCTTCATGCTCACCCGGCTCCCCGGAACGTTCGTGGCGGGCGAGATGATCGACTGGGATGCACCCACCGGCGGCTACCTGCTGCAGGCATCATTCTCCACCGCTGTTGCCGCCGCGAACGGTGCTGCCGTATGGGCAAACATGACACCAGGAGGTCCTGCTTCGTGACCACATCACCGGTACCCGCTGAGGGAGAGTTCGTCGAGGTGTCCACACCCGACACGCTCTGGCGTTTCGACCGCGGTTTCCTCGGTTCCACGTGGACCTGCATCTGGGGTCGTGGTTGTCAGGGAATCCTCTCCGAGCCCTCGGAGCACCTCGCGCAGGGCTGCTGCTCGGTCGGCGCGGAACTCGACGGCGAGGACGAGGCGATGAACCTCGCCGCACTGGCGGCAGCGATTCCCCCGCACCTGTTCCAGTTCGGCGCAGAGGCAGCCTCGGGTGGGATCTTCAAGGGACCGGACCGCGCGAACACCCGTGTCGTGGAGGGTGCCTGCATCTTCCTCAACCGTCCGGGCTTCGCGGGTGGAGCGGGTTGCTCCCTGCACCTCGCCGCGCTCGACTCGGGCGAGTCGCCGACCGACTGGAAGCCCAGTGTCTGCTGGCAACTCCCCATCAAGATCGACTGGGCGGACCGCGGCGACGGCGGCGAGATCGCCACCGTGCGCCGCTGGAAGCGGGAGGACTGGGGCGACGACGATGACCTTGCGTGGTGGTGCACCGAGGCGCCCGAGGCGTACGTCGGCGACACCCCGGTCGTGGACTCGCTCCGAGAGGAACTGCAGGCGATGCTCGGCGAGCCGGTCTACGTAGAGCTCCGCAGGCGGATGCAGTGAGCAATATCGGCTGGGTACCGGAGCGCGCACCCCGCATGGACGGGCGCACTGTGGTGATCACCGGGGCCAACTCCGGCCTCGGCCTCGCAAGTGCGCGGTCTCTCTCCGCCCTCGGCGCCAACATCGTCATGGCATGCCGGAATGCGGACAAGGCGACACTCGCCGCCGAGTCGCTGCGCGCGGGAAGCCCGGCCGTCCGGATCGAGGTGCGCTCGCTGGACCTCTCGAGCCTCAACTCGATCCGACGCTTTGCAACCGGTCTGCTCGACTCGAAAGCGCGGGTGGATGTGCTCATGAACAATGCCGGTGTCATGGCAACGGACCGCCTCGTCACCGAGGACGGCTTCGACCTCCAGTTCGGCACCAACCACCTTGGCCACTTCGCGCTCACGGGTCTGCTGCTGCCGCTGCTCGCCGCGAATCCCGACGGCGCGAGGATCGTCAACGTGTCGAGCATGGGTCACCGGGCCGGGCGGATGCACCTCGACGACCCCAACTTCGAGCACCGGCCGTACCGCCGCTGGGGCGCGTACTTCGAGAGCAAGCTCGCCAACCTGCTCTTCACCGCCGAGCTCCATCGCCGGCTCGCGGCAGCGGGCAGCACCATCGCGGCGCTCGCAGCGCACCCAGGTACAGCGAGCACCGAGCTCGGCAAGGACGGCACGTCCACCACCAACTGGGTGATCCGAAACTTCTTCGGTGCGCTCGTACGCGGACCAGCAAGCGGTGCCCGCTCCCAGGTGAGAGCAGCGGTGGATCCCGCAGCGCGGGGCGGCCAGTTCTACGGCCCTGCCCTGATGGTTGCCGGGCCACCGCGTCTCGAGACACCAAGCCGAGGCGCACGTCGCGCTGACGACGCAAAGGTGCTGTGGGACCTCAGCGAGCGCCTCACCGGGATCGCCTACCCGCTGTAGCCCTTCCGGTTCTCGGTACCGAGAAGCCGGGTGACTGGCGGCTAGGCCGTGGGCAGGGCGGCGAAAAGCCGTTGCCGGCGGGCTTGGCGGCGGCGGAGCATGTTGCCGTCCTCGCCCACCTGGCGTGCCTGGGCGACGATCGCCTCGGCAACGTCACGCACGTGATCGGACGCGTAGACGAAAATGCTCGTGTCCACGTCGGGGTCCCGCAGCCACTGCAGGATGAGCGCGTCACCGAAAGCGCCAAAGTCCGGGAGCAGGCCAGCGAACGACAGGCCGAGCGCCGGCAAGCCCGCCCCGAGCGAGGCGAGTGCCGGTTGGTTGACCGGCAGGTGCACGCGGATCACGTCCGCCCCACCGGCACGCAACTGCGTGACGGTGTCGTCGACGGCATCCGTGAGGTTGTCGCCAACCGTGAACACCTCGATGATGCCCACGCGGTTGAACGCGTCATAGGACGAACCCACCACTGACGCGTCAGGGCACGACTGGGCAGCACGGGCCGAGCCGAACTCCCGCGGCCAGTCCGTGGGGGCAACGATGGTGCGCACGAGCGCTTCGTAGGGCGGCGGGACCCACAGGGTTGCCGACTCCATCGGAACGAGCGGGCCGTACATCACGGTGAACGACGCTCGGTTCTCCAGCATGCCGTCGGTGATACCGACCTGCTGGATGGGGACCACAGCGTTCAGGTACACACCGGCGAGGTGTGCCCCCTCGCGCAGCGCGATGCCCTGGGTTGCCGAGTGCGTAAGCACGGGCTCGCGCATACGACCGCGCACCCCGTCGTCGATGAGCCGCTGGAGAAGCCGTTCACCGAGCTCGTTCGCAATACCGCGCCTGCGGAACCGGGGGTCGGTGACGGTTCCGCCGGTCTCCACAACGCCATCGGCTACGTAGACCGCACCCCAGTGAGCAGCAACCTCTCCATCGGGGTCGACGGCAACCTCGCCAATCCGCTTCCCGCTCTCGAGGGCAGCAGCCACGCGATCGGGGAAGTAGAGATTGACCATCGGGTAGCTCCACCCGTAACAGCGGTAGATGCACCGGGCGAGCGCCGGCGCGTCACCGGGTTCGAGTCTGCGGATCGTCACCGGCGCGCTGGAGAGCGCTGCCTCCTCGTCGAGGACCTCGACGCCCTCGTTGCTGACCATCCGGCCGTGGGACGGGAGCGCCAGACGCACCACACTCGCGTTGCGGCCCTCCTCGATGTGGCCGTCGGCCGCTGTGAGAAAGCCATGGTCCACCAGCACGAGCAGCCGTGCCGACGGTCCGCTGATCGGCTCTCCCCGGTCGTGAAGTGTGAGCAGCAATTCGGTGCCGTCCACATCAACAGTGAGATCGAGTACATCGTTCTGGCCCGCAACCGTCATGCGGGAGGCGGCATCCTCGGCAAGTACCTGAACCGCAAGGCCGGCCGCCTCGGTAGCGGCCCCATACGCCTGCGCAGACGCGCGGGCAACAGCAGCAAGCGCTGACACGCCGATTGCGTCAGCGGGTCCCGACGCAGAGATCATCGTTGAGGCTGAGCCGTAGGGCTCAGCGGCCGACGCGCTCGGCTACCTGAGCAACGATCTGGGACCAGATGTGATCCGGGCTCGTGATGCTGAACAGGCCGCCAGAGGCATTGGACACGATGTCCTCGCTGAGCGGCAGTACGCCAGCAACCTCGGCACCGTACGCAGCCGACACGTCGGCAGCGACTGCTGCGCGGTCGGCATTCGACGGCACCTTGTTGACGAGCAGCAGCAGTTCCGGCACCTCGAGGCGACGGGCGATGTCCACCGTGACGGCGGTGCCCTGATAGTCCTGCTTGTCGGGGCGGAGGATGAGCAGGAGCACGTCGCTGATCGTGATGGACAGCAGGGTCTCCTCGTTGAGACCCGGGTGCGTGTCGATGATCAACACGTCGAGGTTGAGGCCCTTGGCCAGGGCGCGGAAGCCCTCGTTCAGCAGTTCAACGTCGTAGCCCTGGCGCAGCACCTTGGCGATGTCTGCGGCCTTGATGCTCGACGGTACGAGGAACAGTTGGCCACCGGGCGCAACGCTCGGGAGGCGATCGGTGACGTCGTGGGCGGCGTCGGTGATGGGGCAGTTGCCGTATAGGTAATCGTTGAGCATCTTGCCGTTCATCTGCTCGTCGAAGCCGAACAGCACGTGGATCCCGGGGGATTGCACGTCGGTGTCCACCACGCCCACGCGCTTACCCGACGCTGCCAGCTTGGCGGCGATGTTCGCGCTTGAGTTGCTCTTGCCTGTGCCCCCACGGAACGAGTGGACAGAAACGATCTTGGTCACGGTACGGCCTCCGAAAATGTCGATATTGCGCAGGGGCTATGAAACTCCTGTTGGCTTCAGTACTCTATCTCACGGCAACCCTGCCATGCACAAGGAGGCTCGGTTGAGCGACGAACTGTTCAGCCGTGAAGAGATTCAGGGCGGAGGGCTCTCCCGCCCACGCCGTGCCCGCTCACTGCTCTATCTCATCGAGCAGGAGGCCCAACGGGTCAAGGATCGTCGCGCCGCCATGGTTACCGCCGCACCCGAGGCCGGGGTGATGCTCAACCTCCTCTGGAATGCCGACGGCGAACTGCTCCGCCGAGATCTCCCCGGCGAGGCTGACGCCGCCTTCATCGAGTCGTTCCGCAACGCCCGCCGCAACACGGCAGGCGCCGAGACCCGGGCGCTCGACAGCACCGCATCGTCCTGGAAGGTTCTGCTTCCCGACGAACTGCCGTTGCGGGCACAGGTCCTGCACCAGATGTCGCTGCGTCACGACCTGCCGCGCAACAAGGCCAAGCACATCGCTACAGCGTTCGGCGTGGGCACCGCAGCATTCGACGAGGCATACCAGAAGGCCGTCGGCAAGCCCGTCGACACTGCGTTCTCCGAGGAGCAGGGACTGTTCGCCTCCCTGCGGGGCAAGAAGAACAAGAAGGGCTGAGCCCCCGAGAAGTAGGTGCGTTGGCGGCCCATGCGCCCCCGTTCCTCGGACGTCGCCGAAACTGATCGGTGTTACCCGAGGAAGCGACGTATCTGCGTGTGCTCGGGCACGAATCCGGCGCTGTCCCAAAAGCGTGCTGCCCGCTCGTCGCCAATCGCGACGTAGCTCTCGATTGATGTGCATCCGCGGTCGGCGCACCAGCGCTCGAAGGTTCGGTAGAGCAAGCGACCGACGCCCAGGCCCCGCTGGTCCTCCCGAACGAAGAAGTGTGGCATCGTGGCGAACTTCGAGCCGCCGAGATAGTCCGGCAGTGCACGGACGACCCCGTAACAGAAGCCGACGGCCTCGTCACCGACAACGGCAACGGTAACCGTGCCGATCCGCCCGATCGACCGCTCCACCCCTGCCCGCCACAGGTGGGGGGCGTCGTCCACCATCGGCACCAACTGCCCAACGGATGCAAGGTGCTCGATGTGCAGGGCGAACAGTTCCTCGACCTGGTCGAGCAGCACATCTCCCCGTTCGGGGAAGACGACGTGCACCTGATTGCTCATGCCGTCTCGGGGATCAGCGAGCGCACGAGGCCGTCGACCGTCGTGAAAGCCTCCGGGTCCATTCCGGTGAGGTCCATCTCCAGGTCGAACTGGGTCTCGACCGCGTCGATCAGCGTGATGAGTCCGAGCGAATCGAGGAGACCAGATTCGAAGAAGTCGAAGGAGCCGTCAAACTCCAGACCGTCGAAGCCAAGCTGGGCCGCGCGCTGGGCCAGGGTTTCGACGACGAATGCCCGCACGGACGGGCCGAGATCAGGCACCGAGCAACTCCTCAAGGACGGGGCGCAACGCGCCGCGGTCAATCTTGCCATTGCTGTTGAGCGGGAGTTGGTCCACGAAAAACACCCGTTTGGGAACCATGTAGGGGGGCAGCCGGTCACGGCAGAGCGCAAGTGCGCCCGCCTCGTCGCCGTGGTGGTCGCTGCCTGCCGCGAACGCGTACACACCCTCGGCCGAGGGCCCCGGTGGGTACGGGACCGCAACCGCAAGCTCGGTCCCGAGTGCGTGACGAAGCGCTGCATCAATCTCCACCAGCTCGACACGGAATCCCATGATCTGGATCTGGTCGTCGATACGACCGAGATAGCGAAGCCCTTGGTGCTCGGAGCGTTCCACCACATCACCCGTTCGGTACCAGCGCTGGGTGCTGCCGGGTAACTCGACGAAGCTCGCCCCGGTGCGTTCCGCGTCCTCCCAGTAGCCGGGCGTTACCTGCGGCCCGGCGAGGCAGAGCTCGCCACGCCCGCTCTCGCCAACGTCGATCCCCGATGCATCGACCACCGCAACCTCGTGCCCGGGGAACGGACGGCCGATCGGCACGACCCCGCTTGCGACTGCTCCGGGCGCCCATTCGTAGGCGGTGATCGCGATCGTGGCCTCGGTCGGCCCGTACAGGTTGTGGAGCTCCGAGTTGGGCGAGGCCATCGCCCACTTCTCCGCAAGCCCAGCGGACAGGGCCTCGCCGCAGAAGAGGCTCAGCCGTAGCCCCGGGAACGCTCCCGCCTTGAGCATGCGGAGCCGATCCATCACCATCGCAACCGACGGGACGGAGAACCAGGCCGTCAAACCCTCGTTCCGGATATACGCCCCCGGTGCGAGTACCGATCGTTTCGACGGCACGCAGAGACACGCGCCGGACATCCAGGTGACGAACAGATCGTGCACACTCAGGTCGAAGGTGAGGTCGAACATTTGGGAGCAACGGTCCCCGGGCCCGTACCCGTAGGCAGTAACCACGTGTGTCAGGTACGCAGACACGTTCGCCTGTGTGACGCCGACGCCCTTGGGCTCGCCCGTACTGCCCGAGGTGAACAACAGGTAGCCAATCGAGTCGGTGCGGGTGGTCTCTGGTTGGGCCTCACCCGGGCTAGGCAGGTCGGCGCCCACGACGGGCAGGCCTGCTGCGGCAAGCGATGCCCATCCGGGAGCGCTACGGGTCGGGAACACGAGCGCAGCAGGGCGGTCGACAGCCGCGAACACCGCCTGCGCTGCTTCGTCGGCCTCCGGGCCGACCACCACCGTGGCCGCCCCCGAACGGCGGAGCATCCCAGCCGACCGTTGCGGTGGGAAGTCGGGATGGAGCGGTACGTAAGTGCGACCGGCTAGGACTGCTCCGAGAACCCCTAGGTAGGCATCGAGGCTGCGTTGGGCGAGCACCGCAACCGGCGAGCCAGTCGGGTCGATCTGTTGAATCGCCGCCGCGATGGACCTCGCCCTCTCATCGAGTTCGCGGTAGGT
Organism: Ferrithrix thermotolerans DSM 19514; assembly: GCA_945889085.1. GTDB lineage: Bacteria > Actinomycetota > Acidimicrobiia > Acidimicrobiales > Ilumatobacteraceae > WLJO01. Next base: position 43,369 of record CAMDBM010000023.1, read on the forward strand.
GAGCGTCTCGCCGTCCACGCTGAGCGCCGGGCCACCCGGGGACAGATGAACCCCGCTGCGCCACGCGTCTCCGAGCGACCGCACCCGATAGGCGACGTCCTGCGTCCGGTCCCAGCTCGGCACCACAAGCTCCACCATGGCCTCAAACGCTAGCCGCCAGCGGAGCAGCGGCACTCCAACTACTCACCGAAGTGTGCAGTTCTTCGGGAACCCGGAGGGGTTCGGCTACTCTGGGACTATGACAGCCACCGTTACCCAACCGCCCGCTGCCGGCGTCGACACTCCCGTACGTGCCAAACGGCGAGCAAGGCTCGGGATGCGCTGGAAGCTCGTCTTCGGGTTCGGAGCAGCGATCACCGTCGTGTTCCTCGTGGTGGCCGGCTGGATCCTCAGATTCTCCACCGGCTCGGCAAGTGACCGACTCGAAAAGACCCTCGTGGAACTGGCCGAGGGCGGCGCCAAGACCGTCGACATCGAGAACTTCGCCAAGCTGCTCACCGCCGCCGACAAGCCAACCCCCGGAGCGGTGTACCCGGCGGAAGCGGGCTTCCTCGCCGGGCAGACGGCAACCGTCGACAGTACGTGGCCCACGGACCCCGCCTATTGGCGACACGTCGAGGAGATGCGCGATATCCGGCTCACCAATCCGGATGCCTCGCCCTACACACTCGCGTACACGAGCGACGGGAAGCTGCGGTTTATCGGGCAGTGGGGGGCGTACGGCTTTACCGACGTGTCGTGGTGTAGTGACCCAGAGGGCAACTACACCGACGCACCGTGCGGCGCTGGCTTCAAGCAGGACGCTGCAGAGCTGTATGGCACAGTTCCCACGTACGTCACGGACGGCTTCGAGAGGACAACGGCGCAACCCGCGTACACGGATGCACTCAACACCTGGATCTCGGTGTACACACCGATCAAGGACAAGGCGGGCAAGGTGGTCGGTGGCTTCGGTGTTGACTATCCGCTGTCCTACGTCAAGAACGTTCGGTCCCGTGTACTCCGGGTGCTCTACCCGGTCCTCGGCGTGTCGTATGTTGTGCTGCTCGCCTTTATCTACGTCCTCTCCGGACTCGTCACGCGCCGACTCGGTCGACTCACTGCGGTCACCCAGAAAGTTGCCGAGGGTGACTACGGCGTTGACGTCGAACAGTCAGCGAAGGCGCTCTTCGCCGATGAGATGACAGATCTCGCCAACTCTTTCAAGATCATGACCCAGAAGGTCGGCGAACGTGAGCGAACCCTGACCCAGACGGTCCAGGTACTGCGCGTCGAGATTGACCAGGCAAAGCGCAAGGACGCGGTGAGTGAGATTGTCGACAGCGACTTCTTCAACGATCTCACCAAGAAGGCCGGCGTGATGCGCGCCAAGGTGAAGGGCATCGAACTGGCCGATGCCGCTAACGAGCGCAACGCTGGTCAAGCGGGCGACGAATGAGCGCGAACGGCAACGATCCGCTCGACGACCTCCTCGGGGCGAAACGCCCCCCGAGGAATATCGACAACGCCCTGGACGACATGACGAAAGCAGCGGCGACAACCCGGAGCGCGGGTGACGCTCTCGACGAGCTCATCGCAGGGTCCGGTGCCCGTCCGCGCAGCGACGTCTCGACGTCGGAGTCCGACCGTGTGGAGACGCGGAGTCGATGGTCCCTCGCCCTCGCCCTCGCACTTGCCGGGGTCGGCCTCTCTGGGGTACTGACCGAATCGGTGGCAGCGTCACAGTTGCTCGGCAACAGCGGGCCGATGGCACTTGCCCTCGTCTGGCCGCTCGGCGGCGTGGGGCTCCTGATCATCGCTTTCATCCAGTCCCGCTATGTCGATCGCTTTGCACGTCTCGGGGTCGTTCGGTGGTTGTTCATCGCGTACGCAGCAGCCTTCGTCGTGATGCTGATTCTCTTCGCGGTCAATATCCCGCAGAAGGTGCCCGCAGCGATCGCGTGGCTGCTGGCCGACCAGATGAATTTCTTGCTTCCGCTCGTGGTGTGGACGGTGGCGGGTGACGTGTTCACCACCGGTCAGGGAGTGACGGTGTTCCCCCGGATCTCGCGTTGGCTCTTCGGCGGACAGGTCGTCGGTCTCGGAATCGCAGTGCTTGCCCCCGTGATTTTCGACCAGGGAGATATCTCACTGACTTGGCTGCTCGTCCTTCCTCCCGTGATCTGCGCGGTAACCGCTTGGATCTTGCCGAAGGCGCTTGCTACAGCAACCACCGGGCTCGGCCACCAGCGCGAGCAAAGCGCAACGGCAGCCTTCAAGGAGACAATCAAGCTGATCCGGGAGCTCCCCGCATATCGATGGATGTTCTGGGTCGGCCTGCTCGCCATCTTCGGCGGAACCATGGTGGACTTCGGCTTCCTGCACATGGCTCAGGAACGCTTCCCCGACACCGGGACGCTCCAGGCGTTCTATGCGGGAACATCACTCGTCTGCTTCGTGCTGTGCTGGCTGCTCCAGACCTTCGGAGCTGCCAAGCTCATCAATCGGTTCGGGGTCGCCAGGATCCTGCAACTGCTCCCGATCGGGGCCCTCCTCGGTACGGCGGTCCTCGTCGTGGGTGGCACCACGAGAACCGTCATTGTCGGCTCGATTGCGCTCGTCCTCTGGCGTCTTCCTCGCTGGAGTATCGACGGTTCCGCTCGGCAGGCCGCTATGGCCAACCTGCCGGACGAGCGGCGCCTCCGCTCGTCGTTTGTCATCGACATGGGCCCACTCGCGATCAGCCTCATCGTTGCATCGGGCCCGATCGCGATCGCGGCCGCCACCGACAATCTCTGGATTGCCCCGCTCATCGGCCTCGTGATTGTCGTGCCCGCACTGTTCCTCAGCACCCGGACAGTCCGCACGTGGGACGACACGCAGCTCTCCTACCGCCTGAAGCGACGCAAGCGACTCGGGTGACACACCGAACGGCAGCGCATCACGCCCCGGGCTACTCGCTGGTGGAGCCGACTGCGCGAGCAACCCACGGTTCGCTCAGGTCGAAGCGATAGTGATCGAGAAGGAACGCGGCGGAGCCGGCCTGCCTTGCCCGTTCCTCGATCAAGGTCGGGTCAATCCCGTCGGGCGGGAGCCAGAGTAGGTGGAGGGGTCTCAACTCCGAGCCTGGCCCCTGCCACTGTGGACCGACCACCGGTTCGTAGAACTCGATGCCGAAGTCCTTCAAACCGATCCACCGAAAGATCGGCACCCGGTAGCCCGGCGCCTCCCCGACGAGACCGAGCACAGGTAGACCTCCGCAGTCCCTCGACAACTGCTCGATGATCCGGCGGTAGAGCCAACCCAGCAGACGACGGCGGTCCACGGTCAACACGCCCGACTCCACTCGGAGGTATACGTAGTGCGAGAGGGCAACCTTACGGGCCACGTTCGAGTCGAAGAGGACGAAACCAGCGGTCGCCCCGTCCACCTGGACGAGCCACTGGTGGGGCCGGATACCGGCGGCAGCATCTATCGCCGACGCCGCCCGCTCACGAATCATCGGGCCGACGAAAGGGTGCTCCGGGAATGCCGCAGAGTGCATCTCAGCGATGGCACCAACGAGATCGGAGTGATCTCCACCAACAACGTCAAACACCTCGATGAGCGATCCATCGTCGGCGCGCTGGTAAACCGCCACAGGTTCACGCTTTTCAGGCAAGATCATTGCGAAAAGCCCCGCGCCGATTCGGAACCGACCTGTGCCACATCGTGCCGACTGTAACGCTTCAACACGTGCATTCCGGAACAGGCATGCGACACTGAGGCCTTAGCCAGATCGGTTCGAGGGATGGAGGAACGGAATTGAGGTTCTCGGCAGATCCTCGTTCGTGGGGTCTCGGCACCAAAATCGGCGCAACGCTCGTCGCCGCCGCCATCGTGCCGATGGCGCTGATCTCCCTCGCCGCATCACGCTCGGGCCAGGGGGCCGTGGAGAAGTCCGAACTGTCCGCGGCCGAGGGCCGCGCCGTGGTTGGCGCGTCGTCGGTGCAGCAGTACCTCCTCGGAGTCGTCGGTCGCGCGGATCAACTCGGCACCACCACCGAGGTGGTGAACTACCTGAGGAGCGGAGGGCGCACCGACACGCCACCGATCGGGGCGACCGCCGCGCAGTTCGATGTCGAGGCAGTGTTGCTGCTCAACCTCGACGGCCGCACGCTTGCCGCCTCGCCGACCTCGATCCGCGGGAAGCAGTTCGGTGACACCGACTGGTTCGCCACGAGCGCCGGTGGGCAGACCAAGGTCGGTCCGGTGCTGTACGACCCTGCCTCACGCCGCTCTTCCGTCACCGTCTCGGCGCCTGTGCGGGAACCCGGGGCCGCAGTGGTTGGGGTTGCGGCGCTGCAGGTGAGCGGACACGACGTGCTCTTTGCGCTCAACCAGGCCCCCCTCGGCCCCGGCGGTCAGGCAGTCCTCGTCAACGCATCCGGCGAGATCGTGCTCGCCCGGGACAACCGATTGCTGGGGCAGACACTCGCTGCACTCGGCCTCGACGCCCTGTCGACGAGGATTGCTGAGTCGCTATCGGGCACGCTCCCCCGTGTGAACCTGCCGGGTCGCGGCACCCAGGTGGTCGCCTGGTCCACAACGACCGGCGGGAACACTGCCATCGTTTTCCAGCCACGCGACGTATTCCTCGGGCCGATCAACCGCCTCGCGAAAACCGCTCTGATCGCGCTCGCTGTGGTTGCACTCGTTGCCCTTGCGCTCGCGCTCCTCGTGGCCCGCCGACTCTCGCGTCCGGTCTCGGCGCTCACTGCCGCTGCAACGGCGATCGAGGCGAATACCGAGCCCGACACCGAACAACTCGCATCCCTCGGTCGCACGAAGGATGACATCGGCCGCTTGGCGCGAGTGTTCTCGAGCATGGCCGCGCAGGTGGCCGTCCGCGAACGGGCGTTGCGCGATCAGGTCGCTGCGCTGCGTGTCGAGATCAACGAGGACCGCCGCAAACAGACAGTGTCGGACCTCACCGACTCCGAGTTCTTTCGCGAACTCGAGGTGCGAGCGGCCCAAATCCGTCGAGCGATGAAGGAGGACCTGTGAGGGCCAGAGCGTTCCTCGTCGCCGCGGTGCTCGCCCTCGGGGCCACCACCGCATCATGCGGTTCGTCACAGAGCACCAGCGGATGCCGACCACGGGCCATCGCCTGGCTCGGCGCGCTCACCGGACAGGCGCGTCGGCCACCGTTCCAGAACGGCGCCGAGCTTGCGGTGTTCCGCTACAACGCAGCGCACCCCGACTGCCCCGTCGGCTATCTCGTCTTCGACTCCCAAGGAGACCCGGCCATCGCCGAGCGGCTCGCGCACACGATCGTCGACGACCCGCAGATCCTCGCCGTCGTCGGCCCGGGTTTCTCCGGCGAGACAAAGGCGGCCATGCCGATCTTCGAAAAGGCCGGTCTCCCGGTGGTCACCGCCTCGGCCACGAACCCGACGCTCGCGCAGCAGGGTTGGACCGTCTTCCACCGTGTCGTCGGCAACGACGCTGCACAGGGTCCCGCTGCAGCGGCGTTCCTCACCCTCACGCTCGGGGCGAGGCGCGTCGCGATCATCGATGACGGCGGTCTCTACGGCAAGTCGCTCGGGGACCTCGTTGCCGAGGATCTCGGCAAGCGGGGTGTCGTGGTCGCGCCACGCGGTTCGGTGGACGCCACCGGGGTCGATTACAGCGCAACGGTCGCTGCGATTGCCGACATCGGTGTCGATGCCGTGTACTACGGCGGCGTGACAGAGCCAGCAGTGCGCCTGCTCCGTCAACTGCGCGATGCAGGTGTCACAGTGCCATTCATGGGTGGCGACGGCATCTTCGACCCGTCGTTCGTCTCCGGTGTAGGCGCCGGATCGGAGGGCGCATACGCAACCTGCCCCTGTCTCGACCCGGACCTCGTCGACACCGAGTCCCGCAAGGACTTCAACGCTGCCTACCGCGAGTACTTCCGGGAGTCCCCGGTTGGTTACGGGATGGAGTACTCCGACGCGGCGGGACTGATGCTTGCTGCCCTCGACTCGGGGGTTCGGACCCGTCGCGGCATGGACGCATGGATCGACGCCACCGAGACCGAGGGCATCACCAAGTCGATCTCGTTTGATGCCGCCGGCGAGGTGCGCGAAGGACCGATCTTCGTGCTGCAGGTGCAGGCCGGCCGCTTCAAGCAGGTGGCCTCGGTGCTGAACGGGCGCGTCGAGCGCCCAGAGGACTCCTGACAGCGCAACGTCTAGCATCCCGTTGGTGAAATCACCGATGTCAATCCGCTTCGCCGTCCTGCTCTCTTGCACAGCGCTTGCTGCCGCTCTCTCAACGGGCTGCGCATCCGATACACCGAATCGCCAGGCCGACGCTGCGGTACCGGTTTCCCGCACGCCCCTGTTGACCAAGGCGCGGGCCACCGTGCTCGGGCAGACGGTCGTCTACCCGACGGGCACCCCCGCGGAGGTTTCCTCGGCAACCGTCACCATGCAGCCGGGTCAGGAGACCGGCTGGCACCGCCACGACGCGCCCCTCTATGTCCAGGTCCTCGAGGGCACCGTCACCGTGGAATACGACGGCGGTGTGGTGAAGGCGTACCCGAAGGGCTCGGTCTTTATGGAGGCCACCGGCACGTACCACAACGGGCGGAACCTCGGCAACGAGCCGGTGCTCCTCCTCACCGTGAGCATCGGAGCAGAGGGCATCGAGAACACCGTCGCACGTCCGTGAGCCCGGTCTAACGCGACCTCGATCTCGATCTCGACGAGGTGCGCTCGGAACACACACCCCTGCTCGTCTTCCTCCGCGGCGGGTACTGGCGACGCCTGTCCGCAGACGACGGTTGTCTCCTTGGCCCCGGCGTGCCGTCTGCGAACTCATCACCGGTTGACCGGGGCCCTCGGCTACCCGAATTCGAACGAGGTCACGCCGAACACCCGATTCAGGGGAATGTCCGGTTCGCCTCCGAGGTACATGCGGGCACAGCCGAACGACTCCACGAGGCCACTCTCGCGAGCGAGGCCCAATCCCGCCTCGTTCGGCTCGGGTACGTCGATTTGCACCGGTTCCCCCTCGATGGCGGCGAGCAGATGCCCCATGAGGCGCTCGGCGAGGTCCGCTCGCTCCGCAAGGAACGGGCCGAAGCGGTAACCAACCCTGCACGGCCTGACCA
>CAMDBM010000024.1:0-43382 GCA_945889085.1 Ferrithrix thermotolerans DSM 19514
GTCGTAGCTGCCGTTCGTATCACCCGCAACCAGATTGGTCGCATACGACTCGAAGGCCACAAACCGGCCATCCGCACTGATCGACGGGCGTCCCGAATCGTTGCCGGCCTGCACCTCGTCGCTGTCCACCGACACCAGCACCGTCGTAGTGTTTGTCAGGTCACGCACGAAGATGTCGTAGCTGGCGTTCGTGTCCCCCGCAACCAGATCGTTCGCACCCGACCGGAAGGCCACAAACCGGCCATCCGCACTGATCGACGGATCGGACGAATCGTTGTTTGCCTCCGCCTCGTCGCTGTCCACCGAGACCCGCACCACCGTGCCCGTCGACATGTCACGCACGAACACGTCCGTTTGCCCGTTCGTGTCCCCCGCAACCAGATTGGACGCACGCGACTCGAACGCCACATATCGGCCGTCCGAACTCACCGACGGATCGTACGAATAGGAGTTTGCCTCGCCCCCGGCGCTGTCCACCGACACCCGCACCGTCGTACCGAGGTCCCGGTCACGCACGAAGATGTCGGATTCACCGTTCGTATCATCCGCAACCAGATTCGTAGCGTCCGACTCGAACGCCACAAACAGGCCGTCCGCACTGATCGACGGATCGTAGGAACCGCTGTTCCCCTCCACCTCGTCGCTGTCCAGCGACACCCGAACCGTGGTGCCGGCCGTCAGGTCACGCACGAACACGTCGGTTTGCCCGTTCGTGTCCCCCGCTACCAGATTCGTAGCGTCCGACTCAAACGCGACATACCGGCCGTCCGCACTGATCGACGGATCGGACGAACCGTTGTTTGCCTCCGCCTCGTCGCTGTCCACCGAGACCCGCACCACCGTGCCCGTCGACATGTCACGCACGAACACGTCCCTTTGCCCGTTCGTGTCCCCCACAACCAGATTGGACGCAGACGACTCGAACGCCACATATCGGCCGTCCGAACTCACCGACGGATCGAACGAGTAGTTATCGGCATTCGCGCCGTCAGGCTCAGCCGACACCACCCACGTCGTACTCACCGCCGCGACCGCCGGCAACACACCAGACACCACGACTGCGGTCACCACCGCACCCGACATCAACCCAACACGGGCCACACGACCCATACGACTTCCTCGACGAACAGACATTCACCAGGCTCCTCTAAACAGGTGCCAGGATTCGACACGCTGAGGACACTAACCCAATAACGAACCCACGCACGTGAACCGGCCGCGTCGGCGATGCACGTCAAAACGCGACCAGCGAGGGCCGAAACCCCCGCTGATCTGCACTTGCTTGGTGGGCGATGCGGGGCTCGAACCCACGACCTCCACGGTGTGAACGTGGCGCTCTAGCCGGCTGAGCTAATCGCCCTGATTAGGAACCCCAAGAATACCAAACGCCGGACGAAACCCGTCAGGGCACCTTCGTCACGCACGCATAGCCCCGACCTTGATGATCCCGGAAGGTCTCGGTCTCCATCGGGCATGCTGCGTCGAAGTTGACCACGGTGACCACGACGGCGTCGTGGGGCGTCTCGCAGCCCACCTCGACGGCATCCCGATCCGGCAGGAGCGTCACGCACGACCCGGCGAAGAGCAGGTTGTCCGGCTTCGCGGGTGCGGAGGGTTCGTAGAGCGCTCCGGCGGTGAAGATGAAGATGGCGGCAAGCACGAAAAGCATCACGAAGGGCCACTTCGGGAAGCGACCAGACGACGCCCGTTCGAGCACCACCGGAACCGTCTGCTCGGACCGGCGCCCCCCAGCCGGGGCAACGCTCGACACCCGCAACGACGCGTCGTACATCGCTCGGCGGCCCGGGTCCGAGAGCACGTGCCACGCGTCATTGATGGCAGCCATATCCCATCCGCCGGAACCACCCGCTGCTGAACCCACCTGTGCGTCGGGGTGCATCCGTCGGGCCAGCACCCGGTACGAGGCGCGAATCTCGTCCACCGATGCCGTCGGCTGTACCCCGAGCAGGTCGTAGTGGGTGTTCACGCTCCGGCCCGGTACCGCTGTTACAGCTGGGTTGCCTCGAGGAACAGGGCGGAGAGTTCCTCGTACGCCGCGGCGGGCACTGGCGGGAACTCGTACAGCTTGGCACCCACCGGCGGGTTGATGAAGATGTTGTCCTTACCCGCATCGGTCATGAACTCCGATGCTCCCTTCACCGGCGAGACGTAGCTGATCGCCTCGAAGAGCGGGCCCGAGTTCTTGGGGTCATAGAGGAAGTTCATGAAGCCCTCGGCGCCGGCCTTGTTCTTGGCCCCCACCGGGATCATCATGTTGTCCGTAAAGGACAGCGCCCCCTTGGCGGGCAGCACGAACTCGATGTCGGGAACGTCGTTCTTCAGGCTCGCAATGTCCCCGGACCACGCGAGGGCGGCCCAAACCTCACCGGTCTGCAGGTCGTCGGTGTAGCTGTTCCCGACGATCTTGCGGAACTGGCCGGCTTCCCGCGCCTTCTTGATGGCTGCGATCGCCTGCTTGGCCTCGTCGATGTTGCCTTCCTCGGGGTTGAACCCGAGGTCCACCATGAACGAGCCGACCGTGTCGCCGAGCGAGTCGAGGATGCTCACCCGGTTCTTCAACTTCGGGTCGAGGATGTCGGAAAGCGACGTGATGGTGCCGCCCACCTTGTCCGGGAAGTACGCGATACCGACCTGGCCGATCGCGTAGGGCACGCTGAACTTGTTGCCCGGGTCCCAGGAGGGGTTGGTACGCGAGTCGATGAGGTTCGCCCGGTTCGGGAAGTTCGCCGGGTCGAAGGCCTGCACGTACCCCTGAGCGATGTAGCGGGCGGCCATGTACGAGGTGAGGACCACGATGTCGCCGCCGATCCCCTCGCCCTTCGAGAGGAACGGCTCGTACTTCGCGGTGAAGGTGTCGTTGCCGTCCACCTCTGGCCGGTAGTCAACCTTGGTCCCCGTGGCAGCGGTGAACGCCTTGAGGGTAGGCGAGGTGCTGGCGTCGTCGTTCTCGATGTACAGCGGCCAGTTGAACACCGTGATCGACCCGTCTGCGCCCGTGGTGACTGACGTGCCGGGCACCGTGGTGGTCGAAGCGGTCTCGGAACCGCCGCAGGCCGCAAGCAGCGCGGGGAGCGACAGACCGGTTGCGCCGAGGGCGCCGCCGCGGACAATGAGGTCTCGGCGGGAAAGGTGACGGGCCATGGTCAGGCTCCTCTGGTGACTAGTGGGAACAGGATCGGACGGGAAAGGGTACCAACGACGACGTCAGACGCGTTCGCGCTGTCTACGCCGCTCGATCAGGACACCGGAGACCGCGATGACGGTTGCCGCGAGCAGGATCATCGTGCCGAACACATTGATCTGGGCGGGCACCCGGCTGCGCTTCTGGGTGAACACCTCCACCGGGAACGTGCGGACCCGGCCCGAGTTGAAGTAGGTGATCGTGAAGTCGTCGAGGGAGAGGGCGAACGTGAGCAGTGCGGCGGCAAACACCCCGGGGGCGATGATCGGGAAGGTCACCCGGAGGAACGTGCGGACCGGTCCGGCGCCGAGATCTGCCGCTGCCTCCTCGAGCCTCCAGTCGAACCCCCGGATCCGAGCCTTCACCGTGGTTGCCACGTAACTCACGCAGAACATCACGTGTGCCACGACGATCGTCCAGAACCCTGTCTCCCAACGGAGGTTGACGAACAGGGTGAGCAGCGAGAAGCCCATCACCACCTCGGGCATCGTCAGCGGGAGCACGATGATCGTGTTGATGAAACCCTTGCCGCGGAACCGGTACTTCACGAGTGCCAGCGCCATGAGCGTTCCGAGACACCCGGCGAGCACCGTGACGATCGCGCCGACCTCGAGGCTCTTCAGCAACGCCCGCTTCAGTTCGGGGTATTTGAAGGGGTCCTTCCACGCGTTCAGCGAGAAGTGGTTCCACTCGTAGTTGCGCTGGCCCCTCGGTTGGTTGAACGAGAACACCACCATCAGCCCGATCGGGATGAACAGGAAGACGAGGACGAGCGCCGCGTATCCGTCCAGCAGTCTGGAGACCCAACGGCGCTGCGTGTTCATACGAGTTCCTCGGTACCGAGGAGACGCGCGTAGAGCAGCACCCCGAGCAGGATGATCGCCATCAGGACAAAACTGAGGGCCGACAGGCCGGGGCGGAACTGTTCCTTCACGAAGTTGTTGGCCACGACGTTGCCGATCATCCGCTGCGCGTCGCTCCCCACGAACTCGACATTGATGAAGTCGCCCGATGCGGGGATGAACGTGAGCAGCGAGCCAGCGAAGAGCCCCGGGAGGCTGAGCGGGAGGGTGACCTTGCGGAAGGTGCGCCAGCCACTCGCATAGAGGTCCGGCCCCACCTCGAGCAGTTTCCGGTCGATCTTCTCGAGGCTCACGTAGATCGGAAGCACCATGAACGGCAGGAAGTTGTACGAGAGTGCGCCGATCACCGCCGGTGCCGTGCCGACGATGCTCGTGTCCTGGCCGATGATGTGGAGGCTGTGGAGCACGCGGGTTACCGGGCCGCGGTCGCCCAGCAGGATGCGCCATGAAATCGCACGGATCAGGTACGTCGTGAAGAACGGCAGTACAACGAGTGCAAGCAGCAGGTTCTTGCGCCGCCCGCCGCGCATCGCGATCACGTAGGCGAGCGGATAGCCGAGCAGGATGCAGATGACCGTGGCGGCGAGTGCGTAGCCGAACGTTCGCGGGATGAGTTCCCGGTAGTCGGAGAAGGCGTCTCGATAGTTGGAGAACCCACCGTCCTCGAGGGAGAGCTTGCCCATGCTGAACATGGGGATCGCGAAGAACACCGTGAGCCACACGAGGCCGGGCACCATGAGCATCCAGGGGATCCAGCGCTGCGAGGGCTGCACGTCCGCTGCGGAGGAGGCCTGACCGGCCATCAGAGTTGCGTCGCCTCGACGAACAGGGTTGCCAGTTCCGCGTCAACATCGGCCGGCACGGCGTCGAACTCGAACAGCTTCGAGCCCTTGGGCGGGTTGATGAACGGGTTCGAGCTACCCGCAGCCGTCATGTACTGGGCGGCCCCACGCACGGATGGCACATACGAGATCGCCTCGTACAGCGGGCCGGCGACCGTGGGGTCGTACACATTGTTGAGGAGCATCGCGGCGCCCCTCGGGTTCTTTGCCCCGATCGGGATGAGCGCGTTGTCGGTGAAGCTCATCGCGCCCTTGGGCGGCAGGACGAACTCGATCCCTGGGGCATCTTTCTTCAGGCTCGCGATGTCGCCGGACCACGCGACTGCGGCCCACACCTCGCCGGTGAGCAGGTCATCGGTGTAACTGTTCCCCGCAATCTTGCGGAACTGGCCGGCGTCACGCGCCTTCTTGATGACCGCCATGGCCTGCTTGGCCTCGTTGAGGTTCGCCTTGGTCGGGTCGAGGCCCAGGTCGAGCATGAACAGCCCGAGCGTGTCCCGCCACTCGTCGAGGATGCTCACCCGGTTCCTCAGCGCAGGGGCCAAGAGGTCCGAGATGCTCTCGATCCGGCCACCGACCTTGTCCGGGAAGTACGCGATCCCCGTCTGGCCGACTGTCCACGGGATGGAGCGCGTGCGCCCCGGGTCCCAGGATGGGTTTGCCCGCGAGGACGTCACGTTCGCCTTGTTCGGAAATGCCGTGGTGTCGAACGGCTGGGCGAAGCCCTGCTCGATGAAGCGCGCTGCGAGCCAGGAGGTGAGCACCACGAGGTCGGCTCCGATGCCATCGCCCTTCGCGAGGAACGGCTCGTACTTCGTCCAGAACCCGTCATTGCTGTCGATCTCCGGGCGGTAGTCGACCTTGATGCCTGTGGACTCGGTGAACAACCTCAGCGTCGGCGAGGTGGATGCGTCATCGTTCTCGATGTACATCGGCCAGTTGAGGAACGACACGGTGCTACCCGGTTCGCCACCGGCCGCCGTGACTGCCGGCCCGCCTGCAGTGGTGGGCGGCACGGTGCTGGTGGGGACGGCGGTGGTTGAGCCGCCGGGTACGGAGGAGGGCTTGCTGTCGCTCCCGGACACCGCCGCAGCAATACCTGCCACGACGGCACCGACTACCGCAGCGCCGGCACCGATGAGGACGTTGCGGCGGGTGGTAGGCCTCCGCCCTGCAGCGCGGGGGTTGCCGTCCTTGACGCCGTGTGCGAGATCGGTCTTGCCGTCCAACGCGGCCTGCACCTCGTCCACATCGGTGTTCGTGGCACCCGCGAAGGCCGGGTGACCGGCAAGCGCATACGGCGAACGAGGATCCCACGTCAGCCAGATCCGGTCTCCGGGTCGGAGCATCGGCAGGTCTGTGTCGGTCTCGACCGTGGAGACCACCTCGGTCCCGTCCGCGAGGTCCGAGATCAAGCGGATATCGGCACCCTGGAAGATCACGTCGGTGACGGTGGCCGAAAGCCCACCGGTGCCCGGATCCGTCATCACCGGGTTGAGCAGTTCGGGCCGGAGCATGATGCTTGCTGTCTCACCGATCGGTACCGACTGGCCCTCTGCACGTACGCGCACGCCCATTGCAAGCTCGACAATGGTGGCGGAGCCCTCGTGACCCACCGCGGTGCCGGGCAGGAGGTTCGCGGACCCGATGAAGCCGGCAACGAACACCGACGACGGGGCGTTGTAGATCTCCTGCGGCGTGCCGATCTGCTCAACGCGACCCTGGCTCATCACGGCGATCCGGTCGCTCATCGTGAGCGCCTCTTCCTGATCGTGCGTAACGAAGACAAAGGTGATGCCGACCTCGCGCTGGATGCGCTTGAGTTCGATCTGCATCGCCTGCCGAAGCTTCAGGTCGAGGGCTGCGAGTGGCTCGTCGAGCAGGAGTGCCGACGGCAGGTTCACCAGCGCACGGGCGAGCGCAACCCGCTGCTGCTGACCACCAGAGAGCTGAGCCGGTCGCCGTGTTCCGTAGTCGGCGAGGCGCACCGTCTCGAGCATCTTGTTCGCCCGCTGCTTGACCTCGGCCTCCGGTACCCGGTTGCTCCGCAGGCCGAACGCCACGTTGTCGAAGACCGACATGTGGGGGAACAGGGCGTACTGCTGGAACACCGTGTTGACCTGCCGACGGTGGGGCGGCACACCTGCCTGGTCCTGACCGTCGAGGAGCACTCGACCGGCGGTCGGCTCCTCGAAGCCGGCGATCGTGCGCAGCAATGTGGTCTTGCCACATCCCGATGGGCCCAGAAGCGCAAAAAACTCGCCGCGACGGATGCCGAAATTGGCCTCGTGTACGGCAACGAAGGACCCGAACTGCTTGCGGATCCCCTCGAGTCGGATGACCTCTTCCGATGTACTCACGGCAGGCCTTGCGGCCGCAGCCAATTACTCAACGCGCCAGACTCCTCAGGTGTTGTGTCGGATAGGGAACTTCAGTGCGGTATCGAACGATTCCGGGGTGCGACCGTAACGCACAGACTGCAGTTATACCCAACACGACGACCAATCGCGTGCTCCGGGGGCCACGGACCCTTGCCGGGGCAGTCGTCCCGGGCGAGGATGACGAACGATGACTGCCACACCGCACCTGCCCACCGTCGGGGTACCCCGTGAGATCAAGACCGCCGAGCGCAGGGTTGCGCTCACCCCTGACGGGGTCCGCGAGCTTGAGCGCCACGGGATCAACGTCTTCGTCGAGACCGGTGCAGGCGAGGGCGCTTCATTCTCCGACGACGACTTCCGGGCCGCCGGGGCCGACATCGTGCCCTCTGCTGCGGACGCCTGGGCCCAGCACCTCGTCGTGAAGGTGAAAGAACCCCAGCCCGAGGAGTACTCCCTGCTCAGGGCCGATCTGACGCTGTTCACGTACCTACACCTCGCCGCCTATCCCGCCGTGGCCGAGGCGCTGCTGGGCAGTGGCGCCACGGCACTCGCGTACGAGACGGTGCAGGTCGAGGATGGTTCGCTCCCGCTTCTCGCCCCGATGAGCGAGGTGGCTGGGCGCCTCGCACCTCAGATTGGCGCGCACCACCTCGAGAGTCACCACGGTGGGCGCGGGGTCCTCTTGGGTGGCGCTCCCGGGGTTCGCCCGGCGAAGGTGGTCGTGCTCGGCGCCGGGAACGTCGGGTGGAACGCTGCGTGGATCTCCGCCGGCATGGAAGCCGAGGTGGTGCTGTTCGACAGGAACATCGACCGGCTCCGCTGGGTCGACCAGATCCAGAAGGGCCGGATCGTCACGATGGCCTCCAACCGGGGAGCGCTCGAGCGCCAGGTTGCCGACGCCGACCTCGTCATCGGCGCGGTGCTGGTGGCCGGGGGGCGTGCTCCGGTCGTGGTCAGCGAGACGATGGTGCAGTCGATGCGACCAGGAGCCGTAATCGTCGACGTGGCTGTGGACCAAGGCGGCTGTATCGAGACGACACGTGAGACCACCCACACCAACCCGACGTACGTGCTGCACGGGGTGGTGCACTACGCCGTGGGGAACATGCCCGGCGCCGTTCCGCACACGTCCACCTACGCGCTCACGAACGCCACCCTTCCCTACGTGCTCGAACTCGCCGTGCACGGCGCCGCCGGGGCCGCCGGCCGCGATCGCGCCATCGCCCTCGGGGTCAACGTCGCTTCCGGGAGCGTCACCAACCGGGCCGTGGCCGAGGCACTCGGTCTCCCCTACGAGGCACCCGGCGCCGTCCTGCTCCCCTAGGTACCCGGGGTGACAGAATGACGGGGATGAGCGCCGCGATCCCCGTCCACGAACTCGACCTGCCGCCGCTGGACCTCGACTCCAACCCGGATCCGGGGGCGAGGGCGAGGCTCATCACGGCCGCACGCGAGCAGCACTGGCTCGCGAAGGGCCTGTTCGGCTACACGGTGACCGCCTACGACGATGTGGTAGCGATCCTGAGGGACAAGCGGTGGTTCAACGCTGCGAGTCTGGCCATCGAGATGTCCGGGGTCAGCGACCCCGAGTTCGGGCGCAACCGGCGACCCTCGATCCTCGGTCTGGAGGGTGAGGACCACACACGGCTTCGACGACTCGTTGCCCCCGCGTTCTCCCCGCGTGCCGCTGACCACCTCCGTCCGTACATGCGCGAGGTCGTCAACGGGCTCGTCGACGACGTTGTCGAGCAGGGAGAGTGCGAGTTCGTCGGCGCCATCTGCGAGCCGTACCCCATCCCGATCATCTGTGAACTGCTCGGCGCCCCCAAGGACGACTGGCGACTGTTCTCCAAGTGGGCCGGGGACCTGCTCAAGATCTTCAACTTCAACCTCGGTGAGGACTACCGGCTCGTGATGCAGGCGAGCCGGGAACTCGACGCGTACTCGACCACGATGATCGAGCAGCGCCGCAGCCGGCCCGCCGACGACCTGCTCACCGCGCTCATCGCTGCCGAGGAGGCCGGCGACCGGCTCTCCCACGACGAACTGCTCAGCATGGTGAACGCCGTGATCGTTGGCGGCACGGACACCACACGCAACCAACTCGCGTGCTGCGTGGCGCTGTTTGCATCGCACCCGGAGCAGTGGCGTCTCCTTGCCGAGCAGCCCGAGCTCGCCCCGAGGGCTGTCGAGGAGACCCTGCGTTACCTCGGTGCGATCCGCGGAACTGCCCGCTTCGCGAGCGAGGACCTCGAGTACCGCGGGGTGCTGTTCCCGAAAGGCACCTTCATCGCCGCCGGTACCGCCGTAGCGAACCGGGATCCCTCGGTCTGGGACGAACCGCACCGCTTCGACATCACCCGCGAGCCCGCCGGGCAGCCCCAACTCACCTTCGGCGCGGGGATCCACTACTGCCTCGGAGCGTCACTCGCCCGCGCCGAACTGCAAGAGGCACTCCCGATCCTCGCCCAGCGCATGCCCAACCTCGCACTCGCCGGCGAAGTGACGTGGAAGCCCGCCGGTGTGGCGATCTGGGGACCCGAGCGCCTACCGATCTCGTTCACCGGGCACCAATGACTTATACGGACAGCGAAGCACCTCCGCACTCCTTCACCCCCGGATCGATCCGGGCGGCGTGGTCCTACCGGGCGTTCCGGACCGTGTGGACAGGACAGGCGCTCTCGCAGACCGGCACGTGGATGCAGAACGTGGCGCTTCCCGCGTATGTGCAGGCACGGTGGGACTCGGGCACGCTCGTGGGGGCCATGGTCTTCGCTCAGCTCGGCCCGATGCTGTTGCTGTCCATCCCCGGGAGCATCCTTGCGAACAAGGCGCCCCGCAAGCCGTGGTTGCTTATCATGCCGACCCTCCAAATGTTCGCCGCGATCGGCCTCGCCTGGTTCGTGCACGCGAATGCGAGTTTCGGCCTGCTGTTCGCGGCAACCGCCGTGATAGGCACCGCGAATGCGCTGAACGCCCCTGCTTTCCAGTCCTCCATCCCGATGCTCGTGCACCGCCGGGACCTCGCAGGCGCCATCTCGCTGAACACGGCTCAGCTGAACGGCACGCGTGTGCTCGGCCCGCTCATCGTCGGCCTGATGACGCTGCTGCACGTGACGGTGAGCCAGATGCTGCTGATCAACGGGGTCACATTCCTGTTCGTCGTGGGCGCCATCGCACGCATCGACATCCCGGTGGCGCGAGCGCAGATGGATGCCGGCTGGCGACAGCTCACCCAGGGGATCCGGATAGCGCGCTCGAGACCGACACTTTCCCGGCTGCTGCTATCGATGACGATCTTCTCACTGCTCTCCCTGCCGTTCGTCGGGCTGTTCCCCACCATTGCGGAGAAGGCGATGAACATGCCGTCGCGCTCCCCTGCCTACTCGTGGCTCTATGCCGCGTTCGGGTTTGGTGCACTGCTCGGTGGCCTTTCGGTCGGCAGTGTCTTTGCGCGTATCGACAAGCGCAGGATCATCCCGCCTGCGTTCATCGGCTTCGCCGTGTTCCTGTTCCTGTTCGGACAGTTGCGGTCGGCGCCGCTCTCGTACCCGGTCGGCTTCGCTTTGGGATTGTTTTATTTCATGCTTGCCACGGCGATGAACACCGAGTTCCAGCAGCACATGGAGCACTCCGAGCGCGTGCTGCTCATGGCTCTCTGGTTCATGGCCTTCGGCGGCATGGTGCCGATTGGCAACATCGTGTTCGGCCCGGTCATCGACCACATCGGACCCCGGTGGGTGCTTGCCGCCGGTGCTCTCGCCTCGCTGGCACTCGCGTGGTGGTGTGACCTGGCCCGGATGGAGCGTCGGAGCGCTCAGCGCGCTACGAGTTGAGCCGCGAGGCGCTCGAGGCCGGCAACCCTGCTTGCCTTCACGAGCACCGCAGTCCCCGGCCCCAGCCCGGCCAGCGCAGCAAGCGGGTCCTGAGTTGCCGCAACCCCGTACCAATCGGTGCCCACGGCGATCAGTTCGATCCCGCGAGCGCGAACCTCATCCGCTAGCGCCCTGTGCTCCTCCTCAGGGTCCTCGATCTCGGCCATCAGCCCCAGAACCGCTATCCGCCGCTGCGCCGGTAGCGACACGAGCGTGTCGAGCGCGGCGAGCATGGATGCCGGGTTGGCGTTGTACGCATCGTTGAGGATCACGGCCCCACCAACCGATCGGTGTATCTCCATCCGCCACGGCGAGAGTGTGACCGTGGCGAGTGCGGCCGCACACGCATCGAGCGGCACACCCACGGCAAGGCCAGCCGCCACCGCCGCCGCCGCGTTGAGCGCCATGTGAACACCGCTGATCGGCAGCGCAACATCCGCGCTGCCCCACGGGGTGCGGAGCACGAAGCGCGGCCGGGCGAGATCGTCAAGCACCAGACCCTCCACACGGACCTCACCGCCGTGGGCGCCGAACGTGAGCACCTGTGCAGCGGTGAGCGAGGCCATCGCGAGAACGCGCTCGTCGTCCGCGTTGAGCACGGCCCAACCCGATGCCGGCAGGCTCTCCACCAGTTCGGCCTTGGCGCGGGCGACGCCGTCGATACCGCCGAGACGCTCAGTGTGGGCTGCGGCCACCCGGGTAACGACCCCGACGGTCGGCCGCGCCACTGTGCAGAGCCGCGCGATCTCGCCGAGCCCGCGCATCCCCATCTCAACCACGAGTGCCTCGCTGTCGTCGGGAGCATTGAGGATGGTCGCAGGCAGTCCCCAGTCGTTGTTCAGGCTCTTCTCGCTCGCAGAGGTCCGCCAGTGCGCCCCCAGCACCTCACGGGCCAGGTCCTTCACGCTCGTCTTGCCCACCGAACCGGTGATGCCCACCACCCGATCAGGGAAGCGGGATCGGCCCCACGCGCCAAGGTCGAGGAGCGCCTGAGTGGTGTCGGCAACCTCCACCGCCGTTGCGCCGCCGCTCACCCGAGGACCGCTGGTGAAATACGCAGGCGCCCCTGCTGCGATGGCACCAGCAATGAAGTCGTGGCCGTCGCGGTCCGCCACGATCGGGACGAACAACTGCCCGGGCCGCAGGGCACGCGAGTCGAACGAGACACCGTCGAGGGTCACGTCCGGACCGTCGAGAACGCCCTGCGACGCCGATGCTGCCTGGGCCGTCGTGAACCGCACGGCCCCGAAGTTACTCACGCCGCGACCCGCGCCGGGGTCACCGCACGGCTGACGGTCAGCAGGTACCGTCTGTGCGATGAAAGCACGTCTGCATCTCGTCGTGCTCTTCGGTGGCCAGTCGGCCGAGCACGACGTCTCGTGCACCACCGCTGCTCACGTCCTTCGAGCCGCCGACCCGAACCGATACCGCATCACCGCCATCGGCATCGACCGTAACGGCGGCTGGTTCCTTGCCGACGAGGCAATGAGCGCACTCGCCCGTGGGCAGCACACGCTCCCCGGGCGACTCGAACCGGCGGGCACGCCGATCCCGGCGAGCTCCGGCATCACCACGACCCCCCACGAGACCACCGTGGTGCTTCCCCTCCTCCACGGCCCGCTCGGCGAGGACGGCACGGTGCAAGGCCTGCTCGAATTGCTCGACGTGCCCTATGTGGGGTCCGGGGTGCTCGGCTCCGCGATCAGCATGGACAAGGCGATCGCGAAGGAGGTGCTCGACCGACACGGGATCGCGCAGGCCCGCTGGCGCGCACTGCGCGAGGACCGCGTGTCGCCGTCCACCGCCGCCGCGCTGGTGGATGAACTCGGGCTGCCACTCTTCGTGAAGCCGGCGAACATGGGAAGCTCCGTCGGCGTCTCGAAGGCCAAGAGTGTCGAGGAGGTCGCTGCGGCTCTCAACATTGCGTTCGCCTACGACGAGTGGGCTGTGGTTGAAGAAGCAATCGTTGGGCGCGAGATCGAGGTGGCAGTGCTCGGCAACCGCTCCCCGAGGGCGTCGGTGCCCGGCGAGATCATCCCGGGTCGCGAGTTCTACGACTACGAGGACAAGTACGTCGACGACGGGGCACAGTTGCTCATTCCGGCTCCCCTCCCGCCCGGGAAGGCCGACGAGGTTCGCGCCCTGGCGATCACGTGTTTCGAGGCACTGCGCTGTGAGGGACTCGCACGTGTGGACTTCTTCTACGAGACCGCCACCGGACGCTTCCTCTGCAACGAGATCAACACGATCCCCGGCTTCACACCGATCTCGATGTACCCGAAGATGTGGATCGCCAGTGGCTTGACCTATCCCGCGCTAATCGACGAACTCGTGGACCTCGCCATCGAGCGTCACGGACGACGCCGGCGAAATACGGACCGCTAGTCCGAGCAGCGCGCCGCAATCTCCCCGCCGTGCGCAGCGAGCGCGGCAAGTGCGGCGCCTGCCGTCCCGACGCCGTGCTCGCACCGGGCGAGGTGGGCGAGGTTCCAGAGCGCCGCACCCCACGCCGCGCGCCGTTCTTGCGGCGCGAGCCAATAGTCACGGATCCGCTGGTGCAACCAGAGGAAGTGCTCGATCCCTGATGGGTCGAGCACGGTTCCGATGGGATCGGGCCCGAGGAGCCACGACGCCGCTGCGTGCCCGGCGGCGCGGGCCTCGGTGGTCAGCACGAGGCTGTCCATGTCGAACACCGCGCTCACCCCGAAGCGGTCGCCCCGGACATTGCGTGGCGACCAGTCCCCGTGGGATACCACCAGTGGTCCGTTGTCGTCCGCACATGCCGCGAGCGCGAGGCCTGCATATCGGTCGATCCACGAGGCCGACTCGTCGTCACGGAACGAGAAGGCCGGGCTGTACGGCTCGGGATAGAGCGCCCCGTCCCGCAGGGCGCCGAGAGGGTGCGGCGCGAGGTGCTCCACCTGCACGTGCCCCTCGGCGTAGCCGCAGTGCGCCATGCCGTCCACGTACGTCGTGAGGCGCACGAGCGCGGCGACCGCTGAGACGGTGTCGGGGACCATCGCACCACCGTCGTCGCGGATGAGGAGCGATGCCGTGGCAAGGCCAACCCCGATTTCCTCTGGCCCGCCGAGCGGCGTCGGGCACGGGTACCGGACAGCAGCGAGGTGCGACTGCACCGCAACCGCAGCGGCGAGGTAGTCCGCGTGAAATCGAGGCTGGTGTGCCTTCACCACCACCCTCGTGCCGTCCGCAAGCACGAGACCCGATGCACAGCCCACCGAGGCGTGATACCAGAGCACCGAGGCCACCGGGGACCCGAGGTGGCGCACCGCCCACTCCCCGATGAGGCCAGCAATCGCCGTGGGGTCCGTGGTGCCGAAGACTGCACTCTCCACGACCGGTCCGGTCCAGTCACCCCAAGACGACAGGATCCGGCCCGCCAACCCGTCGGGAACCCGGTCAGTCATGGCTCAGTGCCGCCCGGAGGTACGCGAGCAGTTCGGAACGCAGTCGCCGCAGGCCGGCGGCGCTCGGCTGCCAACCCACCGCCCGCAGGGCCTCGGGTTCGGTCGCCACGCCGACCACCGTTGCGTAGATGAGCGCAATAGTGAGGCGGGGGTCTGCCCGACGCATGCGCCCGGCGGCCATCTCGGCATCGAGGAACTCCACGGCCCGGTCGACGAGCGGTGAGAGTAGGGCCGTGAGCTGATCGGCGGCGGGGGGCCCGAGTCGGTTCAGTTCGCGCACGAGACCGAGCAGGGCAGGTCTGCGTACGGCCGTCCGAAAGACCGCACGGACGGTTGCCTCCACCCGGACAAAGCCGACACCCACGCCGGTGATCGCTGTGGCGATCTCATCCACCAACTGGCCGGCGATGTGATCGATCGTGGCAGCGAGCAGCTCGTCTTTGGATGCAAACCAATAGAGCACCGTCTGCTTGCGCACACCGACGTCGAGGGCGATCTCGTCGAGCGAGGTCCCGGGAAACCCCTGCGTACCGAAGCGATCAAGCGCAGCATCGAGGATCCGCGCCCGGGTGGGGCGGGCCGGGGCGGCGAGGGGGTTCGGGGCGGGCGGAGTGGCGTTCATGAAGGGTTTCCGGGCATCTCTCTACCAAATGGTAGACGAATGGTGATAGACACGACAGTCGTGATCGCTGAATCGCTTGCGGGCAAACGCATCGCCATTACCGGGGCCACCGGTTTCGTGGGTACCGCTCTCGTGGAGCGTCTGCTGCGCTCGGTCCCGGGCTGCGAACTCGTGCTCCTCATCCGTGCGGGCAAGCGCATGACTGCCGCAGACCGCCTACGACGCGAGATCCTGAAGAACGACGCCTTCGACCGACTCCGCGAGGAACTCGGCGGCGCCGCTGCGTTCGACGAGATGGCGGCGCGGCGCGTCCGGGCCATCGAGGGCGACGTGTCCAATGACGGCCTGGGGCTCACCGAGGAGGACCGCGCGATCCTCGCCACGTGCGACATCGTGATCCACTCCGCAGCGGCGGTGGCCTTCGACTCACCGCTCGACCGCGCCGTGGAGATCAATCTCATGGGCCCCACGCGGGTCGCCCAGACGCTGCAGTCGCTCGGGAGCACCGCGCACCTCGTTGCGGTCTCCACGTGCTACGTGGCCGGCAACCGCCGGGGTCGTGCCCCCGAGGAACTCGTCAGTGAGGGACCGTTCGATCTCGGGATCTCCTGGAAGGCCGAGGTGGCCGCATCACGCCGACTGCGCAGTGACGTGGAGGCACAGAGCCGCGAACCCGAACGCCTCCTGAAGTTCCGCAGCGATGCACGCCGCGAACTCGGTGCGGCCGGTGGCCCTGCCCTCGGCGGCAAGACCGAGCAGCTCCGCATCCGATGGGTGGACGACCAACTGGTCCTGGCTGGCCGCGCCCGGGCCGCAGCAGTCGGCTGGCCTGACGCGTACGCATTCACCAAGGCCCTCGGCGAACAGGCACTCATGGAGAGCAGGGGCAACGTCCCAGTGTCCATCGTGCGACCGTCGATCATCGAGTCCGCAGTGGCCGAGCCGCGCCCGGGCTGGATCCGGGGCTTCCGGATGGCCGAACCGGTGATCATCTCCTACGCGCGGGCGCTGCTCAAGGAGTTCCCCGGTATCCCCGAGGGCACCATCGACGTCGTGCCCGTGGACATGGTGGTCGCCACCATCATCACTGTCGCAGCGCTCGGCCCCGAGCGTGCACCGCGCATCTCCCAGATCGCGTCGGGGTCCGTCAACCCGCTGAAATACGGCACGCTGCAGGACAACGTGCGGGACTTCTTCACGAAGAACCCGCTGTACGACAACGAGGGTCAGCCCATCATCGTGCCGGAGTGGAGCTTCCCCGGTCGCGGCCGCGTGCAGGGCCAACTCGTGCGCGCGAGGAACGTGGTAACGCGAACCGAGCGCGTGCTCCAGTCGCTCCCGCTGCGCGGGCAGCAGGCGCAGTGGAGCGCCCGTCTCGAGGAGCGCCGGATCGAGATCGAGCGAGCACTCGAGTACGTCGAGCTCTACGGTCTGTACACCGAGTGCGAGGCCATCTACGACGTCACCAATCTGTTGAGGATGTGGGACGACCTCGATGACGAGGACCGACGGACCTTCTGCTTCGACCCGCGCCAGATGGACTGGGAGCACTACGTCCACAACATCCACCTGCCGTCCGTGGTCAGCCACGCCAGGGTGAAGACCACCCCCGGGCGCAGCAAGATCGACCGCTCGGCCCGGCTGCGTAAGGGCGTCCTCGCTCCCGAGCGGCAGGTGGCCGCGTTCGATCTCGAGAACACGTTGATCGCGTCCAACGTCGTCGAGAGCTTCTCGTGGCTGGCCACACGACGTCTCCCTGCCGGCGACCGTACCCGGTTCGTCCTGCGGCAGCTTGCCGAGGCCCCCACGCTGCTCCGCCTCGACCGCGCCGATCGCAGCGATTTCCTCCGCTACTTCTACCGGCGCTACGAGGACGCACCCCTCGACGTCCTCGCCAAAGACGCCCAGGAACTGTTGAGCAGGCTCATCATCACCAAGAGCTTCCCTGCCGGCATCCGCCGCGTGCGCGAGCACCGAGCCGCCGGCCACCGGACCATCCTGATCACCGGAGCCCTCTCGTTCGTCGTCGAGCCGCTGAGGCCACTCTTCGACGAGATCGTCGCGTCGAACATGACAGTCCGGGCCGACGGAACACTCAGCGGCGAACTGATGGGCGTGCCCCCCACCGGCGAAACCCGCGCCCAGGTGCTCTCGGACTACTGCGCCGCCAACGGTTTCTCGATGGAGCAGGCCGTTGCGTACGCGGACTCCAGTTCGGACCTCCCGATGCTCGAGGCCGTCGGCTTCCCCGTCGCAGTGAACCCAGAAACCCGTCTGGCAACCATCGCCCGCAAGCGGGGCTGGCTCGTGGAGGACTGGAAGAAGGCACCCGGTGCCCCGAGGGCTCTGCTGCCCATCGGGCCTCTGCTCTCCGAGCGCGAGCGCCGCGCAGGGGCTTCGCGATGAGGGCGCTGCGCATCGACCGCAAGGTGGCCCGGTTCGCCTCTGCACGCGTAGCCGGAATGCTCGCCCCGGGCTCCGGTGCCAAGTGGGGACCGCTCGTGCTAGACGACGTGCCCGCCATTGCGCTTCCCGGGGAGGATTGGGTGCGTATCCACCCACGGCTGTCGGGCATCTGCGGCAGCGACCTCTCCACCGTCGACGGAGTCTCCTCGCGGTACTTCGAGCCCATCGTCAGCTTCCCGTTCACCCCAGGGCACGAGGTGGTGGCCGACACCGACGATGGCAGACGAGTAGTGCTCGAACCGGTGCTCGGATGCGTCACCCGCGGGATCAATCCAGCCTGCCCGGCGTGTGCGCGCGGCGAGCTCGGCAACTGCGAGCGCCTCGCCTTCGGCATCCTCGATGCAGGGCTGCAGACAGGCTTCTGCTGCGATACCGGCGGCGGCTGGGGCACCCAGATGGTCGCTCACCCGTCGCAGTTGCACGACGTACCCGAGGACCTGAGCGACGAGGCTGCCGTCATGGTGGAGCCCGCTGCATGCGCCATTCACGCTGCCCTGCGCGTGCCGATCACCCCCGGGGCCACCGTTGCGGTCATCGGTGCCGGAACCCTCGGGCTCCTCACCGTTGCCGCGCTGCGCGCATTCACCCCGGCGGGCCAGATCGTCACGGCGGCGCGCTACCCGCACCAGATCCGCCTCGCCAAGGAACTCGGTGCGAGCATCGTGTGCGAGTCCGGCGAGCTGTCCCGGGTGGTACGCCGCCAGACAGCGTCGATGGCCTACGGCGACCAGCTCACGGGCGGCGCCGACGTGGTGCTCGACTGCGTGGGCGACAGCGCCACGATCACCGGTGCGCTGCAGATCGTTCGGCCCCGCGGGAATGTGGTGGTGGTCGGCATGCCCTCCTCCGTGAAGCTCGAGCTTACGACGCTCTGGCACCGCGAGACCTCTCTCGTGGGCGCGTACGCCTACGGCACCGAACACCTCGCCGACGGTCGAACCGCCCGCACCTTCGACCTTGCGTTCTCGCTCGTTCGGGAGGCTCGGCTCGAGCGTCTCGTCAGTGCCACGTATCCACTCCATCAGTACGAGGACGCCATCTCGCACGCCGCCAACGCCGGTCGGCGCGGTGCGGTGAAGGTTGCGTTCGACCTGCGCCACGACAGAAAGCGCTAGCAACATGCCCCGTCCCGGTTTCGTCCTCGAAGTGGATCGCTCCACGCCACCCACGTTGTTCTGGCGCGGGGAGAACTTCAGCCTCGAGAAGCTGCCCGCCGGCCGCAGTCGCGTCATCTACGCGCCCGAACCGCTCCCGGCGATCAAGGATGTCGATGCAGCGATCCGCCATGCCCTCGCCAACCCGATCGACAGCGACCCGCTCAAGGCCCTGATGTTCTCTGGCATGAAGCTCACGATCGCCTTCGACGACATCTCGCTCCCGCTGCCCAAGATGCGCCGCCCCGACATCCGCCAGCGAGTCATCGAGGCGGTCCTCGACACCGCTGCCGAGGTGGGCGTGGACGACGTGCACATCATCGCGGCGCTCGCGCTGCACCGCCGCATGACCGAGGACGAGCTTCGCCACGCGCTCGGCGACCGTGTGTACGACGCCTTCGCGCCCCGCGGTCAGCTGTACCAGCACGACGCCGAGGACCCGAACGGCATGACCTCGCTCGGGCAGACGCCGCACGGCGAGGATGTCGAGATCAACAAGCGTGCCGCCGAGAGCGATCTGCTCGTGTACGTGAACATCAACATGGTGGCGATGGACGGGGGCTGGAAGTCCACGGCCACCGGCCTGTCCAGCTACCGCAGCCTGCGTCACCACCACAACGTGAACACGATGCGTCAGTCCCGCTCGTTCATGGACCAGCACCGCAGCGAGCTTCACCACTCGAACTGGCGGATGGGCAAGGTGCTCAAGGAGAGCGGCCCGAGGATCTTCCAGATCGAGACCACGATCAACACCGATACGTTCCCGGCGCCCTTCGAGTTCCTCTCCAAGCGCGAATGGGAGTGGGGCGCCAAGGAGCGTGCCACGTACCTCGCCACCACCAAGGCGCTCAACCGGACCCCGGTGAAGCTCGCACGGAAGATCTTCCACTCAATCGAGTCCCCGCACCAAATGACCTCCATCCAGTGCGGCGAGGTGGAGGCGGTCCACAAGATCACCACGGAGAACGTGTGGAAGCAGCAGCTCGTCGAGGTGAAGGGTCAGACCGACATCCTCACGATGGGTATCCCGTTCATCTCGCCGTACAACGTGCACTCGATCATGAACCCGATCCTCGTTGCGTGCATGGGTCTCGGGTACTACTTCAACATGTACAAGGGCAAGCCACTCGTGCGCGAAGGCGGCGTGGTGATCATGACCCACCCGACGTACCCGGACTTTCACCCGGTGCACCACCCGAGCTACATCGACTTCTTCGAACAGGTGCTCGCGGACACCACCGACCCCGCCGTCATCGAGGCGAAGTACGAGAAGCAGTTCGCCGAGGACGAGTGGTACAAGCACCTGTACCGCACCGGGTACGCCTACCACGGCGTGCACCCGTTCTACATGTGGTACTGGGCGAGCCACGCGATGGCGCACCTCGGTCGCACCATCGTCGTCGGCGGCGACCCGCGGGCCGTTCGACGCCTTGGCTTCACCCCTGCCTCCACGATGAGCGACGCATTCGAGATCGCCCAGGACGTGGTCGGCCCGTCGCCCACGGTCACACACCTTCACACGCCGCCGCTCATGGTGGCGGACGTCAGCTGAGCAGGCCTACGCGATGAAGGGTTCACAACCGCTGCGCGAGATGCGACTCGCCGGACGCGCCATCGGGGCGCGCGGCCGCAGCATGCGGACGCGCGCCAAGCGATCCGTCGGATCTGTCGGCTTCCCCTACCGAGCCCCCGAGGTGCCCCGAGGCGTCACCGTGCCGGAACTGCCGTCGAGGCTCGAGGCCAACTACGAGACTGCGTGGGCCCGGGAGGCCCCGGCGAGGGCCGTGCGCAGACTGCTCCAGGCCGGACCACTGCGCCTGTTCGTCAAGATCGTTGCCGACCCGGAGATCGCCGGGCTCGACCGCCTCGCGGACTTCCGCCCCGCGAAGAACGAGGACCCGCCGGCGCTGATCTTCACGCCCAACCACCACAGCCATCTCGACACCGGCCTGTGTCTGATGGCGATCCCCGAGCCGTGGCGGTCGAAGATCGTCGTGGGTGCCGCTGCGGACTACTTCTTCACCACGCGGATCAGCGCTGCCTCGTCTGCCCTGATGCTCAACGCGATCCCGATCGACCGTGAGTCGCTGAGCCGCAAGTCGTCGGATTTCGCGAAGCAGTTGATCGACGAGGGCTGGAGCCTGCTGCTGTTCCCCGAGGGCGGGCGGTCCCCCGACGGTTGGGGACAACCGTTCAAGGGTGGCGCTGCGTACCTGTCGGCGCGTACCGGCGCACCGATCGTGCCTGTGTACATCGATGGCGCCGGGGCAATCTTCGGCAAGGGAATGAAGCGCCTGAAGCCCGGTCGCTCCAAGATCGTCTTCGGACAGCCGCTCCCGCCGGTCGAGGGCGAGAACACCCGTCGGTTCAATGAGCGCATCGAACTAGCCGTGACCGAACTCGGTGACGAGGCCCTGAGCGATTGGTGGGGTGCCCGCCAGCGGGCCGCCGAGCGTCGCAACCCGGCACTCACCGGGCCCGAATACCGGGGCTGGCGCCGCCAGTGGGCGCTCTCCGAGCACCGCAAGCTCGGCAAGGCAGGGCAGCGCACCCGTCAGAAGCGCACCTGGCCCAAGTTCGACTAGCTCACTGTCGACCCGAGGCACCACTAGCCGACGCTGAGTACCTGACGGGCATGCTCGACGTCCTGCTTGAGCTGTATGCGGATCGAGTCGATGCCGTCGAACTTGCGCTCGCCACGCAGGAAGTTCGTGAACTGCACGCGAGCCGGCTCCCCGTACAGGTCGCCCGCAAAATCGAGGAGGTGTGCCTCGAGCAGCGACACGTCGGCGTGCTCGTAGAACGTGGGGCGCCGGCCGAGGTTCATCGCGCACGGGTGCTTCTCGCCGTTAGCCCTGACATACCACCCTGCATACACGCCGTCCGCCGGCAGACAGATCTGCGCGGGCACCTCCACGTTCGCCGTGGGGAACCCGATGAGGCGACCGCGCTGGTCGCCCTGCACGACGGGACCGCGTGCCTCGAAGGGGCGGCCGAGCATGTGGGCCGCCGTCTCCACGTTGCCACCTGCGAGCGCCCGTCTGATCGCGGTGGAGGACACGGGTTCGTCCACGCCGTCGGTCCGCTCCACGAGCTCGATGGGGAACACCTCGAAGTCGTGGCGAGTACCGATGTTGCGCAGTAAACCGACGGTGCCCTCGCGCTGGTGACCGAAGTGGAAGTCCTCCCCCACCACGACGGCGCGGGTTGCGAGCATGTCGACGAGCACGAGACCGACGAATTCCTCTGCTGACTCCTGCGCACGTGCCTGGTCGAACGGAACCACCACGGTCGCATCGACGCCGGTGCTCTCGAGCAGTTCGAGCTTCTGGTTCAGGTCCGTGAGCAGTTTTGGGCAGGATTCCGGCCGGACTACCGACGCGGGATGGGGGTCGAAAGTGACAACGACCGACTGTGCACCGAGTCGGACGGCATGCTGGCGCACCTGCTCGATGACGGCACGGTGCCCACGGTGGATGCCGTCGTACGTTCCGATAGTGATGACCGAACGCCCACCCGCCCAAGGCCGGGTTGTGATGTCGGTGAACACCTGCACAGCGGAAAGGCTAGTACCCGGAACCTCGGGGCACCCTCCTCGTCAGGCGAGGGGGATCACAACGGTGGGCTTGGCCTCATCGGCACGGAACGCCTCGTAGACCGCGAGCAACTCGCCCTCATCGTCGGTGACCGCCCACGGACCATCACCGGCGAACCGCGGCAGCACCCGACCGTTGTGCACGAGCGCGGCAGTTGCTGCATCGACCGCAACAGTTGTCATTCCGCGCAGCGCCGCGAGCATGGGCTGCAACCGTGCCTCGGCCGGCGGAGCCGACTCCCCGACATCGAACCCGCCGGAGGAAAGCCGCCGGAGATTTCGCAGGTGCGCCCCACCGCCGAGCAGGTGTCCGAGATCTGCCGCAAGGGTCCTCACGTACGTGCCCGAGGAACACGTGACATCGATGCTCAGCACGCCCGGTTCGGGCCCCTCGGACACCTCGAAGCGATGGATGGTGACCGGACGCGGCTCGCGCTCCACCTCGATGCCCTCGCGGGCGAGTTCGTGGAGGCGACGGCCGTCCACCTTCAGCGCAGACACCATCGGCGGTATCTGCAGGATCCGTCCGGTCAGGTGTTCCGCAACGACCCGGCGGGCGTCGTCGAGTGTGACAGCGCTCATGTCGTGACGAGCGGTCACCTCGCCGGCGGCGTCCAGCGTGGAAGTCTCCGTGCCGAGGACCACCTCGGCCGCGTACTGCTTGTCGTGACCGACGAGGAAGGTGAGCAGGCGGGTTGCGTTGCCGACGCCCACGAGCAGCACACCCGTCGCATCGGGGTCGAGCGTTCCCGCATGCCCGACGCGTCGTTCGTCGAGGCGGCGGCGTACGAGCGCCACCACATCGTGGCTCGTTATGCCAGCAGGCTTGTCGATGACGAGGAACCCGTGGACCGTTGCGGGTCGGCGTCTGGCCAACGCTCTACTCGACCTCGGGTTTGGGTTCGATTTCGGGTTCGTCGGGACGGGCAGGTGACGGGTTCTCGCGCAGGATCTTGTCGATCCGTTCGGCTGCCCGGATGACCTCGTCGGGACGGAAGTCCAGGATCGGGGTCTTGCGGGCACGGACCTGACGCCCCACTGCAGCCTGCAGACGCTTGCGGTTCTCCGTGAAGGCCTCAATGATCTCGGCATCGCCCTCGGGCCCGCGCATGGAGTCGAAGTACACGGTGCCGTGGTTCATCTCGGAGTCGACATCCACCTGGGTGATGCTCACCCACAGCAGACGTTCGTCGTCGATGAGGTTCAACTCCTCCGCGAGGACCTCGCGAAGGAGTTCATTGAGACGCGCAGACCGCGGGTAACGGTGCGTGCTGCTGCTGGGGCGACGCGGACGGGTCATGGCGCTTGCGTCAGACGCGAGCGACTTCCCGCTCATCGAAGGTCTCGATGAGGTCCCCGCCCTTGAGGTCGGTGAAGTCCGACAGGCCGATACCGCACTCGAAGCCCTCGCGCACCTCTCGGGCATCGTCCTTGAAGCGCTTCAACGAGTTGATGGAGCCCTTCCAGATGATGACGCCGTCGCGGATGAAGCGCACCTTGGAGCCACGCGTGATGACGCCCGAGCGCACGAGGCAACCCGCAATGGCACCGATCTTTGGCACACGGAACACTTCGCGAACCTCGGCCTCGCCGGTAACGACTTCCTCGAACTCGGGGGCGAGCATGCCGATCATGGCGCGCTCGATGTCCTCGAGCAACTTGTAGATGATCTCGTAGGTGCGGATGTCCACACCCTCGGCGGCGGCCATCTCGCGGGCCTTGCGGTCCGGACGGACGTTGAAGCCGATAATTGTGGCGTTCGTTGCCGACGCCAGCGAGATGTCGTTCTCGGTGATGCCGCCGACAGCGCGATGCACGAACGAGAGCTTCACCTCGTCCCGCTCGAGCTTGCGGAGGGACTCGGTAACGGCCTCCAGCGAGCCGTGCACGTCTGCCTTCAGCAGGAGGTTGAGCGTGGCAACCTCGCCCGCCTGGATCTGGCTGAAGATGTCCTCGAGCTTGACGCCCTTCTGGACACGGGCATCGCCGCGCTGGTTGGTGAGGCGGCTGCGCTGTTCGCGTGCCTCGGCAACGGTACGGGCGGTCTTGTCGTTCGGGGCAACGCGGAACTCGTCGCCGGCGGCGGGTACGGCCGAGAGGCCGAGCACCTGAACCGGGGTGGACGGGCCCGCTTCCTTGATCTGACGACCCTGGTCGTCGATCATCGCCCGGACACGACCCCAGGCCGCACCCGCAACGATCGGATCACCGACACGCAGCGTTCCCTTGTCCACGAGGATCGTGGCAACGGGGCCGCGGCCGGTGTCAAGGTTGGCCTCGAGCACAATGCCCTTGGCGCGCCCCGTGGGGTTGGCCGTGAGCTCCTCAAGCTCGGCAACGACGAGCAACTGGCTGAGCAGGTCGTCCACGCCGAGGTTCTGCTGGGCAGACATCTGGACGGTGATCGTGTCGCCGCCCCACGACTCGGGGACGAGTTCGTACTCGGACAGCTGCGCCATCACTCGGTCGACGTCGGCGTTTTCCTTGTCGATCTTGTTGATCGCAACGATGATCGGGACGTCCGCTGACTTTGCGTGGTTGATGGCCTCGGCGGTTTGGGGCATCACGCCGTCGTCCGCCGCCACCACGAGCACCACGATGTCGGTCACCTGGGCACCACGTGCGCGCATCTTGGTAAACGCGGCGTGTCCCGGGGTGTCGATGAACGTGATCGCTCCGCCGTCGTGGGGGACCTTGTAGGCACCGATGTGCTGCGTAATGCCGCCGGCCTCGCCGGCAACCACGTTGGCGTTGCGGATCTTGTCGAGCAGCGTGGTCTTGCCGTGGTCGACGTGACCCATGACAGTGACCACGGGCGGGCGGGACTGCTGCAGCGCCTCGATCTCGTCGTCGCTGTCGTCAAACAGCGCCTGGAGCTCCAGCTCTTCCTGCTGGCCGGCCTCGACGAGCAGGATCTCTGCGCCGATCTCGAGTGCGAACAGTTCCATCTGCTCGTCGGAAAGCGTCATGGTCGCCGTGACCATCTCGCCGTTCTTCAGCAGGAAGCGAACGAGGTCCGCCGCCGTGCGGTTGACCTTGGGCGCGAACTCCTGGGCCGACACGCCGCGCTCGATAACGATCGTGCCCTCGGGAACGGGAGCATCATCGCGGGTGTAATTCGTGCCGAGATGCGGCTGCAACTCGTCCATGTCACGACGACGACGTCCGCCACGCTTCTTGGGCGCACGACGCTGACCGCTGGGGCGACCGCCACCACCGGGACGACCGGGACCGCCACCGGGGCCGCCGGGGCCACCACCGGGACCACCGGGACGCTGACCGAATCCGCCAGGGCCACCGGGAGCGCCGCCGGGACCACCAGGACGAGGAGCGAAGCCACCGGGACGCGGACCACCGGGGCCGCCACCAGGACGCTGACCGAATCCGCCCGGACGCGGGCCACCAGGGGCACCGCCGGGACGCTGGCCGGGACCACCGAAACGCTGGCCGGGTGCACCACCGGGTGCGCTGCCGGGACGCGGACCGCCACCGGGCGGCGGCGGAATCGGCTTACCCGATGCCGACATTGGGCGAGCGCCACCGGGCGGCGGCGGGATCGGACGGCCCGTGGGCATCGGGGGGCGCGGGCCGCCGGGGGCCGCACCTGCGGGACGGGTGGGCGGCATGCCAGCAGGCAGCGGTCCGGGGGGACGCTGACCGGGGGTAGCGGGCGGGCGCACCGGAGCGGACCCAGTGGGCGGCAGAGGACGAGCGGCAACGGGCGGAGCGGGGCGTGCAGCCGAATCCGGGCCGGGCCTGGTGCTCTTGATGACGCGTGATTCTGCGACAGGTTCCCCTGCGGGTGCTGCAGATACCGTTTCCGATGCGAGTGCCGGGGCAGGAGCCTCGACCACCGACACGGGTGCCTGAACGACGGGTGCCTGAACGACGGGTGCCTCGACCGCGGGCGCCGGGGCCGGAGCCTCGACCACGGGAGCCGGAGCAGCCGCCACGACCACAGGAGCAGGGGCAGGCGCCACGACCACAGGAGCAGGGGCAGGGGCAGGGGCAGGCGCAGGCGCAGGGGCCTCGACCACGGGAGCCGGAGCAGGCGCCACGATCACAGGAGCAGGGGCAGGCGCAGGGGCCTCGACCACGGGAGCCTCGACCACGGGTGCCGGAGTAGGTACCTCGACCACGGGAGCGGGCACCAGAGCAGGCGCCTCGACAGCAGAAGCCTCGACCACGGAAGCCTCGACCTCGTCGTCTTTCTTGGCACCAGACTTCTTGGAGGGGGCCTTGGTCGCTTTGACGACCTTGGGCTCCTCGATCTGCTCGGGTCGGGTGAGGCCGTCACGCTCGGCGCGACGACGAATCCGGTCGGCCTGTGCCTCCTGGATGCTGGAGGAGTGACTCTTTACGGGCACGCCAAGGACCATCGCGAGGTCCAGGGCCTCCTTGTTGGTCATCCCGAGCTCTTTGGCGAGCTCATGCAGCCGGGTGTTTTTCGGCACGTTGTCCGTTCAGCCTTTCGTCCCTGCGGTCCTACCGGCGAATCCGGCGGAACGCGATTGTTCTACTTGGGTGTCCGCATGACCGAACACTCCACGCACATCGGTGAGTACGGCAACATCGACCCGGCGCTTCCACGCACGGGCGAATGCACCACGTCTCACCGCCGTATCGAAGCATGTCACCGCGCCTGCACAAATCCACGCACCCCGACCGCCTGCACGCATTGCTGCCGCACCACAGAGGGCGCGCTCGTCTGCGCTCAGTCGGCAACGCATCAGTTCCCCGACAGGCTTTGCCTGGCGGCACCCGATACAGGTGCGAAGAGGAGTGCGGGTGTCAGGCGTCGGCCCCACCGGCCTCGGTCGATACGGGGGCGTTGGTGGCGTTCTCCCACTCCTCGCGGCTCATGACCGAGCCGTCCGAAGCGTGCCATTCCATCAGGCCGGTCTCGGCGTTCTCCGCCCACTGACCCTGCTCGTACTCCTGGCCGGTCTCGTCGTAGGAGATACCGGCAACCTCGTCGGCGAACTGCTGCTCGCTCTTGATGTCAATGGCCCAGCCGGTGAGGCGGGAGGCGAGGCGGGCGTTCTGGCCCTCCTTGCCGATGGCGAGCGAGAGCTGGAAGTCCGGGACGATCACCTCGGCACGGCCGGTGTTCTCGTCGATCCGCACCTCTTTGACCTTCGCCGGCGACAGAGCCTTGGCGATGAAATCCTGCTGGTCCTCGCTGAAGGGGACGATGTCGATCTTCTCGCCGCGCAGTTCGTTGACGACCATCCGGACGCGGGCACCACGGGCACCCACGCACGCGCCCACCGGGTCCACGTTGTGGTCGTTGGACCAGACGGCGATCTTGGTGCGGTGGCCTGGTTCACGAGCACATGCCTTGATCTCGACGATGCCGTCGGCGATCTCGGGGACCTCGAGCTCGAAAAGGCGCTTGATGAGGCCCGGGTGCGTGCGGGACACGACGATCTGCGGGCCCTTGGCGGTCTTGCGGACCTCGACGATGTACGCCTTCACCCGGTCCCCGGGCTGCGGGCGCTCGAAGGGAACCTGCTCGGCCTGGGGCAGCAGTGCCTCGACCTTGCCGAGATCGAGCAGCGTGTAGCGGCTGTCGGTCTGCTGGATGATGCCCGTGACGATGTCGCCCTCGCGGTTCGCGTATTCCTCGAACTTGCGGTCACGCTCGGCCTCGCGGATGCGCTGACCCATCACCTGACGGAAGGTCTGGGCGGCAATGCGGCCCATCTCTTCCCGCTTGGGCGTGTCGTCGCGCTCGTTGACCCAGTTGCCGTCCTCGTCCACGTCGTACGCGGTGAAGCGGAACTCGAGCGTGTCGGGGTTGATCTCCACGACCACTTCGTCGGCGGCACCCTGACGACGTTTGTAGGCAGTCGCCAACGCGTCCACGAGTACGTGGAGCAGCGTGTCGACGGAGATGCCTTTCTCGACCGCCAGAACACGGACGGCTTCGGCCATGTCGAGGTTGCTCATGCGGAGACCTCCTGATTAGGGGTGTCGGACGGCCCGTTCGACTGCGATGCAGCCTTCTTCGGACCGGCGTTCTTGGGTGAAGCGTTCTTGGTCGGCGGCTTGGTGCTGGCCTGCTTGGGGGTGGCCGCACCACGCTTGGCCTTGTCTGGCGCGCCCCACACGAACACTGTGCGGGCGCGGTCGATCTGGTCGTACGGCACGATTCGCTCGTCGTGGGGTGCCTCGTCGGAGCGCACGGTGATCCCGTTGTCGTCTGCCGCAACCAGGATTCCCTGGATTCGACGGGCCTCATTGGTGACATCGCGCAGGCGCACGCTCACCGTGGCACCGATGACCCGGGTGAAGTGGTCCGGACGGCGCAGCGAGCGCTCGATGCCGGGGCTCGACACCTCGAGGGTGTAGTCGCCCGCAACCGGGTCCGAGTGCTCGAACTCCCGCCGGATCAGGCGTGTGGCCAGGGCGATCACCTCGAGATCGGCCCCACCGGGCTTGTCGATCGTGATCTTGAGCAGGCCAGCGCCGTAGTCGAGGTCGTAGAGATCGAGATCGAGATCCGCAAGGATCGGGGCAACAAGTGCTGTGACGCGCGCGATTGCGGGGCTGTCGGCCATCTCCTCACCTCTTCTCTCGATCTTCGGTTGAACCTCTGCGGTTGGCGTCTCCCTGCCCGGAAGCGACAACGGCGCGGGCACAAGGCCCACGCCGTTCAGGAGAACGTCAATACCGTCTCTGGATGATAGCGGCCAAACCGTAGGCTGAGGCCGTGATTCGGCTGATTGGCGCCGCCAAGCACTACGCGTGGGGTTCGGACTCCGCCATTCCCACCGCGCTCGGCATCGAGCCGGACGGGCGGCCGTGGGCGGAACTCTGGTGGGGCACCCATCCGGGCGGGCGCACCATGGCCGCCACCTCTGCAGACACCGCAGTCCCCCTTGCCGAGGTTGCCGGGCGCCTGCCCTACCTCGTCAAGTTACTTGCCGCCGCCCGACCCCTGTCGCTGCAGGCCCACCCGACCGAGGAGCAGGCCTCCTTGGGGTACGCACGTGAGGAACGTCTACGGGTGCCCCTGACCGACCCCCAGCGCCTCTACCGGGACCCCTACGGCAAGCCGGAACTGCTGCTGGCTGTCACCCGATTCGAGATTCTCTGCGGATTCCGGCCCGTGGAGGAGAGCGCCGCCGACCTCGAGGCATGCGGCGGCGACGAGATTGCCGACAACCTCCGGCTACTCGGGCCGGCAGCAACGGTTGCGTGGCTGCTCGCCAGCCGTCCCCCCATCAAGCTTGACCACCCGCTCTACGAACGTCTGGCCGCAGACTTCCCGGGAGACCCGGGAGCGCTCGTGGCTCTGCTCCTCCATCACGTCGTGCTCGAGCCGGGCGAGGCGCTGTTTCTCTACGCCGGCCTGCTCCACGTGTACCTGCAGGGGGTCGGGGTAGAGGTGATGGGGGCATCGGACAACGTGATGCGCGGCGGGCTCACACCCAAGCATGTAGACGTCACCGAACTCGTGACGGTGCTCGACCCCACACCCAGCACCCCTGAGGTGCTGACGCCCACCTCGGCAGGGTGGTACCCAGTGCCCACCGACGCGTTTGCTGTGCAGGGGCTCGCCGGCCCGGACCGTTGGGTGACGACGGGCCCGGAGATCATCGTGCGGCTGTCCGGCGAAGGGAATACCGGTGCGTGGTACGCAGAGCCTGGAACAGTGGTTGAGTGGACCGGTGGACTGGGCTGTCGCGTGACCGCAGTGCTCTGATGGAGTCTGCGCATACCGCGTGCGGACGCCGAGTGTCACGTGTCCTGAGGGCTCAGGAGCCAGATACCCGCTTGCGGATCTCGACGATCTTCTCGTTGGCGCGATTCGCGTCATGACCCTGCTCGTCGAGCAGCTTGCCGCGGTCGAGCCGGGCCTCGCGCTCTGCCTTCGCGACATCCGCTCGGGCGATTGCTGCTTCGGTGCCGTGCTCATTGATGAACTCGGCCCACTCAACGAGGGCCTCCACCATCTCGGACTCGGGAACGACCGCGACGTTGATGCCCTTTACGAAGAGATGGCCCCGCTTGTTGCCAGCAGCGATGCCGAGGTCCGCCTCACGAGCCTCCCCCGGTCCGTTCACCACGCAGCCCATGACCGCGATCTGCAGCGGTAGCTCGCGGTCCGCGAACGCGTCCATCGCCCGCTTGGCGACATCAATGACGTCCACCTCAGCCCGGCCGCAACTCGGACAGGCGATGAGGTCCACGTTCTTGCGCTCGCGCAAGCCCAGTGCCTCGAGCAACTGACGTCCGGCGCGGGCCTCCTCCACCGGGTCTGCGGTGAGGCTGTAGCGGATCGTGTCACCAATGCCTTCGAGCAGCAGTGCGGCGATGCCCGCGGTGGCCTTCACGAGCCCCGCAGGCGGCGGCCCGGCTTCGGTGACACCGAGGTGCAGCGGGTGGTTCGTCACCAAGCTGAGCTGCCGGTAGGCCTCCACCATGAGCGGCACGTTGGATGCCTTCACGCTGATCTTCACGAGGTCGAAGCCGACCTCGTCGAAATAGGCGATCTCCTGCAGCGCGCTCTCCACCATTGCCTCGGGGGTGATGCCGCCGTACTTGTCATAGAGAGCCGGGTCGAGCGAGCCGCCGTTGACGCCGATACGGATCGACACGTTGCGGTCCTTGCACTCCTGCGCGACAGCCTTGATGTGCTCGGGGCGGCGGATGTTGCCCGGGTTGAGCCGCAGGCCGTGCACGCCGGCATCAAGCGCGGCGAGCGCCATCTTGTACTGGTGATGGATGTCGGCGATGACCGGGATGGGCGACCGGGGAACGATGTGCGCAAGACCCTCAGCGGCCTCGGGTTCGTTGCAGGTGCAGCGCACGATGTCACAGCCCGCTGCGGCCAGTGCATAGATCTGCTGCAGCGTTCCCTCCACATCTGCCGTCTTGGTGATGGTCATCGACTGCACTGTGATGGGCGCGCCCCCACCGACAGGCACCTTGCCAACCATGATCTGTCTCGTCTCGCGACGACCAAATGGGGGTGTCTGGGACATGGTCACCATTTCCTAGAACAGGCGCAGCGTGTCGAGATACAGCGCGGAGAACATCACGAACACGATCACAATGATGGCCACACCGAAGAAGGGAACAGCACGGGCGTAGTCAATGACGTACTTCGGGTTCCTGCGACGGCGGATCCGTTCGATGGCTGTCATCAGCAGGTGCCCGCCGTCGAGGGGCAGTACCGGCAGGAGGTTGAGCATGCCGAGCGCCAGGTTGACCACGGAGATGAGCATGATCGTCGCCTGAGCGCCGGACTTCACGGCCTGGCCGCCGATCTGGCTGATCCCGATGATCGACACCGGACGCGAGGCGAGGTCGTCGCACTCGCTCTTGGTGACCGTGCGGAAGATCCGGCCCACGCCGGAGGGTCCGAACACCTTCACGATGCCGGTCACGGTGTCCGCAGCAGCCGTGCCGAAAAACTTCACACCCTCGCCGACACCCTCGACCGGGTTGCGCTGGATCGTCCCGGTCTGCGACGCCGGTCGCACGCCGAGGTACCCCTGCGACGCACAGCCCTCGCGCGTGCCGAGCAGGGCCGTGAGCGTGAGCAGTTCCCCGTTGCGCTCCACGACGATCGGAACCGACTTGTTCGGCCTCGAGCGCACGATGTCTCCGACCTGCCCGTACGACCCGTTCGGGTCCACGGCAACACCGTCGATCGACTTGATCACGTCGCCACTCTGCAGACCCGCTGCGATTGCCGGGCTGGACGGATCACCCTCGAGCGCAGCCACCTCAACGACGGGGAACGAACTGATCAGCGTCGGCTCGTCGAACACCGAGAACGCCACGCAGAAGCCGACAAGGGCGAGCAACAGATTCATCGCCGGCCCGGCGAAAATCATCAA
Source organism: Ferrithrix thermotolerans DSM 19514 (assembly GCA_945889085.1). Classification (GTDB taxonomy): domain Bacteria; phylum Actinomycetota; class Acidimicrobiia; order Acidimicrobiales; family Ilumatobacteraceae; genus WLJO01. Next base: position 32,283 of record CAMDBM010000024.1, read on the forward strand.
CGCCCTCCGGGAGGATGAGGCCGCCCGGAAGGTTCTTGGCTCGTCTGCCTCGGGCAAGTCGGTCTCGAGGTTCGTCATTCCCGGCGTCTTCACGTATGCGCCGAGCGGAATCGCCTTGAGGCCGTATTCCACCTCGCCCCTGCGGTAGCTCCAAATCCGCGGGCCGAAACCGATAAAGAACTCGGTGACCTTCATGCCCGCCCTGCGGGCCACGATGTAGTGCCCGAACTCGTGGGCGATGATCGACACGATGAAGAGCAGGATGAAAAGCAGGACCGACCACGAGGCGATACCGGCTACCACCAGACCGGCTATGACCAGAGCAAGACGCATCAGCGTCTGGGCCCTCGTGTAGCGGCGCTCCGGCGCATCCGGCCGGGCGGCCATGATGGTTCCGACTGTCATTAGCGAAGAAGGCTACGGGCAACGACGCGTGCACGTGCGTCAACCTCGACGACGTCATCGACGGTGACAAGTGACCGCGGTTCGTGAATGTCCAGCGCAGCCGAGAGGACGGCCGCTATGTCCAGCCAGCCGATCCGCCCACCGAGAAAAGCCTCAACCACCACCTCGTTGGCCGCGTTGAGCCAGGCGGGGGCAGAGCCGCCTTCGCGTCCTGCGGCGTAGGCGAGAGAGAGGCACCGGAACGTGTCGGTATCGGGTTGCTCAAAGTCGAGCCGCCTCAGTGCAGTCCAGTCGATCCGGCCAAACGGTGTTGCGATGCGGTTCGGATAGGCCAGCGCGTATCCGATGGGCAGTCGCATGTCGGGCATCGAGAGCTGCGCGATCGTGGAACCGTCGGTGAACTCCACCATCGAGTGCACGACCGACTGCGGATGCACCACCACCTCGATCTGGTCGTACCCGACACCGAACAGTTCATGAGCCTCGATCACCTCGAGACCCTTGTTCATGAGGGTGGACGAGTCGATGGTGATCTTCGGGCCCATCTTCCAGGTTGGGTGCGCGAGTGCCTGCTCGAGGGTGATGTGCCTCAGCTCATCGACCGTACGTCCCCGGAACGGACCCCCGCTCGCCGTGAGCACGATCCGAGATACCTCCCGCTCCGGCCCCACCGAGGACCGGAGGCACTGGTGGATCGCGCAGTGCTCGGAGTCCACGGGAACGAGCTCGGCCCCGGGGACGGAGCGCAAGGGGCGCACCACCGGCCCGCCGGCGATGAGGCTCTCCTTGTTCGCAAGCGCAAGGCGACGCCCGGCCCGCAGTGTGGCAACCGTGACGCCGAGACCGGCAAAGCCAACCACCCCGTTGACCACTACATCCGCCACCTCGACGAGGTCCGTGAGGTTGCCGGTCACCTCGCAGAACGGCAGAGCAGCAGCGACCTCGGCGCGTCGGGTCGGGTCCGCAACGGCGACGAGTCGCGGGCGCAATACCTGCGCCTGGGCGATCAGTGCATCGACTGAACTCCCGACCCCCAGCGCCACCACCTCGTAGCGGTCACGCTCGGCAAGCACGACCTCAATCGTCTGTGTACCGATAGACCCGGTGGAGCCGGCTATCGCCACCCTCACCGGAGCGTCGGGCTTCACGAGTGACTCAACGCGTCCAGGGTTGCAGAACGATCAGCGCGTAGTAGGCGAACGGCAGCGCAAACAGGAAACCGTCGAAACGGTCGAGCACGCCGCCGTGGCCCTTGATCACCGTGCCGAAGTCCTTGATGTCCAGATTGCGCTTGAACATCGACTCCGTAAGGTCGCCGATCGGGGCAAGGAGTCCGACGCCGAGGCCGAACAGCAACACGTTGCCCTTGCCGTTCCAGGTGCCGTTCTTCGCCGAGAAGAGCGACACAGCGATGATCGACGCAAGCAGACCGCCGATGAAGCCCTCCACCGTCTTGCCGGGGCTGATCCACCCGCGCAGCGGTGTGCGGCCGACCGCCTGGCCGACGAACAGAGCCCCGACGTCGGCGGCAACGACGCCGACCACGAGCAGGAACATCGTGTCGGTACCGACGTCTCCGTACTTTCCGCCGCCGGCGAGCACGAGGCCGCCGAACGAGCCGAGCAGCCCGAGGTACATGACTCCGAGGTTGGTCATCGCCATGTTGGGCAGCGGTCCGCTCTGCAGACCGGGGGACGCGATGAACACGAGCGCCGAGGCAACGAACGCGAAGGTGAGGGTGAGCACCACGCCGGTCTCACCGAGGTTGTATGCAGCGAGCGGGCCGAGCGTGATAGCCGCAATCCCGACTGCGGTAACGGGGTGGTATCCGCGCTCGGTGGTCTTGGTGAAGAACTCGGTGGCCCCGATCGCCATGAAGACGCACACGAGGATCACCACCATCCAGGCACTGCCCAAGACGTTGAGGATCACGAAGAGCGCAGCCAGACCGAGTCCGACGCCGACCGCCGTCGGCATGTCCCGGCCCATCTTGTGGTCGAGCGAGGGCTCGCCCTCGGGCCGCTGACGACCGCCAGAACCCGCACGCGGGCTGCGCGCCGGGCGGTTGCCCGGCCGCTCGCCGCGGGGAGCAGTACCGCGTCCGCCAAGGCCGCCGCCAATACCCCGCCGGGGCGGCGTGCGCATGCCGGACGTCTCGCCGGTGTTGTCCCGTCCCTCGCTGCCGCGGCCACGCTGACCACGGGCGGGCGGGAACTCCTCGCCGAGGAACGGGTCGTCCTCGCCGCCGCCGTAGGAACCCCAGGATTCGTCGCTCCCGCGCTGCGCCGGAACCCGTGGGTTGTCACGGCTCGGCGGATCGCTCCAGTGCGGCAGGTCGGTGGAGTCTGCGCCGCCGAAGCTCAGACCCGAGGTTGCGGCCGTGGTGCCGTCTGGACCCGTGCCGTCTGCAGCATCTGCACCGTCGTCGGCAAAGCGCACTGCCCCGAACTCATCGTCGATGTCATCGAAGGGATCACGATCACCTTCGTTGCTCCCCCATCGGTCATCACTCATGATTGCTCCTCAGCCATCACTCCCGGCCCGCGTCGCTCAGACCTCGAGCAGTTCGGCTTCCTTCTTCACTAGGGCTTTATCGATCGCCTCGACGTGGTCGTGGGTGATCTTTTCCAGTTCTTTCTCTGCGCGATCGAGATCGTCCGAGGAAATCTCGTGCGCCTTTTCCATGGACTCGAGCGCCTTGCGCGCATCCCGTCGGACGTTGCGCACTGCTACCCGACCGTCCTCGCCCATGTTCTTGGCCACCTTGACGTACTCCTTGCGCCGCTCCTCGGTGAGCGCGGGGAGTGCGAGCCGGATGATGACACCGTCGTTGCTCGGCGACACACCGAGGTCGCTGTCCCGGATGGCCTTCTCGATCGCCGCTAGAGACGCCCGGTCGTGCGGCTTGACGACCAGCACCCGTGCCTCGGGCACCTGAAAGGTGGCGAGCTGCTGCAGGGGGACCTCTGCGCCGTAGTAGGTCACGAGGAGTCGATCGACGAGCGCCGGAGTGGCTCGACCCGTCCGCACAGTAGAGAACTGGCTTTGGGTGTGCTCGAGGGCCTTGTCCATCTTGTCGATGGCTTCGAGCAGGGTGTCGTCGATCACCCGACCAGCGTACCGATCGGCTTACCCTCCAAGATGGACCTCAGGTTGCCGGGCTGCAGCAGGTCGAACACGACGATCGGGATCTCGTTGTCCCGGCAGAAAGCGATCGCCGTGGAATCCATCACCTTGAGGTCCTTCGCCATCACCTCAGCGAAGGACAAATGGTCGTACCGGACCGCATCCGGGTCCTTCTTCGGGTCCGCCGTGTAGACCCCCTCGACCCCCGAATGAGTGCCCTTCAGGATCACCTCGGCGTCGATCTCGGCGGCCCGGAGGGCGGCCGCTGTGTCCGTGGTAAAGAACGGGTTGCCGGTGCCGGCGGCAAAGATCACGACTCGACCCTTCTCGAGATGGCGCATGGCCCGCCGACGGATATACGCCTCGGCTACCCGGGGCATCTCGAGCGCCGACTGGACACGCGTGTCCTGACCGAGCCGCTCGAGTGCGTCCTGGAGCGCCAGCGCGTTCATCACCGTGCCGAGCATCCCGATGTGGTCCGACTGTGTGTGATCCATGCCCTCGGCTGCTCCCCGGGCGCCACGCCACAGGTTGCCGCCACCCGGCACCACCGCAACGGCGACGCCGAGGTTCTGGCAGACGTCGTGGATCTCGACAGCCAACTGGTGCACGACATCAACGTCGATCCCGCCGCGACCCGGTTCCCCGAGCGCCTCGCCGGACAACTTGAGCACCACCCGCTTCCAACGCGGGCGTGCTGCGAAGGTGGAAGCAGTGGTGTTCATGTGCAATCAGCCGATCGTGACCTGGGACCAACGGATCACCTTGGCGCTGCCGAGGAGGTCCTTGATGGCCTTCTTGTCGTCCTTCGCGTAGGGCTGCTCGAGGAGCACGATGTCCTTGAAGTAGCCCTGAATCCTGCCTTCGACGATCTTGCCGACGGCTGCCTCGGGTTTGCCCTCGTTGCGGGTGATCGTCTCGAGCGTTGCCCGCTCCTTCTCGATCTCCTCAGCCGGTACGTCCTCTCGGTTGAGGTAGGTCGGTCTGGCAAAGGCGACGTGCACGGCGATGTCGTGGCCGAGCTCGGCGTTGCCGCCCTCGAGCTCGAGCAGCACGGCGTTCACTCCGCGGCCACCCTGGATGTGGGTGTACGACTCGAGGAGATTTCCGGCGGCAGCCTCGAAGCGAACCACCTGACCGAGCTCGATCTTTTCCTTGAGGGTGATCTTCATGTCCTCGAGCTGGGCGTTGCGCTCGGCCACAGCGGCCTCGCTCTTCGAAATGACGAGCTCCGCGAGGGCGTTGGCCTCGTTGACGAAGGCCTCGGACGAGGCGACGAAGTCGGTCTCGCACTTCAGCTGGACGATGGCGCCGACGTTGCCCTTGACGAGCAGCGTCACGACACCCTGGTTGTTGTCACGGTCGTCGCGCTTGGCGGACTGGGCGAGACCCTTCTCGCGCAGCCACTGCTTCGCGGCTTCCATGTCGCCGTCGTTGGCCTCGAGGGCCTTCTTGGCATCCATCATCCCAGCGCCGGTGGACTGGCGCAGCGCCTGGACATCTTTGGCAGTGAACGACATGGGGGGTCAGCTCTCCGTTGACTCGGCCGCTTCGGCGGCATCTGCAGGGGTGGTCTTGGCGGTGGCGAGCCGGGCGTCGCGCTCGGCCTGGGCCTCGGCGGCCTGACGGCGGGCGTCGGCCTGAGCCTGAGCGAATGCTGCCTCGTCCTCGTCGGAGCGCTTCGGCGCTGCGGCCGGGTTGCGCTTGGAGGCGATGTAGCGGCCCTCAAGGATGGCCTCGGCGATCACGTGGCACATGAGCGAGGTGGAGCGGATGGCATCGTCGTTACCCGGGATCGGGAACGTGACCACATCAGGATCGACATTGGTGTCGACGACCGCGATCACCGGGATACCGAGCTTGTTGGCCTCGGTAACGCCGATGTGCTCCTTCTTCGTGTCGAGCACGAACACGGCTGCGGGCAGCGACTTCATGTCACGCATGCCGCCGAGGTTCTTCTGGAGCTTCTCGAGCTCACGGGTGAGCAGAAGAGCTTCCTTCTTCGGCATGGCCTCGAACTCGCCCGAGGCGCGCATGCGCTCGTACTCGAGCATCTTGGACACGCGCTTGGAGATCGTCTCGAAGTTGGTGAGCATGCCACCGAGCCAACGCTCGTTGATGTAGGGCATGCCCGTCTTCTCGGCATACGAGCGGATGGGGTCCTGCGCCTGCTTCTTCGTGCCGACGAACAGCACGCTGCCGCCGTTGGCGACGAGGTCACGGGTGAAACCGTAGGCGGTCTCGATCCGCTCAAGGGTCTGGTTGAGGTCCAGGATGTAGATGCCGCCGCGCTCACCGAAGATGAAACGCTTCATCTTCGGGTTCCAACGGCGGGTCTGGTGACCGAAGTGAACTCCGGCATCCAGCAGTTGACGCATCGTGACGACGGCCATGGTGAAACACGCTCCTTGTCTGCGGTTGCGGGCACACGACCTCGCGCCTCTCCGGTGAACCGGTTTGGCGACCGCAGGAGGGTCGTGCGCTGGTGGATTACGGTTCGAGCGGGTGCCCGGACTGTCGACCGATGTTATCGGGCGGCGTCCCGAGCCGTACAGGTGAACCTGCGTGGCCTGCCTGACTGTGGGTTCCGAGCCGGGGAGCCGTCGGTCGGCACGAGCCGGGCCGGGCCCACCAGTCGGGTGAGGAACCGCGCGGGGTCGAGGTACCCGCCGCCGAGTCGGGCCGGGGCTCGCACCCCGAAGAACAACCGGGCACCGGCGATTCCCACCCGCCCTGCCGCCGGGACGCTGACCCCGACGCCGAGGCCAACCGAACTGAGTTTGCCGTAGGTGGTCCGCAGCCCGGACGGGTGCTCGATCACCACATAGAGGGTGCCCGCTACCTGTCCGGAGAACCGCACCACCCCTCCGGCCGCGGCCCGTACCGGCGTTCCGGGCACCGTGGCGTACTCCAAGCCCCGGTTCCCCCTACACCAGAGGCACCAGGGGGACCGGTAGCCGTCGACGACGGGCGCGCGCACGGGCGCGAGCAGGCATGGGCTGGGCGGGGATGCCGGCGCATGAACTGCACCCGGCAGCAGGCCTGCAAGCGCAACCGCGATGCCGATCAGTAGACGGCTGAGCAGCCCCACGGCTAGGCGCGCGGGTGGGTGTCCCGGTACACGGCCTTGAGTCGTTCCTTCGACACGTGGGTGTACCGCTGTGTGGTGGCCACGTCCCGGTGCCCGAGCAGTTCCTGCACGACACGCAGGTCCGCCCCGTGGTCGAGCAGGTGAGTGGCAAAGGTGTGGCGGAGCGCGTGGGGGTGTGTGGGCGATGCGCTGCGCCGGTCGATGATCCGCCGAACATCGCGGGGGGTCAGGCGGTTCCCCCGTTCGTTGACGAACAGCGCCGTTGAGGCGGACTCGGCCACGGGGGCCTCGTGGCGATGCCGGAGCCAGCCCCGCAACGCATCCGCGGCGGGCTCGCTCACCGGCACGCGACGCTCCTTGGCCCCCTTGCCCCACACGGTCGCGATGCCCACGCGCAGGTCGAGGGCATCCACGTCGAGACTGCACAGTTCCGAGACACGCACACCGCTGCCGTAGAGCATCTCGAGCACTGCGTCGTCTCGGAGTCGCTTCCACACGGTCTCGTCGTCTGCTGCAGGTGCGTCGAGCAACGTGTCCAGTTCCGCGGCGTCGAGGATTCTCGGCAGCCTTCCCTCCCCGGCCGGTGCACGCAGGCTCCCGGTTGGGTCCGCCTTGATGAGACCGCGCCGGCGCGCCCACCCGAAGTAGCGACGGAGACCCGATGCATGCCGTGCGATCGACCGCTTGGCGAACCCTCGCGTGGTGAGGTACGCAAGATAACGGCGCAGGACGAGGCGGTCGACGGGCTCCGGGCCCTCGATATCCATTCGCCCCGCCCATTCGGCGAAGTCTGTGATGTCCCGGCGGTAGGCCGCGACCGTGTTCACGGACGACGCGGTGAGCGACTCCACGAACTCGTCGATGTGCCAGGCCACGGTGGTCACCGTACCGAAGTGTGTTGACAGGGTTGGGTTCACCTCAGCACGAACCATCCGCCCGAGCGCTCGACCCGACCGGCCGACTCGAGGCGCCCGAGGCAGACGGCGACATCGGTAAGTGGCAACCCAGAGCGGAGCACGAGTTCGTCGATCGTCACGGCATCGGCTCCGATGAGGTCCAGCAGGTGTTGCTCGTCCGGGGCTGCCGGTGGCCGCGGATCGAAACGCCTGCCGCTCGCACGACGCGTGTCGAGGCCGAGCGCCACGAGCACATCGGTGGTGTCGAGCAACATGGTCGCGAGCCCGTCACGCAGCAATTCGTTCGTGCCTTCGCTCGCACGGCTGGACAGCGAACCGGGGACTGCCATCACCGTGAGGTCGCGGCGCAACGCCTCCCTCGCCGTGATGAGCGAGCCACCGCTCGACCGGGACTCGACCACGACGACGATCTCGCAGAGCCCGGCAAGGATCCGGTTCCGCTCGGGGAACGACATCGCCTGAGGGCTCGCTCCGGGAGGCCGCTCGCCGAGGAGCAACCCCTCGGTGGCCACCTGCTCCCAAAGCGCCCGGTGCTCCCGGGGGTAGACAACGTCGAGGCCGCTCGCCACCACCGCAACCGGTCGCCCGGCTTGACCAGCGAGCGCCCCCCGATGCGCCGCCCCGTCGATACCTCGCGCCAGACCGGACACCACACGGATCCCGTGACCGGCGAGTTCGCGTCCGAGGTCCGTGGCGAGCCGGAGCCCCCCGGCCGTGGCGCTCCGGGTGCCCACGATGCCGACGCGCCGTGCATCGAGGATCGACAGGTCTCCACGGTGGAACAGAACGCTCGGGGCGTCGGGGTCGTCCAGCAGACACTCGGGATAGCCGGGCTCCCCCCAGCACACCACTCCCATCCCAGACGCGAGAAAGGCGTCGTACCGCTCGGCGACACCGCACCGCTCCAGTTCGGCGCGCCAACGCGCGAACCAGTCCGTTGGCCGTTCGTCGCGCCGCCCGCGCGTGCGCAGGTGCTCGGTGAGCACGGGGTCGCTGTGCTCGCCACGCACAACGGCAAGCGCAGTGCCCGGTTCGTTGCGGCGCAGGAGTAACCGCAGACGTGCGGGCGTCATCCCCTGCAGACCGGTGAGCGCGATTGCCGTTGCCACGGCCGGTAGGGAGTTCACGCGCCCCTCCCGGCGGGTATGGCGAGATCGACGCGCATCTGGAGCGCGAGCAGGATCTCGGTGCTGCCGATCACGTGGGCACCACCGCGCAGATCGGCGATCGTCCGCGCAACGCGGCGAACACGGTGCAGCCCGCGGCCCGACAACCGACCCCGGTCGAGTTCGGCGCGCACGATGTCGAGCGCCTCGGGCGCGAGTGGGGCGACCTCGTCGAGGTCCGAGCCCGACAGTGTGGAGTTCGGCCCGTGCCCGCGTTGCTCGGCCAGGGAGCGCGCGGCGATCACGCGCTCGCGCACGGCAGCCGAGCACTCCCCCGGCTCGGCGTCGAGCAGTTGCTCAGCCGTCGGTCGGCCCACCCACACCCGCAGGTCGAAACGGTCGAGCAACGGGCCCGAGAGCCTGCGGAGGTACTTGGACTTCGCGGTCTCGCTGCACGAGCACTCGCCGGGCCGACCGCCGCCGCACGGGCAGGGGTTGGTGGCGCCGATCAGCAGGACGCGGGCCGGCATCTCGGCGTGCGCACGGGCCCGGCTCACACGCACCACACCCTCCTCGAGCGGTTGGCGCAGCGCGTCGATCACCACCGACGGGAACTCGCCGAGTTCGTCCATGAACAGCGTGCCGCCGTGCGCCAACGAGATTTCGCCCGGCCTCAGCGCCGCACTTCCCCCACCCACCATGGCGATGAGCGACGCCGTGTGGTGCGGCGCCCGCCACGGCGGCCGGCGCACGAGCCCCCCGGGCGGCAGCGGCACCCCGGCGGCCGACTGCACCATCATCGCCTCGATCGCCGTGCGGTCGTCGAGGCGCGGCAGCAAGCCGGGCAACCGCTGGGCGAGCATCGTCTTGCCGGAGCCCGGTGGCCCCGACAGGAGCAGGTGATGGTGACCGGCCGCAGCGACCTCGAGAGCCTGTCGGGCGAGCGGTTGTCCACGCACCTCGGCGAGGTCCGGTTCGGCAGTAGAGGTGACGACGATGTCGTCCGCAGGCACATCCGGCCAGGGCATGCCGTCACGCAGTACCGACACGAGATCGACCAGCGTGGTGACTGCCTCGACGCGGCCCTCCACGACCACGCTCGCCTCGGCCACGTTGGCCACCGGAACGACCGGTACGAGCCCGGGCGCCTCGCTACGGATTGCGGCAACCATCGGCGCCACCCCGGGTACGCGCCGCAGCGTGCCGTCGAGCCCGAGTTCCCCGATGAAGCAGTACGGAGCGAGCCGATCCACCGGGATGACCTCGGAGGCGGCGAGGATGCCGACGGCGAGGGGCAGATCGAGCCCGATCCCGCTCTTTCGGAACCCGGCCGGCGCGAAGTTCACGGTGATCCGCCGGTTGGGCCACGGCAGTCCGCACGTGAGGATGGCGGCACGGACGCGGTCCCGGGCCTCCCGGCACGTCTCGTCGGGTAAGCCGACCATCGTGAACCCGGGCAGACCGTCGCCGACGTGCACCTCGACAGTGACCGCCCGACCTGTGGTGCCCACCAGATTGGCGGAATGGACAGAGGCAAACATGTGAACTCCTCGACGGCTGGTGCCGCAGCGCTCAGCGCATCGCGACATCACGGAGGAGGACGGCCGGTCCCCGATCGGTGCAACGGACGCTACCGGCGGGGGCGCTGCCACCGTCGGCACGCGCGTGACTGGGAGACTGTCCCGATGAAGCCCCAGCCCGGCAGACCGAGGCGCCGGAACCGCACTGGTGTCACCGGTGCACTGCTCGTCTCGGCCGGGGTCCTCGCGAGCGCACTCGCTGGCTGCGGCGGCGGCGACCCTCGGGGGGTGCCGGGCTTCTGCAGGCTCCTGCGCGAACGCGGTGCTGCGCTCACAGATACCTCCGACCCCGGTGCGCTCGTGGAGCTGTACCGGTACCTCGATGTCCGTGCCCCGCTACAGATCAAGGACCAGTGGCACGAGGTCACCGAGTTGATCGAGCGCGTCAACACGTTCAACCCCAAGAGCGAGGAGGACACACAGCAGATGATCACCGAGTCATTGCGTGCCCAGTCCGCTGTACGCGCCGTGAGCGAATGGGCCGACATCAAGTGCAAGGTGGCGCTCGGGGGCATCACCGTGCCCGGGGATTCGGTTCCCGTGAATGTCGGGCCGCTCGGTTCTTGACGTCGACGACGTCAGACGATCTGGCCGCGCTTCACAATCACGTGGTCACACAGGCCGTAGTCCTTGGCCTGAGGAGCGGTGAACCAACGGTCGCGCTCGGAGTCTGCCTGGATCTCCTCGAGGGTGTGGCCCGCGTGGCCGGCGATCAGTTCCGCGAGGCGCCGCTTGGTGTACGTGAGTTGTTCGGCCTGAATGGCGATGTCCGAGGCCTGACCACGGAGGCCGGCGAGCGGCTGGTGCATCATGATGCGGGCGTTGGGCAGCGTGTAGCGCTTGCCGGGATGGCCAGCGGTGAGCAGGAACTGCCC
>CAMDBM010000025.1:0-42193 GCA_945889085.1 Ferrithrix thermotolerans DSM 19514
CGCGCGCTCGTCAACTCGATCTCAATCCTTCGGGACATAGGAAAACCACGCTAGACCGAAAGCACACCGATCACCCCATGGGGGAGCAGGTTCTTCCTCCGTATGCGCCAGATCGTTTACGGTCTCCCCGTGGCTATTTACGCGCTCGGATCCCTAGTTCCCCGTATTCACCCCGATGCCTACGTACACCCGGACGCGACCGTGATCGGTGACGTATCGATTGGCGCAGGCAGTTCGGTCTGGCCGTCGGCAGTCATCCGCGGCGATGACGGCGCCGTCATCATCGGCGAGCGCACCTCGGTCCAGGATGGTTGTGTGCTGCACACCACGCACAACTTTCCCACGGTGGTCGGCAACGGAGTCGTGCTCGGGCACCTCGTTCATCTGGAGGGCTGCATCATCGAGGACAGTTGCCTGATCGGGGTCGGGGCCATCGTGCTCCACCGGGTTCGGGTGGGCACCGGCGCGGTCGTCGCTGCCAATGCAGTACTCCTCAACGACATGTCCGTGCCGGCAGGTGCGCTTGCGGTGGGGGCCCCTGCGACGATCAAGGAGGGCGGAAAGTCCCGTATCGCCATGATCGAGATGGGCGCGGCGAGCTATGTGGAGCGTTCGCAACGCTTCAAGAACGAACTCCGACGCCTCGATTGAGCAGCGGGACCGCGCTCAACGTCGTGGTGAGCACAGATGCAGAGACTGCCGAACTGGCCGCCGACGCGCTCTGGGTGCTCGGGGCGGCGGCGGTCGTCGAGGAGATCGTCGGGGACCACGTGGAGTTGCGCGCCGCTCTCGGGGACGATGAGGTACTACTCCGCACGCTGCTCAGGCGCTTCCCGTTCGCCTGGCGTCTCGAATGGGTGGATCTCGCCGTTGCCGATACGTGGCGACAATTCGCCGAGCCGATCGAGGTGGACGCCGACATGATCATCATCCCCCAGTGGGTGGAGCCACCGGCGACGGATCACGGGATTCGCCTCTTCATCGAGCCCGGGTCAACGTTCGGTCTCGGCAATCATCCCACCACCCTTGGTTCGCTCCGGTTGCTCGGGCGGCTCGTGCGGGAAGGTGACACCGTGCTCGATGTCGGCACGGGGAGCGGGGTGCTTGCAATCTCCGCAGTGTGCCGCGGCGCTCGCAGTGCCCACGGCACGGACATCAACCCTGCAAGTCTCGGGATCGTTGCGCTCAATGCGGGGTTCAACGGGGTGGACGGGCGGGTAACCGTCGGCAGGGAGCCACTCGATGACTTGGTCGGCCCGTACTCGATCGTTGTGGCCAACATCCTTGCCCCTGTGTTGATCGAGCTCGCGGAGCACCTCGTTCGGCTCACCGGGCGAACCCTCGTCATCAGTGGTCTGCTCGCCGATCGCTATGAGCATGTGATAGCCGCACTGGCGCCGCTGCGCATCACCGCGATCGAGCACGTGGACGGTTGGGTCGCCATCGCCCTCGAGCGATGAGTGTGCAGGCGCTCGGTGCGACAGGCAGCAGTGTCAGCTGCCCTACGGTCGGAATACCGGCGGTCGCTTCTCCCTGAAGGCCGTTACGGCCTCCTTGTGTTCCGCCGACACGTAGCACCGCTCGAGCATGGCGATCTCACGGCGCTGGACGAGCGAGAGGTCCGCCTCGAGGGAATTCTCGGTGAGGAGCTGCTTGATCATGCGCAGTTGCAGATCCGGGTTCGCGGCGTAGGACCGTGCGACTTCCACTGCTGTGTCGAGCAACTGATCGGGCTCAACGACCTTGTCGGCTAGCCCGATCTGGCCTGCTTCGGAACCACTGATGATGCGACCGGAGAGCACGAAGTCACTGGCACGGCCCCACCCGAGACGCTGCACGTAGAGACGGCTGCTCGCGAGTTCCGGTACTAGACCCATCTTGATGAATCCCGATCCGAACTTCGCGTTGGTGGATGCCACGATCTGGTCGCAGGGGAGGATCATGGTGATCCCGATACCCACGGCGGGACCATTCACGGCGGCGACGATCGGCTTGGACCCGCGGAGGAACTGCACCCAATCCACCCCGCCGGTCATAGCGCCCGGCTCGTCGGCGGAAGCCTTGCCGGCCTCATCGCTGCTGATGCGGTTCTGGAAGACCGCCTCGGTATCTGCCCCGGCGCAGAACCCCCGACCCGCACCGGTGAGCACGATCGCGCCGATGGAGGGATCGTTGTTTGCCTCGGTGATCGCGTCCACCTGCTCTCGCGACATCTGCGGGGTCCAGGCATTCAGCCGTTCCGGACGGTTCATCGTGATGATGAGGATCTCGCCGCGACATTCCGTCGTGATCTGCTCGTAGCTCATGGCCCAACCGTAGTCGCGTCAGGCCTGAGCGATAACCCCCAGTAGGGGTTGATGATCGAACGATTCGAAGGCGGGCAGGTATCGGGTAGCTGCGTCGCGGCGGAACTCCTCGCACAGGTCCGCCCGGAAGAAGCGGGCGCCCTCTTTGACGACATAGTTGAGGATGAAGAAGCGATAGCTCTCGGGGATGAAGCGAACCTCGATCTCCGAGAGCGGGTGCACCTCGTGATACGCCCCGAGGAAGCGAAGGAAGGGTTCCTCGGTGAGCGTGTGCGGGCCATACGTCCAGTGGGTCCGGTCACCGGTTCGGCTTGACACACGCGAGCAGAAGTAGAAGTCCAAGAGACGTGGCTCGATGCGGAACCAGTCGTAGTCCCAGCGGCTGAACAGCCGAAAGGTCCCGTCGGGCTGACGGTCCACCGAGAAGTTCCCGAGGTTCCAGTCGATGAGGACGGGGATCTTTTCCCAGTAGTCGTACCGAATGCGTTCAAGCTCCATGAGGAACTCGTGTGTGTGCCGACGCAGGCGGCCGATCCGCTCGGGTGCCAGACCATAGTTGCGGGGAGCGAACGGACTCTCGAGCAGTTCGAGCAGGTGGATGGCGTCGGACTTGATCGACTTCGAGGACGGGGGCAGGCTCGGCGCAATTGCTGCACTGGCCTTGTGGAACTCGGCCATCTCACGGCCGAAGTTCTCCACCTCGGCGCCCGACAGCACGGCGGGGAGCGACTCTCGCCGCTCGACCTCGCGGTAGAAGGCCACCCACAGCGACCCGTCATACCATGTGTACGGGCGGTCATCCTTCGTCAGGATGTCAGCGAGCATCCCTTCGAAACGTGTTCCGCGCAGGCCTACCGAGCAGGCGTGCAGGCGGTCGTGATCCTCGGCGAACAGAAAGTAGGAGCCGTAGTTCGACACCTTGCCGATCACGGCCTGTCCGTCGTCGAGTGTCACGCGGTACACGTGGTTGGTGGACACGAAGGCCGAGACCTCTTGAATCAAGACGATCTTCCGTGGATCACCGAGTTCGCCCCACGCAGACACGACGGCAATCTGGTGCGGGTCGGCGGGTCGCTCCATCTCCCTCATTCTGGTGCCTGCGGGCGCGGCGCGCGACTCTGTCGCGCGTCAGGCGCGTCCGGCCGCCGAGCGAACGCCAGCGGCAAATCGGTCAACGTCCTCGGGGGTCGTGTCCCACGCAGTCATCCAGCGATACCGGTTCGATGCTGCGTCCCAGGGGTAGAAATACGCCCACGCCTGCAGCGCAGCAGCCTCGGCGGGCGCAAGGATGGGGTACAGGCTGTTGGCCTCCGGGGCGTCGATAGCGAGGGACTGAATGTCCGCAAGCGCCTCGTACAGCCGTGCCGCCATGGCGTTGCTGTGCGCAGCCGTCCGCAGCCACAGGCCGTCTTGTAGGCAGACGCTGAACTGTGCTGCGACGTAGCGCATCTTCGAGGGAAGTTGCGTCACCTGCTTGCTGAGGTACTGCGCCCCGGCTGCAAGTGCGGGGTCGAGGAACACCACGGCCTCCCCATACATCATCCCGTTCTTCGTGCCGCCGAAGGTGACGACGTCGACACCCGCCTCCACCGTGAACGAGCGCAGTGCCTCGACACTGCCCCCGAGAGCACACGCCGCGTTCGCGATACGCGCACCGTCGAGGTGCACCTTCATGCCGTGCCGGTGTGCTTCGTCGCAGATCGTGGCAATCTCGGCAGGGGAGTAGACGGTTCCGTACTCGGTTGCCTGGGTTATCGAAACTGTGCACGGCTGCGCGTGGTGAATAACGCCGAGAGCAGCGGCGTGTGACGCTATGTGGTGGGGGAGTAGCTTGCCGTTGGCATGGGGAACGGTGAGCAGTTTCGTGCCGACCACGCGCTCGGGAGCACCCGTCTCGTCGACATGAAGGTGCGCGGAGTCTGTGCAGACAACGGCGCCCCCTGGTCGTTGCAGGGTGGCGAGCGCGAGCACGTTGCCACCGGTTCCGTTCCATACGAACAGCGTCTCGACGTGCCGTCCGAAGAGTTCATCGAAGGCCAGACGGGCAGCAGCCGTGAACGGGTCGTTGCCGTAGGCGAGCGCGTGGCCCGCGTTCACCCGGGCGAGTGCCTCGAGGACGAGGGGATGGGTGCCCGCGGAGTTATCTGAGGAGAATCCCGTGGCAGGCGCCGGAAGATCGATGGCCATACATCGAGTCTGATGCACGCTGAGGCGCGGCCGCATCACTAGTGTTTTGTCATGACAGAACCAGTTGCATCGAGATCGGGCGGGGAGCGGCTCTGTGGCTGGTGCCGGCATCCGCTGCCCGAGGCCAAACCAACCGGTAGGCCCCGGCGGTACTGCAGCCAGGCGTGTCGTCAGTGGGACTACGTGACGCGCCGCGGGGAACGAGATGTTCGCATCACCGAGGAGCAGTTGGTTCTGGCTCGCAGTCAGGTCGATGCCCTGCACGATGCGGTGTACGTGCTTGCCTGCGCCGTGAGCGACACCGACCGGGATCTCGCTGCACTCGGTGCTCGTCCGTCTGCCAAGGACCTGCGCGAGATCCTCGACTGGCTCGTCGAGAATGCCCGACCGTTGGCAGGGCTTCGCCTGCATCCGGAGTAACCAACTCCGGAGTAAGCATCTCGGACACAACGCCTATAATCGTCGTTATGTCAAATCTTGCGTAGGTTCTCGCTCTGCAGCGGGCGACCACCGCTTGAATCCGCCCGCCCGACCCAGACCGAGAACCGTGGGGGTGAGAGGGGGCAGAGCCCGGCTAGTACCGTGAGCAGGGCATGAAGCTTGATGTGCTCTACAACGCAGCAACCCATACGTGGCCAGAGCTACGGGACTCCGTGCGCCGGGCAGAGGACGAGGGCTTCGGGACGGCCTGGGTCTACGACCACCTGAGCGGTTCGGTGTTCGCCAGCGACCGGATGCTCGAGTGCTTCTCGCTGGCCGGAGCGCTCGCCGCGGTCACCTCGACCATCGGGATCGGCACGCTCGTGGTCAACGCCGCCAACCGGACTGCCGGCATGACGGTGACGGCGGCGGCCTCGCTGCAGGAGATCAGCGGTGGCCGGTTCGTGTTCGGCCTAGGCGCGGGTGCTGCACCGAACACCAAGTGGTCCGAGGAGCAGAGCCTGCTTGGCATTGCACTCCCCGCCTCCATGGCAGCCCGCCACGCCCGACTCGTTGAGGTGCTCGATCTCTGCGACGAACTGTGGGACCCCAACCGCGATCCCAAATGGACGGGCTTCCCCCTGCCCACGCCCCGGCCGCCCGTGCTGCTCGGGGTGAACAGCACTGCACTTGCCGAGGTGGGTGGTCGCCGCTGCGACGCGCTCAATGTCCGCTTGGAGCACCCCCAGATCGCCGAGTTCTTCGCCGCAGCCGTCGAGGCACGGCGCACCTCAGCGCGTGCGGGCACTCCCCTCACGCTCACGGCGTGGACGTTGATGACCCCAGAGTCGCGCGACCCCGCCGGCGACCTCCAGGGCGAGTTCGCGGCACTGGGTGGGCACACGCTGATCCTCGTCCGCTGACCGACCTTGCGGGCACGGCAACAGGCAACCGGTCCCGCTGCTCCCCGACCGAGTCCGCGCAAGAGGGTTTCGTCATGATGAAAGTGGGTGTGCTTCAGCGGACCGCCAAGTTCCTGTGCTACGAACGCTCATGGCCAACAGCAACCGGATGACGTTCGGCATCTTCCTGCCGCCGATGCACAAGGTGGGGTTGAACCCGCACCTCGCGATCCATCGCAACCTCGAGTTGATCGAGCACCTCGACCGGCTGGGCTACCACGAGGTCTGGGTGGGCGAGCACCATTCGGCAGGCTCGGAACTGATCGCTTCCCCCGAGGTGTTCATCGCCACGGCCGCTGAACGCACCCGCACGATCAGGCTCGGCACCGGGGTGAGTTCGCTCCCCTACCACCACCCCTACATGCTTGCGGATCGCATCGTGCTGCTCGACCACCTCACGCGCGGACGCGTGATGTTCGGCGCCGGCCCCGGGCAACTCACCTCGGATGCGATGATGCTCGGCATCGAGCCTGGCACCCAGCGCCCGCGCATGGAGGAGGCGTTCGACGTGATGATGCGCCTGTTCCGCGGGGAGACCGTGACGCACCACGCCGACTGGTTCACCTGTCAGGACGCTGTGCTGCAACTGGCTCCATATAGCGATTTCGACGTGGTGGTGGCCGCCACAGCGAGCCCCAGCGGCTCCAAGACTGCAGGCCGTTACGGAACGGGTCTGCTCTCCATTGCGGCAACCGACCCCATCGGTATCGACCTGCTCTCCACCCACTGGGGCATCGTGGAGCACGAGGCAGCAACCCACGGTCACACCGTCAGCCGCGACAAGTGGCGCCTCATGGGGCCGATGCACATCGCCGAGACCGAGAAGCAGGCTCGGGAGAACTGCAGGTACGGGTTGCAGTGGGTGTTCGAGTACCTCTCGCACATCATCCCGCTCGGCGACGAACCCCTGCCCACGGACTACGACGACCTAGTCACCGCGCTCAACGAGAGCGGCAGGGCCGTCATCGGCACGCCGGCTATGGCACGCGCACAGATCGAACGACTCATCGACAAGAGCGGCGGCTTCGGCACCTATCTCATGCTCGGTGCCGACTTTGCCAACTGGCCGGCGACCCTGCGCCACTACGAACTGTTCGCGGAGGAGGTCATGCCCCACTTCGACGGTCAGATGGCACCTGTTCAGGCCGCATACGACCGTGTCGTCGGCGCAGGGTCGGTGTACGTCGACGCCACGCTCAACTCCCAGGTCGCGTCGATGGTCTCGTACCAGCAGGAGCGAGAGGCCGCCGGATCGAGTTGGCGGATCCCGGGAACCTGACGCGTGCAGTGACCTACTTGTTCGCGTCGAGCGCAACCTTCGCTGACGCAACGAGGTCAACGAGTTCGGCGCGCTCGGCTGGCGTGAGCACGTCGTAGAAGCGAACGAGCAACCGATCGGTGTCGGCCTCGGCAGCGAGGCGCGCCTGCTGCAACGAGGTGGTGTCCGGGTACGGCTCGGGCCAACCGAACGTCTTGGCCCGAGCGGCCCCGCCGTTCGCGTCCGTCAGGATCGACTCCAGGGCTCCGACTCCGTTCACTGTCGTTGCGATGATGTGCACGCACCCCCGCAGTTCGCGGAGGAGGTGGATATCGAAATACGCCCTTGCAGCGGCATCGGAGGGGCGAGATTCGGCGCGCCACCCGGCGAACAGGGTCAAACCCTCAACGGGCGCGCTGTCGATGACCTTGTCGGCGAGGGCGGCGAGGCGGTCGAGCCCGACTACCCCGGTCAGACGGCGCTGACCCCAGTCGGCGCAGGCCTGCGCGAAGCGGTGTCCGGCGGCCCGGGCACCCTCGACCGCGATGCCCGAGTCCCACATCTTGTGCACCAGATTGGGCTCGAAATAGGCGAAGGCCGAGACGACGACGTCTGCGTCGACGTCGCCGAGCACCCCGCCCCGACCGGCGAAGTACCAGGCGAAGCCATTGGAGTACCCGGCGTCTGCGCCGGCCTGGAGCGTCTCGGGATGGAGCATCCAGCGAGCACCGAGGTCACCAATCGGTCCTGCAAGGGCACGGACACATTCAGGAACAGTCATGTCAGCCATGGGCAGAAGGTACTCCGCCGAGCATGCTCCGCGCGGAGGCGCCGTGGGACCACTACGGTGTGTCTGCCGCACATCCCATCCGGGAGAGACCACCGGGCAGCCAGTCCGGGGGCGCCGAAGGAGCAATCTCCCCAGAATCTCTCAGGCAAACGAACCGGTCGGGACAGGCAACGCTGGAGAGTGGGAACGGGGTCAACCCGAACCCCACCGAAGGGGAAAGCGGACGTGTCCGTGAAGCTCTCAGGTCACCCACAGCGGGGGAAGCAATCGAGCCACCCCGGAGGAAACCATGAGCACGCGCCCGTCTATCGACGATCTGTTCGACCCGAACGAATTCCGCCGCCGACATCTCGGTGACGACGGTGCAGACCGTCAGCGAATGCTCGACCTCGTCGGCTACGCGGACCTCGATGCGCTCCTCGACGCAGCCGTCCCCGAGGCGATCCGTACCCGGGCGCCGCTTGCGGTTGGGGCAGCCCGGAACGAGCGGGAAGTGCTCGGCGAACTCCGTCAGCTTGCCTCCCAGAACCGGGTGCTCACCAGCATGATCGGCATGGGCTATTACGGCACGGTCTGCCCGCCCGTGGTGAAAAGGAACGTGCTCGAGAACCCGGCCTGGTACACGTCGTACACGCCGTACCAGCCCGAGATCAGCCAGGGACGCCTCGAGGCCCTGCTGAACTTCCAGACAATGGTCACCGACCTGGTGGGCCTCGGCCTCGCGAATGCGTCACTGCTCGACGAGGCCACCGCCGCTGCGGAAGCGATGACCATGGCGCGCCGCGTCACGAAGCACGCGGGCAACGCGTTCTTCGTAGACGAGGACACGCACCCGCAGACGCTCGCAGTGCTGCACACCCGGGCGGAGCCACTCGGCATCAAGGTGCTCAGCGGCCCGCTGTCAAGTCTCGACCCCTCCACCGTCTACGGCGCGCTGATCTCGTACCCGGGCTCCTCGGGAGCGGTGGTGGATCCCTCCCCCACCATCGCAGCGCTGCACGCCGCAGGCGGGATCGCCGTCGTCACCACGGACCTGCTCGCGTGCGTGCTCATCACGCCGCCGGGTGAACTGGGGGCGGACATCGTTGTCGGCTCTGCGCAGCGCTTCGGCGTCCCGATGGGATTCGGCGGTCCGCACGCCGCCTTCATGGCTTGTCAGGAGCAGCACGCACGCTCCCTCCCGGGGCGTCTCGTCGGCGTCTCCACCGACACTGAGGGTCGCCCTGCGCTTCGCCTCGCCCTGCAAACGCGTGAGCAGCACATCCGGCGCGAGCGAGCAACGAGCAACATCTGCACTGCGCAGGCGCTGCTCGCCAACATCGCCGGCATGTACGCAACGTGGCACGGCCCCGACGGACTCCGGCGCATTGCCGACCGTGTCCACCGTCTCACCTCCCTCGTTGCGCACGCGCTCGGCTCCGCGGGCCACCGGGTACACGATCACGGATGGTTCGACACCCTCACCGTGTCGGTGACCGACGCGGACTGGTGCGTGACGCAAGCCGTTCACCGCGACATCAACATCCGCCGGGTGTCGGACACCGAGATCGGTATCAGCCTCGACGAGACGACGACGCTCGCGCACGTCGAGGCGCTCCTTGCCTCGCTCGGCGTTGAGGTCGATGCCGTCGCCGCAGACCTGCAGGCTCCTGGTGGGATCCCCGCCGACCTCCGCAGGACCACCGACTTCCTTGTCGAGTCGGTGTTCCACCGTCACCACACCGAGCACGAGATGCTGCGTTACCTGCGGAGACTCGCCGACAAGGACCTCGCGCTCGACCGAACGATGATCCCGCTCGGGTCCTGCACCATGAAGCTCAACGCCACGAGCGAGATGGAGCCGATCACCTGGCCGGAGTTTGCGAACATCCACCCGTTCGCCCCATCGGACCAGACCATGGGCTACCGAACGCTCATCCTGCAGCTCGAGCAGATGCTCATCGCGATCACCGGCTACGACGCTGTCTCGCTGCAACCGAATGCCGGTAGCCAGGGAGAGCTTGCCGGGCTGCTCGCAATCCGCGCCTACCACCACAGCCGGAACGATCACGGCCGCACGGTGTGCCTCATCCCCTCCTCCGCCCACGGCACGAACGCTGCGAGCGCCATCATGGCGGGCATGGACGTCGTCGTGGTGGCGTGCGACGACCGAGGCAACGTCAATCTCGCGGACCTGCGGGTGCGCGCCGCCTCGGCCGGGGACCGTCTCGCCGCGATCATGGTCACCTATCCATCCACCCATGGCGTGTACGAGGCAGCCATCACCGAGGTGTGCGACATCGTTCATGCTCACGGCGGACAGGTGTACGTCGACGGCGCCAACATGAACGCGTTGGTTGGGGTGGCCCAGCCCGGGCGCTTCGGTGCCGACGTGAGCCACCTCAACCTCCACAAGACGTTCTGCATCCCGCACGGCGGCGGTGGACCCGGCGTCGGACCGGTGGCAGTCCGCGCCCACCTCGCGCAGTTCCTCCCCGGCGATCCTCTGGCGCCGATCGGCACCCAAGCGGTCGGGCCCGTCTCGGCCTCAATGTTCGGCTCTGGGGGCATCCTGCCGATCAGTTGGGTGTACATCTCGCTCATGGGCGCAGACGGCCTGAGAGAGGCCACAGCTGCGGCCGTACTCTCAGCCAATTACGTCTCGAGGCGCCTCGCGCCGGCCTTCCCCACGCTGTACACGGGCGACCATGGACTCGTGGCACACGAGTGCATCCTCGACCTCCGGGGGATCACCCGCGACACCGGCGTCACCGTGGACGACGTTGCCAAGCGTCTGATCGACCACGGCTTTCATGCCCCGACCGTCAGCTTCCCCGTTGCGGGCACACTCATGGTTGAACCGACGGAGAGCGAGTCGCTCGCGGAGATCGACCGTTTCTGCGAGGCCATGCTGGACATCGCTGACGAGATCGACGCGATCCGTCGCGGGACGATCTCGCACGACGACAGTCCGCTCGCCCATGCCCCCCATACCGTGGTCGACCTCGTCGGGGCATGGTCCCGCACCTACGAGCGCTCTCAGGGCGCACTGAGCAGCCGCCGAACCACCAAGGGGTACTACGCACCGGTATCGCGTATCGATGCCGCGTACGGTGATCGCAATCTCGTGTGCACGTGCGCCCCGCTGGAGGCGTACGCCAACGCCGATGCCTAATGTTCCCGTATGGCTGAGACACCCCCCGGAATAGCGGACCTGCTCAATCTCCTCGGATCCGCAAACCCACTCGGTCCACTGACCAAGAACCTCGACAGCATGAAGAAGGGCGTCGAGTCGTTATCCGCGGCGGTTCAGTCCTTCACCCGGACCATGGAAGCTCTGGAGGCAGCGACCACCCGGATCACCGCACTCCTCGACGATGTCGAGGCACCGGTGCGCTCGCTCGCCGGCCAGATCGGGGCGATGCCGCCCGACTCGCTGCCGCGAGCGGTTGAGAACTTGAACCTGCTCAGCACGAATCTCTCACAACTCGTCGCACCGCTGACCGGTGTGGCAGGACTGGCCGGTTCGTTCCTCGGTGGCCTGCGGTCCTCGGCAGCACCGGCGGCACCGGCGGCACCTCCGGTCGCGACTGTGGCCCCAGCATCCGCCGCACCCACGGTCCGCTCACGCCGCAAAGCCGCGACGCGAGCGCCAAAGGGCGCCTAGCCCTACCGAGTTGCTCAGGCTTTCTTCACGAACGGGAGACGGACGATTCGACCGGGCAACATCGCTCCGCGCACGTCAACTGACACCTCGGTGCCGTCGGCCAGATCCGGTGGCAGAAACGCAAGGGCGATGCCGTGCTCGAGAACGGGTGAGAAGTTCCCACTGGTAGTGGTGCCCACAGCAGCGCCAGCAACGAGCACCAGACAGTCCGCCCGGGGCGGGCGCCGACCCTCGGTGGCGATACCACGCAGGAGCCGATGGACTCCTCGGGTTCGCTCGCGCTCCAGCGCTTCGCGACCACGGAACTCCGGCTTGTCCCAGCCGACCACCCAGCCGAGTCCTGCCTGGAGCGGCGTGATCCCGGGGCCGAGTTCGTGGCCATGGAGCGCAAGCCCTGCCTCGAGGCGCAGGGTGTCGCGTGCACCGAGCCCTGCTGGGTGCACACCGGCAGCAGTGATTGCGTCCCAGAGATCCGGTGCAGCACCGACCGGCACGGCAATCTCCACCCCGTCCTCACCGGTGTAGCCGGTGCCGGCAACGGTGCACGCAACACCCTGCCAACTCAGTTCGGACACCCGGAACCTGCCGACGTTGGCCGCCTCCGGAAACGTTGTGGCCAGTAATGACCGCGCGGACGGCCCCTGCACGGCGAGGATGGCGCGCTCGTGGGTGGTTTGGCTCCCGCCGAGAGCGTCCGTCACCCGGTCCGTGTTGGAGGCGTTCGGCATCACGTCGAACACGTCGTCGCGGACCCACCACACGATGATGTCGTCGAGCACACTGCCGTCGGACTCATCGAGCAGGTGCGTGTACTGCGCCCTGCCGGGTGACACCTTCCGGAGATCGTTGGTGAGGCAGTGCTGCAGCAGTGCAAACGCGTCCGGGCCCTGCACCCTCACGGTGCCGAGATGGCTCACGTCGAACACCACGGCACCCCGGCGACATTCGAGGTGCTCGGCCAGCGTGCCGCCCGCGTACTGCAACGGCATGTCCCAGCCACCGAATGGCACCATCTTGGCGCCGAGCGAACGGTGGGTGTTGTCTAGGGGCGAGTACTGCACGCCCCTGACCGTACCTGTTGTCAGGCGCTCACTACGGCAGGCAACTCTTCCGTGGCAATCGGGAGCAGCATCACCAACTGTGCGTCGATGTCGTGCTTCACGCGGGCCAGCGGGAGGACGTTGAGCACGCCCTGGCCACGGCGCACAACATCAATGAGCGCGTCACCGTCGCACAGCACGACCGTGGAGCCGTCGATCACGAGGTGGGCTGAGGCCACGTCCTCGTTCAACTGTGTGCGGAGGTAGTCGAACACCACCCGCACTGACTCCAGCTTGATCCCGGCGTCGAGCAGGTTCTTGATTACCCTCAATTCGAGAAGGTCGCGGTAGGAGTACTGGCGGCGGCTGCCGCTGCCAGCGGCGTCGGTAAGCGATGGGCGCACGAGCCCGGTGCGCGCCCAGTAATCCAGTTGGCGATAGGTGATACCGACAACCTGGGCTGCCTTGGTTCCGCTGAAACCTTGCTCTGCCACGACCCGCTCCTCAAAGACGATTAACAGCGACGTAGTTACGCCGCTGTTACCCCGCCTGCTGCGTAGGCTACGGAACCCAGCGCGCGGGGTCAAGGATGGTTACGGCGAGAGGGTTTGTCCCGGTCGCCGAGCCGCTCAGGATTCGAAGAAATCCTCGGGCTTCACTGACTCGATGAAATCGTGGAACTCGTCGAGGATCTCTTCCTCGGAGTTGTCGTCCTTGTCGTCGGGCGGCGCTTCCTGCCCCACCTCGTCGAGCAACGCGTCCTCTGCGTAGATCTCCGCACCCATCCGGACGGCAAGAGCGATTGCATCGGACGGACGGGCGGAAACGGTCTTCGGGCCGGATGGCCCCGCAAGGTGGAGATCAGCGAAATAGGTGTGCTCGCGGATCTCGGTGATCACGACACGCTCGAGGGTGACCCCGAGCTCTCGCAGGGTGTTGCGGAACAGGTCGTGGGTGAACGGACGGGGCGGTAATTGACCCTCCATCGCCGAATGAATCGCCTGTGCCTCAGGGTTGCCGATCAGGATCGGCATGAGCCTGTGGCGGCCCGCAGATTCGCGAAGGAGCACCACCGGCGTGTTTGCCGGCAGTTCCACCCGCACTCCAAGGAGTTCCAAACGCTGCACGCTTTCGAGCGTATCGGCGCCGATCGGATCTGCGCCCGGCACCGGCCGGCGAGAGGTAGGGCCTACCCGATGAGGTGTCGGAGGGCCTTGGAGGCGAGCGCTGCGCGCAGTTCCTCGCCGAGCCGCTCGACGTCCATGGCGACGTCTGCCGCGTGGTCCCGGGCAGCGGGATTCCGCTGGCGAAGCAGCGGCAAGACCAGTTGTTCGATGAGTGACATCTCTTTGTCCACCGACTGGCGCCACAGCCGAAGGTGCCGCGGTTCGAGACCCCTCGAGCACAGTTGTGATGCGGCCATCACCGCCCGGATGGAATCGCCGTCGTAGGTGCGCCAACCCCCAACGCGACCGCTCGCCACCAGCCCGTAGTACTCCAGTTGATCGAGGAACGCGAGGTCCACACCGGCCTGTACACAGAGCTCGTCGGCAGTGAGTCCCGCCTCCTGGCGGGAGGCCGGCGCACGGGCCGCCGGGTGTGATGCAGCCGCAACACGGAGCGGGCCGGTGTCGTCTGCAGCGGGCACTGCACCGGGATCACTCGCGGGGGGCGGCACGGTGGTGAGCACGACGGGATGAGGACGCTCAGGCGGAGCGACGTTGGTACGCGAACCTGCTGCGATGGGCGGTGGCGTTGAGCCTGCCGAGCGGTTGCTGGATCGGGGAAGCCGGATCGAACCGGTGGGCGTCGGGTCGGGACGCACGAGTTCGCCGGTGTCGAGACGGTCTTTGATCACCCTGAGCGGAAGGAAGTTCTCCCGCTGTTCGCGAAGGATCACCCGCAGTCGCTCGACGTCCTCGACGTAGAACTTGCGGTAGCCAGAAGGCGTCCGCTCGGGTTCGATGAGGCCCTGGCTCTCGAGGAACCGGATCTTGGAGATCGTGACGTCCGGGAACTCCTCCAGCAGCAGTCCGAGCACCTCCCCGATGGACAGGTATCGCCGTTCGTTCATGGAATCCGCGATCAGTCGGGACCCAGCAGGAACAGGAAGTGGAACTTGCCCACCTGGATCTCGTCGCCGTGCTCGAGTGCGCAGGTGGTTACCCGCTGTTGATTGACGTACGTGCCGTTGAGGGAGCCATTGTCATGGACCGTGAACCCGTCCGGCGTAAGTTCCAGCACCGCGTGTCGACGGGAGACCGTGATGTCGTCGAGGCTGACGTCGTTCTCCACGGATCGCCCGAGACTCGTGAGGCGGTCCGACAGGGCGAACCTCAGGCCATCCTGGTCCCCACCCCGGACAACGAGAACACCGCGCTCCATCGCCGAGTCGAAACGATGGGCGGGCTCGGGGGCCTCGCCCTCTACGCGGGTGATCGACGCCGTGTGCTCGTCCGAGTGGTCGAGTACGTTCCCGCACGCGCTGCAGAACGACGAGTGCGGTGTGTTTCGGTGCCCACAGTGGTTACAGAAGACGTACGCCATGGGGCCTTAGGCGCCGATGAGCGCAAGGTAGGCCGCCGCGTCGAGCAGGGTGTCGGCCTCGGCCGGGTCCGACATTTCGATCACACACACCCAACCCGTGCCGTAGGGATCGCTGTTCAGCTGCTCCGGCGTGGAGGTGAGAGCCTCGTTGACCGCCGAGACGGTACCGCTGACGGGCGCATACACGTCGCTCACACTTTTGGTGGACTCCACCTCGGAGAAGGAGGCACCTGCCACCACGTTCGTACCGACCGATGGCAGTTGCACGTACACGACGTCGCCGAGAGCGTCCTGCGCGTAGTCAGTAATGCCTATTGTGGCTCGGTTTCCCTCGATACGGACCCACTCGTGATCGCTCGAGTAACGCAACTGGGCAGGCACATTCATGGACCAAGCCTAGCCTTTCGGCCGCGCACGCCGGGGCGCTTCCGGGCCGATCCGGGTGTCACCGTCAACAGAAGGTACAGGGTCAGCGAACCACACGACGGATGCGCTTCGCCCACTCCTTGGCCAGGCTCTTCGCTTCCGCCACGGTTGCGGCCTCTGCCCAGACCTGGGTGACCGGAGCATCCGGGTCCGGTAGCGCAAGCACCCAGCGACCATCTGGATACAGGGCCTTCACCCCGTCAACGAGTTCGAGGGGGGCGTCTGCCGTCTCGACGAGCGTGCGCATCACGGTGCCCTTGGTCTCCCACGGGGTGGAGACCGATTCCTGGGCCATCGACACGGCCGGCAGCGAGCGGCGCACCTCGGACAGCGAGCGATCCGTGCGGGCGAGCAGGTCGAGCAGTTTGACGAGGGCAGCGGCAGCGTCGAAGGCAGGCAGGAAGCCAGGGAGGATGAAGCCGCCCCGACCGTCAGCAGCGAACCCGACTCCACGTTCGGTGGATGCCGTCATGAGGACCGGGGCGCTGATCTTGGTGTGCACCACGGTCAGTTTCGAGCGGGCGGCAATCTCGACAGCACGCGAGGTGGTGTTCACCGGCAGCACGATCCGGTCCCCGAGGAGGTGCTCCCGAACGAGCTCGATGAACACCAACAGCGCCTCGGTATCGGAGAGCACCTCTCCCTCGTCGTCGACGATCGTGAGGCGCTCGCCGTCCGGGTCGAGCAGGGCCCCGACGTGCGCCCCTGAGGTTCGCACCAGCGCAGACACACGCTCGGCGGCAGCCTTGGGGTCGCTCGCGAGGCGACCCGCTGTCGAGGCGTACGGGTTGACACCCAGTACATCGGCCTGAAGGTTTGCCAGCACGTTCGGCATCGCGTACGACGTCGGCCCATATCCGTAGTCGATGACCAGTTTGAACCTGCGGGCGTGGATCGCCTCAGGGTCGACGATTCCGCGGAGTGCCTCGGTGTATTCCTCGAGGGCGTGAATGGGGAACGAGATATCCCCGATCTCCTCGGGAAGCACCCGCCGGTAGTCCTCACGCTGGTAGAGGCGCTCGACCTTGCGCTGAACGTCCTCGCTCATGTCGATCCCGCTCGTGTCGAAGAAACGGATCGACACACGGCGCGGATCGTTGTGTGCAAGACGGATGGTGATGCCGCCGACCGCTCGGGGGGTCTTCACCAGAAAACGGGTCAGCGGTGTCGAGGCGACCTCGAGGTCGAGCACGTTCACGCCGCCTGCGTTGAGGCCAGCCATCATCGCCCGCTTCAGCATCCGAGCCGCACGACTCGTGTCACGGGAAGTGACAACGGTGACGTTCTTCTTCAGTGACGTGGCGTACGCAAGGGCGAGCTTCGTTGCGAGCTCCGGCGAGACGTCCACATTCGCCAGACCCTCCACCCCCTCGCGGCCGAACAAACTCGATGCTCCCCGGCTCTCCCAGATGATCGAGGAGTTGACGATTGCCCCCGCCTCGACGATCTTGCCCGGGTAGACCTTCACGCCGTCGGTGAGCGCCGCGTACGAGCCGATCTGCACGTTGTCGCCGATGACCACGCCCTCCTCGAGGCGGGCACCTGCGTGGATGTTCACCCCGCGCCCGGTGACGACCCCGCGCAGGCGCGAGCCGGCCCCGACAAAGGCATTGTCCTGCAGAACGCTCCGCTCGACCGACGCGTTCCGCAACACACGGACGTGGGACCCGAGCACCGAGTACGCACCGAGGTGGACACCGCCTTCGATCACGCATTCGGGGCCGATCACGGCCGGACCCTCGATCACGGCGTCGGGCGAGATGTCGCTCCCCTCGCCGACCCACACCCCATCGTCCACCTGGAAGCCCGGGACTCGAAGCTGAACCATCTGGTCGAGCACGTCGGTGTGGGCACGCAGGTACGCCTCGAGCGTGCCGACGTCCTCCCAGTAGCCGGTGGCCACGGCACCGTAGAGCGGCCGCCCGTCGGCCAGCAGTGCCGGGAACACCTCGCTGCTGAAGTCCACCGAGCGACCCGGCTCGATGTAGTCGAACACGGTTGGCTCGAGCACATAGATGCCCGTGTTGATCGTGTCCGAGAACACCTGGCCCCACGTTGGCTTCTCGAGGAAGCGCTCGATCGTGCCGTCGTCGCGAGTAATAACGATCCCGAACTCGAGCGGGTTGTCCACCGGGGTGAGGGCGATCGTCGCCATCGCACCCTTGTCTTGGTGGTACTGAACAATTGCCGACAAGTCGATGTCGGTGATCACGTCGCCCGAGATCACGACGAAGCGGTCATCTTTGAGGAGATCCATCGCATTGCGCACACTGCCCGCCGTCCCGAGGGGTACCGGTTCGTCCACGTAGGAGATGTGCACGCCGAAGTCGCTGCCGTCCCCGAAGTACTCCTTGATGGAGTTCGCCATGAACGCAACGGTCACCACAATGTCCTCAATGCCGTGGTTGCGCAGCAGGTCGATGACGTGTTCCATCATCGGCCGGTTCGCTACCGGGAGCAGCGGCTTGGGCGTCGTTGAGGTGAGGGGGCGCAGGCGGGTGCCCTCACCCCCGGCCATGATCACACCCTTCATCGGGCGACCTCTCTCTGGGATTCGGCGCGCTCGGCACGACCGGCCCGCAGGTTGTTCCTCATCTGTGGGACGTACGCGAACGCGGTGTAGTAGCTCAGGGCGAGGCCCGGCGCTGCGAACGCCCACGCGAGGACGAGCCAGACGGTTCTGGACGACTCGAAGCCAGCGTGGGCGAGGAAGAGCGGGAAGGCGAACATGAGGGCAAAGGTTGCGCACTTGCCGAGGTACGTCACGTCGAACCGCTTCATGCCGAGGGCGGTAAGGACCACCATCGCTCCGCCGATGACAGCCTCTCGCGCGACGACGAGCACGGCGAACCAACGCGGCGCAGAGCCGTCGATGATGATCCCGGCGATCCCGACGATAAACAGCACGCGATCTGCCGTTGGGTCGAGCACCTTGCCCAGTTCGCTCACCTGGTTGAAGCGACGGGCCACCCAACCATCCACCCAGTCGGTGGCGCCGAGGACGGCGAGGAGCGAGCCTGCTGCCACCCGGTTGTCCCTGCCGAACAGCAGGTAGAGGAAGACCGGGATACACCCGAGTCTGACGATCGTGATGAGGTTGGGGATCGTCCACACGCCTGCGGACTGCTGCTCACCCTGATCCGTACTGCTCACGATGTGGATGGTACCCGGCTCGGCTAGCAGCGCCGGTCGTGTCATCCGTACCATTCACCGCATGGCAACCATCTTCACGAAGATCATCGACGGCCAGATTCCCGGGACCTTCGTCTGGAGGGATGAGCACTGTGTCGCGTTCATGTCCATCAACCCCATCGCCCCGGGCCACGTCCTCGTTGTGCCGCGGGCCGAGATCGATCACTGGATCGACTGCCCGGACGATCTCGTCGCCCACCTCTACCGAGTCAGCCACGTAATCGGTCGCGCCCAGCAGGCGGCATTCCCCTGCGAACGGGTCGGGCTGATCGTTGCGGGGTTCGAGGTTCCCCACACCCACATCCACCTCATCCCCACGCGCTCAATGGCGGACCTGTCGTTCGCGAACGCTGCAGCCTCCGTTGGTCGGGAGGAACTGGGCGCTTCTGCCAACGCGATTCGTGCAGAACTGGTACGCGTGGGGCGTACCGAGGTCAGCGACTAACAGTCAGCAGAACGGCCCACGGTTGCGGACGCTGTTGACCTCGGGCGAGACCGGGCGGATCTGCAACAGGCCTTCAGGTGCCGGGCGCAGCAGGCTCATCAGGCTCCTGGTGTGCGAGTTCCCCGGATCGAGCCATTCGTGCCAGTCCTGCCGATCGAGCAACACCGGCATCCGGTCGTGCACCGGCCTCACCGTGGCGTTCGCGTCGGTGGTGATCACGGTGCAGGTATGCCGCCACGGCGTGCTCTCGGGGCACCCTGGCGGCCTCCACGCAGACCAGAGGCCTGCAACGCCAAGCAGTTGATGATCAGCCCGCTCGATGAGGAAGGGTTGCTTCACCGGGACACCGCGTGAGGTGAGCGGACCCGCTGGATCGCCGGGTCGCCATTCGTAGAAGCCCGACATCGGAACCAGGCAACGACGATGAGCGAACGAGTTGCGGAACGCAGGCTTGTCGACGACCGTCTCGGCCCTCGCGTTGATGGGGTGGTTCGCGATCTTCGCCTCCTTGGCCCAGGAGGGGATCAGGCCCCACTCGAAGGCTCGGAGCAACCGGTGGTGGTCGGCACCCACGATGACTCCGTACACATCGTTCGTGGGGGCCACGTTCAGGTTGGTTCCGAGGTCGAGTTCCGGTGGGTCCGTCTCGAAGTAGGAGGCGATCGCCCCTGGCAGAGCAGCTGACACAAACCGTCCGCACACCAGCGGCAGGTTAACGAGTTACTAGCTGTGGTAGTTCGGGGCCTCGGTCGTGATCGTCACGTCATGTGGGTGGCTCTCCTCCCTCCCGGCGGCCGTGACCCGCATCAGACGTGAGCGGGTGCGGAGGTCCTCGAGATGGGCCGCACCGGCGTAGCCCATCCCTGACCGGAGCCCCCCGACCAATTGGTACACGACGTCCGCGAGGTAGCCGGCATACGGAACACGTCCCTCGATGCCTTCGGGTACCAGCTTGCGGCTACCTCCCGCTTCCTGGGCAGACGCGTACCGATCGGCGCCGTAGCCCTGCATCGCCCCGAGCGAGCCCATCCCGCGGTAGGACTTGTACTGTCGGCCGCCGTAGAGCTCCAGCTGCCCGGGAGCCTCGTCGGTTCCGGCCAGGATGCTCCCGAGCATGACCGTCTCGGCTCCCCCAGCGATCGCCTTCACGATGTCCCCCGAGTAGATGATCCCTCCGTCGCCGATCACGGGCACGCCGCGGCGGCGGGCCTGCCTCGAGGCATGCCAGATCGCGGAAAGCTGTGGCATGCCCGACCCGGCAACCACCCGGGTGGTGCAGATCGATCCTGCCCCGATGCCCACCTTGACCGCATCGGCTCCGGCGTCCACCAGCGCATCCACTCCCTCGGCCGTCACCACGTTCCCGGCAACGATCGGCAGGTGGGGGAACGATGAGCGGATGGCCTCGATCGCACGGACCACTCCCCCGGAATGGCCGTGCG
The DNA here is from genome assembly GCA_945889085.1 of Ferrithrix thermotolerans DSM 19514. Taxonomy (GTDB): domain Bacteria; phylum Actinomycetota; class Acidimicrobiia; order Acidimicrobiales; family Ilumatobacteraceae; genus WLJO01. Next base: position 20,662 of record CAMDBM010000025.1, read on the forward strand.
CGGTGTCGAGTACCACCGCATCAACGCCCGCATCGACGAGGCGTTGAACCCGCTCCAGCAGATCTGGCCCCACACCGACAGCGGCCGCTACCCGAAGGCGACCGGCGGAGTCCTGCGTTGCGTTCGGGTGCTCAATCTGCTTCAGCAGGTCCTTCACCGTGATCAGGCCGGCGAGGCGACCATCGTCGTCGACCAGTGGGAGTTTTTCGATGCGGTGGCGCTGGAGCAGCACCTTCGCCTCGTCCAACGTCGTACCCACGGGCGCAGTAACGAGCGGCGAGGCAGTCATGAACTCGGTAACCGGGCGGCCCATGTCCGCTGCGGAGCAGAAGCGCGTGTCCCGGTTCGTCAGGATTCCGGCCAGGCGCCGCTCGCCGTCGGTGATCGGCACTCCGGAAACCTTGTACGTACTCATCAAGCGTTCGGCGTCGGCCAGCGTCGCCGTTACCCCGAGCGAGATCGGGTCGAGGATCATTCCCGACTGCGATCGCTTCACCTTGAGCACTTCCCCGGCTTGGTCCTCCGAGGAGAGATTCCGGTGAATCACGCCGATGCCCCCCTCGCGCGCAAGGGCCGTGGCCATGCGGGCCTCGGTGACCTTGTCCATCGCGGCAGAGACGAGGGGGATCGCTAGGCGGATGCCAGCAGCGAAGGTTGCGCTCGTGTCCACGTCTGCTGGGAGCACATCGCTCCATGCCGGCACGAGCACCACGTCATCAAACGTGAGCCCCTCGGTCGGACTAAAGATGTCCTCAGTGGTCATAGGTTTATCCCTTCCTCTCGCTGCTACAGAGCTCGTGGAGCACCGAGATCAGCAGGTGGCGCTCCGCCTCGTGCATCGCCCGCTCGAACTCGGGGAGGGGCGTTGTCGGATCGACAGGCACCTCGACGGTCCGAAGAACCGGCCCATCGTCCACCCCTTCGTCGGGTACCTCGTGCACCATCACCCCTGACCGCGTTCGCAGGCCAAGTACGGCTTCGGCGTGGGCACGCTCGATTGCCTGAAGCCCGGGGAGTTCCCCCGGTAGCGCTGGATGGAGGTTGATCACACGGCAGCCAACCGCGTCCAAGAACGTCGACGGAAGCACGAGCATCCAACCGGCAAGGATCACGACGTCCGGCGCGTACGCCGTGACTGCGCCCGCGAGTCGTGTGCCGTAGTCCGCGCGTGTTTCGGTGCCGATCCGCTCGACACAACGCACGGTCACGCCCGCCGATCTCGCACGCACCAGCGCACCGGATTCCGGCCGGTTGGATACGACTGCCACAACCGCTGCATCAAGTACTCCGGCCGCACACGAGTCGAGCACCGCCTGCAGGTTGGTCCCGCCACCCGATGCGAGCACGACGAACCGCATGCTCAACGGAGGTCCACCCCGCGCTCGCCATCCTCGAGGTGACCGATGACCCACGTGGGCTCACCGATGGCCTGTCTCGCCGCCTCCACCAGGTGTGGTTCCACGACGAGCACCATGCCGATCCCCATGTTCAGGGTCCGGTACAACTCCACCCGGTCGAGGGACACCAGTTCCTCAATCAACTGGAAGAGGGGCGGAACGGGCCACGAGCCCAGGTCGTAGACGGCACGCACCCCCTCGGGGAGCACCCGGGGTGTGTTCTCGGGGAGACCTCCCCCGGTTACGTGCACCAGTGCGCGGACGAGACCGAGCTCGAGCACGCCTTCGAGAACAGGCAGGTAATTACGGTGCGGAATGAGCAGTGCGTCGCCCAACGAGATACCGAGGGGCGGCACCACCACGTCGAGGGGGATCCACTCGAGAGCCCGGCGCAGCAGCGAATAACCGTTCGTGTGGGGCCCGTTCGAGGCGAGCCCGATCAGCACATCGCCCGGCTGCGGCGGCGACATAGGGAGCAGTCGGCTGCGGTCCACCACCCCCACCAGCGTGCCAGCGATGTCGAAGGCCCCCGGTGCGTACACGCCCGGCATCTCGGCAGTCTCTCCGCCGAGCAATGCGCAGCCGGCTGCCCCGCATGCAGACGCCATTCCCTCGACGATCTCGGCAACCATTCCTGAGTCGAGCGACGAGGACGCAACGTAGTCGAGAAAGAACAGGGGCCGGGCGCCCTGCACCAGCACGTCGTTGATGCAGTGATGCACGATGTCGATACCGACGCCGCGGTACCGGCCGGTCCGGGCCGCCAGCTCCACCTTCGTCCCGACCCCGTCGGTGGAGGCCACGAGCACCGGATGGGCGAACGCCTTGAGGGAAGAGACATCAAGTGCCCCTCCGAACGCACCGACGCCGCTGAGAACCGCCGGCCCGTGTGTGGCCTCGACGGCCGAGCGCATCCGGTCGACAGCCCTCGTGCCCTCGTCGATATCCACACCGGCCGACGCGTACGTGGTGAGCAATGCCCCCCGGGATCGCCAGCCGATGTCCCGACGCCACTGCATGCCGTCGAACGAGATGTGGCCGACGGATGCATACGCGTTGGCACGAGCCTCGGCGAGATTGGCCCCGGTTCCTACAATCGTCAGCACGCGCCCTTGGTCGGTGACCAGCGAGGACGCGCTCCCATCGCCGCGCACCGTCTTCGTCCCCGCATGGAACACCGTGCCGCGGGACGCATCAACCGATTCGACGCCCGAGATCTCGTCCCCACGACGCGGGCTCGCCGGGTATCCCTGTGCCGCAAGAACCACCCCGAGCGCTGCTCCGCGGATGGTCAGGCTCGCGCCGTCGCCCAACGAACCCGTTGCGCAGCGATGCAACGTCAGGAGCAGATCATCCTGTACGAGGGGAAGCAACACCTGAGCCTCGGGGTCGCCGAGTCGACAGTTGTACTCGAGCAGGCGCGGCCCGTCGGCGGTCAACATGAGTCCGGCGAAAAGCGCGCCGCGATACGGGGTACCCAGTGAGGCGAGGTGATCGAGTACTGGCTGCACGAACGTGGCGAGCAATTCGTCCGCGTCGGGCATCCCCGGCGCAGGGGCCGGCGCGTAGGCGCCCATCCCGCCAGTGTTGGGCCCGGAGTCCCCCTCCCCCAGCCGCTTGTGGTCCTGTGCGAGCGGCAGTGCAACAGCCGTGGAGCCGTCGCAGAGGGCAATCAAGGAGTATTCCGGGCCGTACAGCCGCTCCTCGATCACGAACTCGCCCGCGGCGGCCACCGCGTCAATTGCCGAGCGGGTCTCGTTGTCCCCCTCGGGAACCACTACCCCCTTGCCTGAAGCGAGGCCCGACACCTTGACCACCACGGGCAGGCCGAGGGCTGCCGTCCAGTCGACGGCCGCCTCCGCAGAGCCGGCCGCAAACGTGGCTGAGCGGGGCGACGGGATTCCGAGCTGGCTCGCGAGCGAGCGCGTGTATGCCTTGGACCACTCGAGCCGGGCGCCCTCTCGCGTCGGGCCGAACACCGCGATGCCCTCGGCGATGAGTGCGTCGGCGAGGCCCGCTTCGAGGGCCGACTCGGGTCCGATCACCACGAAGCCGATGTCGAGCGAGCGACACGCCGACACGATTCCTGCAACGTCGGTTGCCGCGGCATCGAGCCTGACGCCAGGCATGGCGTCGTTACCCGGCGCGGTGAACAGCGCCTCGCAGGCGGGGGATCGCTGGAGGGACATCGCGAGCGCATGCTCACGCCCACCCGAACCCACCACGAGCACCCGCATCGCCCCGACGGTCAAGCGATCGCCCCCTCGAACGCGGTCTTGGCCATCCCGATACCCACCGGAACGGGGTACGAGCCGGAGAAGCACGCCGTGCAGTACCCATCCGTACGTCCGATCGCCCGCATCATGCCGGGTTCGCTCAGGAAGCCGATCGAGTCGCATCCGATGTGCAGTCGTAACTGCTCGAGATCAAGACGTGCAGCGATGAGGTCCTCGTTGTGCCCCATGTCCACCCCGTAGTGGCAGGCATTCACGATGGGCGGACACGTGAGGCGGAGGTGAACCTCGGTGGCGCCGGCATCACGGACAAGACGCACGAGCGGGCCTGCCGTCGTGCCCCGCACCAGCGAGTCGTCGATCATGACCACCCTCCTGCCGGAAAGGTTCGATGCGAGCGCGTTGAACTTGATGGCAACACCTCGTTCTCGCATGGACTGGGTGGGCTCAATGAACGTTCGCCCGATGTAGCGATTCTTGATGAGACCGTCGTTATACGGCAGGCCCGACACCCTCGCAAAGCCGACCGCCGCCGGGATTGAAGAGTCCGGCACCGGGATGACGATGTCGGCCTCCGCCGGGTGCTCAAGCGCCAGTTCCTCGCCCAGTCGCTGTCGCACGGCATGGACCCCCTGTCCGTCCCACGTGGAGTCCGGACGCGAGAAGTACACGAATTCGAACGCACACCGCGCCTGCTTGGGTGCGGGCTGCATGGCCTGACGACGGTGCAGATGCTCGCCCTGCAGCGTCACGATCTCGCCGGGCTCCACCTCGGAGATTTCCGTGCAGCCAAGCGTCTCCAGCGCGCAGGTCTCTGACGCAACGGCGTGTCCGCCGCCGGGAAGCCGACCGACGGAGAGCGGTCGGAAGCCCCAGGGGTCTCGCACGGCAAACACCCGGTCCGCAACGAGGATCACGAGGGAGTACGCACCCTTCCAGGCGGGCAGCGAGCGCTCGAGGCGTTCCTCCCAGGTCTTGCCACCTGCAGCGGCGAGCATGAGGGTGATGACCTCGGTGTCCGACGATGCGGTGAGCGCGAACCCTCGCGCAAGCAGTTCGTCACGCAGGGCCATGGCATTGACGAGGTTGCCGTTGTGGGCGACGGCCAATGGACCGCTCATCGTCTCGACGAGGAACGGTTGGGCATTCCGGGACGAGTTGCCGCCGGTGGTGGAATAGCGAGTGTGGCCGATCGCGTGGTAGCCGGTGAGCGGCGCGAGCACTTCCGGGGTGAACACCTGCGACACCATGCCGCTCTCTTTGTGGAGTCTCGCTCGCTGACCGTCTGACACTGCGATGCCGGCCGCCTCCTGCCCACGGTGCTGCAGCGAGAAGAGCCCGAAGAAACACAGCTGCGCCAGCCCATCACCGGTGGGTGTGGACATAGCCAGAACACCGCACTCCTCACGGGGACTATCGCCTGCGAGCGTTACCTGATGATCAGACACCGGCCGGGCCACCCTGCCTGTCGAGATCGGCATCGAGCACCCGACGGCGCTGCGCCGCCTGGAATGCGCGAACCGCCTCGGCCACAGCCGGATCGTGCGCAGACAGGATCTTTGCTGCAAAGAGCGCAGCGTTGACCGGTTCGAGAACCACGGCTGAGGCCACGCCGGGGGGCATGCGAAGACTGCTCCACAGATCCACCTCGGGGCCGGGCGGCGGGCAGGCGATCACCGGCGCGGAAACCTGTGGGTCCGTGAAGCCGGAGAGGGCGTTTGATCGGCCGGCGACCGTGATGTACACACGGGGTCTGCCACTCCCCTCGTACTCGGCAAGCACGGCGAGGGCATGCTCGGGAGTACGGTGCGCGGACGCGATGCGAAAGGCGGTCTCCACGCCGAATCCGTGGAGCGCGGACTCGATAGCAGTTGAGTGCTCCGAGTCTGCCGGTGAGCCCATAAGCAGGATGACAATCGGTTTCACAGGATCCCCCGGGAGCGAAGTGCGGACGTGATGCGGATGGCAACGGGATACGAGGCGGGCACGAATGCCGAGCCGGTGATCCGTTCGTAGGCGGTGACGTAGCGGCGGGTCGTCTCGGCCACGACCTCTGCGCCGAGGTCGGGCGGGCTGCCCTCGCCTGTGTAGCCGACTCGGGAGAGCGCACGCCGGATCGGCTCCTTGTCGAGGCTCTCCGGATCCTCACCCGCTGCCAGCCTCGATTCGTACGACGATTGCTCCCAGAATCGGGAGGAGTCCGGTGTGTGCATCTCGTCGATGAGCAGAAGTCGCCCGTTCGCGTCGAGCCCGAACTCGTACTTCGTGTCCGCAAGGATCAGCCCGGCCGCTGCAGCAGTGCGCTGACCGAAGGCGAACAGTGCAAGCGCAGCCTCCTGCACCTGGGACCACAAACCGGCAGCAACGAGACCACGGGTCACCACGTCATCGACCGACAACGGCTCGTCGTGGGCCCCGGCTTCCGCCTTGGTGGTTGGAGTGATCAACGGGCGGTCGAGCAGCGAGTCCCGGCGCAGGCCCTCGGGCAGGCGGTGACCGTACGCCGTTCTCGCGCCCTCGCTGTACAGGCGCCACAACGACGTGGAGGTATTGCCCGTGATGGCCCCACGTACCACCACCTCCACCGGCAGGGGAGTCACCTCAACGGCAATCAGCGCGTTCGGGTCCGGAATCGCCACCACGTGGTTGGGCACGATGTGCCGGGTCTGGTCGAACCACCAGGCCGCGAGTTGGTTGAGTACCTGACCCTTGAAGGGCACCGCCGCAACAACCCGGTCTAGTGCGGACAGTCGGTCGGTGGTGATCAGCAGTCGGTGCCCGCCGTCGACGCGGTACGACACGCGAACCTTGCCCGACCGGCGATCCGGAAGTGCGAGGTCGATATCGGCGAACGGTGAGACGCCATCGGGGATGACCGGCATGTCAACAACTCCTTGCATGGTCGACGCCCGCGCGAAAGAGCGCAAGGCCAAGGCCCCCGCGCTCACCCCGCGCGGCCTGGGGGTTCTGTCGTTGCAGAACGTGGTTCTCCGGATGCGGCATCAGCCCGAGCACGACACCCGACGGGTCGCAGATTCCCGCCACAGCGCCGGCGGAGCCGTTCGGATTCGATCCCGCGTAGCGAAACGCGATGGAGTCGGACTGTTCCAGAGCGGCGAGCGTCTCGGTGCTGCACGTGAACCGACCCTCACCGTGCGCGATCGGACAGTCAATATCCTCGGTCAGTCCTTGCGTCCACACCGAGCGGGCCGACACCGGCTGGATTCGCACCCAGCGGCAGTCGAACGATCCGGACTCGTTGTGCCCGAGCGCGACCGCGCCCGGTGCACCAGGGAGCAGGCCAGCACGCACGAGGGCCTGAAAGCCGTTGCAGATCCCCAGAACGGGTCGCCCGTGCGAGATGAAGTGGCGGATCGAGTCCCCCGCGAGTGAGTCGATCTCCAAGCCGAAGAGGCGACCCGCCCCCGTGTTGTCGCCGTACGAGAAGCCTCCGGCGAGCACAAGTAATTGCGACGAGTCGAGCGGCGAGGGATCGGCACCGAGTTCGCCCGGCGTCACCCGGCGACAGCGGGCGCCTGCAAGTTCGAGCGCAAACGCGACGTCGGCGTCCCTGTTCGTGCCCGGGGCTCCGACGACAAGGGCGGTCGGCGCGCTCACGATGTGCCCCCGCACCAGGCCGCGGCAAGGTCCGCCAGCGGAACGGGCACGTCCCCTGCCATGCGCAGAACGGGGTCGGCAGTCACCTCGCCGATCACCAACGCGTCCGTCCCCATGAGGTGAAGGAAACGCTCGAGGTCGTCACGGCAGACCTCGACCACAAGCCGACCCGACGACTCGGAGAACCATGCCGTGATGGCATCGTCGGTGGAGAGGACGTCGATGTGAGCACCGAACCCGCCGGCGATACACATCTCGGCGAGGGTTACGGCCAGACCACCCTCGGAGCAGTCGTGACACGACCTCACCAGACCAGTGGACATCGCTTCGTGAAGGCGCCGATAGCGAGCAGGCGCAGATTCGTCGGCACGCGGAACTGCTCCCCCATCCGTGTCGAGCACGAGGTTGAGGTGACTACCGCCGAATGCCGACTCGGTGCGTCCGAGCAGCACCAACGCGTTTCCGCTCTCCTTGAGGTCCGAGGTGACCACGTGATCCGCGTGCACGGCGGCGACGGCCGTCACCACGAGTGTCGGGGGGATGGAGGTACGTACCCCGTCCGTGCCGGTCCACGCATTGTTGAGCGAGTCCTTGCCGGACACAAAGGGGGCGCCGAAGGCGCTTGACGCCTCGCACATGCCCTCCACCGTGGCCCAGAGTTGTCCGAGCACCTCGGGGTCACGAGGGTCGCCCCAGGAGAAGTTGTCGAGCAATGTGACCCGCGACGGATCCGCACCCGACGCGACAGCGTTGCGAATGGCCTCGTCGACCACCAGGCGGCCCATCTCCATCGGGTCCGCAATGCCGTACCACGGGTTCACCCCGATGCCGATGGCGAAACCCTCGTCAGCACGGGGGTCGATCCAAACGGTGCCGTCCGAATGTCCCTCGTTCCGGTGCCCGGTGAGCGGACGCACGACGGTGGCGCCGCCGATCTCATGGTCGTACCGATGAACCACATTCGAGCGCGAGCAGATGTTCGGGTGGGCAAGGAGCAACAGGAGTGTCTTCGCGAGCGGAACCGGGACGGGTACTTCGCCCGGCCCACCCTGCGAAGGCAATGGGCGCCGGAACACCATGGTGCGCTGAGGGCGGCCGTCGTGCAGGAAGGAGGTGTCCAGGTCGCACACCACGGCATCCCCGGAGGTCACCACGATCCTTCCGCTCCCGGTGAAGGTGCCGATGACCGCCACGTCGATGCCGAAGCGCTCGCAGACCCTGCGGATCGGCTCCGGGTCCTGTGCTGCGAGCACCATCCGTTCCTGGGACTCACTCAGCCAAACCTCCCACGGCGCGAGTCCGTGGTACTTGAGCGGTACCCGGTCGAGTTCGCAGGTTGCACCGATCCCCTCGGCCATCTCCCCCACCGCCGAGGACAGACCGCCTGCCCCGCAATCCGTGATTGCGGAGTACATCCCCACGCATTCCCGCAGCGCCTCCATGACAAGACGTTCCGTGAGCGGGTCGCCGATCTGCACGCTGGCGCCTGCCACCTCACCCGTCGTTGCGTCCATCGCAAGCGAGGAGAACGTTGCCCCGCGGATTCCGTCGCGACCGGTTCGACCGCCCATCACGATCACCGAGTCGCCAGCGTGAGGGCCGCTGAGAACGGGCGCGTCGAGCGTGGAGCGACCGATGCAACCCGCGAACACCAACGGGTTCGCCACATACCCCTCGTCGTACAGCACCGCACCGGCAATCGTCGGCAACCCGATCTTGTTGCCGTAGTCCGCCACCCCGGAGATCACGCCGTCATGGATCCGTCGTGGGTGCAGCGACCCGGTCGGGAGCAGTGCAGGGGCGAGGTTGAGCGGGCCGAAGCACAGAATGTCTGTGCACACGATCGGGTCGTGGGCTGCGCCGAGTATGTCTCGGATGACGCCACCAACCCCGGTGTTCGCGCCCCCGAACGGTTCCACCGCGCTCGGGTGGTTATGGGTCTCGCATTTGAGGGCGAGCGTGGTGACTCCGTCATACGTGACGATCCCGGCGTTGCCGACGAATGCCGACACGACGTGAGGGGACGCGATCTGATCCGTCGTGTCACGGATGCGCTGGAGCAGTGGACGAAACTCCACCCCGTTCTCGTCGAGGAGTCGGGCGCGGAACGTCTTGTGCGCGCAGTGCTCGCTCCAGGTCTGGGCGATCATCTCCAGTTCCACATCGGTCGGGGTACGAGCCTCCCGAGCGAAGTAGTCCCGAACAGCAAGCAGTTCCTCGGGGTCTAGGGCCATCGCCCTGTCGAGGTTCAGCGTGGCGAGTGATGCCTGATCCCCGAGCACGAAGCGTTCGACCGTGGGCGCAACGGCCCCCAGGGATCCGAGGGGGGGCAGGACCGCGCCAGAGACCGACCAGCGCTCGACGACCGGGTTGGCAAGCAGACGGCGGACGAGCGAGTCAAGTGCATCAGGGGCAACGGGGCCCTGGACCTCGTACAGCCGTCCCGTTGCCACCTCGCCCACCTCGATACCGAGGATCAAGGCGGCGCGCTGCACCTCCCGAGCTTCGCTATCGGTCACACCGGGGAGGTACGCCACCTCGACGGTCTGGCCGAGGGGTTCCGCCCAACCCCACTGTGCCGTCTGCAACAGCGGGTCGACGAGGAAGTCCGTGAGCCTGCACCGCTCATCATCCGCGAGGGGCGCCGAACACCAGATGATCTGGGCCACCCGAACCGCACCCAGATCCGGGAGGAGCAACGATTTCGCGCCCGCTCGCACCGACTCTGCCCGGGGATCCGGGCCGATCGAGTGGATGACGAGACGACGGGCCGGGCCCTGAGGGTCACTCCGCATGACTCTTGCGAACCTAGGTGAGCCGATGCGTGAGCAGGGACGCTTCTTACAAGAAGTAAGTGGTCTGTGCCACCCGTCTCAATACGGCTGCCAAAGACAGACTCTGGGTTTGTGTCTGGCGCGCTGGGCACCGGACACAGACCCAGAGGACGGGTTGCTCGATCTCGTGGCTACCTGACCGTGATTGTTGCGGTCTTGTCGGTGAATCCGTAGTTGGCCGACGAACCTCCAGTGCAGCTGATGGTGTACGTACCGATAGATGACTTCGTCGAGTAGCTCGACGTGCACGACCGACGTGATTCGCCCTCGGTGGTTGCTGACTCGACGTGCCGTCACGATGCGACGATGTACGACATTGGTCCAGCATTGGCACAACGGCCCCGGGGAACGGGCGAAGCCCTACCCGTTGACCACTTTCGTGGCCCCTGAGCAGGGCTTTCTTCGTCGGGCTGACAGGATTCGAACCTGCGACCTCTTGACCCCCAGTCATACTGCGTCATACTTTTCGGCTCATGTGACCAGCACTTTCGTCACAGCGAGTGGTCAACGCTGGCGTAGCGGTCGGGTTACCGCAGGTAGACGGCCGTGTCAGATTGGTGCAGGATTGGTGCGGAGCCTCATGCCGACGGTGTCTCCCAAACGTACAGGTCAACTCCAAACCCGGCTCGTTAGGCCGAGGCCGCTAGGGCCCGGTAGACCTCGGCGGTCTTCGGAGCGCATCCCGCTTCATCGATCCGCCGGAGCATCGCGGTCGCGAGTCGTGAGGCGACCGAGTTGAACGAGCCAGGAGCAAGTTTCAGCAACTCACCGAGGAAGTCGGCCGGCGACAGGAAGACCGACACGTCGATCGCCGCCGAGTCGGCAAGCCGGGCGACTCGCATGCGGTCGATGTTGTGCGGGTACCGCTCGTTTCCCAGCGCGCAGTAGAGAATCCGCTCACCTCCAGCGTTGCGGACCTTGCCAATGAACTGCTCAACGTCGCCTGTGGTCACCGACTTCTGCTTCACCTCTGTCCAGAGCCAGGTTCCATCGCCGTCCTCGACCTGAACGTCACCAGGCACCGACGCGTCAGGGTCGGCAGTGTTGCCGAGTACGACCCGATGGGGTCCGTACACCGCATCGAGCACGGCAGCAACGAACGCCTGCCCAACGCGACCATTGTCCGAGTAGTTCGATGCAAACTCCGCTGTCTCACGCACGATCCTCGCGAGAGAAGATTTCCCTCCCAGCACCGGAACAGCCTCAATAGTCGTCGGCGCAACAGCCCTACAGAGGTCGAACAGGAGCGCGAGTACCTCAAGTGCGGCGAGAGGCTCTAACCCGTTGACCAAATTCGCTGCGTCGTAGAACGAGTCGTAAAAAACCGCCTTCAGCGGGCTCGACATCCTCGGTTCGATCCTCGCCTTGAACGTGAACGGCTGGTTGTTCATTATCTGGCTGCTCTTGGAACGAAGGTCGACCCCCTGCTCGACCGCAAAGGGAATAACGAGCTTGCCGATAGATGCTGCGGCGTACCCCTTCTGGCTTGTCTGTTGCTGAATGTCCAGCACGTCCAGTTCTGCAGCAGGGCGCAGCGCTCGTGCAGTGAGAAGGACGGCGAGAACTGGCAGGTACGTACGGGGACACGGCGCAACCCGCAGACCTTCAACGATCTCCATCCACTTCGGGTACCGACTCCTGAGCGCCATGCCATCGGCCCGCGCGGACTCATCGGCACGGCTCAGTACGCCCCGAATCCCGCCCTGACCGAGGGTGACGCCACTGTCGCTCATTCGGCCACGCTAGATCAGGCGAACCAAGTGGTCTGCCGGCCCGAAACCTTGCTGCACCCCTCCGGTAAGCTTCAGCCATGTCATTCCGGTTCGTTGACCTCTTCGCAGGCATCGGCGGCTTCCACGCCGCCCTGTCTGCGATGGGTGGCCGGTGCGTTTACGCGTGCGAGATCGACCCCGCCGCCGCCGAGGTCTACCGGCGGAACTGGGGGCTGGACCCGCTGTCGGACATCACCGCGGTCGCCAGCGACACCACGATGCTCGTGCCACCCCACGACGTCCTGGCAGCCGGGTTTCCCTGCCAGCCGTTCAGCAAGTCCGGTGCACAACGGGGGATGGAGGAGACCCGGGGCACCCTCTACTGGAACATCCTCAAGATCATCCAAGCCCACAAACCAAAGATCGTTCTGCTGGAGAACGTCCGGAACCTGGCTGGCCCCCGCCACCTCCATGAATGGCAAGTCATCATCGAAACCCTCCGAGCCGAGGGCTACTGCGTCTCGGAGACTCCGGCAATCTTCTCCCCGCACCTGCTCCCACCCGACATGGGTGGCCGACCCCAGGTACGCGAGCGAGTCTTCATCACCGCCACCTACACCGGCAGCCCCAACTGCGAACTACGCCCCGACCCGCCGGTGACAAACCGTCCGGTCGCCGGTTGGGACCCAACCACCTGGGACCTCGAAACCGATCTACCGCTCAACCCTGACCACCACGTCGAAGGTTGTGACCTCAACGAGTCGGAACGGCTCTGGATCGACGCCTGGAACGACTTCGTCGAACTGATGTGGGACGAACGCGAAGGCCGCCGCCTCCCCGGTTTCCCGCTATGGGCCGACGAATGGGTGACCACCGCCGAACTGCGGATCCCTCGTGCCACTCCACCTTGGAAGGCCGACTACCTCCGCAAGAACGCCGAGTTCTACACCGCCCACAAACGCGTCATCGACAAGTGGGCCAAGAAGTGGGGCGTCTACACCGACAAGTTCCCGCCATCCCGACGCAAACTCGAATGGCAAGCACAGGACACCCCGAACCTCTGGTCGACAATCATGCACCTGCGCCCATCGGGCATCCGGGCGAAGGCACCTACCTACGTGCCAGCCCTCGTCGCGATCACACAGACCACAATCGTCGGCTCGCGCGAACGTCGCCTGTCCCCGCGGGAAGCCGCACGGCTCCAGAGCCTCCCCGACTGGTACGACTTCGGCGCCCAACGCCCCGCTGCAAGCTACAAACAACTCGGCAACGGTGTCTCCGTTGCCGCGGTGTGGCATGTGCTGCGATCGCACGCCGAACGGGACGAAGAACTACTGAAGAAGACTGCTCCGAAACTGCTCCGGTCGATCCTCGGCAGCCCCTTGAACCCGGATTTGGCCTTGGAACGCCCTCCGTCGCCAGTTGGCCGGACTCGTCAGTTGCTTGCCTCGAAAGGAACGTCTCAGCGAAAGCCAACGCAGTGACCGCCCGTAGTTTCTTCAGCACGTCCGGTCGACACTCGTCAATGACGGACGAACCATTCCTTGCTCGAGCGGAGAGATTCGCATCACACCGCCCAGGAGCAAACAGCGGCCATCCGAGCCGTAGGGCTAACGCATCGGGCAACGCGCAGCGATGACGAACCCCCGAGACAAGAACCCGATCAACCCCACGCTTGCTGCGGAGGCTGACGGTTGGGACCCGACGACGCTGATCGCCGGGTCGGGCCAGAAGGTGTGGTGGCGTTGCGAGCAGGGTCACCGTTGGCAAGCGAAGAACGCTATGACGGTTTGATGTGCAGCCGCACGCGTCCGACGGTTGCACGACCGACCGGCTCTGCGACCGGGCGAGGAAGCGGGCATTCTCCGGCGCCGCGCTAGCGGTCCAGCACAGGCAAGGACTCTGCAGCAAGCCTCGCGGCCTTTCGCATCGCCGAGAGCGTCTGATGAAACGGATGCTTCTTGTTCTGATCCAGATTGAGCGGCAGGCACAGGCGACCGATCAGGTCCTCCTCGAGCACCCACGGTTCCTCATGCTCGACGAAGTTGACGCGGGCGTTCGCTGCCATCCAGGAGGACAGCACTTCTTCCGAGGTCGAGAAAGTTCGCCTGCTCCCGCTTCCGACCCGCCGGAGTTCAAGCCGCAACAGAACCCCGAGAGTGAGGCGGAGTGTCGACCCCTCGGCGTTGCCCCGGTAGTGGTAGCGGACTCGACTGCGAACTGTCTGGCTGCTCGGCGGTTTGCCGTTCCCTGGTGGAGCCTTGGGAGAGATGCCGACGTACAGCAACACCCAGTCCTCGCGCCGTTCGCACCCGTCGATTGGAACACCGTCGGGAATCTCGGAGAACCACCAGCCGTACACGCCAGTTGCTGCCGGTACCGGGCACGGTGAAGCCGACACTTCGGCACTGCTCAGGAGCGGTGCCTCCAGCAATCGAAGGTCTGCTTGAGCCTCCATGCGCTCACACTACGACGAGGTCATACACCGACACCAGCTGCGAACACCCAATCAGCGAACTCGGCAATACCGGACCATTGCCCGGACAGATCACCGGAATAATCTCTGCATCGCTGACCCCGCCTAAGCGGATGTAGACGGGCCGCTAAAGCAGCAGCGGTGTGGTCAGAGTTGTGTGTCGAGACACCCGACGTGCACGACCGACGTGATTCGCCCTCGGTGGTTGCTGACTCGACGTGCCGTCACGATGCGACGATGTACAACATTGGAACAGCATTGGCACAACGGCCCCGGGGAACGGGCGAAGCCCTACCCGTTGACCACTTTCGTGGCCCCTGAGCAGGGCTTTCTTCGTCGGGCTGACAGGATTCGAACCTGCGACCTCTTGACCCCCAGTCAAGCACGCTAACCAAGCTGCGCCACAGCCCGTGGCGGTATCGAAGCCTAGCGCTACACCAGGCCGATGAGGGACACGAGCCGCCAACCCAGGTAGGCGATCAACGCGACAACGAGCAGTTTGAAGTGCCACGGTGCCTTGGCGTCCTTGCCAGCGAGCTCACGCAAGCCCTTTGCGTTGATCGACGTGGGCGCCACCGTCCTTGACGGGTTCGGCGTCGACTGTGAACCGAGCACCCTTGCGCAGGTGGGGCAGGTGCCGTCGTCGTTCATGGCGGACGGGGCCCAGTACTTCGCACAGTCCTCGCAGAACGGCATGAGTTACTCGGCGCGACGCCGGAAGCGCAGCTTGATCGGTGTGGAACCGAAGCTGAAGGCTTCGCGAAGGGAGCGTTCGAGGTAGCGCGCGTAGGCCGGCGGCAGTTCTTTGTTGACGAACAGCGTGAAAGTCGGCGGATCGGTTGCACCCTGAAGCGCGTACATCACCTTGCCGCCGTGCGGTCCGGGCTGCTTCTGCTGCGCGGCGGCGAGCACGCGGTTGACATCCCGTGTGGGCACCCGCTTGTGGTATTGCGCGATGGCCTCCTGGAGCACGGGGAGGAGTTTCTGCACGCCCTTGCCGCTCTTCGCCGAGATCTTGAGCACGGGTGCGTCGCCCACGAACGAGAGTTTGTCCGACAACTGAGCCGTGATCTCGGCACGCTGTTCAGCGTCTTCGAGCAGGTCCCACTTGTTGAGCAGCACCACGATCGGGCAGCCGGCTGCGTCTACGCGCTCGGCAAGGCGCTGGTCCTGACCGGTCACACCCGCTGTGGCGTCGATAACGAGGAAGGCGATGTCGGAGTCGTCGACCGCACGGAGTGCACGCACCATCGAGTAGTACTCGGCGGAGTCGTCGATCTTCGAGCGTCGGCGCATACCTGCGGTGTCCACGAACACCACAGGACCGTCGGCGGTCTCCACGAGGGTGTCGATGGCGTCGCGGGTGGTGCCTGCGAGGTCGTGGACGACCGAGCGGTCCTCCCCGACCAGCCGGTTGAACAGCGTGCTCTTTCCCACGTTCGGGCGACCGACGATGGCCACCTTGGGTGCCTTCACACCACCGAGATCAATCGGGGTCCCGAACTCGTCGGTTTCCACGTCGCCAGCCACCGACTCGCCGGGGGCGGGAAGCAGTGCGATGACCTCGTCGAGGAGGTCGCCGGCACGGCGTCCGTGCAACGCGCTCACCGGTATCGGATCGCCGCAGCCCAGGTTCAGGAAGGTCCACATCTCGGTCTCGCGGCGGAGATTGTCGGACTTGTTGGCGACCAGCAGCACCTTCTTGCCGGTGCGCCGGATCCAGGTAGCCACGTTCTCGTCCTCGTCGGTGATGCCCGTCGAGGCATCAACGACGAACAGCACGAGATCGGAGTCCCGTACGGCGGCCTCCACCTGTCGACTGATCTTTGCCTCCAGCTCGCCCCCGGTCGGCAGCCAACCGCCCGTGTCGATGACGAGGAAACGGAATCCGAGCCACTCAGCCTCGAGGGTCTTGCGGTCCCGCGTGATGCCGGGACGGTCCTCCACAATGGCGACGCGCTCGCCCACGATCCGGTTGAACAGGGTGCTCTTGCCCACGTTAGGTCTACCGATAATCGCCACCGCGGGAAGGGATTGTTCGCTCATCGGGTTCGCTCCAGGCAACGTCGAAGTGCGATCCCGTCGGTTGCCACGACTTCGACCGGACGAGGAAGGTCGTCCACCGTCAGCCCGTCGAGGAACCGGCCCTCGGACAGACACACATCAGGCAGCAGGTACCGGTGACCCTCGGGCTGCGCTGCGAGCACACGCACGAGGTCCGCCCCCACCATCAAGCCGGTGACGGCGGTATTGCCCCCGAAGTACTCGTTGCGAACCTCCACCACGCGTACATCGGTCCGACCGAGATCTCGGAGGAGCGGGGCCAGCACCTGAGCACCATAGGGGGCGGTGAGGATGCCGATGGGTGCATCCCGCCTCGGCGAGAGCGAGACCCTCGCCTCACCGGCATGGTGTTGGCGCAGTCCGGTGTCACCGGCCGGGTTCCTCGGGGCCCGGTACCCCTCTGCCGGAGCGCCGTCCACCCAGGCGAAGAACCCGCTCTGCGGACCAGACGGCTCGCTGACGAGACCGAGAAACTCCTGCTCGAATGTCCGTGCCATGCCGATGCCGTCCTCGTACATCGAGCACGAGTCATAGCTCTCGAGGGACGGGAAGGGTTCCCCGGCGAGGAGGTAGTACTCGTCTGCGGCGTGCACCAGTCGCTTCCCGAGCACCGTGGCGAAGATGTCCTGCCAGTCGTGCACCGTGTCGAGTACCGCCTTGGCCTCGTCACGCGTATGCGGGCGCATCGCTGCCTCGGGGTTGAATCGCGAGACGCCGAGAGGAACGATCGCGAGCGACTCCAGTTCCGGGAAGCCGTCAAGCACCCCGGCCAGGGTTTCGTCGAGCACAGCACCGTCGTTCACACCGGGACAGACCACCACCTGCCCACGCACCTCGATCCCGTGGTCGAGCAACGCCCGCAACCAGCGCAGGCTCGTTGCACCCCGCCGGTTCCGCAGCATCGAGGCGCGCACCTCGGGATTGGTGGCGTGGATACTCACGTTGAGCGGGGAGAGCCGTTCGGTGACCACCCGCTCGAGGTCTGCCTCGGTGAAGCGGGTGAGCGTGGTGAAGTTGCCGTAGAGGAACGACAGTCGGTAGTCGTCGTCCTTGAGGTACAGGCTCTTTCGCATGCCGGGGGGCAATTGGTAGATGAAACAGAACTCGCAGTGGTTGTCGCAAGTGCGGACCTGGTCGAACAGTGCGCTCTCCACCTCGGCCCCGAGCGGCTCACCGGCCCGCTTGGCAACCTCGACGGTGTGGGTAAGCCCACCCCGCCGGACCTCGATCTCGAGGTCGGGTTCGTCCACCAGCATCCGCCACTCGATGATGTCCCGGGGCACCTGGCCGTTGAGGCTGTGGACCTCGTCGCCGGTCACCAGGCCCGCGGCCGCGGCCGGAGAGCCTGGCGCGATGGAGGTAACGATCGGTGCGGACATGGCCCTTCAGGCTACCGGTGGCACTTGGCAGGAGTGCCTGTGAGCGGCGATGATAGGGAGATGATCGTGATTCAGGGCCACTTTGATGTCCATGCCGAAGACTGCGCCGCCTACGAGGCGCTCGTGGTGCCGATGCAGCAGGCGAGTAGCGCCGAGGAGGGATGCGTCACCTACGTGTTCAGCAAGGATCTCGAAGTAGCGGGTCGATATCGCCTCGGCGAGTGCTGGGAGACCGACGAAGCCCTGAAGGCGCACTTCCAGATGCCGCACATGGCGACACTTCAGGCCGGGCTCAAGTCCGTTCGCCTGCAGGAGGTCGCCGTCTGGCGCTACGAGGTCACCGGCCACTCCCGGCTGATGTGAGTTCGACGGGCCCGGTGGTCCACCCGGTGTCGCCGTATCCTCGGAAGTCAATGGATGTCGACCGGGTTCTGCTCGCCGAACCACGCGGGTTCTGCGCCGGGGTGGAGATGGCCATCAAGGCTCTCGCCTGGATGGTTCGTTCGTTCGAGCCTCCCGTGTACTGCTACCACGAGATCGTGCACAACAAGATCGTGGTCGAGCGATTCCAGAACCTCGGTGTGGTGTTCGTGGACGATGTGAGTGATGTACCCGAGGGCCGCCCGATCATGCTCTCTGCGCACGGCTCGGCCCCCGAGGTGGTTGAGGCAGCGCGCCGCCGCGGTTCGTACGTGGTGGATTCCGTCTGTCCGCTCGTCACCAAGGTTCACCACGAGGTGAAGGTGCGTGCCGGCAAGGGGTTCCAGATCGTGTACGTGGGCCACGAGGGTCACGAGGAGGCGGTGGGGACGATGGCGGTTGCGCCCACCCGTATCCACCGCGTCGAGAACGTGGACGACGTTGCTCGCCTCCCCCTGTTCGACGAGCCGGTGGCGCTCCTCGCGCAGACCACACTTTCCCACCGCGACTGGGAAGACGTTGCAGCCGCCACGGCGGTTCGTTTCCCGAACCTCTGGAGACCAGGACACAGCGACCTCTGTTTCGCCACCACCAATCGCCAGTCCGCCCTCGTGGAGATGGCTCCGCGCTGTGACGCCATCGTGGTGATTGGCTCGGCGAATTCGTCCAACACCGTTGCGCTCGAAAAGCTGGCACGGGTGTCCGGCTGCGAGACCGTGTATCGCGTGAACGGGGCGAACGAGCTTCCCGATTCCCTCCACGGCACCATCGGAGTGACAGCCGGTGCGTCGGCGCCAGAGGAACTCGTGCTTGACGTCATCCGCCGGCTCAACCCGAAGCACGGCATCGAAACGCTGCGCGTGACCGACGAAGACGAGTACTTCCCGCCCCCGCGCCAGCTTCGGGAACTGCAGTCAGCAATCGGCATGGCTGCGGCGACGATGCTGGGCGGTGGTGCCGCAACCGCTCGCCTCGACGACCGCTCCATGGCAGCCAGCGTCGTGCTCGAGTCGCTGCGGGCCTGACGCCACGCGTACGGTTGACTCATGCTCTCCCCCAACTGGGACACCGTCCGGCTTTCGCTCCACGTCATTGCAGCAACGATCTGGGTCGGCGGACAGTTCACCCTCGCCGGTCTCGTGCCAACATTGCGGGCTCACGATGCAGAGTTGCCCAAGAAGGTCGCACGGCAGTTCAACCGACTCGCCTGGCCCGCCTACGGGGTGCTGATAGCCACAGGGATCTGGAGCCTCTTGAGGCACGACATGGCCTCGCAGTCGAACGCGTACAACCTCACGGTGTTCCTCAAACTGGTCATCGTCGGCGTTGCCGGGTTCGCTGCAGTCGTGCACAGCAACACCCGGTCCAAGGTGGTGCTCGCCGTGGGTGGCGCACTCTCCGGGCTGGCATCACTCGCTGCCGTGTTTGTCGGAATCCTGCTCACCTCGGCGCACTGAGGACGCTGCGGCAAAAAGCAGAGATCTCGGTCTCTCCGACAAAGGTGTCGGAGAGACCGAGATCCCGCAAACCTGGTGGTCGTTGACCGCTAGTTGCGGGGCACCGTGCTCCACGGGCGGTCACGGTCCACCCGAACGTCGCCGGGCAGGCCGAGCACGCGCTCCCCGAGGATGTTCTTCATGATCTCGGAGGTGCCTCCCTCGATCGAGTTGGCACGGCTGCGGAGGAACGCCTTCGTGAGGGACTCATGGCCCATCGCGATGTCCGGACGGATCATCTCGTACGTGCCGTAGAGCATTCCTTCGGCGCCCGAGAGACCGATCGCGAACTCGTAGATCTTCTTGTTCAGGTCTGCCATGTGCAACTTGGCGATTGAGCCCTCGGGGCCCGGGGTTCCCATCTTGCGGGAGTCGTTGGCACGGATGTTGGTGAGCCGCAGGATCTCGGCCTCGCTCCACAGCCTCATCAGTTGGTCACAACGCTCCGCCGTACGCTCCGATGCGGGCAGCGACGTCCACACCCGGACGGCTTCGCGGATCGGGCCGGAGCCCTTCTGGGGGATCGCACCGCCGATCGACACCCGCTCGTTCATCAGGGTCGTGAGCGAGACGCGCCACCCCTCACCGGCCGTACCCAGACGCTCGGCATCGGGGATGCGGACGTCGGTGAAGTACACCTCGTTGAACTCTGCCTCGCCGGTCATCTGGCGCAGCGGACGCACCTCGACACCCGGCGCCTGCATGTCCACGACGAATGCCGTGATGCCACTGTGCTTGACAGCCTCGGAATCGGTGCGAACGATGAGGAGTCCCCAGCGCGAGATGTGGGCGAGCGTGGTCCACACCTTCTGTCCGTTGACGATCCACTCGTCACCGTCTCGCACTGCCTTCGACGACAGGCCCGCAACGTCGGACCCGGCACCCGGCTCGGAGAACAACTGGCACCACACCTCTTCGCCCGTGAAGAGCGGGCGGAGGTAGCGCTGCTTCTGCGCCTCGCTGCCCCACACCGCAACCGTTGGCCCGGTCATGCCGTGACCGATCGGGTTGCGCATCACCGGGTTCGGGGCGCCGGCTGCAAACACACGCTCGTTGATGGTCTTCTGAAGCTTCGGCGACAAGTTGAGCCCACCGAGTCCCTCGGGGAAATGCACCCAGGCGAGGCCCTTGTCGAACTGCGCACCGAGGAACTCGTGCGGCTTGACACTGGCGGGAGGGCACTCACGGAGCAACTCGTCAATCAGGGCCTTTACACGCTGCTCGTCTGCGGACACGGAGGTGGTGATGTCGGTCGCGGTCATGGCCTCAGGTTATTGACCGGAGCGGCATTCGTCACGGTCAGGGCTCGTTTCCGGGGCCGCAACCCGATTAGTTGAACCGGGAGGTAACCGCCTGGAACTCATCCCGTTCCTGTTCGGCGAGCCCGGGGATCGCCTGGCGCAGCAGCAGGACCCAGCGGAGCATCCCCAGATCATCCCGGGAGGTTGCCACAGCCTTCAGGTTGCTGAGCATCCGGGCAACCACCGTGAGTTTCGATGCCGGGTTCAAGAACGCGTCCTCCCACGGCGACCCGCCCGACAGGGCGAAGTGCAACCGACGGCAGTCACCAGCACCGAGGATGCGACCACCGTTGAACGGATCGAGGAACACATCCGGGTCAACTTTGTCCCTGAGCAGGAAGTGTCCGGGCATGGACACCCCCCACAGCGGTACGCCTGCCCGTCTGCCAACCTCCATCGCGACGACCGCCAGGGTGATCGGGATCCCCACCCGACGGTCGATCACCTGGTCGAGATAGGAGTTCGCCGGGTCGTAGTAGTTATCGGTGTTGCCGTGGAAGCCATGCGGGCCGAAAATCGAGTCGATCAGGCCGTCGAGTGTCGGGGGAAGGATCTCCCCGGCAAGTTCGTCGAGACGGCTCAGGTACCCGCCCACGTCGAG
>CAMDBM010000026.1:0-41823 GCA_945889085.1 Ferrithrix thermotolerans DSM 19514
GGATCCCCGAAGATCTCCAGGCAGTCAACCCCGCGTGTGAGCAAGCGCCGGGCGGGCACGGCAGTTGGCCTCCATCCCTTCTGGGCGAGCAGTAGCGGCACGATCATCGGACCAAGCAGATCGCCAAAGTTCCGCACAGGACGAGCGAAGTAGCGGCTCACCCGGCGGGGTAGCCGGTGCATCCAAGCGGGCGGCTTCGGATCGTTCCGGAACACCACCTCTGCCGCTGCTCGAAGGCCTAACCAACAGTGGCGTTGTCGGGCTCCGTCGTCTCTTCGCGGCGGAATCCGACTCGCACAATGCGTCAGGTCGCGGTGGGCGGCAGCACGCGACGAAGCAGCTCGGCTCCACGGCGGCCGACCATGTCGGGCTGGGCAAGACGTTGCCAGGCGTCGGCGACCGTAAACAGCCCTCGATCGAGGCAGTACGCGACCATCTCCATCAAACGCCGTGTCGGAAGTTCAGGAGCCATGTCGATGACCGTGCGCAGCGGAGTCGTACAGAGGATGCCGGCAACCTGGGTGGTGTCGGTCTCGGGAACGTCGTCGTGGTGGACGATGATCTCGCGTGCGCCGATCCGCACCGTCTCGGTGAGCATTCCGTTGCCGTCGACTCCGAGAGGCTCCAGCAGGGCGGCGATTTCCAGCACATCGAGATCGTCCTCAACGTCATCCTCATCGAAGTCATCTGCGTCGGGGCCGTCCTCGTCGAACTGGCAACCACACGTCAGCATCTGGCCTCTGCACGCCGGGCAACGCTGTAGATCACAACCGGGGTGGTGCGAGCCGCCGCCGAGCACTCCGCAGTCCCCGCACCGAGCGCTGGTCGACGACCCGCTCCGGACGGCTTGGAAAGGTGCCAGGGGGAAGCGCCGGCCGTTCCGATGGAGCGCGTCGACGACGCAGGAGGCGGCGGTCCGCATTTCTCGATCACACCATTGGCAGACGGCCATCACGCCACCTCCCGAAGGTTGACACGGTCGGAAGCCGGAAACGGCCTCCCCGCGGAACAATTTTCCGAATGTTGCGATAGAGCACGGTGCATCGGTGACCCCTCGTTCGATCAGTTGACCTGACGGGGACAGCGGTCCCGAGGCGCAGCACGGCGCTGCTGGAAACCTACCGGCGCGCGGTTCGCACTCGCAACGGCCTCGCACCATTGGCGCGCGACCTTCGTTCACTGTCCCCGTCAGGTGGCCTTGGGGCGGCGGGCGTGTTTCTCCCTCTTGTACTGCTCGACAGCCTTGCGGGAACTTCGCCAGATCCCGTCGGACCCCTGCACCGCATCCAGACGACCACGCTGCGCCGCCTGGCGAAGCGCAGCGACCGAGTGCTCGTCATCGGCCAACGCGGCCAACTGGACCAGTCGAGCAGGTCCGGCGACGTTCGGGACGATGAACCTGTTGAGGTTGTCGAACATCGCCCGTGCGATGATCTCGCCGAGGGGACCGTGGTCTCCCGCGTCTGACTTCTGCATCGCGGCGAGATACACCTCACGCTGCGTCTTGAAGATGATGACCGGTGGGTACCCGAGCCGGACGAGTATGAGGTTGAGCACGAGGCGGCCGGTGCGCCCGTTGCCGTCGATGAAGGGGTGAACGCGCTCGAAGTGGTTGTGGATGAGCGCGAGCTTCTCGGGCAGCGGATCTAGCGGCTCAATGCCTGCACCAACCGCGTCGCCGAGCGCACGAACCTCGTCGACCCAGCCTGCCATCCGGGCGGGGACCTCCACCCACGGCGGCGGAGTCATCCCTGCCAAGAACGGATGGATGTCATGCTCCCGATAGTTTCCTGGGCCCTCGGCTTCGGTTGCATCCGGGTGAGGAGCCACTCCCCACACCGGAGTCATGGTCATGTGGTGGATGCGACGAACCTCGTTCACGCTGACCAGACCGCCATCGCTCCACTCGTCCGGTTCGATGGCCTGCCCGTACACCCACTTGGCAGCGGTGGCGTAGCCCTGGACCTCCATGTACTCCTTCAGCGGCTTGGCGCCGACCGCTCGGCCACTGCCGAGCAGAGCCTCCACCTCCCGCAGCACGAGAGTGTTGCCCTCGAGCGCTGTCGAATGATGAGCCTCCAGGTGCCAGATGTCCGACCAGATCGACTCGGACTCCTTTGGGGTGGGCAGCCCGCCAAGTCGAACCTGCAACTCCTTGAGGGCGGCGTCAAGCCGCTCGTACACCGTTTTTCGGCTGGGTCTCCCTCTGGCCATGTGAGCGTTGTCTCCTGCTGGCGTCGTCACCGTCTGTAGTTGAGTGGGGAAGTGAACAACGAATGCAACTTATCAACTGAGGAGTTGATATAGGACACCAACAACACATTTCACTTATCAAGTAGGCCGACCGGACGACCACGAACGATGCTCTGTAGCGACGCGTTACGCACCACGGCATGAGGCTGCCAATTGACTCCAACTAGGGTCCTCCACGCGGTACCTCCGCGAGTTTCGTACGGGAGAGATGATGGGAACGTTCGACAACAAGGTCGTGGTGGTAACTGGCGCCAATACCGGGATCGGCGCTGCGACAGCCATGAAGTTCGCAAGCGAGGGGGCTCAGGTAGTGCTCGCCGCTCGCCGGGTGGACAAGGGTCTTGAGGTCGAGAACACCATCAAGGCAGCCGGCGGGAAGGCGCTCTTCGTGCGCACGGACGTCACCCAGCGTGCCGATGTGGAGGCTCTGATCAACCGCACCTTGGACGCGTACGGGAGGCTTGATTGCGCGGTCAACAACGCCGGCGTCTCCGGCCCGGTCCTGGTTCCGCTCGCCGACGTCGAGGAAGATCAGTGGGACGAGGTCATGAACACCAACCTGCGGGCGGTCTGGTTGTGCATGAAGTTCGAGATCGCGGCGATGCTCCGCGGGGGCGCAGGTTCGATCGTCAACATCTCGTCCATCTACGGCACCAAGCCGCACGACCTTGGCGCAGCGCCGTACGCAGCGAGCAAGCACGGCGTGAACGGACTCTCGAAGAGCGCGGCAGTCGACTACGCGACCCAAGGGATTCGAGTGAACGTGGTTGCCCCCGGGTACACCCATTCCGACATCATCGACTCCTACATCGAGCAGGCGCCGGAGTTGAGCGCGCTTGTCGTCGCCCGCCACTCTGCGATGAACCGTGTCGGGGATGCGAGCGAAACCGCCGAGGCGATCGCATGGCTCTGTTCCGACGCCGCGAGCTTCGTCAACGGGGTGGTCCTCGATGTCGACGGCGGGTCCACGACGAAACTCGTGTGAGTCCGACGCCTGAACGCGTCTAGGACAAAGCGCTGCTCACCGTAACGCACTCAATACGTTGGTCCAGTACACACGTGCTGTCACGGTGCACCGCACGGCTCAGGGAGTTGGACTCTCCCGATCCGGTTGGTGACGGAGCCCGCCGTACAGGCCGCGGGTAACGAACACGCCATAGAGCAACGGCTCGGCAATACGGCGGGGAATTCGGAATCGCGCACCCTTGGCTGTGGCCACGGTGAGTCCTTCGGGCTGGAGGCCGAGCACCGAGCCCCACCGGTACTTCGGTGCCCGAAAGCGCCGCCGGGGCGCGCGACCGCGCAGCACGCGTCCAACGTTGCTCACGATTACCCGGTAGCCCCAGTTGCGTGCCGAGCTGCGCAGCGGATCGGACGCTGCAACGTCGCCAACGGCGAACACGTTCGCAAAGCCGGGCATCTGCAAGAACTCGTTGACGCGCACGAACCCTTGCTCGTCGAGCACGTCGGTCGGGAGGAACGCCGAATGGGGTCGCACTGCGCCGACCGCCCACACCACCGCATCAGCCGCAACCGGTGGTTGTCCGCTTGACCACTCAATCGGCCCCTCCGTGATCCGGTGCGGCGCGATGCCTTCGGGCAGTACCGCCCGATGCCCAGGATGCAGGATTACCCCGTGGTCACGCACTGTGCGGCCGATCCATGAGCGCACCTTTGGATGGTGCTGAGGGAGCAACTCGTTTCCCGGGAAGAACAGGTGGACCGTGACACCCGGTCTGCGCGCGGCATTGTTTGCCACGCTCGCTCCAGTGGCACCGCCGCCCACCACTGCGATGGTTCGTGCCACGTCGAGTCGTTGCGCGCTTTCGGCAATGCGCGCCGCTGCAGCAGCCAGGTCCTCCACGCGGTCGTCGCGCCAGAACCCGTTGCTCACACCAGTAGCGATCACCAGCGCGTCGTAACGGATGTCTTCGGTCGAGCCATCCGCACGCTGAACGCACACCGACGCCGCGTGGAGATCGACCGAGGCGATGCGCCCGTGATGTATGTCCACGTCGTCGAGTCGGCGAAAGCGCGACAGCGGCACGAAATAGCTGTGCTTCCAGCGCTCCGGATCCGTAAGGCGTGCCCCGAGTTCCTGGCCGCTCACGAGCGCAGGGCGCGTGGTTACCGCAATGACCCTGTACGAACGCGCCAAACGGGTCGCCACCAGGATGCCAGTGTCACCGAGACCGGCAACAACGACGGTGGGTTTGGGCATCACACACTCCACAGGTTGCTGACTATTGCGTTCTACTACGCCGTCGGGTGCGACGAAGAGACCCAGACATCCACCGTGACCTCGCGTAAACCCTGCGCTCCGGCATCTTTCTGGAACCGCAGCGGGGTCATCGCATAGAGGTCTGCGGCCGACCCTTCGGTGAGCTGCAGCGCGTACTGGACGCGCGTCCAGGAGAGGGCCTCCACTGGTGGCTCGGAACGTCGCTTCATCCGCTCGCCCACCCGTTCTCGATCGCTGAGGTCGGGCTTCATCTCCTGCAGGTGGAGCGGGCCAGGGGTAACGGTGACCCACCAACCGTCGGGGCGCAGCACACGGGCGAACTCGTCGACGGGGTGCGGGGCAAAGACGGAAACCACCACGCCCACCGAGTCGTCGAGCACCGGCAGTCGGTACGCGTTGCCGACGACGAACATCATGTCTGGGTGTGCTTTGGCCGCCATCTGTACGGCGGTCTTCGACACGTCGAGTCCGTATCGGTCACCCTCTGTCTGCGTGAGGTACCAGCCCTCGCCACACCCCACGTCGAGCACCGGGCCCGGGGTGCCAGCGGTGGCCGCGGAGAGCGCATTGGCGATGGGGAGGTAGTTCCCCGCTGTGAGGAAACGGCGACGGGCGGCAAGCGACTCTCCGGTGTCACCGGGGACTGCGTCGGATGGCAGGCGACCGCCGACGAGGAGATTCAGGTAGCCGCCGCGTCCACGATCGAACGAGTGCCGGTTCAGGCACAGCGCACCGATCTCGGTGATGTCGAGCGCCAACGAACAGTTCGGGCAGGCAAACACCCTGCGAGGGTACTGGCGGGTCCCTGCGGCCGATCAACCTCAGCAGGTCCGGCGCAGCGCTTGATCCGCACCCGGAGCAACGTGTCCGGCTCAGGAACGGAGAATCGTGCACACTGGGCCGATGGCAGAACGGGCCAACCACAGCGGCGGGGAGTCGCTCGCGCACCAGCGGGGTGACCGTCAGCGCTCGGCACAGGACCGTGCGAGACAAACGGTTCGTCGTGTCATCGACGCAACCGTCGACATCGTTGTCGCTGAGGGCGAGGCCGCAGTGACGATCGGCCGCGTCGGATGGGCGACCGGGCTGTCTCGCGGTGCGATCTATCACCACTTCGACGACCGCGATGCGTTGGTCCGCGCGGCCCAGTTCGATCGACTGGCGAGACAACCGCTCGGCGATATCGAGGCACTGCGTGCGGCGATCAGGGCAACCAACACCCGCGAGGAATTTGCGGCCGTGATCGGATTGATGGCGCTCACGATTTGCGACCGGGCCCGGCACGCCGTTCGAACCGTCCGGGCCAGCGTCATGGCTGCAAGTGCCGCTCACCCCGACCTCGAACAGGCGCTCCGGCGGCTCGAGACCTCGGTCGCGGACGACCTGGTCGATGTCATCCGCGAGGGCCAACAACGGGGCCTCGTGACCAACTCGGTCGACGCGGCCGCCATCGGGGCACTCATCGAGGCCGTGTCGTTCGGTCTGCTCATCGTCGACTTCATCGATCATCCGCCAGACCCCGCATCGCTGGCCACGGCGGTAACGAACGCGTTTCTCTCGTTTCTCCCCGAGTTTCCCTAAACCAGCGCTCTGTCGGTATAGTCTCGGCATCACCACGAGGAGAGATCAATGCACCACCGTCCGTACATCACCCTGCTTGCTGCTGTTGCTCTGAGCGGCACCGCACTTGCCGCCTGCGGCGGCTCGTCGGAATCAGCGGTGGAGTCCGCCGTCCCCACCTCGTCCGCCCCTGATACGACACCGGCACCCGCCAGTACCGAGGTCGCTACCACCGTTGCGACAACGACGGCGCCCGCTGTGTTCGACGGTCCGTCATTCCCCGACACGGTCGCCCCGGCTCTCGCGCCCTACAGCGCAACCATCGGCGCTGCGCCGGACTCGTCGGACGTCCGCGCACTGCTGTCGGCGCTCGGCGACGACGTTCCGCTCCCGCCGGGGCTC
This sequence comes from Ferrithrix thermotolerans DSM 19514, assembly GCA_945889085.1. Classification (GTDB taxonomy): domain Bacteria; phylum Actinomycetota; class Acidimicrobiia; order Acidimicrobiales; family Ilumatobacteraceae; genus WLJO01. The sequence goes on from CAMDBM010000026.1 coordinate 6,458, forward strand.
ACGCTGAACGGGATCGGCCACCGGTGGATCAAGGAGTTCGGAGAGCTCAAGGACTCCCAATCGGTCTCGTTCGGCCAGTTCCTCGACGGCGAACAACTCAAGGCATTCGGCGCATCGGTGTCCAACGGCTGGAAGCAGGCTTCCTTCGCCACCTCCGGCTCGCTGACCACGCTGCTCCTCACGCACACCGACGGACGACGAGTGGCGTTCGTCTCGGACTCCGAAGCCAGCGCCTCCGGCACGGGTCGCGCCCCGCTCGAGATGTCACTCTCGACGGACGGGACAGCGACCGCCGAACCCGGCTGGATCGCATCGCTCCCGGGACTTGCCGGCGGCGAGCTGGTCGAGTACATCGAGTCGTCTGGGCGGATCTCGGACAACCTGGTGGGCGCCGGTGAGTACGTCCTCGTTCGCTGGCGCTATTCGGCCTCGCAGCTCGATGCGCTCAACGCGTACCTGACGAGCGGAGTTGTTCAGTCGGCAGGCTTCTCGTACGACACGGACATCTTCAACGGCTTCGAGGCGCTCGTTGACGTCGCCATTGGCGACTGGAAGGGCACCGTCCTCATTGGCGCCGCCTCTGTCAACGACGTCGAGTACCACGATCTCGTCTGGTCACTCCACCGCTGATCCTGCACAGACCGAACACCGAACCCCACCGGTCAACGCCTCAGCGGTACGCCGAAGGTATAGGTTCACGGCGCTGTCCCGGAACGGGACCTAGAAGAATTCGAGACGACCTTGAGCACATTGCTTGCCATCCGCCACAACGTTGCGGACTTCGCCGTCTGGCGAGTCTCTTACGACCGGGCGGCGACGATTCGCGCAGCACACGGCTGCACCGCTGATTCGGTTTTCCGCTCGGCCGAGTACCCGAACGATGTGTTCGTCACTCACGAATTCCCCTCGCACGCACAAGCCTCAGCGTTCGTTGCCGATCCGCAGTTGCAGAAGCTCATGGAAGTTGCGGGTGTTGCGTCGGCACCGCGCTTCGAGATCTTCGACCGCGCCTAGAGGCTGAGCGCTGAGCGTCCCGATTGAGCGGCCGCGCCCAGCGAATCTCAAGTACTGAGGAGTCAGGTCGACAACGACCGAACCGTAACAACGGTCTCGAGCGCGGCCATCGCAACCTCGTACCCCTTGTTGCGGTCATCCTCACCGCTGCGTACACGGGCTTGTTCCTCGTCGTACACGGTGAGGATGCCGTTGGTGATCACGATGTCGGTGACCATCGAGAGATGCATGAGGCCGGCAGCGCTGGCGTCGCAGACCACCTCAAAGTGGTACGTGTCGCCCTTGATCACAGCGCCGAGCGCCACGATCGCGTCGTGACGACGTGCTTCGGCCACGACCTTGGCAACCTGGGGGATCTCGAGCGCCCCGGGAACCCAGATCACGTCCACGTCGTCCGGCCGCACGCCGTGGGCCTCGAGGGCCCGACGGGCGCCCGTAACAAGATTGTCCACGATGGCCGAGTTGAAGTGACTGCTCACGATTGCAACCCGCAAACCTGTGCCGTTGACCGGCGGGCGCGACGAGGAACCCGAGCGAAGATCAACGCTCATCCCGAGACCTCCGCCTCACCCTGCTCGAGCCGGATGTCGGCCGGCAGGAGGTGGCCCATCCGGTCGCGCTTGGTCTTCATGTAGCGCTCGGCCTCCGGGTGCACCGGCAGGTGGATCGGCACGCGCTCGCTGATCGTGAGGCCGAATCCCTCGAGCCCGCCGTACTTGTCGGGGTTGTTGGTCATCAGCCGCATCGACTCCACACCGAGGTCAGCGAGGATCTGGGCACCCACCCCGTACTCGCGTGAGTCAACGGACAGGCCGAGCTCCACATTTGCGTCGAAGGTGTCGAATCCCTCGTCCTGCAGACCGTAGGCACGCAACTTATGGGTGATACCGATTCCGCGTCCCTCGTGACCGCGCAGGTACACCACGACACCGCGGCCCTCCTCGGCAATACGTCGCATGGCCTCGTGCAACTGGGTTCCGCAGTCACACTTCACGCTCCCGAACACATCGCCGGTGATGCACTCGCTATGCACACGGACGAGGGCTGGATCTCCCGACACGTCGCCCATGGTGTAGGCGACGTGGGTCTCGCCGTCGAGCATGCTCTCGTAGGCGTGGCACTGGAACTCCCCCCACTTGGTTGGCACCCGCGCCGAAGCCATGCGCTCCACCAGTCGTTCGTGGCGACGGCGGTAACGGATGAGGTCAGCAATGGAGATGAAGTTCAGCCCATGCTCGTCGGCGAAACGGCGGAGGTCGTCTGCACGAGCCATTCGGCCGTCGTCGAGCACGACCTCACACAGCGCGCCGGCGGGCCGGCATCCGGCCATGCGGGCGAGGTCAACAGATGCCTCGGTGTGACCCGCACGCTTCAGCACCCCACCGGGCCGTGCCCGCAGCGGGAAGACGTGGCCCGGTCGGTTGAATTCGGCCGCACCGCGGGCCGGGTCGGCCAGCGCACGCAGGGTGCGGGCACGATCGGCCGCCGAGATGCCCGTCGTCGTGCCCTCACCGAGGTCCACGCTCACCGTGAACGCAGTACCAAGGGCCTCGTTGTTGTCGCGCGGCACGACCATCTGGGGAAGGTCGAGCTCGGAGCAACGCTCGGCAGTGAGACCGACACAGATCACGCCCGAGGTGTGGCGCACGAAGAAAGCAATCGCCTCGGGTGTCGCGAGGTCCGCGGCCATGATGAGGTCGCCCTCGTTCTCCCGGTCCTCGTCGTCGGCCACGACCACGATCTCGCCGCGACTGATCGCAGCCACTGCGTCCTCAATGGAATCGAAACGAATGCTCACTGCTGATCTCCTTGCGCGGATGCGGAATTCGGCAGGTAGGCGACCACCAGCCGTTCGACGTACTTGGCCATCACGTCCACCTCGAGGTTCACGTGATCACCGGGCTTGCGCGAGCCGATCGTGGTGACCTCGGCGGTGTGCGGGATCACGGCAACCGTGAAACCGTCGGGGAGCGCGTCCACAACGGTGAGACTCACACCGTCTACCGTGATCGAGCCCTTCTCCACGATGTACCGGGTGAGGTGCTCGGGGGCCCGCACGTGCAGATCGGGCCAGGGCGCAACGATCTCGCCGACCGCGTCGACGTGGCCCTGCACGATGTGACCGCCCATCCGGTCCGACATGCGCACGGCACGCTCGAGGTTCACTGGGTCGCCGACAGAGACGTGGGCGAGTGTCGTGCGAGAGACGGTCTCTTCTGACACGTCGGCCTGCCACCAATCGTCACCGAAGGCGACAACCGTGAGACAACAGCCGTTGACGGCGATGGAGTCGCCGAGCGACACGTCATCGAGAACGTGTTTGGCCTGAACGCGCAGCACACCGTCGGTGAACGACGACACGCGGGCCAGTTCTTCAACAATGCCGGTGAACATCAGCCCTCCACCCGCATAGACACCCGTGCTGCCGCCATGGTCTCCCGCTCCTACCGTTCTCTCGGATCACTCGGTGACGCGGAGTAGGGAACGGGACAACCCACCAAAGCCCCACCATGCATGGCGGAGCCCGGACGTTTTGCCTGCTCCCATCCGGACTGTGACCGTCGGCCCCGGAGTTTCACCGGATCGGCCCCCCGACCGAGGCCGGAGGGTTCGCGGGCTGTAACCGCCGGTTGGGAATTACACCCAACCCCGCAGGTAATTGACTTGTGACAAATTGGTGGCGGGGGCAGGATTTGAACCTGCGACCTTCGGGTTATGAGCCCGACGAGCTACCTGGCTGCTCCACCCCGCGGCGAAGAATCTAAATCCTACCTCCGGAACCCCCGGAACCCAAGTCCCGGGGGATTCGCTCAGCGCGGCTTGGCCACCTCGGCGAGGGTCCGCAGGAATCGGTCGTTCTCCTGCGCACTGCCGATGGTGATGCGGATCCCCTCGTTGCTGAACGGCCGGGTGACCACACCCCGCTTCTCCATCTCGAGATAGATCGCGTCGGCATCACCGGCGAGCGGCAGGTACACAAAGTTGGCCTGGGCATCGGGCAGGGTCCATCCGGCACCCTTCAGGGCAGAGATCACGCGGGCGCGCTCGCCGAGGATGCGACCGACCCGTTCATTGATCTGGTCCTCTGCATCGATTGCCGCAATCGCCGCCGCCTGGGCAAGGGCGCTCACGGCGAACGGGAACAGGGTCTTGTCGATGGAGGCAATGACCTCCGGGTGGCCGATGGCGTACCCGGCCCGAATACCGGCGAGGCCGTGGGCCTTGGAGAACGTGCGCGTGACCACCACGTTCGGGAAGTGCGGAACGAGTTCGTGCACGGGGTCGCCGAATGACGGGTCGAGGAACTCCCGGTACGCCTCGTCGATGACCACCACAGTGCTTGGGCTGATCCCGGCGAGCAGGTCCCTCATCTCGCTGACGCGCAACGCCGTGCCCGTCGGGTTGTTTGGCGTGGCGAGCAGCACCATGCGCGTCGCGGGCGTGATTACCTTCGCGAGTGCGTCGAGGTCGAACGAGTGAGCCGCGGTGAGCGGTGCCGTGACCTCCTTGCCCCCCATCAACTTCGTGTACACCGGGTACACCTCGAACGATCGCCACGGATACACCACCTCATCACCCGCATCGACGTACGTGAGGAACAGTTGCTGGAGCAGGCCGACCGACCCGGACCCCACGGTGACACCCTCCACGTTCACGCCAAGCCACGACGCCAGTCGTTCGCGTACGGCGGTGGCCCGATGATCCGCATAGCGGTGCGCCCCTTCGGCGGCCCGCGTCACTGCGGCAACGATCGCGTCGAGCGGCGCTTCCGGGTTCTCGTTGGACGCGAGCTTGATTGCGTTGGTGATGCCGTGTTCCTTCTCGGCCTGGGCGGCACCCTTGCCGGGACGGTACGCAGGCAGGCTCTGGACGGCGGGACGGGCGGAGGGGATCACGGTGCCACGGTAGCCCGAAGGTTCCCGGCCGAACCGATCCTGAACTACCGTGCAAGTCACCGGTTCTGCCGCCATCACCATCCCCAGAGTCAGGTCCCACCACGCCAATGTCCCGCAAAAAGCAGATCGAGGATCTCCGGGCGCAGCTCGAGCAGTTGCGGTCCGATTTCGTGAACTCCGAGGGCCGACGGCAGGACCACGTGGACCGCCTCGACACCGTCGAGGTGATGATCGACGGGCACGACTCCACCCTCGACGACACCTCCGAAATTGTTCGCAGCCTGCCACCGGTGGACAAGATCGCCCGCACCGAGATGGTCGACGAGTTGAGCGTTGCCACCAACCAGTCCTTCGGGCAGGTACACGACACGCTTGCCGCCCAGCAGGCCACGATCACTGCCCAGGCCGGCACCATTGCCGAACAGCGAGCCCTGGTCGACACCCTGCAGGCACAACTGCGCCAGATGGAGAACTTCACCGCCACGGAAACGGCGCGCATTCAGGCCCGCCTCGCCGAGATCAGCGAACAACTCACGCGCCAGGTGGAAGAACTCGGCCACGAGGTGGACGCCGCGGCGCGCCGGGCCGAGCAGGCCGCCACCGATGCACAAGCGCCCGTCGGGGCGCTCGACGACATCAAGGCCGCTCAGGTGCGCCTCGCCGGGGAGCAGGTCCGCTACGACCTCGCGCTGCGCGCCGAACTGGCCGAACTCGCCGAACGTCTGCGCCGCTCGAACCGCGGCTGACCGAGCTGCGGCTGGCCGATCTGCGCCAACCTCGCGGGGCTGATCACCAAAAACACACGAGCCGCCGACCTTTCGGTCGACGGCTCGTAGCGTGATTGATCGCTCTGGGAGCGGTCAGATCTTGAAGCGAACGACCTGACCACCCGGGTCCGTTGCGTTGGCCGCACCGGGGAAGGTGCTGTAGTTCGATACGTAGATGGCGTTGCCGTGAGCGGCAAAGCCACCGGGCTGCACCAAGTTGGTGCCAAACGTCTCACGGGCACCGGCGACGTTGCCCGTGTTGAGCGTGACCCGCACGATGGCACCATTGGTCATGCTCGAAGTTGCCGTCATGAACTCAACGACATAGAAACCCTTCGGCCCGAAGCCACAGGCCGAGATGGGGTTGAAGCCCTCGGCCCACACCGTGGCGTTGGTGAGGAAGTTCACCGGGTCTGCCTTGGTGCTCACCCGGTAGACCCGCGAGCCAAGCACCCCAGCCGTGCCGTAGGCGTTCCACGTGCCGATGTACAGGTAGTCACCCTTGCGCGCGATGCAGGTAGGTGCGGCATCGGCGGTGTCGGTGTTCGGCAGGTAGGCCAACACCTTCTGCGTCACCACACCATCCTTGCGACGAACCTCGATCACCGTGTTGGTGCCAGCATCAACCACCCACTGACGGTTCCCGGAGGTGACCACGTCGTACGGGTTGGAATCGGGGAAGTCACTCGGGGCCCAAGCCTCGGACTTGTTCGTGTCGGACCACGCCCAGTTCGTGCTGCCGACGTTGGTGACCGCGGTGAGCTGCGCCGTCTTCTTCTTCGGCGGCTCAAGCTTGCGGATGCGGATGAGGCGACCGGCGTAATTATTCACGGCTGCGGTCAGCTCAACGGACGGCGGCGCCGCCGCATCAAAGTTCGCGAGGTCGGCGGAGAAACCCTCGGAGGACCCCGCCATCACGCCGAACATCTCGTTCCTGTGGCGAAGGTCAATCCCGTCGATGCCGGTGGCCCTGGTGCCGTCCGCCTTGGCTGCGGACAGCAGACCAGTGATGACACGCTGCACGGTGGGCGACTTCTTCTTCTTGTCGGCGTCCTTGATGAGCGTGATTGCCCCGGTGAAACCGAAGCAGGTCTGCTCGCCGAGGTCGATATCGGTGCACTCGGTGCCGCCCTCTCCCGCCTCTGCCACCCAGACACGGTTGTGGTCGTGGATGCCGATCCCGCGGGGGTTATCCAACCCGTAGGCAACGACGGTGTACGACGACGGCAGTGGCTTGGGCTTGTGCTTGGCGAAGGCCGGGCCGGCGAACAGGCCGAGACCAACCGTGGCCGTGACCGTGGCGACGGCCACCACGCGAAGGCTGCGGCTTCGATTCTTACGATGCGCGTTCATGTGACTCCTCTGGGTACTTGATCCCCTACTCCGGACTATGACGCTCGAAACTTGGTCCGATGACGGTCGGACCCGTCTGGCTGGGGGCTGAGCCCGAACCCCGGGCCGGGTTGGGCCGGCCCACCTAGCGCGTGAGCAGCGCGGCGTACGAGTCGAGTACGGCAAGCACCTCGGCCTCGGGAGCGGACGGCAGGCCGAGCGCCACTCGAGCCACCCCTTGCTCGGCATAGGCGTCGATGATCTCGGGCTTGGCCGGGCAGCCGAAGACACCGACCTCGATCGAGTTCGGGTTGCGGCCCGCTTCCTGCGCCATCGACCGCAGCAGCGGCAGCTTCTCGAGCACATTGCCGCGTCCATGGATCGGCATCCACCCATCGCAGTACTCCACGATGTGGCGGAAGGTCACCGGACCGCCGGCACCGCCCATGATCACCGGGGGGCTCGGCCACTGCACCGGCTTGGGCCAACTCCACGACGGGGAGAACCGCACGTGCTCGCCCTCGAAGCCGAACTCCTCCTCGGTCCACAGACCCCGCATTGCGAGCACCGTCTCGCGCACGGTTGCCCGGCGCTTCTTCGGGTCGACGCCGTGGTGCTCCATCTCGTCCTCGTTCCAGCCAACGCCCACCCCGAACAGGAAGCGGCCGTCGGACACGAGGTCCACCGACGCCACCGACTTCGCCAGCGTGATGGCGTGGTGCTGGGCGACCAGGCATACGCCGGTGCCCACCTTGAGCGTGCTGGTCACCGCGGCCGCCGCCGTGAGGGCAACGAACGGGTCGAGCGTGCGCCGGTACATCTCCGGCAGTTCAGGTCCCCCGGGCCAAGGTGTGCGCCGGCCGACCGGGATGTGCGTGTGCTCGGTTACCCAGAGCGATTCGAATCCCCGCTCCTCCATCGCGATTGCGAGGCGATCCGGGCGGATCGAGAGGTCGGTCGGGAAGATGAGTGCGCCGATCTGCATGACAGCCTCAGCCCCGTGCCGCGTTCATGAACGCCTCGAGCTCACGGGGTATGTCCGGGCCCGCAGGTTGGTAACCGATCTCGGTGACGCCGTTGGTCTCCCACTCGGCGAGCATCTCGCGCAAACGGGCCGGGCTGTAACAGCCCCCCATCGCCGTAATGAGGTCGCCGGTGATGAGCGGACGGTCGCGCTCGCTCACACCAATGAGGTGCAGGTCGTGGATCGCAAGGTGCTTCACGTCGTCGGGAACGTCCTGATAGGCAGCGAGCCATTGCGCGCCCCCGGGCAGCTTCTCCACACCGAGACCGTTCTCGTGGAAGAAGTGGAAGTACACCGCGGCGCCATGGCCCGCGGCATCGATCACACGGTCGCTGTTCGGCGACTCGCCGTCGTCGAGCACCGTGCCGAAGTGGAGGAGAATCTGGCGGCCGCGGCCCGGCTCCGGCGCGGCACCGCCGAGGAACAGCCCCGCACCGAGTTCCTTCGCAACTGCGTAGCCCTTCGGGCCGGCGGCGCCGATCACCCAGGCAACGTTGATCGGACGGTCCGGAGCGCACATCCCGGGGTGGATCATCTGGATCTTCGCGCCGTCCCACGTGGTGACGTCGCCGCGCAGCAGCGCCTGCACCACCTCGACGTACTCCTTCACGTACGCCCACTTGAGCGGCTTCTTGCCGAGCGTGAAACGTCCGGTGAACCCGGTGCCCACGCCAACCTGCACTCGTGACGCGCCCGCCGCGTCGACGAGTGTCGCGACCGCGGCGGCCGTGGTCATCGGGTGACGGAGGCTCGGGATGAGCACACCCGGCCCGAGGCCGATGGTGCTCGTTCGCTCCGCGGCACGGCAGAGCTGCACCCATACGTCCGGGTAGAGCGCAGGGGAGTCGTAACACCAGGCACGCGTGTACCCGAGCTTCTCGGCCACAACGATGTGGTCAGGGGTGGCGAGCTGAGTGGCGAACGCGCAGGTCACATCAACGGTCATGACCGGGAACCGTAGCGCTGTGTCGCCCCCGGCTCCGGCTACGCAGTGGGCTTGGGTACCGACACGATCGTTGTCGTGGTGCTCGAGCCGCCGAGGAGCGTCTCTGCCTGTGTCACCTTGGAGCGTGCCGCGGTCACCTTCTGCTGGTACGTGCCGAGGTCACCAGCCTTCAGCGCAGCATCGGCTTCGTCAAACAGCTTGCTCGCAGCAGCAAGCAACTGTTCCACAGTGGTCTCGCCACCGGCGGGCCCGGTTGTGCCACCCGGCGTGGTGGTGGGCGTGGTGGTTCCCGTGGTGCCGCCAGACGAACCGCTGCGGTCGCCGAGCACCACCTGGGCCCCGGGGAAGAGCGCGTTGAGCGCCACCGTCAGCGAGTCGCCCCTGCCGAGGCTGCCGTTGCCGATCACCACGACGTAGCGGAGGTCGGGGATCGCCGACTGCCCCTCTGCTTTGACGTAGACCGGGCGCACGTAGACGAGGCCCTTGCCCACCGGCACCATCTGCATGTCACCGAAGAGCACCTTGGAGCCCTTGGAGTCCTCGAGCGTGAATGCCTGGCTGAGTTCGGACTGGATCTGCAGGTGGGCCGTGTACGGGCCGGAGGGTAGCGACCCCTGCACGTCGTACATCGTGAGTTTTGGCATCAGGTCGGCGCCGACCGTGCCCACGGCGAACGCGCGCAGTACCTGGAGGCTGTCGTCGGGCGAGAAGGGGGCAAACGGTCGGATGAGGGAGAACTCCGCCTTCGTCGCCCCGGGCGGCGTGAACAACGAGTAGTAGGGCACGTAGCGGTCCCCGCTGCTGCATGTGGTACTCGACGACGCGCTCGACGCCACACCTACCGACGACACGATCGTGGAGATCGTTGCGGAGTCCGCTGACTGCTCGGCCGGGACATCCTGAGACACACACCAACGCAGGTCCGAGTTGAAAAACTCGTCGGCCTGATTGAGGTGGTACTTGCCGAGGTGAGCGGTCTGTACACGCAGGAGGTCCTCGGGATAGCGGAGGTGGTCGCGCAGCACGGCCGGCAGGTCATCCTTGCTCTTCATGAGCTTGGGGAACACCTTGTCCCACACGGCGGCGACCGGGTCGGCCTCGTCCATCCGGTAGAGCGTGACACTGCCGTCATAGGCGTCCACGACCGCCTTCACGGAGTTGCGGACGTAGTTGAACTCCCTCCGGAGACCGCTGCTCGTGGGCAACTGCGAGATGTCGGCGTTCTCCGAGTACGGGTAGTGCGACGTAGTGGTGTATCCGTCCACCACCCAGAGGATCCTGCCTTCCGCCGACACGGGGTACGGATCGGAATCGAGCGCCAGGAACGGGGCGATCTTGTTGACCCTGCTGCGGACATCCCGCATCCAGAGGATCTGGCTGTCTGAGCGGATGAGCCCAGACCCGAGCAGGTTGTACTCGCCGAACTTCAGTGCCATCGCGAGGCGGCGGAACCACGAGCCTGCCGGAACGCCACCGTTCCCCGAATAGCGCTCGCCCGGGCCGGCTGGGCCGATCTCGCCCGCCGCACGGCTGCTCTTGAGCACCACGTAGCTCCCGGGCATGCCGTCGCCCACATAGATCTCGGGTCGAGTGACCCCGAGCGCCGTGTTGTCCTGCTCCGGCAGGTACGCGGGCCTACCGTCCGAGGCCACCCGGCTCGCCGGTGCCGCAACGAGCCCGTGACCGTGTGTGTACGCGAGGTGCGTGTTCTCCCACGAGCTGTTGGGCAGTTTGTCGGCCACCACTCGCGCCGCAACGACCATCTGCTGAAGCTTGCCGTCGACGACGTAACGGTCCACATCAAGGTCCGCGAACTCGTAGAAGCCCTGCGGCCGCCGCTGCTGCGTGAACGCCTGCTTGATCGCGTCCTGCTTCGGGTCGAGCAGACGAACATTCGCCAGCGCGGCGACGCCTTGCTGGACCGCCTCCGTGGTGACCTCGCCGAACTCCACGGGTACGGACTTGGTCAGCGCTGTGTCGAGCGCGAACGCCTTCTGAGTGAGGTCGATATTGCGCTGGATGTACGGACGTTCACGCTTGGACTCGGACGGCTCCACACGGAACTTCTGGACGATTGCCGGATAGATGGCCCCGGCAACGAGCGCAACCACTGCCCAGAGACCGACGGCGATCACCGGCAGGCGCCATCCGCGTTGGCGAACGTTCCAGATGAGCAGCACGGCTGCGGCCACGGAGATGAGGATGAGCAGGTTCAGCGCCGGCAGTGTTGCCTTCACGTCGGTGTAGCCGGCGCCCTGCACGAACCCCCGGGTTGACGAGGTGAGCGTGTAGCGGCGGAGCCAGTACTGCGCCGCCTTCACAACCGCCAGCAGTGCCAGCAGGATGGACAAGTGAAGCTTGACCTGGGGGGTAACGCGCGGTGCGGGCCCGGACGTACGGATCCCGCCGTTCAGGTAGTGGGCCACCACGGTGAGCACCGTGACGAGAATGATTGCGGCGAAGAACCAACCGAACAGGAAATTGAGGAACGGCAACCGGAAGACGTACCACGACACGTCCTGGTTGAACTGAGGGTCCGGCGTGTTGAACGACACGCTGTTCCGGAACATCAGCCACTGCTTCCAGTGCCCGGCAGCGGGCATGCCAACGAGCAACGCGAACATCGCACAGAGACCGAGCCGCAGCGTCTTGCGGCGTGCCCCGACAAACCTGCGCACCCGGTCAAGCACCTCGTCCTGCGGCCCGGCAATGCGCACCTCCGGAGCGATGCGATCCGCAATGGTCAGGCTCGTGAACGACATCACCGCGAACGCGATCACGCCGACCGCTGCGAGCACGACCTTCACCCAGAACGTTCCCCAGAACACGTCGGAACGACCGACCGACCGGAACCACAGCGAATCCACGTAGAAACTCGCCACTCCGCGCCCCGAGAACAACGCGATGATCAGGACCAGCGCACCGACGGCGATCGCTATCCGTCCTCGCGAGCTCAGACGGAGCTTGGGCAGCCCTGGACGACGGGAAGGGATATCCGAGGGGTTGCGCACCCCGTGAAACCTACTCCGGCAAGCGTTGGATCATGCACCGGCACGATGCCGAAGCCGGCGGGTGAACATGTCCGCTCGGGAAAGTGTCCGGTACCCGGATCACCACACCGGCGTTCGCCGACACCTCCGGACAGCCCGGTGCGGTCGGGTCGGGCTGCCACACGACGAGGCTCCCCACAGGGAGCACCGAATGGGCACCGAGACCGTACGCGTGCAGCAACAACTCCTCCGCGAGGCCGTCGAAGCGCTGCTTCCACTCCCGGTACGCGCTGCGGACGAATGCGCTCAGTTCGAAACGGTTGCCCTGCGAACTCTCGATCACACGCTCGAGGCGCTCACGCATCGGGAGCACGAGTTCCTCGGCGAAACGGTCGAGAACCGCTGTGCCCGGTCCGTGCGGGTCGGGGGCAGCGCCACCGTCCATCGACGCCGCCCCGGCGACAAAGGAGTCGGCTGCCTCGGCGAGCGAGCACGAGCGATAGCGCGCAACATGCGAATCCTCGTCCGGCAGCAGTTCTGCGATGCCGCTCACCCGCTCCGTACGCCGGATTGCCGTGAGCACATCGTTCTGTTCGTCCACAACGACGCGCTTGAACTGCTTCACGAGCGACTCGATGAGCGGCGCTAGCACGGTTCGGCGGGCCGCGAAGCGATCGGGAACCACCCCGGTCGACGGTGTTGGCGGTGTGTCGCCGTCCGTGGGCGTTGCGGTGCTGACCGTCGCGCCGACCGGGCCTGCTCCCGCACCGGGGTGCTCGGAGTCGTCGTGGACCGGCGCTGCGTACTCGGGCGCAACGGTCCCCCCGGATGCCACAGCGGGCATCTCGATCCCGTTGACCGGTGTGATGTCATCGTCGGCGTCGTAGATGGCGGACTCGGCGGACTGCCGGGAGATGAACTGTTCCGGCGCGCTCGGGTCATCGCTGGGGGCGGCCTGCTCCAGTTCGACGATGATGTCGACAGCGGCAAGTCTCGCTACCTCGAAGGCCCGCAGGAGGTGGTCCCGGCCGTCGATGAGCGCCCTGATCTGCTCCCTCGCGAGGTCTCGGCGCTGCGCAAGGTCGGTGAGCACCTTCTCGCGGTACTCGCGCGCCTCGGTGACCATCTCGAGACCGCGTCCGCGGGCCGAGGCAAGCTCGGTCTCCACCTGCTCCGCGGTCACGCGCTGCAGGTAGGTCACTTCCTCCTGCACGGACTCGCGCACGCGTGCCGCTTCTTCGTACGCGGAAGCGACGAGCTGCACCGCTTCATCCTCGGCTCGCGCTCGTACGCGCGCCGCCTCGTCCCGCGCGTCGCCGAGCAGGCGTTCGGTCTCCTCGCCGACAAGGCTCACCAGCACCTCCCGGTCGAGTTGGTCGACCGCGACATTCGGACGGCTCGCGTTCGCGAACTCACGCTCGAGGGCGCGCTCGCGCTCGCGGGACTGATCGATCTCGTCCACAAGTTGTTGGAGCCTCGATCGCACCTCGTCGGGGTCGAAACCCCGCCGGACGACACGGAAAGACCCGATCGGCGACGACTCGGGGTCGGGCCGGGGGAAGGAAACTGCCATTAGTGCAGATGGTACGGCCCGCTGCCGGTCCGCAGGTGGCATTACCCCTCGACGCGCGACTCCCCGCGCAGCGCGGGTATCGGTGTACCGCCGCGCTCGACCAGCGCCTGCAGGGCCTCCTCGAGGGTTGCCACCGGCACGATCTCAAGGCCGTCACCGGCCGCCTTTCGTGCTTCTGCGAGACCGTCGATGCCGTCCTCGCCCTGTGCCGTGGGGACGAGGAAAAATGCTGCGCCTGTCCTGCGCACCGCTGCGACCTTCTGGCGAAGGCCACCGATTGCCCCGATCGAGCCGTCGGTCTCGATCGTTCCGGTCACCGCGATGCGGCGGCCGCCGGTGAGCGAGCCCGGACTGAGCCGGTCGATGAGCGTGAGCGTGAAGGCGAGACCGGCAGAGGGCCCACCGATGGCATCGGTGTCGATCGTTGCGCGGAACGGAAGGACCACCGAGTACGTGTCGTGGGCGGCAAAACCGATGAGCGCCCGGCTCGGACGACCATCTGCCTCCCTCGACGCGATCGTTGCGAAGGTTGCTGTCTTTTCGTCCTCGCCGTGCGCCAATCGGTAGGTGACCACCACGTCGTCGCCCGGCCGGAGCCTCACCATGACGGGAGCGAGGTCCTCGACTGTCGGCGTGGGCACGCCATTGACAGCGGTAATGGTTGCCCCACGCTGGAGGAACCCACCTGCAGGTGCCTCCTTGTCACACGCATCGGAACGGATTACCTCTCCGTTGACGCAGAGCAGTTGCTCGACGACCACGGCACCCGCCCGGAGACGGGCATCGAGGCCGAGGCGGCGGTACGCAACGAACTCTGCGACCTCCTTGGCATCCCTCATCATCTGCAGGTCGATCTGACGTTCCTCGGACGGGTCCGCCCTCCCGAAGCGCTGCTCACGACTCAGGATCCGGACGTCGTTGTCGCCGCGGCCGAGCGTGAACTGCACCACATTGAGGTGCGCCCCGCTCACCGTCACGAAGAGGAATTGGCCGGGGGAGTCGTCCTCGACGATGTTGTCGGGGAGGTTGTCGAACTCGAGCCGAGACCCAACCGGGGAGGCCGCTCCCGGTGCATACGCCCAATGGTCCACCCGAATCACGTTGCCGACGAGTGCAACGAGGGGAACCGCTACGCCGACGAGAGCGAGTGGCCCACCCCACCAACGGTGACGCCTCGACGGCAGACGGACCACGTCGTCGAGCGGCATCGCACCCGCGAACCCGTCGACGTCCTCCACGTCACCCGACCTCGGGTGCGGCGGGGGTGTGGTTACGATCGGGAGTTGCGTGTTGTCGTCGAGCATTCTGAAGCAGATCCTCACCGTTCGGTCGGGATGGACCGTTGCGGTAGCTCTCGCGCTGCTCGTCGCGATCGGCGTGGTCAAGCCTGTCAGGGCGACGGGCACCTTCACACGGCAGGCGTGGGAAAAGTTTCCCGGGCTGCGACCGTGGCTCCACCCACGTGTTGAGGTCCCGGTGCAGGTAGACCACCTGGCCGTGGAGCTGTACCGGCGCCCGCAACGGTGGCGGCGCGTGGTCTCGTTCGCGCTCGGTGCCGGCCTGAGCGCTCTCGTCGGCTGCGTCCTCGCGCTCGCTGTCGGCGCAGCCGCAATCTGGTTTGTCGGCTCGCTCACCGGCCGGCTGAAGTGATCGTTCTGCCGGATGACGTCCGTGCGGCGCGACAACTCGTCGCCGTTGCCGGGCACCGCAACGACGCAGCTACCGCACGCGCTGGGCTCGCCCACCCCGACGAGTCCGTACGCGCGACAGCCCTCGGCGCGCTCGCCCGCATCGGCGTGCTCCACGCGGACTCGCTGAAACACCACCTGTTCCCCCGCACCGAGCCATCACCGCTCGTGCGCCGCCGCGCCGCTGAACTCTCAGCAGGCCTTGCCGACGTCGTGCTCCTGGGCGCCCTGCACGACCCCGACTGGTCCGTGGTGGAAATGGCGTGCTGGGCGATCGGCGAGCACGAGGCAGCTGATGACCCGACACTCGAGCGGCTGATCCAGCTCGGGAGCGAGCACGAGGAATCGCTGGTCCGTGAGGCGGCGGTCGCTGCTCTCGGTGCGGTCGGCGACCCGCGCGGGCTCCCCACGATCATCGCAGCAACCCGAGACCGCGCACCCGTCCGCCGGCGCGCCGCGGTGTCACTCGCACCGTTCGATGAGCCCGAGGCTGAGAATGCCCTCCGCGAACTGCTCACCGACCGCGATTGGCAGGCCCGCCAGATCGCCGAGGACCTGCTGGACGCGCGCCCGTCCGTGGACGCACCCACCGACAGCGCCTAGGCCACCAGGCACCCGCCCGTCGGGCGGATCGTCGTGGGCACACGGTTACCATCGGTTTCCGTGTCCGTCCGACTGACCGCAACCGCTCGTCGTGAGCAGCTCATCGACACCGCTATCAGCGTGTTTGCGCGCAACGGGTACCACACCACCTCGATGAACGACGTCGCAGAGGCGGCCGGGGTCACCAAGCCGGTGCTCTACCAGCACTTTGCGTCCAAGCGGGATCTCTACCTCGCACTGCTCGACGAGGTCGGCCACCGACTGCTCACGCGGATCTCGAAGGCCACCACGGACGCCGCCGACGGCCGGGCACAGACCCTGGCGGGCTTCCGTTCGTACTTCCGCTGGGTAGCCGAGGACCACGATGCGTTCCTCCTGCTGTTCGGCAGCGGATCGCGCAGTGACGACGAGTTCGCCACGGCCGTGCGACGGGTGACTGATGAGGTGTCGAGCGCCATTGCGCCGCTCATCGCTGTTGACATCCCGGAGGAACACCGGCAGACGCTTGCGCACGCCGTGGTCGGAATGGCCGAGGGCGCGAGCCGCCAACTCATCGATTCCGGGCTCGCCTTCGACCCCGATGAGCTTGCCGAGCAGGTCGGCGCGCTTGCGTGGGCCGGTCTCCGCGGGATCCGTCGCTGACGATGACCGGGGCCAATGGCCTCGATGGCCTCGAGGCGCTCGTGCGCCGGAGGCGGACGAGCCTGATCATGGACCTCGCACGACCGGTGGACCCGACACTCGTGGATCGCCTCTGCGGGCTTGTCGCCTGGGCCCCGAACCACAAGCGCACCTGGCCCTGGCGTGTGGCAGTTTTCACCGGGGACAGCAGGGCTGCCCTCGGCAATGCCTTTGCCGATGACCAGGCAGACGCCGGCGAGACGGACCTAGTCCGCGTCGAGAAGAGCCGCCGCAAGTACGGACGCTCTCCGGTCTGTGTCGTGGTCGGCGCTGACCCCGGGGACAGCACGGAGCGGATGGGCGAGAACCGGGATGCCGTTGCCGCCGGCATCCAGAACCTCCTGCTCGGAGCCACAGCGGCCGGACTCGCCAACTTCTGGTCCACACCCCCCGGCCGTCGGGGCCCCCGCACGCTCGCACTGTGCGGCTTCCCGGCCGGGACCGAACTCGTGGGCGTGGTCTATCTCGGTTGGCCCGGCGGCGATGTCGAGGCTCCCGTTCGCCCGGCGCTCCACGTCACGCACCTCGACTGACCCACCCGGCGGGCGGCAGGCTCGGTCTTGCCCCCGGCACGCCACCGATTCGCGGGGAGGATGGTCCACAATGAGGAAATGCAAACAGCGCTGGACGACCTGATCCGCCTGCTGGACCTCGAGGCCATCGAGGTCAACGTGTTCCGAGGCGTCTCGCCGCAGGAGAACCGCCAGCGCGTCTTCGGCGGGCAGGTGGCTGGTCAGGCACTCGTTGCGGCCACCCGCACCGTCGACGACACCGGTCGACACGTGCATTCGCTTCACGCCTACTTCCTGCGCCCCGGCGACCCCACCGTTCCCATCCTCTACCTCGTGGACCGGATCCGCGACGGCCGAAGCTTCAGCACGCGCCGTGTCGTCGCCATCCAGCACGGGCAGGCAATCTTCAATCTGCAGGCGAGCTTCCAGGTCATCGAGGAAGGGCTGAATCACAACGATCCCATGCCTGATGTGCCCGAGCCGGAATCCCTGCCGGACTTCCGGACACGCATGGCGCCGTACAAAGAGGTAATGGGCGACTGGTACGACCGTCCGAGACCGATTGATGTCCGTCACGTCGATGGTGGCCCGATGGAACGCAAGTCGAACCCGTCGTCGTTCCAACGCGTGTGGCTGCGAGCGGACGGAACCCTGCCGGACAACTACGTCCTGCACCAGTGCATCGTTACGTACGCATCCGACATGACCCTGCTCGACACCGTCGCGCTCCCCCACGGCATTTCGTGGGACGACAAGGGTGTACAGATGGCGAGCCTCGACCACGCGATGTGGTTCCACCGCCCGTTCCGTGCCGACGGCTGGCTGCTCTACGACCAGCACACCCCGTCAACCTCCAACGCCCGCGGGCTCGCCACCGGCTCGATCTACACCGCGGATGGGCAACTCGCCGTCACCGTCGTGCAGGAAGGGCTGCTGAGGGTTCACCAGTGACTCCGGAGCGCCGAACACCTCGGTACGGGCGCAGGCTTGCGGCGCTCGCTGTGAGCGGTGTGAGCCTGGTGGCGCTGGCGTGCTCCAGTCGAGAGACCGGTGGGAGCGCCATGCCCACATCGCCCGGAACCACATCGCCCGGAACCACATCGCCCGGGACCACAGCACCCACTGGCGCGCCCTCAGCCACCGTCATCGCCCCAGTAACGACCGTCCCGGGAACAGCGGGCGCCCCCACCACCACGTTGTCCCCCGAGGATCTCCGCCTGTCGCTCGTCGAGATCGCCGATATCGAGTCGCCCACGGCACTCGCCGTGCGCCGGGGTGATCCCACACTGTTCATCACCTCGCAGCCGGGGATGATCTACGCAGTGCGGCAGGGTGCCGATCCCGTGCCCGTACTCGACCTCTCCGGAGAGACACAGTCGGGTGGCGAGCAGGGGCTGCTCGGGCTCGCGTTCAGCGCCGACGGCGGCACCGCGTACGTGAATCGCACGATTGCCGACGGGAGTGGTCAGGTGGAGGCGTTCGACCTCGACTCCGGAGGCACCTTCGAGCCCGCCTCACGTCGCATCATCATCACGATCCCGCACCCGGAGATGGCCAACCACAACGGGGGAAGCCTCGTGCTGGGTCCCGACAACATGCTGTACATCGGTACCGGGGACGGCGGTGGGTCGGGAGACCCGTTCCGCAATGCACAGAACCTCACGAGCCTGCTCGGCAAGATCCTGCGCATCGACGTGGCGTCCACGGCCCGGGAGGGCTACAACGTTCCAGCCGATAATCCCTTCTACGCGATGAGCAGCAAGCGCAACGAGATCTGGGCGTATGGCTTGCGCAACCCCTGGCGCTTCTCGTTCGACCGACTCACCGGGGACCTCTGGATCGGCGACGTTGGCGAATACAACCGCGAGGAGATTGATGTGGTGCTCGCCGGCGACGGAGCCGGGCGCGCCGCAAACTTCGGCTGGAGCGCGTACGAAGGGACGACGCGCCTCAACGAGGACCAAGACGCAAGCGGGCGCATCGACCCCGTGCACGAGTACTCCCACGACGGCCGCTCGGCGTCGGTGATCGGCGGTTTCGTCTACCGGGGCAGCGCGATCCCGGGGATGTACGGCGCGTATCTCTTCGGGGACACCACGTCGGGCACGATCTCGGCGCTCCGGATCGACAAGAACGGCCGCACCAACGTTGCCCCTGTGGGCTCGGTGGACACCATCTCGTCGTTCGGTGAGGACCACGACGGCGAGCTGTACGCGCTGTCGTACTCGCCCGGAAAGGTGTACCGGCTCGCCCCGGCCCCCTGAGCACAGCTCTCCGGTGCTGGAGCGTCCGGTTTCCTTCGCGTTGGGTACCGAGACCCTTTGGGGTCAGCGACCGACGTAGTTCGCTGGGCGCTTCTCGAGGAAGGAGCGCACACCTTCGCGGTGATCCTCAGTCTGGAAGAGACGGCCGAGCGTGGATGACACCCATTCTCCGAGGTCGTTCCAGTCGGGGTCCTGCGCCCGCCGCAGCCCAGCCTTGAGCGCCCGCACTGCGAGCGGCGGGTTGGAGGCGATCTTGGTGGCGATGCCCATCGCGGTCTCCATGAGCTCCTCGTGCGGCACCACACGGGAGACGAGACCGATGCGCAGCGCTTCGGCAGCCGGGATGATCTCACCCGTGAAGACGAGCTCGGCCGCCTTCTCCCGCCCGACTAATTGGGTGAGCCGGCCGAGACCGCACACGTCGGTGACGAGACCGCGCAGCACGAACAACTCCCCAAACTTTGCCTTCTCGCTCGCCACCCGGATGTCCGCCATCATCGACAGCTCCATGCCCCAACCAACCGCCGCGCCGTTCACGGCAGCGATCACGGGCACGTTGGTGTGCAGCAGCGCATCGGCCGCCGGCGTGAGCCGCGGCACCCTCGAGCCGGCGAGCGGAGCAGCGCCCTCGGCACCACCGCCCATCACCTGCTTCACGTCATCGCCTGAACAGAAAGTTGGGTCTGCAGCGGTGACGATGAGACAGCGGACGCCGTCGGGCTCTGCGGCGCGCACGAGTCGCTCAAGCTCTGCGTACATCTCCCAGGTGAGGGCATTACGCGTCTCGGGCTTGTTCAGCGTGATCACGCCGATATCGCCACGGCGTTCCCAGGTCACATCGGTAAAGGTCATCGTCTAGCCCCCATGAACATGTATTTGAGCGCATCGTAGTGCTCGATGCAGTGTCCGGCGCCGAGCACCACGGCCTCGAGCGGCATTGGCGACATGATCACCGGAACCCCGCACTCGCGCTCGATCCGTTCCTTCAGGCCGCGCAGCATGGCGCCGCCGCCGACGAGGTGGACCCCGCGCGAGATGAAGTCCTGGGCAAGCTCGGGTGGCGACTTCGACAGGCAGCGCTGCACCGACTGCACCATCGTGGTGACGACATCGTCGATCGCGAGACGCACTTCCTCCGGGGTCATCAGCACCGTCTTGGGCAGCCCGGTCATGAGGTCGCGTCCGCGCACCTCGGCCTGCACCTCCTCAGGGGTCGGGTCCGCAGACCCGATCGCCATCTTGATCTCCTCCGCAGTGCGCTCCCCGATCGCGATGCCGTGCTCGCGACGGGCGAAACCCTGGATCGCCGCATCGATATCGAAACTGCCCACGCGCACCGCCTCGAGGGCAACCACCCCGCCGAGGCTGATAACCGCTGTCTCCACCGTTCCGCCACCGATATCGATGACCATATTGCCCACTGGCTCGTCGATCGGGAGGTCTGCTCCGATGGCTGCTGCCAGGGGCTGCTCGATGAGCTGAGCATCCGCGGCGCCGGCGCGGCGAGCGGCATCAGTCACGGCGCGCCGCTCCACCTCGGTGATTGCCGAGGGCACGCAGATCACCACTTTGGGTCGGTTCCACCGCGTGACACCGACCCGCTGGAGTAGCAATCGGATCATCCGCTCGGTGATGTCGAAGTCCGTGATCGCCCCGCCGCGCAGCGGACGGACCGCCACGATGTACCCGGGCGTCCGCCCGATCATCTGCCAGGCCTCGCGACCCGTTGCGAGCACCTCACCGGTCTGCTTGTTGAGGGCGATTACCGACGGCTCGTTGAGCACGATGCCGCGACCCTTCATGTAGACAAGTGTGTTGGCGGTACCGAGATCGATTGCGAGGTCACGTGCCATTACGGGTCAGTTCCCCAACGGCTTCGCGTCGGGGGCGCTCGATACCCCGGAGACGTGCTGGGGTACCTGGGCCCGGGTTCCCCAGTCGGAGCCACCCTGCCATTCCTCATGCTTCCAGATCGGTGCCGTTGCCTTCAGCGCATCAATCCCGAAGCGTGCGGCCTCGAACGCGTTCGGCCGGTGCGGCGAGGAGATGACGACGAGCACCGTGGACTCGTTGAGTGTCATGGTGCCCAAGCGATGCAGGATGGCAACACGCCCGGTGTCCGGCCAGCGTGTGCGGATCTCCCCGGCGATCTCGGCGAACTTGTGCACACACTGCTCCTCGTACGCCTCGTAGGAGAGCGACGTCACACCTTCACGGCCGTCGGCGTGGTCCCGGACGGTTCCGCTGAACAGCACCACCGCGCCACAGTCCGGCCGCACCGCCCAGTCGTACACCGCTCCAACCGCCAACTGGTCCGCGGTGAGGGCGAGCCACGTATCACCATCCGCGGGGGTCAGCACGAGCGCCATGGTAGCCGCCGTGACCAGCACCTTCCCTGCCGCCCGGAGCGTTGGAGCCCTCTGTTCCGGGTGAGTAAGACGGGCGCGGCCATCCGACTCGGACCCGTGACTAGTCTGCTCCACGGTGAACAGCGAGGAACGGGACCACGACGAGCCGGATTACCCCCGCGCACCACTGCCCCCGCACGAACGCGTCTGGCGACACCCGTCTGAGCTCGGAGGCGACGTTCAGTTCCACCGGCTCCCGCCACGGCGCTCGCCCCGATACATGATGGTCGGCGCCGGTGTCGCAACTGTGGTCCTCGTAGCGGGTCTGGTTCAGCTGCTCGCACCCCGTGGTGGCTCGCGAGTGGTCGGCACCTCAAGCCAGTCCATCGATGCCGGTTCGCAACCGGAGATCGCTGCAACCCGCACCACCGTGCGCAAGCCGCGACGAACAACCGCCGCGACCACGTTGCGCAACCGGCGGCCGAGAGCGTTGGCACGAACGGGCAAGTCACTGTCCACCCTGATGCTTGCCAACGGACAGCGGGTTGCAGTGGCGGTGGCGGTAGGCGATGGGCGCCACGCGTTCACCATCGCAGCCTCGCTCGAGACCGACCAGCAGGTCGAGGTCCTCGTGTCCGACGGGGTCACCATCAGCGCCCGTGTAGTCAGCGTCAACTACGAAACTCACCTCGCGGTGCTCGAGCTTGAGCGCGTGATGTCGGGCGTCGTTCGTCAGGTGGCCTACGAATCGCCGGCCGATGGTGACCACGTGATGGTCGGCACCGGAGCGAACGACGCGTACGTGCGCATCACCCCGCTCGGGCTGCAACTGGACACCGAGGCAACAGCCCGGGAGGGCGAGCCGGTGGTGGACGAGCGCGGCAAGCTGGTTGGCCTCATCTCCCGCAGTAGCGACGGTGTGCTCAGGCTCATCACAATCCCAAGACTCGCGGCGCTCCAGGCAACGGTCCTCGTCATCGACGTGTGGCTCGGGCTCAGCTTCGAGCCCTCCACCCTGCTCGTCTCCGAGGCCCAGCCGGGCGCCCCAGCAGCACTCGCTGGCATGGTTGCCGGCGACACGCTCACGTCCATCGAGGGCGTGCCATTGAGCAGCATCGACGATCTCTGGCTCGAGCTCGCCGGCATGAAGGCCGGCAGGGTGGTCCGTATCGAGTTCGTCCGTCAGGACGAACCACAGAACATCGACATCACCCTCGCCGAGCGACCGACCTGATCGGGCTGGGTCAGTGGGCGCGTTGGCGACGACGAACCGCAGCGACCGTCAGGACCACTGCAGCAACCACGACGGCCACCATGCCACCGAGCGCTAGCTCCTGCTTGCGCTTCGGTGTGAGCATGGTCCACCACTTGGCCTCGGTGCCCTCGACGTAGCTCTGTTCGTTGGTGATACTCGGCCGCCAACCGGCCTCGCGGAGACGGTCATTCGAGACGAGCCACGGATGCCTCACGTACGGCACGAGACCGGGCGGCAGCGGGCCGCGCTGGAACCTCCAGCCCAGGTTGGCAATGAGGTCCGAGATGCGGTCGGGCACCTTCAGGCGAGGGCCCTGCCCCGACAGTGCCCGCACGCGCTCGCCGGTCACCCAACCGTCCGGGGCGACGTTGTAGACCCCGTCGAGATGGCCGAGTACCGCCACCCTCACGGCCTGGGCTAGATCGTCAAGATGCAGGAACTGCGCCGGCGCATCGTCCTCCGCGAAGCGATGGCCCATCCCCGCCGCGAGCGCCCGCACCACACTGCTCTCGCTGTCCGACGAGAGCGCGAGGACCGGGCGCAGAACCGCCACCTGCCGGGCGGACTCCTCGCAGCGCCAGCCGTCGAGGAGTCCTTCCACCTGTGCCAACTGGTGCGCGAACGCGAACGACGCGTCGGGCCGCAGCGGGGAATCCTCGGTGAGCGGGACCGGATTGTTGGGCCACGCGCCGTAGACCATTGCGGACGAGAGGAGAACCATCCGTTCGATACCGAACTTGTTGAGCCCGTCGATGAACCCGGGGAATCCGTCGATCGCGTTCGTCCCGCGAGCAGCGAGTGCATCGTGATCCCCGGCGCTGAGGTGGACTACCACGTCGATGTCACGGAACTCCTCCAGCGCGGGGATGGCGCCGGAAGCGGACCTGACGGTCACACCGTCGCCGGCAAGGCTGGCCGCAACCCTGCGGCCCAGGCCGGTCTGTGCAGCGGTCAGTAACACCTTCATCCCAGAACACACTACGTTCTCACCCGTGCAGAACGACACGAACCACGTCCACCTGCGACAGGTCTGGGACGCCGGTGCAACCGCAACCGGCGCCTGGCTCTCGCTCCGCGATCCCTGGGCCAGCGAGGCAATCTCCTCGATGGACTTCGACTATGTGTGCATTGACATGCAGCACGGGCTCTCCGACATCAGCGACGTGTTCGCACAGCTGCAGGCGATGAACGGCAAGAGCCCGACCCCGATAGTCCGTGTGCCCTGGAACGAACCGGGCATCATCGGGCGCGTGCTCGACATGGGTGCGATGGGCGTCATCATCCCGATGGTGAACAGCAAGGAGGAGGCCGAGGCCGCCGTGGCTGCCTGCCGATACGCGCCGGCCGGCCGGCGCAGCATGGGCCCGATCGTGCCGTCGCAGCGATACGGCGGCTCTTACTTCGCGAATGCCAACGACAACGTGATCTGCATCCCGATGATCGAGACCGGCACCGCAGTGTCACGCATCGACGAGATCCTCTCCGTGCCCGGCATCGACGCCATCTACGTCGGGCCGGCAGACCTGTCGATCACGCTCGGGCTCGCCCCCGGCTTCGACAACGCCGACGAGCGGTTCACCGGCGCGATCGAGACGATCATCGACGGTTGCCGTCGCCACAACATCGTTCCCGGGATCCACTCTGCGGTTCCCCTCGCCCAGAAGCGGCATGAACAGGGGTTTCGGATGATCACCGTCTCGGCCGACCACTCCGCTCTCGTTGCGGGCATGCGGGGCGAGTCCGGAAAAGCGCGCGAAGCCGTCACGGGCGGTGGGTCGGGAACCCCGGCACCTGCGGGCAAACGCGACCCCTACTCGGCGTAGCCTCCCAGTCATGGACGAACCCGGCGACGGCGTGAGCGGCAACCCCTTCTCGGGGATCCCCTTCCTCGGCGACATCGCGAAAGCCCTCTCCGGACAGGGCCCACTCAGCTGGGACGCCGCCCGACAGTTCGCTGCCCTCACAGCAGCCGAGGGCAAGCCCGAACGCAATGTCGATCCGGCAATCCGCTTCGCGCTCGGGGAGCTCGTGCGGATCGCGGAGCTACACATCGGCTCCCTGACCGGTCTCGACACCACTGTCGCTGGCCGCTCGCCAGAGATCGTTCCGGTCACGCCGGGGGTCTGGGCAGACCGCACGCTCGAGGCGTACCGGCCCCTGTTCACCGAGCTCGCCACGTCGCTCGGGCAGGGTGCCCATCCGTCAACCGACGAACCGATGGACCCGGCACTGGCGATGATCGCCCAGTTCGGCACGCTCATGCAGCCAATGATGCTCGGCATGGCGGTCGGCTCGATGGTGGGACACCTCGCGAAGCGGGCGTTCGGTCAGTACGACCTCCCGATCCCGCGCCCCGCGGGCCCGGAGATCCTCGTGGTACCTGCTTCGATCGACTCCTTTGCACAGGACTGGAGCCTGCCCCTCGACGAGCTTCGTCTCTGGGTGGTCCTCCAGGAGGTGGCCGGGCACTCGGTCATGAACGTTGCGCATATTCGCTCCACGTTGACGAGCCTCGTGAAGCGCCATGCCGGCGGGTTCCGACCGAACCCCTCCGCGGTCCTCGAACGGATGTCGGACCTCGACACCGGCGGCAACGACCCGATGGCTACGCTCCAGTCGGCGTTCAGCGATCCCGGCATCATGCTCGGTGCCGTCCGCAGCCCCGAGCAAGAGGCACTCGCGCCACATCTCGACGCACTGGTGGCCGTTGTGATCGGCTATGTGGACCACGTTGTGGACCTCGCATCCGCGCGGCTCCTCCCGAACTCCGCTCAGCTCGCCGAGGCAGTCCGGCGGCGCAGAGTAGAGGCGTCTGCCCAAGACGCATTCGTCGAACGTCTGCTCGGGCTGCATCTCGATCGACAGGCCGTCCAGCGCGGGCGGGCTTTTGTGGACGGTGTGGTGGAGCGCTCCGGCCCGGAGGGCCTCAATCGGCTCTTCCACTCCGCAGAGTCGCTGCCTACCCCTGCCGAGGTCGACGCTCCCGGTCTGTGGCTCGCCCGCCTCGACCTCGACGCGTAGCCACCTGCTGCTCCGGTGGCAGGTACTGAGTGCGTCGCTGCAACCCGGCCGAGGGTGTCCCTGCCCCACCAGGCCGCCCGATCCCGCCCGACGGAGTCCGCAGCTCATCAATCTT
Organism: Ferrithrix thermotolerans DSM 19514; assembly: GCA_945889085.1. Taxonomy (GTDB): domain Bacteria; phylum Actinomycetota; class Acidimicrobiia; order Acidimicrobiales; family Ilumatobacteraceae; genus WLJO01. The sequence goes on from CAMDBM010000026.1 coordinate 32,487, forward strand.
GCGCACGATTCGCCTTCCCGCCCGGCGGGAGATCGGCTCCGGCACCGGGCGACCGAGATGGACCGCCCTCATCCCGATGGAATAGCTGACCGCCGCGAAGCCGGCGATTGCGGAGATCACGACGAAACCCACCTCGCCGGGCGGTGTCCAGATCACCGGCGGGATCGCAGCGAGGACCCACGCCAACTGGAACCGACTCTCGAACCGGGCGAAGGCCCGACCCTGGTTGGCGTCGTGAGCATCCCGCTGCACGATCGAGTCGAACGCGAGCTTGCCGATCGCCGCACCGAAGCTCACCGTGCCCATCAGGACAACCGAAGCCCGCCTGCCACCGGCGATCGCACAGAACAGTCCGCTGAGCGACACGAACCCCAGCCCACAGATGAGCATCACTTCTTCGCGCATGAAGCGACGGATCCTCGGACCCGACACGTTGCCGAGCATTGTGGAAGCCGCACCGACGGCAATCGCCACGCCGAACCACTTGCCTGCACCCTGGCCGCGTAACCAGAAGAACAGGAGGAACTGCATGAAGCCGACCGATGCACGCAGCAGCACGATGGCGCTCGCCCCGACGAGCACGGTGGGACTGCGCAGTTCATGGATCTCGTCTCTGTTCGCCCGCGTGCGGGCAATGACCTCACGGGGCAGTCTCGTGGCCGATACGAATGCCACGAGGAACCCGATCGCGGACAGCACGAGCGTGGCCTTCGCGCTGAAGTGCTGGAGTACCGCGGCGGGTGCAGCGGCGGCGGCGGCGGCAATGCCGGCGACCACACCCAGCTTCGCGTTCGCCTCCATCAGATCGGCCTCCGTCTCGACCACGAGCGGGACGAGGGCAGACTTCGACACCGAATATGTCTGCTTGAGGACGAGCGCAGCGAGGGCAACCGGGTAGAGCAGCAGGCTGTCAAGGACCATCACGAGCGCGATCGACACGATGATCCGGCCGAACGCGGCCAGCTCCACTACGAGCCGCCGGCCACCGCGCATTCGGTCGATGAGTGGGCCGATGAACGGCGCCATCACCGTGAACGGGGCGAGCGTGGTCAGCTGGTAGAGCAACACCTTCGTGCGGGCGGCGTTCGCATCGAGCCCGATCACCGTGCTGGCGAGCGCCACGAGCATCACGGCATCGGCCGCAATCATCAGTGCATGGGTGGTTGCTAGGGCCTCGAAGCGACGGAACGCCGTGAACTCCGCTACTGCAGAGCCGGACCGCCGCGGACCGCGCCCATTGGCCTCGTCTCCCGGCATTCCCCCTCGGCTACCCCGGCGTGCAACCACGGCGTCACTGTAGGACCGGGCCACGTTGCGGCGCACTGGCCCGTTAGCGGGGCTTTTCGTACTTGTAGCCGAGCCCACGGATCGTCACGACCCTGGTTGGGTTTGCCGGGTCCGCCTCGATCCGCGAGCGGAGCCGCTTGATGTGGACATCGAGCGTCTTCGTGTCCCCCACGTAGTCGGCACCCCAGACGCGATCGATGATGATGTCCCTCGACAGCACCCGGCCCGCGTTCGCCAGCAGCAGCCGGAGCAGATCGAACTCCTTCAGCGGAAGACTGACTGCTGCACCGCGCACGACCACGACGTGCTGCTCCGGGTCGAGGCTCACGTCGCCGACAGTGAGGCCGCCGACCGTGAGGTCCGCACCCCGGTCGCCCGGCGTCCGTCGGAGCACCGCCCTCATGCGGGCCACGAGTTCGCGCATTCGGTAGGGCTTCGTGATGTAGTCATCGGCACCGACCTCGAGGCCGACCACCGTATCGATCTCGGCGGACTTCGCCGTAACCATGATGATCGGGACCTGCGAGCGCTTGCGAAGCTCGCGGCAGACGTCGATACCCGAGATCCTCGGGAGCATGACGTCAAGCAGCACGATGTCCGGCCTCACCTCGTCGAACCGCGCCAGGGCCTCCGCTCCGTCGCGCGCGACCTCCACCCGAAAGCCCTCCCGCCGCAGCCCGACGGTGAGTGCGTCGATGAAGGACTCCTCGTCCTCGACCACAAATACGGTCTGAACAGTCATCAACAGCTCCTCATCCGGCAGCCGACACGGGGTTGTCTGTCTGCGATTCAGCCACCGAAGCGCGCGAGACAGGAATCGACAACATGAAGGTCGATCCCTCACCTTCCTGTGAGGTCACCTTCACCTCGCCGCCATGATTCGCGGCCACGTGACGCACGATTGCCAGACCGAGGCCCACCCCACCGGTGTCGCGGGAGCGAGCCCTGTCCACGCGGTAAAAGCGCTCGAAGATGCGGTCGAGATGTTGGGACGCGATACCCATGCCGCTGTCCGATACCGAGAATGTCACCCGATCACCGTTCAGGCAAACACCGAGCCGGACAATGCTGTCCATCTCGGAGTACTTCACCGCGTTGTCCACGAGGTTGCCGATGGCAGACACCAGTTGCCTCCGATCACCGACAACGGACAGTGCCGAATCCTTGTCCTGGATCTCCAGCCGGATGTGACGCCGTTCGGCGAGCCCGCGAACCCGGTCCGCAGCGTCCTCGAGGATCCCCACGACCGCGAGCTCGTGGCGGTTGGAATCACCACCCAACTCGATCCTCGAGAGCTCGAGAAGGTCCTCGATCGCGAGCGCGAGGCGCTCGGCCTCCTGCACGATCTTGCCCGACAGGCGTGTCACCACGTCAGGGTCATCGGAATCAGCAAGTGCCTCGGCGAGCAGTGACAGTGCGCCCACTGGAGTCTTTAGCTCGTGGCTGATGTTCGCAACGAAGTCCGTACGCACCGCATCGAGCCGGGCCCGTTCGGTGATGTCCGAGATGGTGGCGATCGCCCCACCCGCCTCCGCGGGCTGAGCGTGAACGAGCAGTACGCGTGCTGGCGGACCAAACAGGTCGAGCGTCTGACGGCGCTCCTCCCCCAGCAACGCCGTCCTCAACAAGCCCTCGAGCGCCTCGTTCACGATGATGTCACCATGACGTGCGCCGGCCGCATGAGTGGCCATCCGATTGCGCACCACCACGAGCCCGTTCTGGTCGGCGTACACCACCCCGATGGGCAGCGCATCGAGCACGACGCTCAGCGGTGCCATCTCGGGCACATCTCTCTGTTCAATCGCCTCTGCGGGGGCAGACACAGGCACCGTGGCTTGTCCCGCTACTGGGATGGAGGAGGACCTGCGGCGGCAGGCTACCCACGAGACGAGCAGGCCGACTGCTAGCCCGACGATGAGGTAGACCACCGGCATCAGCGGTCCTCAGGAGTCATGGTTTCGGTCTGCCTGGGTGGGGATCGGGATGCCATCCATGGGGGTGGCGTCCTGTCGCATCCGGTGCCGAACGGCACCGACGTGCTCAGGCATCCAGCCACTGACAAGGAATCGCACCTTCTCTCCGATGTTCACGGCATGGTCGCCGATTCGTTCGTAGAAACGCGCAACTACTCCGAGCTGCACTGCGACCTGCAGGTCAATACTGCCGGCCGCATGGCTCTCGAAGATCACCTGGATGAACTGGCGCTGCAGTGCATCGAGGAAGTTGTCCATGTCGTCGAGCGCGGCTGCCTTGGCCGGGTCCGACTCGTCGTACGCCTCCATCGCGTTCGCGAAAAGCTGCTGGGCCTGTTCGCTCATCTTGGCGATGATGCCCCGCAGCTTGGGGTTCATCTCGTGGCCGTAGATCCGGCGCGCAGCCTTGCAAATGTTGACGGTGAGATCGCCCGAACGCTCGAGCTCGGCGGTCATCTTGAGCGCTGTGATAACAGCACGCAGGTCGCTCGCCACCGGGGCCTGCAGGGCGAGGATTCGGTAGCAGTGCTCCTCGACCGCGATACAACGGGCGTCGATCTCGTCGTCGCCCTGCACCATGTAGTCCGCACCCTCGAGATCCATGTCCAGCAGGATCCGTGTCGCCCGCGGGATGGCCTCGATCACCTGGGCGCCGACCCGCATGAGCTCGGCATGTACCTCGGCGAGCTCGGTATGAAAAGACTTGCGCAGCTCGGTCATCCGAACCTCCCGGTGACGTAAGCCTCGGTACGTTCGTCCGAGGGCATGGAGAAGATCTTGCGGGTCTCGTCGAACTCCACGAGGCGACCCGTCCGTCGGTCTCCCTGCAGATTGATCTCGGTGGTGAAGAAGGCCGTCCGGTCGCTCACACGTGCAGCCTGCTGCATGTTGTGGGTGACGATCACGATTGTGTACTTCTGCTTGATCTCGGTCATGAGGTCCTCGATGCGCGCCGTTGCGATCGGATCGAGTGCCGAGCACGGCTCGTCCATGAGGATGACCTCCGGCTCGACCGCTATCGCCCTCGCGATACAGAGACGCTGCTGCTGACCTCCCGACAGGCCGGTGCCGGACTGTTTGAGACGATCCTTCACCTCCGCCCAGAGCGCTGCACCCCGCAGCGACTCCTCCACGATGCCGTCCAACTCGCTCTTGCTGCGCTTGCCGAGCAATCGCGGACCGTAGGCAACGTTGTCGTAGATGCTTTTCGGGAACGGGTTCGGCTTCTGGAACACCATGCCGATCCGCCGGCGCACCTCGGTGGCGTTCACGGCGGGGTCGTACAGGTCAACGTCGTGGTAGAGCACCGACCCCTCGACCCGGGCCGACTCGATGAAGTCGTTCATCCTGTTGAGGCAGCGGAGCACGGTGGTCTTGCCACAGCCTGACGGGCCGATGAACGCCGTTACCTCGAGCCGACGAATCGTCAGGGTCACGTCACGGACCGCCCTGAAGTCCCCGTAGAAAACGCTGAGGTCCTTGATGTCGAACACCGTGCTCGCAGCCTGGTTCGCATCAGCCGTTCCGGACACGGGTACAGAGAGCCCTCGGAGCGGCGAATCGCTCGTTTGTTCGTTGTCCACCGTGTGGGGTGCTCCTTGCTTCATGACGGGTTGATTCACAGCCCGGACCGCCGACGCTCAAACCGGGTGCGCAGCACGACCGCAACCACATTGAACAGGAAGACAAGCAGGAGGAGCAGGAGAGCGGCCCCAGCAGCAGCATTCTCCCAATCGACCTTGCCGGGACGGCCGGGTCGGCCGGACCAGTTGTAGATAAGGATGGGAAGCGCTGTGAACCGTTCGGTGAGCCCGGTTCTCGGCAGCAGGCCCGTAATTGCCCCGACGAGGATGAGCGGGGCCGCCTCACCGAGGGCCCGAGCCACGGACAGTACGAGACCGGTGAGGATGCCCGGGGCCGCATACGGCAGCGTCATGTCCCGGGTTACTTCCCACTTCGTAGCACCCACCCCGTAGCCGGCCTCGCGGAGACCCTGCGGGACGGCGCGAATCGCCTCGGACGCCGTGATGACGACGATGGGCAGCACCAGGACAGAGAGAGTAAGCGCCGCGGCCACGACCGTCTCGCCCTTGGTTACCGGATCAAGCCACTGGACGAAGATGATGAGCCCGAGCACACCGAAAATCACAGCCGGCACGCCTGCCAGGTTCCGGATATTGATCCGGATGAAACGCGCAAGCGGCCCCTGCTTGGAGTACTCCTCCAGGTAGATCGCTGCCGCTATCCCAACGGGGAAGGCGAACACGATCACGCCGAGACCGATGAAGAACGAGCCATACAGTCCGGGCCACAGCCCGATCTTGGTCGGCTCGGAGCCGATCGTCCCGGTAAGGAATCCGGTGCCACGATTGGTCAGCATCGGGATGCCCTTGACCATCACCTGACCGATGAGCGTGAAGAGCACGAGCAGCGCGAACAGCATCGAGAGCACGAGCGCCACGTGCAGCGCGACCCCTGCGGGGTTGCGCTGCTTACGCGTCAGCGCCTCACGGATGTTGAGGGACTTGATTCCGGGTGCCTGTGTTGCGGTCATGTTCGGGTGCTCACTCAGTACTTCATCCGGACGCGCCGGACGAAGCGGTCGCCAATGAGGTTCAGGACCATGGTCAGTAAGAACAGCACAAGGCCGAGGAAGAACAGCACGTTGAACGATGCTCCCTTCACTGCTTGATCAGTACCGCCCGCCGCATTGGTCATCGCGGCGGTAAGCGTGAGCCCCCCCTCGAGCGGGTTCCTCGAGAACGGGCCGGAACCGTCGGGTCCGCCCGCCATCGTGGCCACCATTGTCTCGCCGATGGCGCGTGACACTGCGATCACGAATGCGGCGACGAGGCCGGACACCGCTGCCGGGAGCACGATCTTGGCGGTCGTGGTGGATTTGCGCGCGCCCACCCCGTAGCTCGCCTCGCGGAGGGGGTGCGGGACGGCTCGAAGCGCGTCCTCAGAGATGGATGCCATGATCGGGATCACGAGGATTCCGATACCGAGACCGCCGGCGAGCATGGACTTGTTGGAGCGGGGGTCGAACAGTCGCTCCACGATCTCGGGCTGGATGAACCTCAGGGCGAAGTACCCGACGACCACCGACGGGATACCCGCGAGGACCTCAATGATCGGCTTGATGACCGAGCGCACGCGAGGCTTCGCGTACTCGGACAGGTAGATCGCTGTACCGAGGCCGACAGGCACGGCAACGATCATTGCGATGAGCCCCATGATGACGCTCGCGACCACGAGTGTGGTCAGGTCGAAGCGGTCGCGCCTCGGGAACCAACCCGAGTCCTTCAGCTGGCCGAAATCGATCTGGCTGAGGAACTGGACCGCTCCCCTCGTGAGCACGAAGAGGATGAGACCGCCGATGACCACCGACACACCTGCGGCCGCAAAGAAGGTCGCCTTCATGCGCTGTTCCTTGCGCCGTCGGCGAGCATTGCCGCGAAGGTCGGCGAGCGTGATTCTGACGTTTCCTGTTGTCACTGCTCGCCCCCCCTCTCGATCCGGCTTCGGTATGGATCTTGCTACAAACGAAGGGGTTGGGCACTGCCTCGCAGTGCCCAACCCTCACGCCGTTACTGAGCACTAACGATTAGGCCGTACGAGCAGCCCAGGCGTCGATGCTCGCCTTGATATTGTCCGCCGTCAGTGACACATACCCGGCAGCCGGAACCTCGGCGAGGCCCTGGGTGCTGAGGTACAGGTCCACGTAGCCGGCCACTGCCGGGTTCGCTGCGGCCTTGGCTTTGTTCACGTAGATGTACAGCGTCCGGCTGAACGGGTACGAGCCGTCGGCAATCGTCTCCGGCGTCGGGAGGACGCAGGTGCCCTCCTTGTTGGCGATGCCAATTGCCTTCATGCGGGCAGCCTCGGCGACGTAGAACGCATAGCCGACCCAGCCGAGCGATGTGTCGGCACCCTCGATGCCCTCAACGATCAGGTTGTCGTTTGCGCTGGAGGAGTAGTCCGCACGAACGGCTGCCTTCTCAATCTTGCGCTCCTTGGCGATCGCCGCAATGGCGAACTCGACGAAGGTGTCATAGGTGCCCGACTCCTCGCCGGGGCCGCTCACCACGAGGTCAGCAGCGGGAAGGTTGTTGTACTTCGAGCCGAGCTCGGTGGCCAGTGCGTTCGCATCGCTCCACTTGCTTACCGTGCCCTCGGACTCCGGCCCGAGCAGCGCATAGAGCGCCTTGGTGTCGAGACACTCGACGGCGGTGTTCTTCGGGCTGGTGGCCACCGTCAGACCGTCGATAGCGACAGCCAGTTCGATGTACTCCACGCCGCCGGCCTTGCAGGCCTCTGCCTCGGTGTCCTTGATCTTGCGACTGGCGTCGGAGATGTCCGCACCACCGGCGCAGAAGGTCTTGAAGCCGTCACCGGTGCCGGGGCCCTCCACGGTCACGGCAAGGCCGCCGCCGCTCAGGGTCTTGGCGAGCTCGCCAACCTTGATGGAGATCGGCTCGACAGTGGAAGAACCCGTGACGAACACGTTGCCCTTGACATTCGAGAGGTCCAGACCACCGGCGGTGGTCGTCTCGGTGGCGGCGGTCGTCTCTGTGGCGGCCGTCGTCTCGGGTGCGGTTGTCGTCTCGGTGGACTCCTTCTTGTCGCCGCACGCTGCAGCGGTGAGGGCGAGCGCTACGGCTGCGCCGATGAAGGAAACACGCTTGGAAATGTTCACGTTGTGCTTTTGCTCCTGATTGGGGGGTTGTTCAGCACTCCCGAACCTAAAGAATCAGGGTGTCAGCCATCTTTTGCGACAATGAACAGGAGGTGAACGGTCAGCAACGGCCGAGGAAACCAACTCCCGAGCGATCACTAATAGTGCCTCTGAACAGGGTTTTCTCAGGTTAACGGCGGGGAAACGACGGCCGGCGGCTTGCGCCGGCGCAAGAGTCGACACACCACACGGAACGTCAGTCGAACGACGAGCGTCAGCACGGCGAGACCGAAGATTCCAGCGAGTACCACGAACAACGTCGGTTGATTCTTGGTTGTCGTGGTCGCCGTGGTGGACAGCCCGAATGCTGTTGTGGCCGCTCGCCACACGTACGTGCCGTAGATCGGGGACGACAGCCTGAGCCGAACGGTCTCACGCCAGGTGCCCCGTGGTCCGATGTCGTCAATCTTGGGAAACGCCACGTCCTTGATCGAGTCTTCGGTGTTCCGACCAACCTCAACGGCGAGCGCGGTTCCTTGCACTGCGGATGCCGAGGTGTTCTGCACGATGACCGTCACGTCGTACCACGTTGCACCCGCCAGGCTCGTGCGTGCCCTCGCCCACAGGCCATCGTCGGCCGGTTCGACAACGATGGAGACCTGAAGCGGAACGGCTCCCTTGCCGCTGTCGACGACCGGCGCGATCGGGTGCCCGAACAACGTGAACGCAGCCACCGCAACCTCGTCGAACCGCTCGCTCGACACCTGCACTATGCAGGGACAGGGCACTGGCGGCTTCGACATCGTGAAATCCACGAGGAAGAACCTGTTGTCGGTCGGGACCTCGACGGTCTTGGCGTCCTTGACATTGCAGTCGACCGAACCGCGCCGGCCTTCGTTGCCGCACACGGTGACGGTCAGGACTTTCGCGATGAAGTTGTTGAGCCTGATCGAGACCGTTGATCCGACAGCAATCTCCTTGAGCCCCAGGGCTACCGACGGGGCACGAGCGCTTGACGCAGGCTTGGCGGCCGAAGAACTCGTCGGTGCCGTTGGTGCTGTTGTTGCTGTCGGCGACGACACACCACCCGCACCTGCAGGCACTACTGCAAATGGGGCCAACACCAGGAACAAGCAGACAGCAACGACACCACCGAGCCGTCCAGCGACGTTGACCGACCGACGGTTCATGCGAGCACGGACTCCTGCTCGTTAGAGCCTGAATCGCCGCCGGGGTTCCCGTCGATGACGTTCCCATCGGAATCATCGAGATTCCGATATCGGCGCACAATGCGCCAGACAACGAGAAACGCCAGCAACACCGCGACGATGAGCAGTGGGAGGAGGGGAGGCGCAAACGTCTGGGCGGACCGACGTGTGGGCTGTGAGGCCGCTTCGTC
>CAMDBM010000027.1:0-41727 GCA_945889085.1 Ferrithrix thermotolerans DSM 19514
TGTGCTCTCCCCCCGCAGACACTGCCGGCCTGGGTGGTGGAGGTGATCTCGAGCTACACGTCGGCGATCGCCGACGCGCTGGACGTGCGTGGCCTCATCAATGTCCAGTTTGCGGTGCAGGGCACGACGGTCTACGTGATCGAGGCGAACCCTCGGGCCAGCCGCACGGTTCCCTTTGTAGCGAAGGCAACCGGCGTCCCCCTAGCCAAGGTGGCGACGAGGGTGATGCTCGGGTCAACGCTGGAGGAACTGCGGCGCGAGGGCCTGCTGCAGGACCCGGTGCCGGGCAAGCACGTTGCGGTCAAGGAGGCGGTGCTTCCCTTCAGCCGGTTCCCCGAGGTTGACACAGCGCTCGGACCGGAGATGCGCTCGACCGGTGAGGTGATGGGCATCGACGTGAACTTCGGGCGTGCCTTCTTCAAGGCCGAGACTGCGGCCGGGACGCTGCTCCCCACCGACGGGATGGTGTTCCTCTCGCTCAACGACTCAGACAAGCCTGCCGGCATCGTCGTGGCCAAACGATTCAGGGCGCTCGGTCTCAAGATCGCCGCCACCTATGGGACGGCGGAATACCTGGCACGCTTTGGTGTCGACGTAGACGAGCGGGTTGCGAAGATCTTTGAGGCGAAGCGCAACGAGACGGATTCGACAGCGGTCGACCTGATCGAGGCCGGACGGGTGACTTTCGTGGTCAACACCCCGCGCGGCGGTGGATCCCGTAGCGACGGTATGTACATCCGGATCGCAGCGAACGTCAACGGCGTCAGCTCGGTGACCACGGTGGACGCTGCGCTCGCGGCGGCGGAGGGCATGTCCGAGGTGATGCAGCACCCGACCACCGTGCGGAGCCTGCAGGAGTACCACGCACGATGAGCAGCAAGGAGCACGACGTGGGGGCCTCGGAGGTGGACCTCACCACGCACGTCGGTTCGCTGGCGCTCCCCAATCCGGTGATGACGGCGTCCGGTACTGCTGGCCACGGCGCCGAACTGAGCGAGTACTTCGACCTGTCACTGCTCGGTGCCCACGTCGTGAAGTCGTTGGCCCCCTACCCCTGGGAGGGCAACCCCGCTCCCAGGGTGCACCCCACGACCGCCGGGATGATCAACGCAGTCGGTCTGCAGGGACCGGGTGTTGAGCACTGGCGCCGTGACACGCTCCCGCGGCTGCGCGCCACCGGGGCGCGGGTCGTGGTGAGTATCTGGGGCCGGCGGCTCGAGGACTATGCGCTCGCGGCGGCCAATCTCGTCGGTGTCGGCGACGACGTCGTTGCAGTCGAGGTGAATCTGTCGTGCCCGAACCTCGAGGGCCGGGCCGGGATCTTCGCCCACGACGCCGAATTGTCGTCGGAGGTGATGAAGGCGGTGCAGGTGTGTGCGCTCCCTTGCTGGGCGAAACTGTCGCCCAATACCGACCGCTTGGTCGAGGTGGCCACAGCCGTGAGTGAGGCGGGTGCGCAGGCAGTGACGCTCGTGAACACCGTGCTCGGCATGGTGATCGATACGCAGACCGGGCTACCGGTGCTGGGTAGGGGTGGCGGCGGACTCTCCGGTCCGGCCGTTCACCCCGTCGCGGTTCGAGCCGTATACGACGTTCGTCAGGCGCTCCCGAACCTCCCGATTGTCGGGGTCGGTGGTGTGAGCGACGCAGGGACCGCCCTCGAACTGCTCATGGCTGGGGCGCAGGCCGTGCAGGTGGGAACCGCAACGTTCGCGGACCCCAGGGCGTCGTTGAACATCCTCGAGTCTCTGCGTCGGCTCCTCGCGCTGCGGGGTATCGCTTCGATCCGGGACGTCGTCGGTATCGCTCACCGCGGGGGGCTGTCGTGAGCACGATCAGTTCCCTGCTCAGCGCCTCGTGGCAGCGCTCCGGCTCGCTGCTGTGCGTTGGCCTCGATCCGGAACCTGCGAAGTACCCGGACCGCTTTGCCAACGATCCCTCTCTCACCTTCGAGTTCTGTCGGGACATCATCGACGCAACCAAGGATCTCGTGTGCGCGTTCAAGCCACAGATCGCCTACTTCGCGGCATTCGGCGGAGAGCAGCAGTTGGAGCGAACGATCGCGCACATCCGCGCCGTCGCCCCCGACGTGCCGGTAATCCTCGACGCGAAGCGGGGCGACATCGGACCGACGGCACAGCAGTACGCGAAAGAGGCCTTCGATCGCTACGGCGCGGACGCTGTCACGGTGAACCCTTATCTCGGGTATGACACGATTGAACCGTTCGTGGAACGGGGGAGCGTCTTTGTCCTCTGCCGCACCTCCAACCCGGGTAGCGCCGACATTCAGGGACTGCACGTGGAAGGCGAGCCGCTGTTCCTCCGTGTGGCGAGGGACCTCTCGACGCGATTTGGTGACAGCGGTCGCCTCGGGCTCGTGGTCGGAGCGACGTATCCAGCCGAACTCGGTGAGGTGCGACAGGTGGTGGGGGAGTTGCCGCTGCTGGTGCCCGGTGTCGGAGCCCAGGGCGGGGACGCGGAGGGTGTCGGCCCGGCAATGACCCCAGCGGGTGGTGTCGTCGTCAATTCATCACGCGCCGTGCTGTATGCCGCGCGCGATGATGGCTTCGCCCAGGCAAGTCGGCAAGTTGCTGTCGCTACACGCAATGCACTGGCCGACGTTCACCGGCGGACGTCCCGCTCGACATCGTGATTTCGGTCACTCACACTGCTTCGATGCAAGTAGAGACCCACTTCCGGGGGGTACGGTTGTGTCAATGGCTACTCCCCCCGTCCTCGATCCCGCCCAGCGTGCCGCCGCCCTCGCAAAGGCAGCGGTAGCCCGTGCAGCCCGTGCCGAACTCAAGAGCAAGCTGAAGATGGGTTCGGTCACCCTTCGTCAGACGCTCGAAAACGCAGACTCCGATCCGGTGGTGGGCAAGCTCAAGGTGCTTGCCATGCTCGAATCGCTGCCCGGCCTCGGCAAGGTGAAGGCCCGCCGCGTCATGGAAGAGGTCGGTATCGCCGACTCCCGTCGTGTCCAGGGCCTCGGCGCCCAGCAGCGGATAGCGCTGCTCGAGAAGCTGGGCTGATCCTCCCACTGTGGACCCGCTGGTCATCATCGTTTCCGGGCCCGGCGGTGTCGGGAAGGGGACGATCGTGTCGGCGTTGGTCCAACGGGACCCCCGTCTCTGGTTGAGCCGGAGTTGGACCACTCGGCCGCAACGTGATGGCGAGGCAAACGATGCCTATCGCTTCACCACGAGGGACGACTTCGAGGCTCATGTGGAGCGCGACGGTTTCCTCGAGTGGACCAACTTTCTTGGCAACCTGTATGGCACACCATTGCCCGAGCCCCCGCCCGGGCGTGATGTGGTCCTCGAAATCGAGTTGCAGGGCGCCAAGCAGGTCCGGGAACGCAACCCAGATGCTTTGTTGATCTTCGTCCTGCCGCCGTCGCGGGAGGAACAGCAACTCCGCCTCACCGGACGGGGGGACGCCCCGGACAAGGTATTGGAGCGGCTTCGCAAGGCTGAGGAGGAAGAACCCGAGGGTTCCGAGCTCGCCGACCACGTGGTTATCAACGATGACCTCGAGCGGACGATCGCCGAGATGGCCGCCATCGTGGACCGGGAACGTCTGTCCCGCTCACACACACGTTAGACTTTCCCATCCTCCTACCCGTCTCAGACGCAAAGGATTCCCCTCATGGCACGCGCACACGATTCAATGATCAACCCGCCGATCGAGGAACTGCTCGACCGTGTGGATTCCAAGTTCAGCCTGGTCACGCTCGCGGCCAAGCGCGCCCGCCAGATCAACTCGTACTTCAGCCATCTCGGCGAGGGTCTCGGCACGATGGTGCCGCCGCAGGTGAGTTCGGTTGCGCGCAAGCCGCTCTCCATCGCGTTCGAGGAGATCGCAGCCGACAAGATCGAGGCACACCCGGTGAAGCCGGCCGCGGTCGAGGGCGAGGAAGTGGCCGTCGCAGACGCCGATTCCGCGCCGGCCGCTGACGAGGTCTCGGCCTGATCTCTGATGGGAACGCTCGCCGGTAAGCGCATCGTCATCGGTGTCACCGGCGGCATCGCCGCCTACAAGGCCGTTGAGGTGTGCCGTCGTCTCGTCGACGCCGGCGCGTACGTCTCACCGATCATGACGAAGGGCGCGGAGCACTTCATCGGCCGGACCACGCTGTCTGCCCTTGCGTCCGAGCCCGTTCAATCGAGCCTGTGGGACGAGGAGTCACCGATTCCCCATACCCGACTCGGTCAGGGGGCGGATCTCGTCCTCGTCGCACCGGCAACTGCCCGGCTCATCGGCGCGTACGCCGCCGGAATCTCGTCGGACCTGTTGACGGCGACGCTGCTCGCCACCCGCGCACCGGTGCTGGTGTGTCCGGCGATGCATACCGAGATGTGGGAGCACCCGGCGGTGCACGACAACCTCGCGACATTGCGCCGTCGCGGGGTTCACGTGCTCGAGCCCGAGGCCGGACGGCTCGCCGGAGGCGACGTCGGAAGGGGTCGCCTCGCCTCCCCGGAGGCAATCGTGGCAGCGGTGGAGCGCCTGCTCACGCCCGCCGACCTCCACGGCCGCACGGTGCTCGTCACGGCGGGCGGAACGCGGGAGCCGATCGACGCCGTGCGCGTCATCGCCAACCGTTCGTCGGGCAAGCAGGGCTACGCAGTCGCTGCGGAGGCGGCGAGCCGCGGCGCTCACGTGGTGCTCGTGTCCACCGTCGATCTCCCGGTTCCTGCTGGGGACGTTCAGGTGATGCCGGTGGAGACGGCGGCGCAGATGCAGGACGCTGTCGACCGGCACGCCGCCTCGTGCAACATCGTGATCATGGCTGCCGCGGTGGCCGACTTCCGACCGGTCACCGCAGCCTCGGGGAAGATCAAGAAAGACAGTGGGGCACCCCAGATCCTGCTCGAGGCAACGCCGGACATCCTGGCCTCCCTCGGAGCCCGCAAGCCCGCTGGGCAGGTGTTGGTGGGCTTCGCCGCTGAGACCAGTGACCTGCTGGCGAATGCCCAGGCCAAGTTGCTCCGCAAGAACCTCGACCTCATCGTTGCCAACGACGTGAGCCAGCCGGGGGTGGGGTTCCACCATGACACCAACGCTGTCACTATCGTTCGACGTCATGGTGAGCCGCTCACCGTAAGTTTGAGTGACAAGCGGGAGATTGCCAGGGCCGTGGTCGACGCGGCAGTGGCCATTCTCGCACCCCACAGCGAGCCGTAGGCCGAGGAGCACAGCATGCGCAAGTACACGTTCACGTCGGAGTCGGTCACCGAGGGCCATCCCGACAAGATGGCGGACCAGGTATCAGACGCCGTGCTCGATGCCATCCTTGCCGAGGACCCCAACGGACGCGTTGCGTGCGAGACACTGCTCACCACGGGCCTGTGCGTCGTGGCCGGAGAGATCTCCACGACCGCCTACGTGGACATCCCGCGGCTTGCTCGTGAGACGATCAAAGAGATCGGGTACGACAATGCGCTGTACGGCTTCGACGGGAATACCTGTGGCGTGATCGTCTCCATCGACGAGCAGAGCGTTGACATTGCGAAGGGCGTCGACAAGTCCGAGGAACTGCGCGCCGGTAAGAGCGGCGAGGACCAGATCAACGCGCAGGGTGCGGGCGACCAGGGCATGATGTTCGGCTACGCATGCGACGAGACGCCGGACCTCATGCCGCTGCCGATCTGGTTGGCGCACCGACTCGCCGAACGACTGGCTGAGGTGCGCAAGAGCGGGGCGATCCCGTACCTGCGGCCAGACGGCAAGACCCAGGTCACCTTCGACTACGAGGGCGGACGGCCGGTCCGCCTGCGCACGGTGCTCGTCTCCACGCAGCACGCCCCGGGTATCGACCGGGACAGCATCATCCGCCCCGATCTCATCGAGCAGGTCATCAACCCGATGGTGCCCGAGCGATTCCGCGGCGACGATTTCGCCGTGTACGTGAACCCGACCGGCGTGTTCGAAAAGGGTGGCCCCCATGCGGACACGGGTCTCACCGGACGCAAGATCATCGTGGACACCTACGGTGGTATGGGTCGCCACGGTGGCGGCGCGTTCAGCGGGAAGGATCCTTCCAAGGTCGACCGTTCTGCTGCCTATGCCGCTCGCTGGGTAGCCAAGCACGTCGTTGCGTCGGGTGCCGCCTCCCGCTGCGAGGTCCAGGTGGCGTACGCGATCGGTATGGCACAGCCGATCTCGATCCTCGTCGAGACGTTCGGCACGGAGGCAGTTGCAGTCGAGCTGATCGAGCAGGCCGTTCGGGACACGTTCGACCTGCGCCCGGCGGCCATCGTGCGTGATCTCGGGCTGAAGAAGCCGATCTACAAGAAGACAGCGGCATACGGTCACTTCGGCCGTGACCTGAATGCCTTTACCTGGGAGCACCTGACCAAGCTCGAGGCCTTCCGGGCAGCCGTCGGCACGTGACCGATGGGGCGTTGATCGCCCGGGTTGTACCCGACGTCACGGGGCTCGACAAGCAGTTCGATTACGTCGTGCCGCCCGAACTCGCGGACGCGGTACGGGTCGGCTCGATTGTCCGAGTGCCGCTCGGGCCGCGCAAGGTTCGAGCGTGGGTCGTTGAGCTCTCGGCCACGAGCGATATCGAGAACCTCAAGCCCGTTGCTTCGTGGAGCGGCATCGGCCCCGACGAGGCGGTGATCGATCTGGCCCGCTGGGCCGCCCATCGCTGGGCCGGTCGGTTGCGCCCCTTCCTGCTCGCCGCTTCTCCGGCCGCCCTCGTCAAGAAGGCAGTTTCCTCGCCGCCGCGCACGTGGGATCCTGCCGAGCAGCGCGTTCTCGACCCGCTTGGCGGCGTAATCCGTCTCCCTCCGTGCGCAGATCCGCTGCCGACGTTTCTGGCAGCATGTTCGTCGGGTCCGATCCTGGTGGTTCAACCGGACGTGGACGGCGCCGGCCTGCTCGCGGCCCGGCTGCGCGGGGCTGGGCTCCGTGTCGCCGTCACGCCCCGTGACTGGGCGGCGGCCGCCGGCGGTGTTGACGTGGTGATCGGGGCGCGTGCCGCTGTCTGGTCGCCGTGTCCGGGTCTCGCGGGCATTGTCGTGATCGACGAGCACGACGAATCGCTCCAGGACGAGCGCAGCCCCACCTGGCATGCGAGGGACGTCGCTGTCGAGCGTGCACGCCGAGCAGCGGTGCCGTGTTGGCTGGTGTCGCCGACGCCGACACTGGAGGCGCTCGCGTGGGCCGGTTCGAGGGCCTCGCGCCCGAGTCGGGTGGAGGAGCGGAACGGTTGGCCGTTCGTCGCGGTAGTGGATCGTTCCGTCGAGGAACTTCCGCTCGCGAGCCCAGTTTCCCGAGCGTTGCTCGAGGCGTGTCGCGATCCACACCAGCGTGTGGTCTGCGTCCTGAACACAAAGGGTCGGTCACGTCGGCTCGTGTGCAGGGCATGCCGAGCACAGGTGACGTGCGCGGCATGTCACGCAGGGGTGTCTCAGGCCCGGGATGCCACCCTGCACTGTTCGCGCTGCGAGGCAACGCGTCCCGCGCTGTGCAACGCCTGTGGGTCTACTCGGCTTGCCGGGATCGGGATCGGGATCGCCCGCCTGCGCGACGAACTCGCGGCAGCTATCCGGCGGCCGGTCGTGGAGGTCTCAGCAGACGCAGCGGACGACGCGGTGGCGTCGGCCCCGCCCGACGCGGTATTCCTCGGGACCGAGGCGGTGCTGCACCGTGTTCGTTCGGCGTCCACGGTGGTGTTCGTGGACTTCGATGACGAGTTGCTCGCGCCGAGGTACCGGGCTGCAGAGGAGGCAATGTCGCTCGTGGTACGCGCCGCCCGTCTCGTCGGTGCGCGGGCCTCGGGTGGTCGTGTACTCCTGCAGACGGACCTCCCCCGGCACGAAGTGGTGCAGGCGGCCCTTCACGCAGACCCCTCACGCCTCGTGGAGCCAGAGCGTGAACGGCGGTTGCTCCTCGGTCTCCCGCCGGCGCGGGCGCTCGCGGCGGTATCGGGGACTGCTGCGTCCTCCTGGCTCCAACCGTGCCCCCTGGGCCTCGAACTGAGCGGGCCCGCTCAGGGGCGTTGGCTCGTGCGGGCACTCACGTGGGATGACCTCGCAGACGGCCTGCAGACGCTCGGTCCGCGACCGCGAGGAGTACGGGTTGAGGTGGACCCGCACCGGGTCTAAGCGACGGCGGTGACGCGGAGCAGTCGGTAGCCGGCGCGAGAGATCAACCGCTCGACAGCCCAACCCTGTTGCTCGAGCCACGTGGCGAGGGAGTCCGACCCGAGGTGTTTCTGCACGACGAGAAGGGCGGACCCACCCGGAGCGAGACGTGAGAGCCACCGAACGAGCAGTTCGTGGAGCGCGTCCTTGCCGATGCGGATGGGGGGATTGGACCAGATGAGGTCGAAGCGGGTCTCGCTCTGGACGTCGTGAGGTTCAGCAACGACGACGTTGTCGGCGCCGGCCCGGACGGCATTGAGGGCTGTGAGTTCCCTCGCGCGCTCGTTCACGTCGACGGCCCACACCACGGCCCCGGGCGAGCGCAAAGCGAGGGCCACCGCGATGGGGCCGGCGCCACAGCCGAGATCGAGGAACGTGCCCGTGGCCGGTGGGGTGGGGGCCTCGGCAAGCAGCAGCCTCGTGCCCGTGTCGAGCGCCCCGCGGGAGAACACACCCCGGTCGGTCCGCAGCCTGAACGCGAGGTCCGGGAGCGATACGTCAATGTCGACGGGGTCGGATGCAACCTCGGGGGAGTCGTGGAAGTACTGCGAGTCGGACATGAGCCTCGGTAGCCTTGCACGTGATGGCTCGTGATATTCGTCTCTTTGGTGACCCGGTGCTCAAGGCCCCGGCTGCGCCGGTTACCGACGTCGATGGCAAGATCGTTCGCCTGGTCGACGAGATGTTTGAGGTCATGTACGAAGCCCCCGGAATCGGGCTCGCGGCACCCCAGATCGGCATCCAGAAGCAGCTGTTCGTGTACGACAACGACGGTCAGGCGGGCGCGATCATCAACCCCACCATCAAGGATTCGGGCGGCGAGTGGGTGTTCGAGGAGGGCTGTCTCTCCATCCCCGGTCTCTACGTCGAGATTGTCCGGCCCAAGCAAGTGCTCCTGCACGGATGGGATCTCGACGGCAACGAGGTCGAGTTCGAGGCCGACGAACTGTGGGCGCGCCTCATCCAACACGAAATGGACCACCTGCACGGTGTGCTCATGTTCGACCGGATGACACCGGACCAGCGCAAGGAAGCGCTCATCGAGTACCGGCGCCTTCAGGACGAGCCGACGAAGGCCCCCCGCCGACCGCGGCGCCTTCGCCTCACGTGACCACCACATCCCTCGCAACGGTTCCCGAGTTTCCGAGACGCCTCGTCTATCTGGGTACGCCGGCGATGGCGGTTCGCCCGCTGCAGGCGCTCGTTTCCAACGGCTTTGACATCGCTCTCGTGGTGAGTGGTCCCGACAGACGTCGGGGTCGGGGCAAAGAAACCTCACCTTCCCCGGTGAAGGCGGCCGCGCTAGCCCTCGATCTTGCGGTGTCCGAGCGTGTCGAGGACGTACTGGGCGTGGGTGCAGACCTCGGCGTGGTGGTGGCGTACGGCAGCCTCGTTCGGCGACCAGTGCTCGAGCAGGTACCGATGATCAACATTCACTTCTCGCTCCTGCCGCGATGGCGCGGGGCGGCCCCCGTCGAACGGGCGATCCTCGCCGGCGACACCGAGACCGGAACCTGTTTGATGCAACTCGAGGAGGGCCTCGACACCGGCCCGGTATTCGACACCGTCAGGGTGCCGATCCGCCCCCGGGCCACCGTCGACGAGGTGCGTCACGAGCTCGTTGATGCAGGGGTGCAGCAACTGCTCCGCTGCCTCGGAAGCGGGTTGCACAACCCCGAGCCGCAGAGTGGCGAGCCCACGTACGCCTCCAAGATCCGGCCCGAGGAACTGCGGATCGACTGGGACGCTCCAGCAGCGGTCATTGACCGCCTGGTGCGCCTCGGCACGGCGTGGACGTCATTGCGGGGCCGCCGACTCCGCATTCACGCTGCGGTTCCCGATGGCGCAGCGGCGCCGAACACGCCCGGGTCCCTCGAGGGGCTGCGCGTCACGTGCGGCGACGGGCAAGCGCTCCTGCTCGAGATGGTGCAGCCGGAGGGCAAGGCAGCGATGGACGCAAAGTCGTGGGTACACGGCGCGAGACCGACAGTGGGTGAGTTGCTTGGTCACTGAAACGGCCAGAGAGGTTGCGTATCGGGCACTGTGCCGGATCGAGCACGAGGGGGCCTACGCCAATCTGTTGCTCCCGACGATGCTCGGCGAGTCCACGTTGCACGACCGGGACCGCCGGTTCGTGACCGAGCTCGTCTACGGGTGCACCCGGATGCGTCGCGCCTGCGACGTGAGCGTGAACCGCTTCGTGGTGAAGGACCCGGACCCGGAGATCCGGACGATCCTCCGGCTCGGCGCGTACCAACTGATGTACGCGGGCGTCGCTGCCCATGCGGCAGTGGGCGAGACCGTGGAACTTGCGCCGAAGCCCGTGCGTGGGTTCATCAACGCTGTGCTCCGCAAGGTGGCGGCCAATCCGATGCCTCACTGGCCCGGACCGGCCGCGGAGCTGTCCTACCCGGACTGGGTGCTCGAGCGGTTGACCGAGGAACTCGGCGAGACGGATGCACTTGCAGCCCTGGTGCGGATGAACGAGGCGCCCAGCGTCACGATGCGCGAAGACGGCTATACCCAGGACCTCTCCAGCCAGTGGGTCGCCTCGCTGGTCGGTGCGACTGCCGGTGAGCGCGTGCTCGACGTGTGCTCGGCGCCCGGCGGCAAGGCAACGGCAATGGCCTCCTCGGGGGCCTTTGTTGTCGCGGGCGAGGTTCAGGCACACCGCGCCCGCCTCGTCGTGAGCAACGCCCGACGTCTCGGCCTCACCCTCGCGGTGGTGGGCGCAGACGGATGTGAACCGCCTTTCCGGGAGGAAAGTTTCGACCGGGTACTCATCGACGCGCCCTGCTCGGGGCTCGGCGCGCTACGGAGGCGGCCCGACGCCCGCTGGAACATCGAGCCTTCCGACATCGACGACCTCGTGACCCTCCAGCACGGGATCATCGCAGCGTGCGCGCCGCTCGTGCGTGTAGGCGGCACGCTGGTGTACAGCGTCTGCACGCTCACCGCCGCGGAGTCGATCGGTCATCCGATGCCGTCGGGGTTCGAGACCATTGAGGCCCCGGGGGAGCCGTGGCAGCCGTACGGCGACGGTGGTCGGGTGCTCCCCCAGACCCACGACACCGACGGCATGGTGATCCGTCGCTGGCGTCGGATCAGTCCTTGAGGCGCTTGCGCAGCTTCACCCAGAGTGCATCGAAGGCCTCCGAGACGTCCTGGGAGCGGTACCCGTAACTGTGGATCGGCCGTCTCTCGGCAATCGCCTGGTTCACGATGACGCGTTGGGGCACCGACGGTTGCCAAACCGCTTTCTTGCCGACGGTGCGGGCAAGTTCTTCGATCCTGCGGTCTGCCTCGGCCGACACGGCGGGGAGTTTGTTGATGATCACACCGGCTAGGTCGAGATCGGGATTGGACGCATCCCACACCTCATCGATGAGGTCGGCGACGGCGGTGATGCCGCGCAACCCGAGCGCTGAGGGCTCGACAACGATGACCGCGTGCTGGGCGGCGGTGAGCGCGTTCAGGGTGAGGTTCCCGAGCGACGGTGGGCAGTCGATGAGGACGGCGTCATAGTCAGCGGCGAGCGACTCGATGGCAGAGCGGAGTCTCGACTCTGGCCTGCGCCCCTGACCGGACTCCTGCTGCTGGAGTCGCTGGCTCGCGGGGAGCAGGTCCACCCCGGCACCCCAGGCGCTCTCGTACACCACCGGGTCGGACTTGCCGCTGAGCAGCTCCGAGGTGGACTCTTTGATGCTGGAGGGATCGACCCCGAGCACCCACGAGGTGGATGACTGCGGATCGAGGTCCACCACGAGCACCCGATTGCCCGCCGCCTGGGCGGCTGCCGCCAGTCCGAGGGTGACGGTGGTCTTGCCAACCCCGCCCTTTTGGTTCACTAACGCCACAATTCGTCCCATTTCCCTATGTTGACACGAATGAGGCCGCGCAATATGCACGTATCTCCGCGGTAGACTGCGAGCCAATGTCAATTCTCTGATTCAGGAGCCCTATCGTGAAGAAGGGTCGTCATCGCCGCTTCGAAGAAGCGCGAAAGTTGAAACAAGCCGGTCCCGGGGCCTTTGATCTGGGGCTTGGTAGTTCCGATCGTGAACCCAGTTCCGAAGAGGACAAGTACGCCGCTTTGGCCGAGAAGTACGGGGTCACCTTCGATGAAGATGAAGACTCCGACGACGCCGACGCCGACGACGCCTGAGTCCCGAACGACCGCACTCCGCGGTCACTGACCCCCCAATCAGGCGAAGATGGTCGCCTTTCTCATGCCCCGAACTCCCCTCCGTAACGTTGCTCTCGTCGCGCACGTCGATCACGGCAAGACGACACTCGTGGATGCACTTCTGCGCGCCACCGGTACCTTCGCAGCGCACCAGGCAGTGGTCGATCGGGTCATGGACTCGAACGATCAGGAGCGAGAGCGCGGCATCACCATCTTGGCCAAGGCCGCCTCGGTGAACTGGAAGGGCGTCAAGATCAATCTGGTCGACACGCCCGGCCACGCCGATTTCGGTGGGGAGGTCGAGCGAGCCCTCACCATGGTGGACGGCGTGTTGCTGCTCGTCGATGCGGCTGAGGGTCCCCTTCCCCAAACCAGGTACGTGCTGCAGAAGGCTCTGATGGCCAACCTTCCCGCGATCGTGATTATCAACAAGGTCGATCGCCAGGACGCCCGGCCGGAGGAAGTTCTCGACGAGGTCTACCAGTTGTTCATCGACCTCGACGCGGGCGACGAACACATCGACTTCGAGGTGATCTCGGCCGTGGCCCGAGAGGGACGCACGATGGTAGGGATCGGTATGCCTGCCGCGGACGCCGACCTGTCGGCACTGCTCGACACCATCGTCCGTTGCATCCCCGAGCCTGCCGGAGACCACTCTGCGCCGCTGCAGGCACTGGTCACCAACCTCGATGCCTCGGAATATCTTGGGCGCCTCGCTATCGGTCGCGTGTACAACGGCGTGTTGCGACGTGGTGAGACGGTTGCCCTCCTCGAGGAGGAGTTCGGCGAGGGTCAGCCCCCGCTCAAGCGCAAACTGGCCTCGCTCATGGAGTTCTCCGGTGTTGGTCGGGCCGACGCAGACGAGGTCTACGCAGGCGACCTCTTCGTCGTCGGCGGTTTCCCGGAGGTCGAGATCGGCGACACCATCGCCTCCGTCGAAAACCCGGTGCCGTTGACACGCCTGACCGTTGACGAGCCGGTGCTCAACATGACCTTCGGCGTGAATACCTCGCCAATGGCCGGACGCGAAGGCAAGTTCCTCACGAGCCGCCATCTCAGGGAGCGACTCGAACGAGAGGTGCTCGGCAACGTCTCGATCAGGCTGAACGAGACCGATTCGCCCGACATCATCGAGGTGGCCGGGCGGGGCGAGCTGCAGCTTGCGGTGCTTATCGAGTCGATGCGTCGTGAGGGTTACGAGCTTCAGGTGAGTCGTCCCGAGGTCATTACCAAGGAAGTGAACGGAAAGCGTTTCGAGCCCCTCGAGCGCGGCGTGTGTGACATCCCCGACGAGCATGTCGGCACCGTTACCCAGGCACTCGCGCCCCGCAAGGGCCGGGTGGTAGACCTCCGCCCCGGCGATGCGGGTCGCACGATCGTTACCTTTGAGTGCCCGAGTCGTGGGCTCATCGGCTTCCGCTCAATGCTGCTCACCGCAACGCGGGGTACCGCGTTGCTCCACCAGCACCACGCAGGCTGGACCCAGTGGGCCGGCGATCTGCCGTACCGCATCGGAGGAGCGATGGTGTCGGACCGCATGGGGATGGTGACGGCGTACGCGCTCGACAACCTGCAGTTGCGCGGCACGCTCTTCGTGAGCCCCGGGGACCAGAGCTACGAAGGCATGGTTGTCGGCGAGAACTCCCGCAGCGACGAGATGCTCGTGAACGCGGTGCGTGCCAAGGAGAAGAACAACATCCGCACGCACAGCCACGACGATGCCGTGAAGCTTCCGACACCCGTGACGCACACGCTCGAGACAGCAATCGAATGGATCACCGAAGATGAGCTTGTGGAGGTCACGCCCAAGTCCATCCGGATCCGCAAGAAGCACCTCGGGGCCGAGGACCGCCGGCGGGCGTCCAAGAAGGGCTGATCAGTCCTTCTTGCGCCGCACAGCCGGGTGCGGCAGGGCGACCGCCTTCGCGCGTCGCTTGACGAATGCCTTGAGCTGATCGACGATGAGCGGGTAGATGTGCGGTTCGACGAGCTCGGAGATCTCGTCCTTCATCTCTTCGAAGACACGCTTGGACCCGACGAACGCTGACTGGTCGTTGGTGCACCACCAGTGGAACTCCTCACCGGCGTCTCCCCAGTCGCGGCGCTTCCACTCGCGTACGGTGGAGGTGACGTGTCCGTGGCTGTCGGTGTGCTCCTCCAGCCGGATCGGAAGCTGCCAGCAGACGTCCGGCTTCCAGTCCATCGGGCGCTCGCCCGCGTCGAGGGCGCCGACATGGAGTGCACATCCGGCGCCCCGACCGAATCCGGGACGGTTCAGGAAGATGCAGGCACCCTCGTGGACCCGTGTGACGTCGTCGCCGGAGTCGGGGTCCTTGTCGAGCCAGCCGAGCTTCTTGGCCTCCTTGCGGAACTGCCACTGGTCCGCGGTGAGCCGGGCTGACGAATTT
Source organism: Ferrithrix thermotolerans DSM 19514 (assembly GCA_945889085.1). GTDB lineage: Bacteria > Actinomycetota > Acidimicrobiia > Acidimicrobiales > Ilumatobacteraceae > WLJO01. The sequence goes on from CAMDBM010000027.1 coordinate 14,754, forward strand.
CTCACCGTCTCCACATCGTCCTTGTCGAGGAAGTGAGCCCCGTAGGAGCAACAGCCCTGCTGCAGCGCGGTGGCGTCAGCGGTGAGTACACCCTGACAGCCGCGGCCGTAGATACACGTCCACGAGGACAGGAGGAATGTGGCGTCAATGACCCATGTTCGGTCCTCGGTCGGGTCCTCGAAGGAGATCCACTCGTGTAGGTCGGAGGGTTGCGGCGTCTTCGGCATCGGTGAGCGAGGGTACCTCCGCTAGGGTCTGTCGACGGTGAATGGGACGCTAATTCGTGAACTTCGTGGTGTGCTCGGCGCAGACCGGGTGCTCACCGGCTCGACTGAACTCGCGCTGTACGCACGCGATGCATCGAACATCTCGGGCTCCACCTCCGTCGTCTGCCTGCCCACCTCAACCGCTGAGGTTCAGGAATGTGTTCGGGCGGCAGTTCGCCACGGCGTCCCCTTTGTGGCTCGGGGATCGGGTACCGGTCTCGCCGGCGGGGCGGTGCCGCTCGACGGTGCGGTGGTGATCGCGCTCACCAAGATGAACCGGGTGCTGAGTGTGGATGTCGAGAACCGCATGGCGTGGGTGGAGCCCGGTGTGCTGAACCTCGATCTCACGAGGTTCACCGCGCCTGAGGGCCTGCACTTCGCCCCGGATCCCTCAAGCCAACAGAGTTGCTCCATCGGCGGGAACGTGGCGAACAATTCCGGCGGACCCCACTGCCTCGCGGACGGCGTGACCAGCTCCCACATCCTCGCCCTTGAGGTGGTGCTCCCGGACGGGTCCGTCACGGTGCTCGGTGGCGAGGACCCCGAGCCGATGGGGTACGACCTGCGCGGCGTGTTCGTGGGCAGCGAGGGCATGCTCGGCATCACCACCAAGGTGTGCGTGCGTCTCACCCAGAATCCGCCTTCCGTGCGGACGCTCCTCATGGACTTCTCGAGTGTGGACGACGGGGCCAACACCGTGTCGGCCATCATCGCCGGTGGGATCCTCCCGGCGGCGCTTGAGATGATGGATCGTCTGTGCATCCAGGCGGTCGAGGCATTCGTGCACGCAGGCTTGCCCCTCGACGCTGCCGCGGTGCTGCTCGTGGAGGTCACCGGTCTCCCAGTGGGTCTCGATGCCGATGTACGACGGGTGATTGAGATCGGTAAGGAGCACGGTGCCCGAAGCGTCCGGGTTGCCCAGGACGAGGCGGAGCGACTGCTGCTCTGGAAGGGCCGCAAGTCGGCATTCGGGGCGATCGCACGCATCAAGCCGAACTACTACCTGCACGACACCGTGGTGCCGCGGCGGCGCCTCACCGAAGTGCTCGCCAAGGTGTACGAGATCGCCGAGCGCCACGAACTCTTGGTCCTCAACGTTTTTCATGCAGGCGACGGGAACCTGCATCCACTGCTCGTTTTCGACCGTCGCGAGCCAGGGACGATGGAGCGCGTACACCTGGCTGGCGAGGAGATCGTGGCGGTCTCGGTCGCGGTTGGTGGGGTGCTGTCTGGAGAACACGGAATCGGTCTCGAGAAGCGTGACTACATGTCGCTCATGTTCGGCCCCGACGATCTGGAGGCGCAGGCACTGCTCCGCCGGGCGTTTGACCCTCTTGCGCTCGCGAACCCGATGAAGGTCCTTCCCTCACCCGCCTCGTGCGGGGACGTGCACTCGGTGCCGGAGGGCGCATGGATCTGAGCGCCTTTGCGGAGACGGTTGGTGCCTCGGACCCGGTCACGGTGTCGGGCGCAGGGACGCGCGGCGGCCCGATGCCGGACGCGCGCTGCGTCGCAGCACCCAGCGGCATCGTCGAGTTCGAGCCTGTCGAGATGACGGTGCGCTGCGGTGCTGGAACCACGGTGAACGAGTTGCTGTCAACGCTTGCCGAGGCGGGACAGTCACTCGCTCTCCCCGCCGGGGGAACGGTGGGCGGAGCACTCGCCTGCGGTCGCAGCGATGTGTACCGACTCGGTCGCGGCCCGGTTCGCGACACGCTGCTGCAGGCTCGTTACGTGGGCGCTCGGGGACAGGTTGTGAAGGCCGGGGGTCAAACGGTGAAGAACGTGAGCGGCTTCGACCTCTGTCGGCTCCTCGTCGGCTCGTTCGGCACGCTCGGATTCCTCGGCGAGGTGATCCTGCGCACGCGGCCACGTCCAGCGGTCTCTCGCTGGTATGCCACGACGGGCGCTGACCCGTTCGCGCTGCTCGGGTCGCTCTACCGGCCTGCGTCGCTGTTGTGGGACGGCGAGACGACGTGGGTCTGTCTCGAGGGCCATGCAGAGGATGTTGAGGCCCAGGCCGGGTCGGTGAGCGGTACACGAGAGGTCGAGGGCCCGCCCTCGCTCCCGGTCGGTTCGCGGCGCTCGGTTGTGCCGACATCGCTGCGTTCGCTCACCGGTACGTTCGTGGCCGAGATCGGCGTCGGTGTGGTTCACCATGCCGAACCCACCCCGACGGGAACGGCGGTGTCGACCGAGGTGCGCTCGCTGCACGAACAGATCAAGGGCTTGTTCGACCCGACAGGCCGCCTCAATCCTGGCCTCGATGTGTTGGACGTGCTGGGGACGACCGGAGGGATGTCATGAGACTGCCGCTGTCCGATGACGAGCTGAGCGGGTGCGTGTCGTGCGGGCTTTGTCTGCCGCACTGCCCGACGTTCCGGGTGTCGGGGGAGGAGGCGTTATCCCCCCGGGGCCGAATCACGGCGATGCGTGCCGTGCAGTGGGAGGGTCTCGAGCCCGGCGACGACTTTGTGAACTCGATGGAAACCTGCGTGCAGTGCCGGGGCTGCGAGACGGCGTGTCCCAGTGGGGTGCAGTTCGGCCACCTCATGGAGGGCACTCGGGAGGCGCTCGCTGCACTCGGTCGCATCACTCCGAAGTGGCAGCGGTTCGCGTTCCGGATGCTCCCGCATCACCGCCTCCTGCTCGTAGGGTCCACCGCGCTCGCGCTCGTCCAGCGCACCGGGCTCGTGCCCAGGCGCCTCGGGCTTCCCCGTTTGGCGTTACGCCGGGGCGCCGCCGTTCGTAGCACAGGCCAGGACGCCTGGCTGTTCACTGGTTGCGTGATGGATGCGTGGCAACGGTCCACCCACCGTTCCACTGCGGAGGTACTTGCTGCGGTGGGCACCACCGTGCAGGTGCCCGGGTCCGGCGGTGGCTGCTGCGGTGCACTGCACACGCACGCCGGTCTCACCGGCGATGCCCGTGCGCTCGCCGATTCCGTCATGGCCTCCATGCCCGGGAGCGCACCGATCATTGTCAACTCGGCAGGTTGCGGCGCTGCGCTGAAGGACTATGGCCACCTGCTCGGCACCGAGCAGGCGCGTGTCTTTTCGGCTCGCGTCGTTGACTCGCAGGAGTTTGTTGCCGCCCGCGTTGACCGACTGCGTCCCCGTCGGCACCTCGGTCCGGTGGTGGTCCAGGATCCGTGTCACCTTCGCCACGTGCAGAAGGCCCACCAGCACACCCGCACCGTGCTCGCTGCGGTTGCCGGGGTCGTGGAGCTAGACGACGAGGGCCTGTGCTGCGGCGCAGGCGGCGCATACAGCGCTCTACAGCCCGCACTCGCCAGTGACATCCGGGACAGGAAAGTGGCGTCGATCGGGCGCGCTGCCGGTAGCAGTGGTGCAACCGTGATCGCGAGCGGGAATCCCGGTTGTGCCATGCACTTGGCCGCCGCCGGCCTCAATGTACGCCACCCGATGGACCTTGTGGCAGAGGCGCTCCGGTGACCGGTCGGGCGGACGAGATCGCGGAGCGACTCTCGGTCATCTCCGACGAGATCGCGGATCTTGCCATTGACTCGATCCGTGAGGCGCTCCGCTCGGGAGCCACCGCTCGTCCGGCTGCAGAGAAGCGGCTGACACAGGCTCGTCGGGCGGTGGAGAAGGCGGTGGATCTCCTGCGGGGTGTCGAGGACGAGGCAGCGAACAACGGGTAACAGGTGTCAGGCGACGACGACTGCGTCGCCCACACCCACCGTGCCGCCGCGCAGCACACGCGCGTACACACCGAGGTTCTGGTCGAGTTCCCTCACGATGTACCGGAGGATCTCGCGATCGGCAGGGATGGACGCGTTCACCTCGCGGGTGGGCATGACGCAGCGCGGACAGCCCATCTCGATCTCGAGCAGGGCCGAACCGACCGCCAGCCGCGTGCCGCGTGCCCAACCGGCCTCCGGGTAGCCGGGGGCAGCGTCGGTATCGATCATGAGGCTCGGGCGGAATCTCAGCACGTCGACCACCGACCCCGGCAGCGCCTCGCTGAGCGTGCGCATCGTCGAGGTGGTCATGATGAGAAGGGGCAGCGCGTCGTAGTACCCGCCGAGCGGCCCCTCGAACTCCAACACATCGGCCGGGAAGACCGAGAAGTCCGGCAGCGGCTCGGATCCGATCCGCCCCATCACCTCTCGGATCTCGGAGAGCGGATCGCTCCCGGCCGGTGGAGCCTCCCTGCGCCGGGACTCAGAACCGGGGGCGGGCCGTCCGTCGAGGTGGACAGGGAACCCCGCCACCGCGCTCAGCCGGGCGTTGATATCCGGAGCGTCGGTGGACGTCACGGTGCCGTCGGGGAGCACGATCCGTGCGGCGGGGCTGTCCGGCCCGTCCGTCGTCGCGGCGCACTGCATGAGTGCTGAAACCTTCTTGCCGGTCCGCAGGCCCCCGTTCGCTGCGTCTCGGAGCGCCCACCGCCTGTCCCCGACGATGCCGGTCTCGCCGAGCAACGCGCTCGGTGTGGTGAACCCGATCATCGACTTGACGGGGTACGTCCAGATCTCGCTGAGCCTCATGATCGGACCGTACACCGCTCCGGTCGGGTCGCGCCCGGGGTCAGCCCCGGAGTTCGGCCGCCTTCGCGTCGAGCACCTCGAGGAGATCTGTGAAGGACTTCTGGAACGACAGCACACCCTCGCGCTCGAGCTTGGCGGCAACCTCGTCGAGGTCGATACCCACCGTCGGCAGGGAGGACCACGCCTGGTGCGCGAGATCGAGCCCGGCATCCACCGTTCGTGCGAGGTTGCCGTGATCGGCGAAGGCCTCGAGCGTTGCATCCGGAAGGGTGTTCACCGTGTGCGGCCCGATCAACTCGTCGACATACAGCGTGTCGGGGTAGGCAGGGTTCTTGGTGGACGTGGACGCCCACAGCGGACGCTGCACGCGTGCACCACGTGCTGCTAGCCGCTCCCAGCGGGGGCCCGAGAACGCCTTCGTGAAGAGCTCGTACGCGAGTTTCCCCTGGGCGACGGCAGCGCGACCTCGCAGCGCGAGTGCGTCGTCGGTCCCGATCGCATCGAGGCGTGCGTCGACTTCGCTGTCGACCCGGGAGATGAAGAAGCTTGCGACACTCGCGACGGCCGAGAGATCCGCCGCCGGGTCCTTGGCAAATGTCTCGAGGCCCGAGAGATATGCCTCCATCACCCGCTCGTAGCGGTCGAGGCTGAAGATCAGGGTGACGTTGATGCTGCGGCCCTCGGAGATCATCTGCTCGATGGCCGCAAGACCCTCGACCGTCGCGGGAACCTTGACCATGAGGTTGGGCCGGTTCACGACGGTATCGAGGTGCCGCGCGGCTGAGATGGTTCCATCCGTGTCGTGCGCAAGTCCCGGGTCGACCTCCACCGACACATAGCCGTCAATCCCGGACGAACTCTTGTGGAGCGGGGCGAAGACATCGAGTGCGCCACGGATGTCGTCGAGCACCAACGCCCAGTAGCAGTCGATGGTGCTCGTGCCCGCCGCAACGAGCCCGCGGAACTGGTCGTCGTATTCGGGTGAGCCCTGTATTGCCTTCTGGAAGATCGTTGGGTTCGAGGTGAGGCCGCGCACGCCTCGGTCCCGGACGGAGGCCAGTGCTCCGGAGGTGATGAAACCTCGCTTGAGGTTGTCGAGCCAGGGGCTCTGACCGAAGTCTTCGTACAGACGCACCAGTCGGTTCATCTACTCATGCCTCCTGCAGGAGAGCGGTTGCCCGGGCAACCACGTGGTCAACGTTGATGCCGAGTTTGTCGAGCACGACCGGTCCCGGTGCGCTGGCACCGAAACGATCGATCCCGATGCACTCGTCTGCGTAGCGCTCCCAACCAAAGGTGGTGGCAGCCTCGACAGACAGCGTGGGTATCGAGGGCGGAAGCACACTGTCGCGGTACGGGCGGTCCTGCAGTGCAAACCGGTCCCACGAGGGCATCGACACCACACGTGCGGATACGCCGGCAGCGGCGAGCAGTTCCGCGGCGGCGAGCACGAGATGCACCTCAGAGCCCGTTGCGAGCAGGGTGATGCGCGCGTCCGACGGCCCGCGTAGAACCGCCGCGCCACGCTCCACGGCCGACCCGTCGGTGCACACCGGAAGGTTCTGCCTCGAGAGAACCAGCGCGGTTGGACCGTTGTAGGCGATGCCCGCACGCAGCGCAGCGACCGTCTCGTTCGCATCCGCGGGTCGGATCACCTGCAGGCCGGGAATCGCCCGCAGCGTGGCAAGGTGCTCCACCGGTTGGTGGGTGGGACCGTCCTCGCCGACACCCACCGAGTCGTGGGTGAACACGAACCACACCTTTGCGCCGCTGAGCGCGGCGAGACGCAGCGAGGGGCGGAGGTAGTCGGCAAACACGAAGAACGTTCCTCCGACCGGGAGCGCGCCTCCGTGGAGCGCCATGCCCACCATCGCCGCGCCCATCGCATGCTCACGGATTCCGTAATAGACCTGACGTCCTTCGGGGTTCGCAGCGGATTGCACGGTGAGGCCGAGCTTGACCCCGGTGTTCCCCGTGAGGTCCGCAGCACCGGCTACCAGTCCCGGGAGCGCCGGCAGTGCGGCGACGAGCGCCTTCTGGACAGCAACGCGGGTTGCGATGCTCTCTCCCTGTTCGAAGCGGGGGAGCAGCGTCTCTAGCTCGTCGGATGCGCCGGTGCCCCAGGCAGCGTCCCACGCCGAGCGATCGAGGGAGGAGGCGGCGAACCGGGCCTGCCATGCGCTTGCCTCAGCAGCACCCGCCGTCGCGACTGCCTTGCGGTACGCAGCCACCGTTTCGGCAGGGGCCCAGTAGGGCTCGTCGGGGATGCCCATCACTGCCTTGGTACGGCTCGCATCCTCCTTGGTGAAGGGGTTGCCGTGTGCCTCGTGATTGTCCGTGTGGTCCGGTGACGGCGCTGCGATGTGTGAGCGCAGCACGATGATGCTCGGCCGGTCCTGTACCGCCTTGGCGCGAAGGAGCGCGGACTCGAGCGCATCGACGTCGTCGGCAATCTCGCCGACGTCCTCCACGTGCCAGCCGTATGACTCGAAGCGCCTGACGACGTCGTCGGAACAGGCGAGCGTGGTGGCGCCGTCGATGGTGATCTTGTTGTTGTCGAAGATGCACACGAGGTGACCGAGCCCGAGATGACCGGCAAGGGAGGCCGCCTCGTGGCTGATGCCCTCCATCAAACAGCCGTCGCCGACAATCACGTAGATGTGGTGGTCCATGACATCGGAACCGAAGCGCGAGCGAAGCTCTCGCTCCGCGATAGCCATGCCGACAGCGTTCGCGAAACCCTGACCGAGCGGCCCGGTGGTGACCTCCACGCCAGCGGTGTGACCGACCTCGGGGTGACCGGGCGTTGCCGAACCCCACTGGCGGAACGCCTTGATGTCGTCGAGCTCAAGCCCGTACCCGTTGAGGAACAGCAACGAGTACTGCAGGATCGAGGCGTGACCGCCGGAGAGGACGAAGCGATCACGGTCCGGCCAGTCGGGCTTGTTCGGATCGTGTTTCATGATTCGGCTGTAGAGCACGTGCGCGAGGGGAGCGAGCGCCATGGCCGTCCCTTGGTGTCCACTCTTGGCGTACAGGGGCGCATCGATGGCGAGGCCCCGGATCAGCGAGATTGCGGCAGCGTCCTGAGCGGGTGTGAGGCGGGAAGGCACAGCGCGAGGTTAGTGGTGCGGCACCGGGGGGCCCGGCCTTTCGCGTGCCCGAGAGGCTGCAGGTTCGTCACTCCCGGAACAGGGCGAGCGATGCAGTGAATCCGTGCAGTGCGTTCCGTCGGCCGATCGGCCCGATCTCGCCGGCGCAGAACATCCCCGCGACGCCCTGGGGAACCGCGTCCGAGACGATCGCAGCATCGTGATCGGCGCTGGCGAACATCGCAGCACCCCGGCCGTTGCACGTAAACACGAGTGCGCCGTTCAAGTTGGCCTCGGCCTGCCCGAGGAGCTCCTCGAGATCCTCGCCCGCCGTGGCCGCATCGCGTACCTGGAACTGGACGGTGGTCCCGATGGGGGCGTGGTCGCCGATCACCACGGCCCGGTGCTCCCGGCTCGCCCCGAGGACGCCCCGGATCAGGAAGTCGCCCCTCCCGAAGTCGAGTTTGGAGTCGTCTACGACGATGCCGCAATGGAGCCCGAGGTCCGCGAGGGCACGCTCGGTCGGCTCAAGGGAGGCAATCAGGTCGAGGACAGCATCGAGTGCGGGCCGCCCGGCAAGTTCGTACAGCACATTATTCGTCGACTTCGTGACGGTCATCGGCTTTCCGATGGGACGGCACCCTTGGGACACGACGGCTGGGGCAAGCAGGTCGAGCGGGACGATCACCCCGACTGCGCCGGTGCGTACCACTCGACCACCGACGACGAGACGGTTGCCAGTCGGGGTGTGTGCCGCGGAGGCCAGTCCGCCGATGATGGGCATCCCCGGTGCGCTGGTCGCCAGAAGCCCGAGGAATTCGTCCGCCGGGAACGTAAAGGGGTCGGTGAGCAGTAGCAGACCGTGTCCGGCGCCGATGGGCGCTCCCTCAAGCCCGTCGAACTGCCACGGTCCGTCCTCGCCTGCGGGGCGGTTTGCCGTCAGGTGGAGTGGGTGGATCTCGGCGGCACGCTCACGGCGGGATGGCCATCGTGCGGCCCAGAGTGCAACGCCGGGCCTGCTCTCGACGGCCTCCGCGGCGGCGAGTACACCGCTTGCGCCCGCACCGATGAACGCGGCCGGCGCGAGGAGCGTCTGGACGGTGGCGCCTGCCTGTTCGACCGCCGGCAGGTGGCTGGGGGTGAGGAACAGGACTGCGAGGTCGGGTTCGTTCCCGATCTGCTCGAGCACCGCGCCGACAACCTCGCCGATAGCGGTGGCCGTATCCGGATGTCTTGACAGCGCAGCGACGGACGGCACTACGGGGCGATCATGCAGGCGGGAGGAGTGTGAACGGCACGATGGTCCACGGTCCGAGGTCCACCCTGCAGTGCGCGAAGACCTGTCCGTACTCCGTGAACTCGAGGTCACCCTGGACGAGGCGGTACATGAACTTGCCGGGTTCCACGCTGAACGTGCTGACGTTGCGAGCAACCTGTTCGGAGTCCTCGGTGAGTCCCCGACGGAAAACCGTCTCGAAGACGCCTGAGCTTGCGCCGTCAGGCGGGCTGTAGATCAAGGCGATGAGATGGGGATTGACGCTCACCGGTGCCGGTGACGGGGCAACCATCGAAAACATGACACCGGTGATGTCGATCCGCGTGGACGGACCGGGAGCCTGACGGATATTGAAACTCTCGACAAAGAGGGCCGACACGATCTGCACGGCGCCGAGGGTAACTGCCTAGACGGCGCTGCGTGCAGGTTGACCTGCAGCCTTCGCTCGTACCGCTGCGTCGGTGAGCCGAACCTTGGCAAGCCCGATCGTCTTCATGGAGTTGATGACCCACCAGCCCGGATCGAACTCCCAGCGACGGTGCGAAAGACGCGCGGAGGAGGGAACAGCGTGATGGTTGTTGTGGAGGCCCTCACCAGCGGTGAGCCACGCGAGCCACTGCATGTTGCCGGCGCCATTCGGGTACGGCTTGCGTCCGAAGTGGTGACCGGGACCATTCACCGCTGCGCTCGTGGAGAGGTACAGGTTGACGTGCACAAAGGCAGCAATGAGTCCAGCCCAGAGCCCGAGCGACACCATCAGGATGGCGATACCCAGACCGAGGCCGAGAAGCGACTTGTCGAGGACGTAGCGATCGAGGGCATCCGGCGGCATGTCCTTGGCGTACTTCGCAACCGTCTCGGGATCCTTGGCGGACTTGCGGTACAGCGACACGTTGGTGAGCTGCACGCGCACCCAGCCGAGCAGGACCGGCGAGTGCGGATCGCCCTCCTCATCGGTGTAGGCATGGTGCTTGCGGTGGACAGCCACCCATTCGCGCGCCTTGATCCCAGTCATCAACCAGATCAACACACGGAACACGACGGCTGCCTCGGGGCGCATGGTTAGCGCCTTGTGGGCTCCGGCACGATGGAGGTACACGGTGGTCAGCACGTTGGCGACCAAGGTGACCCCGAGTCCGACGAGGGGTGCAAGCACAAGCAGTTTGAACACATGCACATGTTACCGACCTACTGGTCGGTAGGCAGGGATTCCAGCGATATCGTCAGAATTCCTGTGACGAATGCCGGAGAGCAGGTTTCCACCCGCGAGGTGATCATTGTCGAGGCTCTGCACTGCTTTGCGGAGGCCGGGTACGAGGGCACCTCGCTGAACGACATTGCCGCTGCGGTCGGGATCCGTCGCCCCAGCCTGCTGCACCATTTCCCGTCCAAGGAAGCGCTGTACGGCGAGGTGTTCGAGCGGGTGCTGTCGGACTTCATCGGGCCGATCGAGGAGGGAGCCGCGCCCGATTCGAGTGGCTGGGAGCGGGTGGAGACAGTCCTTGTCACCGCCCTGTTGCTGTTCTCCGCCCATCCGGATCACGTTCGTCTGTTGCGGCGAGAAGCGATTGACGGAGGTGCCCATCTCGGAATCGACCTAGCCGCTGCGCTCCGCCCGATGTTCGACGGCGCCGCTTCGTTCCTGGACGGCGAGATGACGGCTGGCCGGTTCCGGCGGCACGATTCCCGCCAGTTGCTCATCACCGGATACGGCGCTCTGTTGGGCTCCTTCAGCGACGCCCCGATCCTCAAGGGCCTCGTGGACGGTAATCCGATGGACGAGGCAGCGGTGCTCCGACGGGTGGAACACATCGTGGGCTTTTTCCGCGCCGCACTGGTGCCCTGAGCCTGCGGGCTGTGGTCCCCGAGTCCGGCCGTTCTACTGTCGGGCTGATGGACCGAGCGGAGCAGTACGCGGAACTCGATGCAGAGCGGGCCGAGCGTTGGCTCGGCTACGGCAAATGGGAACGGGAGTACTTTCCCAAACTGCTCGGGCTGCACGCCGAGGTGGTGAAGCAGGATTTCTGCAGGATGCGTCTCGTGTTTAAACCGTCCCTCGAACAGCCGGCTGGCGTGGTGCACGGCGGGGCCATCGCCTCGCTCATCGACTCGGTGGTCGTGCCCGCGATCGGCTCGGCGTACGAAGCCGGCGTCAATTTCGTAACCATCGACCTTCACATCCAGTTCCTCGGGGCGCTGGTGGGCGAGGACGCAATTGCCGAGGGCTGGGTGGTGCAGCGCGGCCGCTCGATGGTGTTCGTCGAGGCCGAAGTGATCGGCGCCGACAGCGGGCGCCTGATTGCTCGGGGACAGATGACCTACAAGGTGTCCCTCCCGCGGCACTAGGTTTCCCAATCGTGGCTAGCGCGGGTCGGACCCTCTCAGAATCAGCATCCAAGTCCCTCCTGCGGGAGTACGGCGTGCCCCTCGCGCCCGAACGGGAGGTGCGCACGGCAGCCGAGGCAGCCGCTGCAGCCGGAGAGCTCGGGTTCCCGGTGGTGGTGAAACTGTGCGGCGACGCGATTGCGCACAAGACCGAGCGGGGCCTCGTCCGCCTGCGGCTGTCCGACCCGGCATCGGTTGAGGCTGCTTCTGCTGAGTTGCTCGGTGCTGCGCGGCCCGAGGACGGCGACGTCACCCTGCTTGTTGCACCGATGATTTCCGGGAGCCGCGAGCTGATCGTCGGCATCGTACGGGACCCCCAGTTCGGGGCGAACGTCATGCTCGGTGTCGGCGGCGTACTCGCAGAGGCCATTGCGGATGTCGTCTTCAGGCCCGTGCCCCTGTCCGGGGTGGACGCGAGCGAGATGGTCGACGGTCTCGCAACCCAGAAGCTTCTTGCAGAGTTCCGTGGCGAGGCTGCTGTCGACAGGGATGTGTTGATCTCGCTCCTCACCGGGCTCTCTGCCCTCGCTGTGGCGCGCCCGGATGTCGCTTCAGTCGACGTCAACCCGCTCATCATCGGCCGTGACGGTCTGCCGGTAGCGGTTGACGCCCTCGTGGAGGTGGCCGAGCCCGAGACCGATAGCACCGGCGCTGGATCGGCGCGTCCTCGGCCCACCGATACTCAGTTCCGGGCGCTGTTCGAGCCGCGAGGTGTGGTGGTTACCGGGGCGTCATCGCATCCCGGCAAGTTCGGCTTCGTTGCGCTGCACAACATCATGGCAAGCGGCTACTCAGGCATCGTTGCGGGCACCAATCTCCATGGTGAGGAGGTCCTCGGTGTCCGTACCGTCGCCGACATCGACCAGCTTCCCGATGGCCTCGATCTGGTCTTCGTGTGCACGCCTGCCAGCGCGAACCCTGCACTCTTGCGGGCGTGCGCGAAGAAGGGCATCCGGGCCGCATTCCTGACTAGCGCGGGCTACGGCGAGGCAGGGGAGGAGGGTCGTGTGCTCGAGGACGAGCTCATCGAACTTGCCGACGAACTCGGGATCCTGCTTGCCGGTCCGAACGGTCAGGGGGTCGTATCCACGCCGGCAAACCTCTGTGCACAGATCGTTGCCCCGTTCCCGCCGGCGGGCGCTATTGGGGTCGCCAGCCAGAGCGGGAACTTCGTGTCGAGTTTCTTGAACCTCGCGCGAGCGACCGGCGTCGGTATCAGTCGCGCGGTGTCTGCTGGCAATGCTGCAGCGGTGACGGTTGCGGACTATCTGGATTGGTACGCCGATGACCCGGCCACGCGTGTTGGACTCGCATATGTCGAGGGGATCAGCGACGGACGGGGTCTGCTCGACCGGTTCGGCGCGGTCACCCGACGGATGCCGCTGGTCGTGGTCAAGGGAGGGGCTACTGAGGGTGGTGCCCGTGCGGCCGCGAGCCACACCGGCGCCCTTGCGGCCAACGACAAGGTGTTCGACGGCGCGTGCCGTCAGGCAGGCGTAACGCGGGCCGCAACGGTGGAGGAAGCCTTCGAGGCGGCTGCCACGTTCGCGACGCAGCCGATCCCCGCTGGCCCGAACACGATCGTGCTCACCACCGCCGGCGGCTGGGGTGTGGTGACGGCCGATGCGATCACACGCGATCCGGACCTGCTGCTCATGGCGCTGCCCGAGTCGCTGCGGCGCGACATCGACACGAGGCTCCCACCGCGCTGGAGCCGGAACAACCCGGTTGACTGCGCGGGCGGCGAGACGCGTGACACGATTCCAGAGATCATGGAACTCATCGCAGCCCACCCGGACGTGCACGCCATCGTGTATCTCGGACTCGGCATCCAGTCGAATCAGGCTCGCCTGATGCGTGAAGGTGGCTTCTACCCGGGCTCCGGTATCGAACGGATCGTGCAGTACCACGAGCGTCAGGACCAACGATTCGCCCAGGCAGCCCACGAGATCTCGAGCGCAACCGGTAAGCCGATCCTGACCGCAACCGAACTGGCGATCGCCGATCCGGACAACGCCGGACCCGCAACCGTGCGCGCCACCGGTCGGCTCTGCTACCCGTCGGGGAACCGCGCCGTCACGGCACTCGGTCATCTGTACCGGTACGGCCGATACCTCGAGCGTCGGGGTCTTTCCTGAGCCGTCCTTCGCGCCGTCGACCCAAACGGGTCCTCGCCGCGGTGCTTGTCGTTCCCCTGATCGCGATCATTGCGGTGCTGCTACTCGCGGGCGCTGCGGCTAGCCGTTCCGGGAGGGCCCCAGGTGCCGGGATTGCCCCCGCGGGTCCGCGCGCCGTGACGCCCCTGTTCTCACTGCGCCGCGTACCCGAACCACTGGTCGTGGTGGTCCGGTCCACGAAACTCTCGGACGCATTGAAGAAGGTCACCGACGCCGTCGAGAAGTCCGCGTGTCTGGCCGTTGCCGTGGGGGGCCGGTTCGTCGTGCAGGACAACGCCTCGACGCCGTACCTGCCCGGCTCGAACGAGAAGATCATCACCGCAGCGGTGGCACTCGACGTGCTCGGCGACGACTTCCGGTACACAACGTCGGTGCGGGGACGTGTGAAGTCCGACGGTTCGGTGAGCCGCATGGTTCTCGTCGGCGGCGGGGACCCGTTGCTCTCCACAGATCGCTATCCCCGACTCGGCCTCAACAAGTACCCGCCGATCGACATCACGCGCATCGAGAAACTTGCCGATGACGTGGTCGCGGCCGGGGTTCGCAGGGTGGACTCCCTTGTCGCCGATGCCAGCAGGTACGACCGCAAGACCGATGCCCCGGGCTGGGTGAACGCCATCGGCCGGGGCGATGCGTCCCCGCTTTCGGCGCTGATGATCAACGACGGGTACATCGGCACCGGCTCAACCAGACGGGCTTCGAGCGCGCAGGGTGGCGTCGAGGTCTTCCGGGACCTTCTCGTTGCGCGTGGCGTCTCGGTGGGCAGGGCGACGGAGGGGAAGGGTTCCGACGATCCGGTGATCGCTTCCATCGAGTCCGTCCCGATGTCGACCGTGGTGCGGGAGATGTTGACCACGAGCGACAACAACACGGCAGAACTCGTGCTCAAAGAGATCGGCCGGAAGGTTTCCGACTCCGGGTCCACCGCCGCCGGCGCGAAGGCCCTGAAGGCCTCCCTGAAAGCGTGGGGGATCGACACCACGGGCCACGTGTTCGCCGATGGCTCGGGGCTCAGCGAGGACGACCGGATCTCGTGTTCTACACTCGTGCGTGTACTCGCCCGGGGCGATGACGAGGGGGCCATGTTCATGGGCATGTCGATTGCCGGTCAGACCGGCACCCTGAAGTCCTCGCTCAAGGGCACGCCCGGCGAGGGTGTATTGCGGGCGAAAACGGGGACCCTCAAGAAGACCCGTGCGCTGAGCGGCTTTTTCCCGACCAAGAATGGCGAGACCATCCAGTTCAGCTTCATCGTGAACGGAGATCGGGCCAAGGTTCGCGCCGAGAGCCTCTGGGACGATCTGGTGCGCGGATTTGCCACCTATCCGTCCGGCGCCGCGCCCTCAGACCTCGGACCGCTGCCTGTGGAGCTTTCCTGACCAGCACCCGACTCCCGATGTTCCCGCTCGGCCTTGTGCTGATGCCGGGCGGTGTGCTGCCGCTGCACGTCTTCGAACCCCGCTATCAGGCGCTCGTTCATGACTGCCTCGCAGGCGAGCCGGAGTTCGGCGTGATCCTCATCACGCGGGGCCACGAAGTGGGCGGCGGGGACCAGCGGTGCAGCGTTGGCGTGCGGGTTCGCATCGTGCAGTTAGCGGATCTCGGCGAGGGGCGTCTGGCACTGGTGTGCATCGCCACGGACAGGATCCGGATTGACCGTTGGCTCCCGGATGACCCGTACCCGATGGCCGAGGTATCCGCTTGGGAGGAGCCACCGGTGGACCACCCGCTTGAGCAGGGGTTCCTCGACGCGCTCACCACCCGTGTCCGCCGGCTTGCTGCGCTGTCGCTGGAGCTTGGCGACGCGGCGGGCGATCCCTCGCAGGACCTGCCGGACGACTCGCTCCTGCGCTCGTACGCCCTTGCTGACCTAGCGCCGCTCGGGCCGGTCGACCGCCAGAGGCTGCTCGAGACCCCCGATGCCGCCGCACGGTTGGCTCTGCTGTCGGCGTTGCTCGACGAGGTGGAACCGGGACTGCACTTCCGGTTGGGCGACGGGTCGTCACCGTCGGATTCACCCCCGGCGTGGTAACACTATGGGTGTGACGTCAGCGTCTAGCCCCCCCACCGAGAGCAAGCCCCAGGGCTCCCTCGGCGACACGATCCAACTTGTCAAGGACTATGCGCGTCAGGAAACGCTCGGTCCGCTGCGGGGTTGGGCCCGCTACCTCGGGTTCGGTGCCTCCGGCTCGCTCGTGATCGGCATCGGGTTCGTGGTGCTGGCTGTCGGCATTCTCCGGTTGCTCCAGACCGAGACCACGGCCTTCTCGGGCCCGAGCACCTCGATCCTGGCCTACCTCATCACGCTTGCGGTGTGTGCCGTGGTGATCGGGGTCGCCGGTTGGCAGATCAGCAAAAGAACGTCCCTGCAGCGCAAGGAGAAGGATTCATGACGACCGACACGAAGATCACCCGTCAGGACCTCGAGGATCGCTTCAGGACCCTCCAGGAAGAAGTCACCCAGAAGGTGGAGGACAAGAAGCAGCCGGTGATCACGGCGGCAATCGCCGGCGGTCTACTGCTCCTGCTCGCCTTCTACGTGCTGGGACGGCGTAGCGGTAGGAAGCGCTCTGCCCTCGTGCAGATCCGGCGGGTCTGAGCGTGGGTGTTCTCGACAGCGGCGCGCGATTGATCCGGCGTCAGAGCCTTCGAAAGGGGCTCATTGGCGGCAGCCGTGTCTGGATGGTGGTGGGTGGCGTCTATTCGCTGCTGAAGATCGTCCGGCGCATGACCCGCAACACCGACACCGTGATCGCCGCCGAGACGCTCAAGCCGGGCGAGTCCGTGATCATCGAAGCCCTGCCCCGCACGTCGCGCCGTGACCGGCGTCGCGACTCGGCGTCCTGATCCGAACGACGATGAAAGTACTGCTACGGAACCCGCGTCGTGAGGTGGATGTCGTTGGTCCTGTACGGGTCATTGCCCTGCTGGACCGGCTTGCGCTCAACCGTGAATCCCACCTAGTGATCGCCAATGGTGTGCTCGTCCCGAGTGACACCCTGCTCGAGGACGGCGACACGGTCGAGATCCGCCCCGTGATCTCCGGGGGTTGAGATGAAGTGTCGGGTATGCCGTGGGCCGGCGATTATCGATCTGGCCCGCCACAACGCAAACTTCTGCGCGGAGCACTTCGTGCAGCTGGTCCGGCGTCAGGTGGAAAAAGCGGTCAAAGACTTCTCCATGTTCTCGCAGGACGACAGAATCCTCGTGGCGGTGTCGGGCGGCAAGGACTCCCTCGCCCTCTGGGACATTCTGGTCGAGCTGGGGTACCGCGCGGACGGGCTGTACATCGGTCTGGGCATTGGTGAGTACAGCGACGAGAGTCTCGGCTACGCGCAACGCTTTGCGGATGCTCGGGGGCTCAACCTCCGGGTGATCTCGCTGCGCTCGGAACTGGGTTACGACATCCCCACCGCAGCGGCTGCGACCCGGCGCGTGCCGTGCTCGGCGTGTGGCCTTACCAAGCGGCATCTCTTTGACAGCGCGGCGATGGAGGGTGGCTATGACGTAGTCGCCACCGGCCACAACCTCGATGACGAGGCAGCGGTGTTGTTCGGCAACACGCTGAGGTGGGAGATCGAGTACCTCGCCCGTCAGTTACCCGTGCTGCCGGCGCGCCCAGGGTTCCCCAAGAAGGTGAAGCCGCTCGTCCGGCTCACCGAGCGGGAGATGGCCGCTTGGTGCATCGTGCGCAACATCGACTACATCGTCGAGGAGTGTCCGATGGCGGTCGGTAACCGGCATCTCGGGTACAAGAATGCACTGAACGTCATCGAGGAACAGTCGCCCGGCAGCAAAGCCTCGTTCTACCTCAACTTCATCGAGCGGATGGCGCCGCTGCTCGTCGACCACACGGGAGCAACCCATGACGAACTGGGGGAGTGTTCCCGTTGTGGATCACCCACCCCGAACGAGGTGTGCTCGTTCTGTCTGCTCGTGCAGAAGTCCTCGCAACACGAGGCCGTTCCTGTGGAGTTCATGACCAAGTCCGGTCGCAAGAAGGGTCGCTAATGCGCGAGTTTCAGTTCGGGGAAAAGGTGGTCCTCCTCGACAACAAACTGCGGCGGTACCTCATCACCCTGCAGGAGGGTGCCGAGTTCCATACCCATACGGGGTTCATCCCGCACGCGAACATTCAGGGTCAGCCCGAGGGTGTGTTGCTCTGGTCCACGAAGAACTCGAAATACCGGGCCTTGCGCCCGTCCCTCGAGGACTTCGTGCTGCAGATGCCGCGTGGTGCGCAGGTGATCTATCCGAAGGACCTCGCGCCGATCTGCATGCTGGCCGATATCGGTCCCGGCATCCGGGTGTTCGAGACCGGCCTCGGCTCGGGAGCGCTGAGCATGACGATGTTGCGCTACGGCGCCGAGATCCTTGGGTACGAGATCCGCGAGGACTTCTTGAACCGGGCCCGCACCAATGTGCGCGAGTTCCTCGGGGTCGATGCCCTGGAGCGATACCACACCCATCTCCGGGACGCGTACGAGGGCATTGATGAGACTGACCTCGACCGGGTGGTGTTGGACCTCCCCGAGCCTTGGCAGGTCGTGCCCCATGCAGAGCGATCGCTACGGGCGGGAGGCATCCTGCTCGCGTACACGCCGTCGATCACCCAGGCGGTGAGAACGAGAGAGGCGCTCTCGAGCGGGCTGTGGATCGAGCAGCGAACGCTCGAGGTGCTGCATCGCACCTGGCACATCGAGGGACAGGCCGTTCGCCCGGATCACCGCATGGTTGCCCACACGGCCTTTCTCACTGTGGCACGGTTCCTTGGCGACGGGCTGCCCTCCGCACTGCCGGACGCATCGCCCGACTGACTTGCACCCGGGACGCGAAACGGGGCGCCTGCAGGCGCCCCGTTCTGGTTTGTGTGCCTGTTCGGCCTATGGCTCGATGAAAATGCACTCGCCGGGGCACTCCTCGGCGGATTCGATCACACCGTCGAGCTGGTTGTCGGGGATGTTTGCCAGCCCTTCCGCGCCCTGCGGGTTACCTTTGGCGGTCGCATACACCGTTGCGCCTTCCCTGACGTAGGCGAGGCCGTCGTCGAGCAGCGTGAAGACGTCGGGCGCGATTTCCTCGCAAAGCCCGTCACCGGTGCAGAGATCTTGGTCAATCCAGACCTTCATCGTTGGCTTCTTCTCCTGTCACATTGCACGGTAAGACGCAGTCATTCTACACAGCGGAGGCGTGTAGGTTCATCTTAGGAATTCAGCAATTGTGGAACGGACGAGGTGGCAGCGTGGGAGACCAACCCGAACACGGTGACGAGGCCCTGGACATCGGCTTGCCGGACGAGGCTGACGCCCTGCGTTTACTCGAGGACGAGATCCTGACATTGCGGAGGAAACTCTCCGAGGCCCCGAAGCGGATGCGGGTGCTGGAAGAGCGACTCCTTGAGATCAAGGGCCAGCTTGCGCAGGCGGTGGCCCAGAACGAGAAACTGTCCTACACCCTCCGGGAGGCCCGGGAGCACATCACCGCGCTCCGCGAGGAAGTAGACAAGCTCACCCGTCCGCCCTCGGCCTATGGAGTGGTCGTCGGGAAGAACGACGACGGAACGGTTGACATCCTCACGAGCGGCCGCAAGATGAGGGTCAGTCTGCACCCCGACGTGGAGCACGAAAGTCTCGAGCGTGGCGCTGAAGTCGTGCTCAACGAGAGCTTTAACGTCGTCACGGCCCGCGGCCCCGAGATCTTGGGCGAGGTGGTCACGATCAAGAACATCCTCGAGGACGGAATCCGGGCGCTGGTCGTCGGTCGCGCCGACGAGGAGCGGGTGTGTGAACTTGCCGACGCGCTCAGGGGGGTGCACCTCCGCAGCGGCGACTCCGTCCGTCTCGATGTTCGCAGTGGGCTGCTCCTCGAGAAGCTCCCGCGGCCGGAGGTAGAGGACCTCCTGCTCGAAGAGGTGCCGGACATCACCTATGAGGACATCGGGGGTCTGGACAGCCAGATTGAGCAGATCGCGGATGCGGTGGAGCTTCCGTTCCTGCATGCCGATCTTTTCGCCGAGTACCGACTCCCGGCCCCGAAGGGCATCTTGCTGTACGGGCCGCCCGGCTGCGGCAAGACGCTCATCGCAAAGGCGGTGGCGAACTCACTGGCGCGCAAGGTCGCAGCGAGGACCGGCGACGAAAAGGGCCGCAGCTACTTCATCAACATCAAAGGTCCGGAACTGCTCAACAAGTACGTCGGCGAGACCGAGCGCCAGATCCGGCTCGTCTTCCAGCGCGCCCGCGAAAAGAGCGAGGAGGGCTGGCCCGTCATTGTGTTCTTCGACGAGATGGACTCGATGTTCCGCACCCGAGGTACGGGCATCTCCTCGGACATGGAATCGACAATCGTCCCTCAGCTGCTGGCCGAGATCGACGGAGTCGAGGGTCTGCGCAACGTGATCGTGATCGGTGCGACGAATCGCGAGGACCTCATCGACCCGGCGATCCTGCGACCCGGCCGTCTCGACGTCAAGATCAAGATCGAGCGCCCATCCGCCGGCGCGGCACGCCAGATCTTTGCCCGCTATCTCAGCGACGACCTCCCGATCGCTTCGGGCGAGGAGATCGCCCAGATGATCGACCTGACAGTCGAGGAGATGTACCGGGAGGACACCGCCAACCGTTTCCTTGAGGTGACGTACCAGAACGGCGACAAGGAGGTGCTCTACTACAAGGACTTCGCGTCGGGTGCGATGATCGAGAACATCGTGAGGCGAGCAAAGAAACTTGCGATCAAGCGCTCGATTGCCGGCGGCTCGCGGGGTATCGCGACAGGCGACCTGCTCGACGGGATCAAGCAGGAGTACAAGGAGCACGAGGACCTGCCGAACACCACTAACCCGGACGACTGGGCTCGCATCTCGGGCAAGAAGGGTGAGCGGATCATCTTCATCCGCACGTTGGTGAACGAGAGTCGTGCGGCCGATGACGTCTCGGGCGGCCGGGCCATCGAGCGTGTGGCTACCGGTCAGTACCTGTAGGTCCGGTCATGGCCATCGCCAAGGTGTGCGGCATCGAGACCGAATACGGGATCGTGGTGCGTGGGTCGGACCTCAATCCGATCGCCGCCAGTTCGCTGCTCATCAACGCCTATCTCGGGGCGATCAACCGCAGGATCACCTGGGACTTCGTGGACGAGACGCCCGGCAATGATGCCCGTGGTTTTCGGCTCGAGGATGCCTTCCCGCCCGAGGTGGAGACGCACCTCGTGAATGCGGTTCTCACAAACGGTGCCCGTTATTACGTGGACCACGCCCATCCGGAAATCTCCACCCCGGAATGCGCCAACGCGCTCGAGGTGGTGCGTTTCGACCGGGCTGCCGAGGAGATCATCCGTGCGTCGATGACGGCCGCCAACCGCATGGTGGGGCCCGATGCCGAAGTGATCGTTCACAAGAACAACTCTGACGGCAAGGGGAACAGCTACGGGTGTCACGAGAATTACCTGGTGGCCCGGAGCACGCCGTTCGGTCGGCTCGTTCAGCAGATCACTCCTCACTTCGTGACCCGGCAGGTCTTCTGCGGTGCCGGGAAGGTGGGATCGGAACTCGCTGGCGTCACGTCATCCGAGGTGCCCTTCCAGTTGAGCCAGCGGGCGGACTTCTTCGAGGAGGAGGTCGGTCTCGAGACGACGCTGAAACGCCCCATCGTCAACACCCGGGACGAGCCTCACTGCGACCCGGTGAAGTATCGACGACTTCACGTCATTGTCGGCGATGCAAACCTCAGCGAGGTGGCGACCTACCTCAAGGTGGGGACGACAGCAATCGTGCTCGCCATGATCGAGGACGACGCCTTCGGTGTGGACCTCTCACTCGCCCACCCGGTGCGGGCGATCCACCAGGTCAGCCAAGATCCGTCGCTGGCACAGGTGGTTGAACTGCGCTCAGGGACCACCATGACTGCGCTCGAGGTGCAGTGGGAGATGCTTCGCTGCGCTCAACGCTATGCCGATCGCAGCGGTCTCGAGTGCGTGGATGAAGACGTCGGGCGCGACGTTCTCGCGCGCTGGGAGCGGGTGCTCGAGGGTCTCGAATCGGACCGTACCCGTGTCGCCAACTGGGTGGACTGGGTTGCCAAGGAACGCCTGATCAACGGGTACGCAGAGCGCCATGGCGTCCGTCCGGGGGACACCCGGCTCCGTGCACTCGACCTTCAGTACCATGACATGCGCGCTGACCGGGGTCTCGCCAGCCGGCTCGGTTTCGAGAAGCTGGTCGCAGACGCCGACGCTGCGAGTGCGATGACCGATCCCCCCACCACTACTCGGGCATACTTCAGGGGCCGTTGTCTGCAGAAATGGCCGGACGAGGTGGTTGCTGCGAATTGGGACTCGATGGTGTTCGATGTCGGCCGAGAACCGCTCCGACGGGTTCCGATGATGGAACCCCTGCGAGGGACCGCTCGACACGTGAGTAGCGTGATTGACGAGAGCAGGACGGCGGCAGAGTTACTTGCCCGCCTGGCGAACGAGGAGCGGTAATGGCGGGACAGGAGCAGAAGCGCAAGGCGGCCCCGGCTCGCTCGGACGATGCGGTGGTGGACGACACCGCCCCGGCGACCGAGCAGGGCGAGCGCATCAAGGCAGAGCTCGACGACCTGTTGGACGAGATCGACGAGGTGCTCGAGAGCAACGCCGAGGACTTCGTGAAGTCGTATGTCCAAAAGGGCGGCCAGTAACAGACAGGGGTAGCCTGCCGGTTATGGGAATGCCCTTTTTCTCCGCAGGGACCGATCCGGGCTCGAGCCTCCCGGAGGTGTTGCGCAGGCTCGGTCACGATCCCTTTGCAATGACGGGCGTCATGGGCTCCGACCACGGTCTGGATATCCCTCACGCCACCACCTGTGTGGCCGTCAAGTACGTCGACGGTGTTGTGATGGCCGGGGACCGGCGGGCGACCTCGGGACACCTGATCTCCCACCGGTTCATGGAGAAAGTGGTCGAGGCAGACCGTTACTCAGCGGTCGCTATCGCTGGCGCTGCCGGGCCGGCTATGGAGATGGTGAAGCTGTTCCAGCTGCAGCTCGAGCACTACGAGAAGGTCGAGGGCCAGTCCCTGAGCCTCGAGGGCAAGGCGAACCAACTCTCCGGAATGGTGCGCTCCAACCTCCCGGCCGCCATGCAGGGACTCGTGGTCGTGCCGATCTTCGCCGGCTACGACCAGCGTCGCCATACCGGCAGGCTGTGGACCTTCGACGTCACTGGCGGTCGCTATGAGGAGCGCGAGTACGTGGCCACCGGCTCGGGAAGTCTGCACGCGGGAACGGTGATGAAGGTGCAACTACGCGCCGACATGGACCGTTCGACGGCGATCGATCTCGTGTGCCGGGCCCTCTGGGAAGCAGCGGACGCCGACTCAGCAACAGGTGGTCCGGACACGCTCCGCGCGATCTACCCCGTGGTTGCTGTCATCGATTCCGCTGGCTACCAGCGGATCGACGATGCAGACCTGAAGACGCGCTACGAGACCATCGCAGCGCAGTCCAACCGGTGAGGAGGCCCCTGCCATGACTACCCCGTTCTACGTCGCTCCGGAACAGATGATGAAGGATCGGGCGGATTTCGCCCGCAAGGGGATTGCCCGTGGGCGCGCACTGGTAGCCCTGGCCTTCGACGATGGCATAGCGCTCATCGCGGAAAACCCTTCGAACAATCTCCGGAAGGTCTCGGAGATCTACGACCGCATCGCTTTCGCCGGTGTGGGGCGCTTCAACGAGTTCGACACGCTTCGGGTAGCAGGTGTGCGCGCAGCGGACGTCAAGGGGTACCAGTACTCACGGGACGACGTCGATGCCCGGGGTCTGGCGAACCAGTACGGCCAGATCCTCGGTCAGATCTTCACTCATGAGATGAAGCCGATGGAGGTCGAGATCCTCGTAGCAGAGGTGGGTTCCAGCACGGCCGAGAACCAGATCTTCCACATTCTGTACGACGGTACGGTCATGGACGAGCCAGGTTTCTGCGTGCTCGGGGGTGATGTCGAGCGGATCAACGCAGCGATGACCGACTCATTCGCACGTGAGCTCGAACTCGGGGCGGCGCTCCGGATGGCGGTCGCTGCGCTTGCCGGCCCGGATCGCCAGATCCCGGCGAGCGAGCTAGAGGCTGCAGTGCTCAGCCGTTCTAACGGTCGCCGCTGCTTCAGGAGACTCCCCGACCACGAGGTCGAGTCGCTCTTGGCAAGTCCGGCCTGACGGTAGATTTCCGCGCAGTGGAGCGTCGTATCTTCGGGATCGAGACGGAGTACGGAGTCACGTGCACCTTGCGCGGTCAGCGCCGCCTGAGCCCCGACGAGGTTGCCCGCTACCTGTTCCGCAAGGTGGTGTCGTGGGGACGCAGTTCCAATGTGTTCCTGCAGAACGGCGCCCGCTTGTACCTCGACGTGGGTTCGCATCCGGAATACGCCACGCCGGAGTGCGACTCGATCTACGACCTCGTCGTGCACGACAAAGCGGGGGAGCGGATACTGGAGGAACTGCACGAGTCCGCCGAGCAGCGCCTACGCGAAGAGGGCATCCGCGGGACCATTTACCTGTTCAAGAACAACACGGACTCTGCCGGGAACAGCTACGGCTGCCACGAGAACTACCTGACCAACCGCGCGGACGATCTGTCCCACTATCCCGCTGTGCTCATCCCGTTCCTCGTGAGCAGACAGATCTACACCGGTGCCGGGAAGATCCTGCAGACCGCCCGCGGCCCCTCGTACTCGATCGCCCAGCGGGCCGAGCACATCTGGGAAGGGGTGTCGTCGGCTACCACCCGCAGTCGCCCGATCATCAACACGAGGGACGAACCACATGCGGACGCCGAGCGGTACCGGCGGTTGCACGTGATCGTCGGTGACTCGAACATGAGCGAGTACACGACGTTCGTGAAGGTTGGCGCCGCGTCGATCATGTTGAAGATGCTTGAGGAGCCCTCGGTATCCCTGCGCGACATGACCCTCGAGAACCCGATCCGTGCGATCAGGGAGATCAGCCACGACATGACCTGCCGACGCAAGATCCGCCTCGCGAGTGGGCGAGAGGTGAGCGCCCTCGACATCCAGCGGGAGTATCTCGATCGTGCCCTGCAGTTTGCAGACGCGGTTGGTCTCCCCCCGCTGGAGCAGCGTGCGCTCGAGATGTGGGAGCACTGCATCTCCACGATCGAGGTGGACCCCCTCAAACTTGACCAAGAGGTGGATTGGGTCATCAAGTATCGGCTCATCGAGGCGTACCGAGAGCGTCACGGGCTTCCCCTGGGGGACGCGAGGCTCCATCTCGTGGACCTGCAGTACCACGACATCGACCGCAAGCGTGGGTTGTTCTACAAACTGCAGGACAAGGGTCTGGTGGCGAGGATGTGCACCGACGAAGACATCGACGCGGCGGTAGACATCCCCCCCCAGACCACCCGCGCCCGCCTCCGGGGCGAGTTCATCAAGCGCGCAAAGGAACGCAAGCGGGATTACACGGTGGACTGGGTGCACCTGAAGCTGAACGACCAGGCCCAGCGCACCGTGCTCTGCAAGGACCCGTTCAAGAGCAGGGACGAGCGGGTCGAGAAGCTGATCGCGTCCCTCTAGCGTGCCTGCCACATCTCCTGCGTCTGCGGGGCAGGCACCGATGCCCTGTACCGTGGCGTCCCGATGGATGATGTCTCCGAGGATCGAACGGACGCAGTGCATCCGGTAGACGGGCCGATCGACGGGGTTGACGCCGTTGACGCCATTGACGGTGACGTTGACGAGGTCGGCACTGCGGCAGGCGGCGGTCCCGCTGATGGCGACACCGAGTCGTCGGCCGATCCGGGTGTCCCGTCCTTGGGCCAGACCAAGACTGCCCGGCCAACCGCCCTGTCCGGATCCAAGAAGGTCAAGTCACTCATCGAGTGGGTGGTGGTGATTGTCGTTGCCCTCGTCGTGGCGCTCGGCATCCGCCAGTTCGTGTTCCAACCATTCTGGATCCCGAGCGGATCGATGGAGGACACGCTCGGCATCGGCGACCGTGTGCTCGTGAACAAGGCGGCGTACCGATTCCACGGGATTCGACACGGTGATGTCGTGGTGTTCGAGCAGCCCGAATCCTGGCCACTGGCGGAGTCGGTGAAGGATCTCATCAAGCGGGTCATCGCCATCCCTGGTGACGAGGTCTTCATCCACGACTGCTCGGTGTGGCTCAACGGCGGCAAGCTCATCGAGTCGTACACCGACGGCAAGTGCACCGAGCCGGCTGAAGCGGTGCTCGACCCCGACGGTGACGGCAGGTTCGTGGTTCCCGACAGGATGCTCTTTGTCATGGGCGACAACCGCACGGGCTCGACCGACGGCCGGTTCAACGGCTTCGTCCCGAAGAGCGACGTGGTCGGGCGTGCGTTCGTGGTGATCTGGCCGAGAAAGCACTGGGGCTGGCTCTAACAGAGCCGACCGACCGGGTTACAGACCCGGTTTGCCCAGTTCCTCGCGATAGGCGTCCATCATCCGGTCGACGTGGTCGCTGTAGACGCCGTCGAGACCCATGCGATAGGCGGCGTGGAAGTGACGCTGGTGCTCGATGCCCCATCCGAACGCGGTGCGCCCGAAACGGTGGGCGAGGGTGGAGAGTCCACCGGTCCACTCCGTATGGAACAAGTTGATGCCGTCAATGCCGTGCTCGGCCAGGGTGGCCAGTCGTCGCTCTGGCCCCTCCTTGATGCGTTCGAGACGGGTTGAATCGACCAGCCTGACATCGGTGTCGTACCCACGCAGGGTGAGTAATTCCTGAACCCGCGGGTGACACAGCCAGACCCGGGTGAGCAGGTCCGTCCCAGACTCCCGGACGACGTCGATGACGGACCTTCCCGCGTCGGGGTCCTTGAGGTCGATGGAGAGGTGATAGTCGGTCCCGCAGTTTTGCAGCAGGTCAGCGAGTGTGGGGAGGTGCCGGGGGAGTTGCGCACAGGTCAGATCGCGTATCCGTCGGGTTCTCAAACCGGTCCGCACAGACCCGTCGTGGCTGATCACCGGGACCCCGTCGACGCTGAGCCACACGTCGGTCTCGAGGCCTGTGGCGCCGAGCCGCAGGGCGAGCAGAAAAGCCTCCAGGGTGTTTTCGGGGGCGTGGGCCCGCCCCCCACGGTGGGCGAAGCCGATCGGATGGTCGAGGAGGGAGGGAAGTCGCTGCTGCACCAATCAACATGATGCCACCCCGCCCTGCCCCCGGGGTCGGTCATGCTCGTAGTATTCGTGACCGTGTTCAACATCACGGGCGGCGAGGTCCTCATCATTGCGGTGCTCGCCCTCA
>CAMDBM010000028.1:0-40625 GCA_945889085.1 Ferrithrix thermotolerans DSM 19514
TCCAGTGGCATGGACGGTCATTCCCTCATTGCCGCGGTAGACGCAGCGTTGACCACCACGCGAGCGGTGCGGCGGCGGCTTGACCTCGAGCGGCCGCTCGACCACCAGATCATCCTCGACTGCATCGATGTGGCCGAGCAGGCCCCTTCGGGCGGCAACCAGGGCAGCAGACGGTGGATCGTGGTCCGCGATCAGAAGATGAAGGAACGCCTTGCTGACTTGTATCGGGAGTCGGCGGGGAACTGGATGATCGAGACCCGTGACCGGCTTGCCGGCACCGGCCATCCCAACGAGAAGGTGATGGCCTCGGCCGCTCATCTGGCCGAACATCTCGCCGAGGTGCCGGTGATTGTCATCCCCACCATCATCGGCGTTCATGACGGCAGTGGTCGTCCCGGCCTGTTCGACTCGGTCATCCAGTCGGTGTGGAGTTTCTGTGTTGCCGCGCGGGCTCGAGGGCTGGGCACGGCGTGGACGACTGCCATCCTTACCCGGTCCGACGACGTCGCCGAGCTGCTCAGCATCCCGGAGGGCATGACGCAGATTGCGATGATCCCAGTGGCATGGACACGGGGAACCGATTTTCGACGAGCGCCCCGCTATCCGGCGCGCACGATCACCTACGTCGACCGCTTTGCCCACACCTGGGAGCGGGGACCGAGCAACCCGCCCCGTCACGCCGACGGGCCCGGCGCCGTCGTTGAGGTTGACATCGAGGCCCCGCCCTCGACGGTGTGGAAGTACCTGACCGACATCGGGTTCGGCTCGAACTTCAGCGAGGAGTTCACCGGGGCGCGCTGGGCCGAGGGGTTCGACGGCCCGGCCATCGGCGCGAGGTTCATCGGCTCCAACTCCCATCCGGCCATCGGGCAGTGGGAAGTGCCCTGCTTCGTCGACCGCTGCAACGAGCCGACCGAGTTTGGCTGGGTCACCTCCGACCCGGACAACCCTGGGGCCCGCTGGCGCTTCGAAGCCGCCGCGATCGCCGGAGCCACCCGCCTTCGCTATTCAGTCATCCTCGGTCCGGGTCCGTCGGGCATCACGGCAGCCATCGAGTCGATGCCTGAAAAGGAACCGCGCATCTTGGCCCGTCGGATCGACGAACATCGCGTCAACATGACCAAGGTTGTCGAGGGGATCAAGGCTGCAGCCGAGGCCGCCGACGGCAAGTAGTCGGGAGGGCCAGGAACCCTCGCGTCTATCGCGTGGACAGTCCGGGTCGTTCCTCATTCACCTCGCGCACGAGGTCGACGAGCTGTGCGACCACGTCGAGTCGGTCGGGGCCGGCCACCTTGGCCTGCAGTGTTGTGATGCCGGCGTCACGGTAGAGGCGCACGCGGTCGCGGATCACCTCAGGTGGCCCGAGCAGATTCGTCCTGAACCCGATGTCGAACGGCACGCGGGCAGCGGCATCCTCGCGCTTGCCGGCCTGCCAGAGCTCGTACACCGCGGCGACGTCGTCGCCGTATCCCTGCGCCGAAAACGCACGGTTGTAGAAGTTCTTCCCGGGGGGGCCCATCGCGCCGATGGTGAACGCGTAGCCGCCCGCATGGCGGCGGCCCGCCTCCTCGGGGTCGTTGGTGATCTCGACGGCTACCGGCATGACGAGGTCGAGTTGGTCGATCGTTCGGCCCGCCCGTCCGCAGCCGACGCGGATCGGGTCGAGGAAAACGTTGGCGTGTTCGGGCATGAACGCGTTACCGAGCCATCCGTCGGCGATCTCGCCGGTGAGTTCGAGGTTCTTCGGCCCGAGTGCCGCGATCACCATCGGGATCGGTGCGACCGGCTGAACCATCGAACGGATTCCGCGACCTGCACCCGCGAGTGGGAGGTCGTACACCTCGCCGTGGTGTTCGAGCCGGTCACCCCGTGCGATCTGGCGCACGATCTCGATCGTCTCGCGCATCGCCGCAACCGGCTTCTGGAACGGCACCCCGTGCCACGCTTCCATGATGCGCGGACCGCTCGACCCCAACCCGAGTACCAGGCGACCGCCCGACATCTGCTGCACCGACATCGCTTGCATCGCGAGCATGGCTGGCGAGCGGGCACCGACCTGAACGATGCCCGTCGCGAGTTTCATCGTCGACGTGACGGCCGCGAGATGTGCAAGTGGCGTTAGCGCGTCGTAGCCCCACGCCTCCGGAATCCAGACCGACGTAACGCCCATCCGCTCGCACTCCCGAACGAACTCCACATCCTCGTCGGATGAGACGACCGCGCTGACGCCCACCTGCATGTCCGCGATCGTACGTGCAGCGCGTTCGGTCACGGCCTGAACGGCATCCGTGGCGGGCCGACCTGTGCAGCGAGGATTCGCTGGGCGTCGTGCACGAACTCCACGGCGAGCGGGCGGGTGTCGCGCGGGTCAATGATGTCCTGACCGGTGGCCTCCGCGGTGCGGAACGGAGAGGTCACCTTTTCGAGGCGCTCCTCGATCTCGGCACGCGCGGCCTCGGGGTCGACGGCCGCCTCGATCTCGCGACGATACGCGGCTGCGGCGCCACCGGCGATGTGCATGGAGCCCCATCTCGCCGATGGCCAGGCGTAGCGCAGGAACATGCCCGTTGACCGGTGGTGTGTCTGTCCACCGACGCCGTACAGACGTCGGATGGCGAACGTGAGCCACGGCATGCGACTGTCCACCACGGCACACACCAGCCGGGCACCGACCCGCTCGATACCGGCGAGTTCCGACTCGAGGCCCACCATGAGGCCGGGTTCATCGGCGAGGTCGATGAGCGGAAGGTGAAAGACATCGCACAGTTGGATGAGACGCAGTGCCTTGCTCCCGGCGGCCACGTCGGTGCTGCCACCTCGGTGGAGCGGGTTGTTCACCATGATCCCCACCGGATAGCCATCGATACGGGCCAGACCAACGATCCGTGCCTGGCCGTAGTGCGGTGCGATCTCGAAGAACGAGTCACGGTCGACGATGTGCGAGATGAGCTTGCGCGCCGGAAAGCCCCGACGTGGATCCCGCGGGATGATCGAGAGCAGTTCGGGATCACGTCGTTCCGGATCGTCGTGCGGCTGTGCGCGCGGTGGGAGTTCGTGAACGCTCGACGGAAGGTACGACAGGAACCGGCGGCACAGGTCGAGGGCTTCGGCCTCTGTTTCGGCAACGTTGTCCACCACACCGCTCTTGCGGGCGTGGATCTGCGGGCCCCCGAGGTCCTCCTTCGTGATGTCGATGCCGAGGGCGGCCTTGACCACAGGCGGGCCACCGGGGAACACCTGCGAGGTGTTCTCGACCATCACGTTCCAGTGTGCGAGCGAGGTGTGGAGCGCACCGAGTCCGGCCGCGGCACCGAGCACCACCGACGCGACGGGGACGACGTCGAGCAGCGCAACGTCGGTGTGCACAAAGCTGTTGGCGTCGGGGAGATACGTCCGGCCGAGCGTCTCGACGCTGCGCACGCTCCCACCGGACGCGTCGATGAGGCGTACGTGCGGAAGCCGCCACTCCAGTGAGCGTTCACTGGCGCCCATCTCCTCGCCCAGACCACCGGAGTGCTCGTACGCCCCGCCCTGCACCGTGAAGTCCCCGGCCATGAGCACAACCTTGCGCCCCCCGATGAGGCACGTGCCATCCACCTGGCCACGTGGCGTGAAGCTCGCCAGATCACCGTGCTCGTCGTACACGCCGTTGCCTCGCAGCGCGCCGAACTGGCGGAACGTACCGGGGTCGGCGAACAGGTCGATCCGCTCGCGAACGGTCAGCTTGCCACGCTTACGTTGACGGGCAATGCCCTCGGGCCCGCCCATTCCCTGCGCTCGGTCCAGTCGTCGTTGCAGTTCGGCAACCTCAGGTTCCCAGGTCATCCGTTTCTCCTCAGTTCGAGCAGGAGTTGGCCCTCCTGGACCGACTCCTCTGGCGCAACGTGCAGTGCCACGACGACACCGTCGCACGGGCTCTCGATCGGGATCTCCATCTTCATCGACTCGAGGATGAGCAACTCCTGGCCCACCGTCACGGAGTGGCCAACCTCAACCATCACCTTCCACACCGTTGCGGGCATTTCCGCGTTCACCTTCAGCACGTCGCACGTCCCCCTCGTTGTCGGTGTAGCACAGCAAATGTAGACCCAGAGCCGTCGACGTTCGATGGTCGCTGCTGTGTTGACACCTCGGCGACGGTTCCGGTGCCTCCCGCCGAACACGGTTACGCGTCATACGGACTCGGGTACGCTCGCCGTCGTCTGGTGCCGGGCTGTCCAGCCGGTGTCACAGGGAGACCATGCTCATGACCAACTCACCGGCACCGCTCGCAGGACTCAAGGTGGTCGACCTGTCGAGGTATATCGCTGGCCCGCACTGCGCGATGCAACTCGGTGATCTCGGCGCCGACGTGGTCAAGGTGGAGCGCAAGGATCTCGGCGACGACACGAGGTCCTTCATGCCGCGGCTCGACAACGAGAGCGTCTATTTCATGGTGTTCAACCGCAACAAGCGCAGCGTGAGCCTCGACCTGCGAAACCCGCAGGCGCAGGAACTGTTGCGCCGGTTGATCGCCGAGGCGGACATCGTGGTGCAGAACTTCCGGCCCGGAACGATGGAGAAGATGGGGTGTGGATGGGATGTTCTTCACGCGCTCAACCCGCGACTCATCATGGCGAGTGTTTCCGGTTACGGCCAGACGGGGTCCCGCGCGGGGGATCCGTGCTTCGACTTTGTCGCCCAGGCCATCACCGGAATCATGGACCTCACCGGTGTTCCGGATGGATCACCCAACCTCGCCGGCACCTACATCGTTGACTACTCCTCGGCGCTGTACGCAACGATCGGCATCCTCGCTGCGCTCGAGCACCGGCACAAGAGCGGAGAGGGTCAGCACGTTGATGTGAGCCTGATCGGCAGTGCGATCTCGTTGCTCAATACGGGTATCCCGGTTCAGGCTGCTCTCGGTGAGACCGTGACGCGTGTGGGAAACGTGGATCGCTTCTCGGCCCCGGCGAACGTGTATCAGGCCCGTGATGGCCGGTGGGTTCTGCTCGTGGCCGGTAACGACACGCTGTTCTCACGCATGACGTCGGTGATGGGTCGACAGGACTTGCTTGCCGATCCACGCTTCGCAACGCTCAAGGACCGCCTCGCACATCGCGCCGAGATCGACGCGGAAGTTGCGAAGTGGATCGCCGAACGCGACTCGCAAGACGTGGTGGCACTCATCCTGCAGGCGGAGATCCCAGGTGCCCGCGTTGCCACGGTGGCAGACCTCGTGGATGACCAGTACTGGTGGGACCAGGACTACATCGTTTCCGTAGACCACCCTTCCGGGGGTTCGTTCCCGATGGGGGGCCTACCGATCAAGTTGAGCGACAGTCCGGCGTCGATCCGCCTGCCCGCTCCACTGCTTGGTCAGCATCGTGACGACGTGCTCGGCGAGTGGCTCGGCATGTCGGTTACCGACATCGCCGACCTCGACCTGAACGGCATCTTTTAGTTCCGGTGGTCTCGGCGAGGTCCGCCGATACGTCCGTGACCGGCTGCAGTGTGACACCCTCCACGTACGGTGACTTCCATGGCGACGCCGGTGGAGGGACGCAACACGATCGCCTTTTTGCTCGGTCGCGGCCGACTCGAACGGATCGATGGGAGTACCGCAGGCGAGACATCGGCGACAATCATCGGACGCGCCACCCGCCGTCTTCTGACTGCTGATGGTGGCCTCGCGGCCGGTGATGTCGAGGGCGCGTTCGCCGCTGCCTACGACGCTTACCGCATGGCCGCCGAGGCACTGCTCATCCGACAAGGGCTGCGCGCCACCGGTGGCGAGGGCTCGCACGCGACCGTCGAGGATGCCGTCAGCGGGCAATTTGCAAAGACGATCCCTGGCCTCGCCAAACCAACGTTCGAACGCCTTCGCCGGACGCGCCACGCCGCTCAATACTTCGACCCTTCGAGCGCGGAGATCAGCCGCGACGACGCTGCTTGGGCCCTGACGACTTCGCGGATGGTCGTCGAGGCGGTTGAGCGGTTGTTGGGGACTGATCCTCCCGAGCTGTTCGCGTAGCCATCGGCACCGGAACCATGGGTCGTCCGGCGACGGTGTCGTGAAACGTGCCGCTGCCGTTGGTCAGCCAGTCGGGCGATCGGATAGTCACTTGTACCGCGCGTCCGAGTCTGTGCTCGGCCGCGCTGGCTGCGGCGTACAGCTCGTCACGGTCCAGTTTGCCGAGCACGAGAAGGTCGATGTCACCGACCGGTCGGTCACCGTCTTCGCCGGAGAACCGTGCTGCCCACGATCCGTAGACGTATGCCGCGTCGATGCCCTCGACTCGGGCCAGCTCCTGCCCGATCACCCACGGCACGCCGAAGGCTTTGACTAGCACGTCCGACAGGCCAGCGAAGTAGGGGCTCGACACGTCGGCTCGAATGAGCCGTGTCCGCCCGACGAGGCGGCTCGACACGAGCCCCGCAGCATCGGCGCGTTCGACCTCGCGATGAACCGAGGCGTACGGAACGCCGGTCCGTTCGGCAAGTTCGGTCATGCTGTGTTCGGCCGTCGGGTCGCCGAGGATGAGTGCGAGCAACTCGGCCTGCTGCTGCGATCGAAAGATCGGCAAGAGCGATGGCGTCGGCGATTTATCCACGAACTGGACGATATCTCTCAGTTTGTAAGAAAGTGAGAGTGGATTCCCCGCTGCTTTCGAAGTTGCCACCAGACCGAGGTCGGCGGAATCAAGCGGTGGACGCAACAACCTGTGCACGACCTCGTCGTGCAGATGGCCTTCGCGGACCATCAGCCCGACCATCGCTGCAGTGCAGCCGACATCGTGGGCAAGGTCCTCCAGGTGGCAGCCGCGTGCTCGAAGACGGAACGCGAACTACTTCTGCTCGGGCGTTAGAGTCGCTTCTCTAACACCGCTCCTGTGATTGAGAAAACCGGCGTTCACAGGCCCAGTGCGCTCACCAGTGGATTCCGCCCCCCTTACTTGGTCGTAGTTTTTGGATCGCACCCCGCATCGCAGCGGGGGCCAACCCAACGAGCGGTGGATGGTCGGCTACCAACGTCCATTGGCACGCGCACTACAGCAAGTTGAACATGGTCCACCCCCGTGAACGAGAGATCCACTCATGAAAAACCTTCCCGCCCATCTGAAACTGAAGTTGCCGTTCGTCGTCGCCGGCTTCCTGTCGTTTCTCTTCTCCATCTGGCTCTACTTCGTCAAGGATGAGACGATGGCTGGCATCTTCGTCGGCCTGTGGGTGCCGTCCATTCACTCCCTGGGGACGCTGCTCATCGGCAAGGTCGAGCAGCCTGCAAGCCGCACCCGAGAAGAGATCCGGTCATGAGCATTGTGTTCTACGGCGGGATCATCGTGACGTTCGTCGCGGTCTGGGGCGTCATCATGGTCGTTGGCTTCATGTTCGGCGGCATGTCTGCGGACGCACCCGTCGACCGCACGTCGAATTGGGTAACCGGGAAAACCGAATCTGGCGAAACTCCCCTCGATCCTGCAAACCCGGCGGCGAGCCCGGAGTGAACGTACGCTGACGTTGCGTGCTCGTGACGGGAGCCACTGGCGGCCTCTGTAGCCGACAGTTGGCAGGTTTCACCTCGCCTGCTTACCCCATGCGTGCTTCGCGCTCGACGACAAACAGGAGACGCACCATGAAATTCGGCGCACTTGCCGGGAACTTCGGGAACTTCGGCGAGGACCCGGGAATCGACGGGTGTCTGGCTGTCGCCGAGGAAGCCGAGTTACTGGGCTACGACTCGGTCTGGGTACACGACCACGTGATCATGCCCTCGGGCGTGACGTCGACGTACCTCTACAACGACAGCGGCACATCACCGTTCGTCACCGAGCAGTTCATCTATGACCCGTTGGCCCTCATGGCTGCGATCGGCGCCCGCACCACGCGCATCAGTATCGGTACCAGCGTCCTCGTCGTGCCCTACCGCAACCCACTGCTGCTCGCGAAGATGCTCTCGACCATCGACCGCATCTCGCACGGCCGCGTGATCCTCGGCATTGGGGTTGGCTGGATGGCCGAGGAGTTCGAGGCGCTCGGGATAGCGGACTACTACGCACACCGGGGCAGCGTGACCGACGAGTTCATGGCGGTCTGCATTGATCTGTGGACCCAGAACGGTCCGAGCAGTTTCGACGGGAAGTGGGTGAAGTACGACAACGTCGGTGCCAACCCGTTGCCGGTGCAGAAGCCGCACATCCCGATCTGGGTCGGGGGCAAGACCGAGCCTGCCGCCCGCCGGGTGGCCCGCTACGGGTCCGGTTACCACACGGTCGGTTCGACCCCGGCCGAGGTGGCCGAGGAGGTCGCAGTGGTGAAGGCGGAGATGGAACGCGCCGGCCGCAACGCCGACGAACTGGTTGTGTCGATGCTCTGGGCGTTCCTCCCAGCGCTCGGCAAGGAGGAACTCATCGACACCCTCGGCGAGTACGAGCGGGCAGGGCTCCACCATGTGATCGGCGTGCCTTTACTTCGCCCGAGCGGTCCGACGATTTCGTCGACCCATGACCTGTTGCAGGCGACGCTCGAGGACCTTCACTTGCTTGCCTCCGAGGTGTTCCCCGCGTTCGGGTGACATCCTGGCCCGCGTCGAAGCGAGGGTTTGTTGTTGCGCGGAGGTCTCCGACCAACTGGCCGAATCGGCGCCTAGTTGAGCACTATGTGTAAGAGTTCGGTGCTGCTTGATTGCATCGGGTGTCTTTCCGGGGGGAGTGGACTAGTGGTTTCAGTTGACGGTGAGTTCGGGCGTGGGGACGCTACCCACAGCGGCACTCTTGCTGGTTCGCAGCTCGATGGCGAGGTGTTCGATGTCGTGGTGGTGGGGGCCGGGTTCAGTGGTATTTACCAGTTGTACCGGCTGCGTGAGCAAGGGTTC
Organism: Ferrithrix thermotolerans DSM 19514; assembly: GCA_945889085.1. Classification (GTDB taxonomy): domain Bacteria; phylum Actinomycetota; class Acidimicrobiia; order Acidimicrobiales; family Ilumatobacteraceae; genus WLJO01. Next base: position 8,858 of record CAMDBM010000028.1, read on the forward strand.
CGGGTGCGACTGCTGGAAGCCGGCTCGGGGCCTGGCGGGGTCTGGCAACAGAACCACTATCCGGGCGCCAGGGTCGATTCGGGTGTGCCGGACTACGAGTTCTCCATCGAAGCGGTCTGGCGGGACTGGGTCTGGACAGAACGGTTCCCGGGGGCGGACGAGCTTCGGCGCTATTTCCGGCATGTGGTCGAGGTACTCGACCTTGCTCGCGATATCCGCTTCGACACGAAGGTCTTGTCCGCAACCTTTGATCAGGACCGGGACGTGTGGACGATTGAAACGGGTGCCCCGGCAACATTGCAAGCGCGGTTCTTCGTTCTCTGCACGGGATTCGCTTCGAAGCCGTACATTCCAGACATCGCCGGGCTCGGGGACTTTCTCGGCGAGTGCCACCACACCGCGCGGTGGCCAGTGACCGGTGTGGGTCTTGCCGGCAAGCGCGTTGGCGTCCTGGGCACGGGTGCCAGTGGTGTGCAGATGGTTCAGGAGGCGGCGAAGGACGCTGCTCACTTAACGGTCTTTCAGCGGTCACCAGTTACTGCCTTGCCGATGCAGCAACGACGGTTGATCGCGCAGGAGCAAGTTGACGCAAAGCCGAATTATCGCGAGATGTTTCGCATCAGGAATGCGCCCCCGGGGAGTTCCCACGACATCAGGACGATTGACGCTTCCGCGCTTGAAGTGTCGACGCTGGAGCGCGACGCGATCTACCAAACGCTGTGGGAACGTGGCGGCTTCCACTTCTGGGGCGGCTCATTCCGCGACGTGCTCGTCGACGAGGCTGCAAACCGCACGGCGTACAACTTCTGGCGTGACAAGACCAGGGCTCGCGTGCACGACCAACGTCTCGCCGAGTTGCTCGCTCCCACCGAACCGCCGTACCCGTTCGGGACCAAGCGCCCGTCGCTCGAACAGGACTACTACGAGGTGTTCAATCAGGACAACGTCAGTTTGGTTGACCTGCGAAGTGAGCCCATCCTGAGCGTCACACCGACGGGCATCCAGACATCGGCGCAGCACTACGATTTGGACGTTCTTGTGCTCGCCACGGGCTTCGACGCCAACACCGGAGGACTGACGGCGATCGACCTCCGCGATACTGACGGGCGCTCACTCGCCGATCGGTGGTCCGATGGCGTGGACACCTACCTCGGCATGGCGGTGGCGGGTTACCCGAACCTCCTGTTCCTCTACGGCCCGCAAAGTCCGACCGCGTTCTGCACGGGACCCGTGTGCGCTGAGCTTCAGGGCGACTGGGTTACCGAGTTCCTGAGTTACTTGCGTGACCACGGCTGGACGCGTTTGGAAGCGTCCGACGAATCTGCTCAAGCGTGGAGCAGGCATGTCGACGAGGTCGCGTCGATGACCCTGCTGCCGCGCGCCGAGTCCTGGTACATGGCGGCGAACATCCCAGGCAAACGACGCCAGTTGCTGAACTACCCGTTGTCCGATGCCTATCTCGAACGCCTGCACGCGGTCGCAGAAAACGGCTACGAAGGTTTCGTTCTCCGTTCAAACACCTGAACGCTTGGCTTCCGAGCGAGAGGCCCATCAACTTGGAATCCGTTCCGCGGGCCCCGGCAGGTCACCCTCGCTCGGCCGGATGACCGGCCCCCGTTTCTGGCCCGCCGGCCAGCCGTGACGCGCAGCGAGCTCAATGACACCTCGACTGATTCGGCCCCGCAGCTGCAGGTGGTGAACGGGTGGGTCGCGCGCGACCTCGCTGACCTCGACCTGAACGGCATCTTCTAGTTCCGGTGGTCCCGGCGATGAGACGACCGCCCTGAGACCTGTTGGCGGAATGGGAGGGATTCCGAATTTGCCTCGTGGCTGTGCGCGTCACCGCAGGTAGAGGTACTTATTCGACTTCGCAGAGGGTCTCCGCGCCAGCAACCGCGCCAGCAACGCAACGGCTTCATCTCTCTGGGTCACAAGGCTCACGCGTGACGATCATCTGGGCGAATCGGGAGCGAAGTCGGCAACGGTGAGGCGCAGCCCGCCGGCGACCTGCTCGACGGTGATGTCGCCCGCTCGGATCAGTGCAACGGCACAGCCACGGCGTCTGCGCTGTTCTGTGCGGCTCCGGGGATTTGAGTCCGATCTCATCCATCGTGGCCGTCATCGACTCGTTGAACTTCTGTCGTTGTCAGTTGCTCGCGCCGGGCGGCTAGCCGAGCTGTTTCAGAAAGGCATCTTCGCTGATCACAGGGATGCCGTACTGCCGTGCCTTCTTCGCCTTTCCTGATTGCGACGCTGGGTCGGCTGCCACTAGCACCTTCAAGAGTTTGGTGACATTGTCGAGGGGTCGAAGGCCCGCGCGAACCGCCATGGTCTCAAGAGCGTCGCGTGTTTTGCTCATCGCTCCGGTGAAGCAGATTGTGGCGCCCGTCGGTATCGCCGAGAGTTGTGGCAGAACCGACGTCACCGGAATCGGCACACTCGCTATTCCGAGCAGTCCTGCCACGCGTTCGAGCATCTCGTGCTCATCCTCTGTGATGACCGAGTCGCGTCGGGCGGCCCGGATCATCAACTCCAAATAGGTCTCGTGGGCCGCGTGAACCCGAGCCGGAGTGAGGCCAAGATCGCCGGCCAAATGCTGAAGATGCGAACTCTCGGCCGCAGTGATGACGAGATCGTCGAGGACCCAGTCAAGCGTGTCTAGGTAGCTCAGAAGCGCCTCATCGGAGGTGGGGTATGGCGCCCCGGCGATGAGTCGCTCGAGCACCGAAGAGGTGTGTTGGATCCCTGTTGCGTCGCGTCGGTGAGTCCGAGGCGAGAGGGCTGCTGCTAGATCGGTGATGTGGGCCTGACTGGTGCCTGGATCCTCGTCGGTCAGCTTGATGAGGAGCTCTGCGGTCGCCCTCGCGTCAGCGAGAGCCCGGTGGTGGTTCATGAGCTGGATGCCGTACCGCGCGCACGCAAGGTTGAGTCGTTCTCCCGTCAGCCGAAGGGTGCATATCCCCTTCCCGGCATCAAACTGGGCACCTAACCGGTCGTACTCGTGACGCAACATGCGAGCGTCGAACTGCAGGTTGTGAGCGACGAGAACGCTGCCTTCGACCCGCTGGGCGACCGCTGCTGCCACCTCGTCGAACGTTGGGGCGAGTTGGACCATGGAAGGTGTAATGCCGTGGATGCCCACAGGTCCGGTGTCACGCATCGGATTGATGAGGGTGTCGTACTCGTCGACTATCTGGCTCGAATGCAGGTCAACCACGACTACGGCGACCTCGATGACCCGATCGGAGTTGTACAGGCCGGTTGTTTCGCAGTCGACGACCGCGAACCGCGCAGGATTCGGAGGAGACCCGATGATTCGCTGAACGGGTCCGTTAGGTGGTCCCCACTGTGGTGTCAAATGTGGCCTCCGTCTTGTCACCACCACCGTATAGGGGGGTGCTACAGAGAAGCCGATTCACGGCATACGGCCGCCGGCCTAACAGCGGATCGATGACGTTGCCGCCCCAAGCGGTCCCGGAATATCGCCGTCTGTCGATCGAGCGGGCCCGGACAATGGCGATGTCGCAGACCGCTGCAGGCATTTGGCAGAACCTCGCTGCCGGCTCGTCCGCATCGTTCTTTGGCCGCCCTTGCTACGAGTATTCCGCAGCACCGGCCACGGTGGTCGACCGGCGATTACCCGTTGTTCTACGGCGACGTTGCCGCAGGGTTCAAGGTCGTCGGCCATGTTGGCGGTTCGCAGGTCGAACCGCTGCCGCGCCTGTTCGGCTCCACGAACGGCCTGCCGATCGCAGCCCGCGGGTTCTTGCTGTACTGGCGCACCGGGTCGGTCGTCACCAACGACGACGCCTTCAAGGCTCTCAAGGTGAAGTAACACCACCGGGCGTGCAGCGTGGGCGCCTGTCGCTTGTGACAGGTAACCGGCGGTCAATGTCCCGACCGGGCTCGCCGCACCGCCCGCATCTGCGGGCGAACGACAGCAGCCCCACAACGATGCGCCGAAGTCGCTTGGTGGGGCGCAGGCCAGTTTTGAGGGCGAGTCGTGCCCTGCCGCCCTGTGGGGCGTCGCTCGTGTGGTTGATGTGTTGAGTTGTGTGAGGACCTTGAGCACTAATGCCCCGCCGCCTTCGACACATACACCTCATGGTCCTCAACGACCTCACCTTCTGGGACCCAATACCACCGACGGGCCTCGTTGCGACCTCTGAGCTTGACCAGACCCATGACGTCGCGGGCACGAAGCAGAGCGCAGCGTTACTGTCGGGTCATGAAATTTGGTCTCTGGTACGACTTCCGCAACCCCGCATCGGCAAACCGCTCGTCGGCGCTGCTCTACGCCGAGACACTCGAGCAGATCAAGCTCGCGGAGCAACTCGGCTACGACGACATCTGGCTCTCCGAGCACCACTTCATGGACGACGGCTATTTGCCCTCGATGCTCCCGATGGCCGCCGCCATTGCGGCGATCACCACGAAGGTCAACATCGGCACGAACATCCTCCTCATGCCGTTCCACGATCCGATCCGACTTGCAGAGGATTGCGCCGTGGTCGACATCCTGAGCAACGGCCGCTTCATCTTCGGACCTGCAGTGGGGTACCGCCTCGAAGAATTCGCCACGTTCAACATCGATCGCAGGTTTCGCGGCTCGATCACCGAGGAGGCGATCGAGATCATGCTGAAGTGCTGGACCGAGGAGGAGTTCTCGTACCACGGCAAGCACTTCCAGTATGACAACGTCCGCTGCACCCCCAAGCCCGTGCAACGACCGATCCCGGTATGGATCGGTGCTGTCCAGGGAGAAGCGATCCGGCGTGCCGCGCGTCTCGGAGTGGGTCTCCTCGGCGCGGCGCCGAGCAGGCCCGAGTACACGGCGGCGCTCCAGGAGTACAACAAGGAATCGGATCACCCGCGCATCGGGGCGGCCACCCGGTGGCTGTTCTGCAGCGACGATCCCGAACGGGACTGGGCGCGCTTGCGTCCGCACGCGCTGTACCAGTTGCAGAACTACGCCTCGTGGTTCAAGGCTGCAGGGCAGCCGAACTTCGGCGACCCGCCGGTCGACTACGCCGATCTCGAGTCGCGTGGCCTGTACCTGTGTGGGACGCCCGAACAGATCATCGCGGACATCCAGAGCACCTACGACGCATCGCCGTTCGAGCGGCACTTCTACTGGGCTGCGTGGCCGGGCATGGACATGGAGACCTCGACGCGTGGGATGCAGCTCTTCGCCGAGAAGGTCATCCCGGCATTGCGGCACCTCCCCGAATGAGGTGGTTCGCACCGACCAACCCGCACCCCGGGCGTCACGCAATCTTCTGAGGATGTCCCATTGCCACGAGCGGTGCACCCTCGACCGACAATCTCAGCCACCGGCCGAGCGTTCTTGGGGTGACCCCCGGAGACCCCGGCCCACCATGTTCCTCGTATCTCCCCAAGAACGGCTGTGAACAGGGGAAACAGGTCGGGAACAGCCGGATCTGCGCCGGTGAGCTGCGATTAACCGTGGTTAACCGCTGTCACTTGACAGGTGCCAAGTCAACAAACCATGCCCAGTAGTGCCTGTCCAACGGCAGATGCACCTGCTGCTGATCGCAGACCACGCTGCCACCAAGTGCGCCGGCAGGTGCTCGAAGCACGGCTACCGCTGTCTCTCTAATCGAGAAGCTCGGATTCAGATCAGGTGGGAGTCTTCTTCGACCCAATCAAGAAGGGGATTGCCGCGCCTTTGGTTCACGGTTGTTGTGTTGTAGATCATGCCACCTGGGTGGTGGCGGGGCGGGGGGGCTTCACCCCGGCTCACCGTCTTGCTCAAATCTCGCCAAGAAACCTCGAGAGGTCGGTAGTAGCGACGCGCAAGCCGGCTCACTACCTCGGGCGAGATATCCGGCCGATAGCAGGGCGGCCGGGATGACCCTCATGCGTCAACCGGGAAACGCTGGTCGCCAACCTTTACGTTGACCTCCAACTCGGCGCCCATTCCGATGACGAGGCGCCGCATGAGCGCGATTGTCGCGGGGTTCTTCAGAGCCTGGCTGACCGCGGACTGGGTGATCCCCAGGTGTGTGGCCAGTTCCTCTTGGCTGATGCCAAGGGCCTCGCGAATCTTGTTGAGCGAGAACGCGAGGTGCTCGCTCTTGGCTTCCTCGTACGCCTCATTCACGCGCGCCGCGCGCTCACGGTCAGCGACAATGGGTCGCGACAGTTCGTCGAATCCAATTCGTGCCTTGCCAGCCATCACGACCCACTTTCTTGTTTCAGTAGCCTGAGGTGCTCGTCGAAGAGTGCGTCGGCGATCGGTACGAAATGGTCGTACCACCCGTTCCACTCGGGGCTTTCGCCATCCGGTCCCTTGTTGCCTCCGAGCAGCAGGATCGCCGTACTGCGTGGATCGAATGCGAACAACACGCGCAGCGTGCCTCCGTGCGATACCCGAAGTTCCTTCATGTTCGAGTGCCGGCTTTGGCTGATCTGGTCAACCGACGGACGGCCAAGTGCTGGGCCTCGTTCTTGGAGGAGCCGAACTCGGGCGGTGAGGGCTTCTTGTTGGTGTTCGGTGAGTTCGTCCCACTATGCGATGAACTCGTCTGTGACCTCGACTGCCCGCGTCACACGGTCATCCGAAACATAAGGATCTGCTAATGCAGCTGGATGGGCGAGGAGCGCGGGAAATCGGTCACTTGCAGCCTGGGGTGCGATGCCGGTCGGGTCGATAGCGGCCCGCCACGCGACTCACGTCGTGCGCCCGAGGTGTCGCGCCACGTTGCTCGCCACGAGCCGTCGGCCTTCGCCGGGCACACCGAGCCGGTTTCGTTCGCCGATTTGCCGTGAATCGAGAGCACCGTGCCGTCCGTGTCACGGACTTGCTTGCCTGTCGCCTTCCGGGGCATTCCGTCTCCCATCCTGCGCTGTTCGCGCCAGCAACCGCGCCAGCAACGGGACGTCCGCGCCAGCAACCGCGCCAGCAACGGCACAGGAACGCCGGGAGACGCCAACGCGAGGTGCGAGACATTTCCGCAGGTCAGAGCGCTAGCGGTGATTCACCGGGAGACACCGGGAGACGCCCTGAAATCTGTTGGCGGAACGGGAGGGATTCGAACCCCCGGGCCTTGTGAGCCGGCCGCTTTCAAGGCGGCTGCATTGGTCCGCTCTGCCACCGTTCCGCCAAACAGGCTAACGGATGCAGCCTGAAGGCTCCGGGTTGGGGTTGCACCAGTTCTCGGTCTATGTCTGGCGACCCCTCCGCCAGACATAGACCCAGAACCCGGGGGGTGAGGGCGGAAACCGTCGGGGGCTAGCGCTTGCTGATATCCACGCCGAAGTGGCGCTTGAACTCGCGGTGATAGTCAGCGTCGTTCTCGAGCGCAGCGATCCCCACCCAGTCGGCGTCGCTGATGTTGGCGCGACCCTCGACACAGCCGGTGCCAGCCCACGAGGTGACGTAGCGCAGCACCGGCTTGTCGGTGCTGTAGGCCGTGTGGATGGCCTCGGCCACCTCGACGGGGTCGGTGGCCTGGGGGATACCTGCCGCGTAGAACTGGAACATGCGGCGGTAAGCCGGCTCGTAGGCACCGGTGGTCTGGGGAACATCCGGGTTCTTCGCGAAGATCGCAGACTTCGTGACGCCGGGCTCCACCACGGCAACCCGGATGTTGAACGGTGCGAGTTCCTGGGCCATGCCGTCGGAGACTCCCTCGAGCGCGAACTTCGAGGCAACGTACGGGGACTGGCCGATCGCGGCGAACTTGCCCACCAGTGAACTGATGTTCACGATGCAACCACGCTTGCGCTCGCGCATGCCGGGGAGCACCTGTTGTACGCAGCGGATGACGCCGTAGAGGTTCACGTTCATGACCTCGTGGTAGAAGCTCGGCGGGCACTCTTCGGCCACGGCGTTGCCACCGATACCGGCGTTGTTCACCAACAGGTCCACGCCACCGGCCCTCGCGAGGATGTCGACGAAACCACGCTTCACCGACTCGTCATCGGCCACGTCGAGCTCTGCGATCTCCACAGTGACCCCAGCATCAGCGGCACCTGCGAGCAGCTTGGTGGCCTTCGACGCGTCACGAACGGTGCCGAACACGCGCATGCCCTTCGTGGCGAGGTAAATGGCGGTTGCCCGCCCGATTCCCGAGTTGGCTCCGGTAACGACTGCGACGGGTGCGTTCATGGGCCCATCGTAGGCGGGGCACGCATCGGTGCCCGCAGCGACGGGGCTAGCGGATCTGTGAGCGGAGGTCCCGCACCCAGTCGTCGGCCTGGCGCCAGCGCTCGTCTGCGTGGTCCCGAGCCGCAGCGTGCTCACCGGCAGCGGGGTACGAGCCGAGGAACTTCACGGCGCTCTGCTTGGCGTGCAGTGCCCGCACGGTGTCCGCCATCAGTTCCTCACCGATGTGGCCGTCCGCGTAGATGATGAAGCAGTAGTCACCGAGCCCGCCGTCCTTGGTGGGGCGCGACAACAGGTTCGACAGGTTGATCCGACGGGCAGCGAACTCCTGGAGGATGGAGATGAGCGAACCCGGCTCGTCGGCCCGCTGATAGACGACGAGCGCCGTGCGGTCGTTCCCGGTTGGCGCCGGGACACCCTCGCGCGCAACGAGCACGAACCGCGTCTGGTTGTGCTGGTAGTCGCCGATGTCCTTGGCGAGCAGTGCGAGTCCGAGCGCATCAGCGGCGATCCGCGGCGCAATCGCCACGACGCCGGGGTGACGGTCGGCGGCAACGAGGCGGGCCGCCTCGGCCGTGGAGGAAGCCTCATGGACGTCTGCCAGCGGCAGGACGCGCCGGAGGAATGCGTGGCACTGGGCTGTGGCCACGGGGTGGGAGAGCACGAGGGTGATGTCGGCCATCGCCGTGCCAGCGGCGCCCACGAGGCAGTGCTCGATGTCCAGCACGACCTCGCGCTGGATGAGCAGGCTGTGGTTGAAGGCCAGTTCGTCCTGCGAGAGGTTGACCGAGCCCTCGATCGAGTTCTCGATCGGCAGGAAGCCGTAGTCCAGCTCGCCGGAGTCGACGGCGTCGAGCACGTCGGGCATCGTGCGGTACGGGACACGCACACAGGCGCGTAGGTCTGCCTGGCTGGTGAGGGCCTGCTCGGTGAACGTGCCGATCGGACCGAGGAAACCGATCCTCGCGGTGGGGGGCACGTTCATATCCGGCGAGGCTACCAACAGCGGTCTCCGGCAACGGGCGTGTTCGGGGCCGCCGAGGAGCAGAATGGGAGGAATGGACGAGTTGGCACTGCGGGCCCTGATCGAGGACATCTCGTCCGGTCGGGTCGCGCCCGATGATGCCCTTGCTCAGCTCCGGCGCCTGCCGTTCGCAGACGTTGGCGATGCGCTCGTCGATCATCACCGTGCGCTGCGCCAGGGCATGCCCGAGGCGGTCTACGCGCCGGGCAAGACCCCCGAGCAGTGCGTGCGGATTGTCACGGAGTTGTTGATGCACGGCATGGGCCCGGTGCTCGTTACCCGGGCCAACGACGACCAGACCAAGGCGATGCTCGCAGCACACCCCGAGGGCATCACCCGCGCCGGGTGCGTGGTGTGGAGGCTGCCCACCGAGCAGGAACGTCGCCCCGAGCGCGTCCTGTGCGCCGCTGCCGGAACAGCTGACTGCTCGGTGCTGGACGAAGCGATCCTCACGCTCGAGGCGCACGGGTTCGCCCCGACGCGTCTCGTGGATGTCGGCGTGGCGGGCCTGCACCGCCTGCTCGCCCACGTGGACACCGTGCACGCGGCGGATGCGGTCATTGTGTGCGCCGGCATGGAGGGTGCGCTCGCCAGCGTGATGGGTGGCCTCACCGCTGCGCCCGTCGTCGCCGTGCCCACCTCGGTCGGTTACGGCTCGTCGCTGCAAGGCGTCACTGCACTGCTTGCCATGCTCTCGTCGTGCGCGGCAGGCGTCACCGTGGTGGGGATCGACAACGGGTACGGCGCCGCATGTGCGGTGGCCCGGATACTGCGGACGCCGCGTTGAGCGAGAGCGACCACCCTGCGGTCACGCGCACGGCGTGGTTCCACTGCTTCTCCGGTGTGAGCGGTGATATGACGCTCGGTGCGCTCATCGACGCCGGTGCCGATCCGGTGGCGATCGGGCGGATCCTCAACACGCTCGACATCGACGGCTGGTCCCTCGACGCCGAGCACGTGATGAGGCAGGGACTTCGGGCAACGCTCGCCGTCGTCGATGCGCCTGAGGATCACCGTCACCACCGCCCGTACCGCGAGATCCGCGAGATGCTCGAGCGTGCCACGCTCCCCGAGCGGGTGCGCTCCCGGGCGCTGTCGGTGTTCACCACGCTTGCCGACGCTGAGGGTGGGCTTCACGGTGTAGCCCCCGACGACGTCGAGTTCCACGAGGTTGGCGCCCTCGATGCGATCGTTGATGTGGTTGGTGTGTGTGCGGCGCTCGAGGTGCTCGGCGTGGACCGCGTGGTGTGCTCACCGGTAAGTGTCGGCCGGGGAACGATCCACGCGGCGCACGGTCTTCTCCCGAACCCCGCCCCGGCTGTCGCCGCGATGGCGGCGCATCACTCGCTCCCGCTCGTCGGCCTCGACGAGCCGCAGGAACTCGCCACCCCCACCGGTGTTGCGCTGATGTGCGCGTTGTCGTCGGCATTCGGTCCGTTGCCCGCCGGGACCGTGATGGCCACGGGTCTCGGGGCCGGTGGCCGCAACCCGGAGCACCGACCCAATGTGCTGCAGGTGCTCATCTCCGACACCGACCATGCGGAGGACGGCGGCACAACCGAGACACTGGTGGAACTGACCACCAACGTGGACGACGTAACCGGCGAGGTGCTTGCGTACACCGTCGAGGAACTGATGCGTGCCGGCGCGCTCGATGCATGGGTGCGCCCGATCAGCATGAAGAAGGGCCGACCCGCGCACACGGTTCACGTGCTGGCGCGGGCTGTCGACGTTGCAAGCCTGCGTGAGGTCCTGATGGCGCAGACCGGCAGCCTCGGCGTGCGGGCCGTGTCCGTGGAGCGCTTGGCGCTCGATCGCGAGACCATCACGGTGGTGGTTGGCGGTCACGAGATCCGCGTGAAGCGGTCCGCCAACCGGGTAAAGGCCGAGTACGAAGACGCAGCCGCGGCGGCGAGGTCCCTCGGTCGCCCATTGCGTGACATCCAGGCCGAGGCCGAGCGCCTCGCAGGGGGGAAGTGAGTCGATGAGATCTGCAGTCATCGTCGGTGCCGGCCCGAACGGGTTGACCGCCGCAGCGCGCCTTGCCCGCGAGGGCTGGAAGGTGTCGGTGTATGAGGCAAGGTCCACCATCGGCGGCGGCAGTCGCACGGCAGAACTCATCGAGACCGGGGTGCACCACGACGTCTGCGCAGCCGTTCACCCTGCTGGGGCATCGTCGGTGGCATTCCGCTCGCTCCGACTTGAGGAGCACGGCCTGCGCTGGGTGCAGCCCGAGGTGCCGTTGGTGCACCCGCTCGGCGGTGAGCGTGCCGGCGTGCTGTACCGCTCGCTCGACGACACCGTGGCCGCGCTGCCCGGCCGTGACGGCGCGCGGTGGCGCCGTCTCATGCAGCCACTGCTCGAGGACTTCGACTACCTGACGGGCTTCACGCAGGGACCACTGATCGGGGTGCCGCGGAACCCGGTGGCCGCAGCGCAGTTCGGGCTCCGCGCCGTGTGGCCCGCAACGGTGTTGCGCAGGATGTTCCGCCATGACGAGGCACAGGCACTGCTCGGCGGTCTTGCTGCGCATTCGTGCCTGCCGATGAACCGGCCGTTCACCGGTGGTCTCGGGCTCATGCTCGGGCTCATGGGGCATGCAGTCGGCTGGCCGGTGGCAGAGAGGGGCTCGCAGTCCATCGTCGACGCGCTCGCCTCGGTGATCCGCTCGCACGACGGTGAACTGCACACCGACCACGAGGTGATGGACCTTCGCGACCTGCCGTCGGCGGACGCGGTGCTGCTCGACCTTGCGCCGCGCCAACTCGTTGCGATGAGCGGAGGTCGCCTGGACGGCTGGCGTGGGCGCCCGTACCGACGGTTCCGTCACGGCTGGAGCGCGTGCAAGGTGGATTACGTGCTCTCCGGCCCGATGCCGTGGACCGCGTCGGAGGCACGGCGTACCGCAACGCTGCACCTCGGCGGGCCGTTCTCGGAGGTCGAGCAGAGCGAGGCGATCGTGCAGCGCGGTGGCGTTGGGGCAAGGCCGTTCGTGCTCGTTGCACAGCCGACGGTGGCGGACCCCACCCGTGCGCCTGTCGGCCGACACACGCTCTGGGCGTATTGCCACGTGCCCAACGGCTCGCCGCTCAACGTCACCGACCGCATCGAGGCCCAGTTCGACCGATTCGCCCCGGGCTGGCGGGACCTCGTGGTGGGCCGTGCCGTGCGTACTGCGCCGGAGTTTGTGGAGTACAACCCGAGCGCGATCGGCGGCGACTTTGCCGGGGGCTCCATGGCCGGCCTGCAACTACTTGCCCGGCCGAAGATTGCGCTCGACCCGTACCGCACCCCGTTGCCCAACGTGTGGCTCTGCTCCGCGTCCACGCCACCCGGCGCGGCGGTGCACGGCATGTGTGGATGGCACGCCGCCGCGAGCGTGTTGCGCGGATGAGTACCGACAACGCGCAGGACGCCTCGACAGTGCTCCCGCCGATCGTGTCCACCGAGTGGCTCGTGGCGAACCGCTCGAACGTGTTCGTTGCCGACGTGCGCTGGTATCTCGACGGCCGTCCTGCGAGCGTCGAGTTCGAGGCGGGCCACGTGGCGGGTGCGGTGTTCGTTGACATGGACACCGACCTGTCGGACCACGGACAGCCCGCGGCGATGGGTCGTCATCCGCTCCCGTCGCCCGAATATTTCGCTGCGGCGATGGGTCGACTCGGTATCGACGGGAACACCCCGGTTGTCGCGTACGACGACTCCGGTGGAGCCACTGCGGGGAGGCTCGTGGTGATGCTTCGATCGCTCGGGTGTCCCGCGGCGATCCTCGACGGTGGAATGAGGGCCTGGCCCGGCGCGCTCGCCGGTGGCCCCGCAGCACCGCCTGTTCCCGCTGTGTTCCGGTCCCGCCCGTGGCCCACGGACCGCTTTGCGACGGCGGACGAGGTGGGTTCGGTGAGCGAGGGCCGTCAGCCGGGACTGCTGCTCGACGCCCGGTCTGGCGATCGTTATCGCGGAGAGTCCGAGCCCATCGACCCCCGTGCCGGGCACGTGCCCGGCGCCGTCAACGCGCCGTGGGCGGCGAACCTCGACGGGGCAACGGGCCGCTTCCTCCCGGCCGCGCACCTGCAGGACCGGTACGCATCACTGGGCGTGTCGGACACGGTTGATGTTGTCTGCTACTGCGGGTCCGGCGTGTCTGCGTGCGCTGATGTCCTCGCGATCGAGCACGCCGGGTTCCGGCCACCGAGACTTTTCGTGCCCAGTTGGTCGGGCTGGAGCAGCGACCCGGGCCGACCCGTTGCCGCCGGCGACGGCTGAGCACGCTGCGGCGGTTTCCCGGGCTGATCGCCGCCGCCGACGCCCGATGCTGGCTAGCGTCGCAACGTGATGAACACCGCTGCACAGGATCACGCAGCGGTTCGCGCGTTGCGGGATGCCCGCCGTCGCAAGCGGCTTGTCTCGCTCGAGTGGTTCGAACTCGCGTACAAGGTGTACGTCGTCGCGCTGGTGGCCATCGTCGCCGTGGCACTCCTCGCCAACGTCGTCGGGGATGCCAAGCTGAACGACGCCCAGGTTGTCGATGTCGTGCGGCTGACCCCCTCGGTGATCGGCACCGTGATGGCGCTCGCGCTCGCCCTCGGTTTGCGCTCGGGTGCGCGCGGCGGACCGATCTCGGTCGAGCAGCCAGACGTGCAGTACCTGTTGCTCGCACCGGTCAGCAGGCGGGCGGTGCTCTCCCGCCCGGCCGTGCAGCAACTTCGCCTCGCCGCCTTCGCCGGAGCCGCCGTCGGTGCCGTTGGGGGTCAGTTGCTCGGCCGTCGCCTCAACCGCGCACTCATCCCGTGGACGGTCACGGGCGCAGCGACCGGAGCCATGATCGGTCTCGCACTGGTCACCGCGGCACTGCTCGCCCACGTGATGCATCTGCGCCGGTGGCAGGCAACCCTCGGCGGTGCCGTACTTCTCGGGTGGCAGGTGGCCGGCATCCCGAGCGACTGGGGGGTGCCCGGTCCCCTCGACACGGTTGGCAGTCTGGTGCTCTGGCCACTGCGCATCCATGCTGTCGACCTTGCGGGCCCGGCACTCTTGCTGGTCCTTGCTGCGCTCGCGCTGCTTGGTCTCGAGCGTCTCTCCATCGACGCGCTCTCGCGGCGCAGCGCGCTCGTGAGCCAACTCCGTTTCGCCGTCACCATGCGCGACCTCCGCACGGTGGTACTGCTGCGCCGGCAGTTGAGCAACGAGCAGCACCGGGTGCGGCCGTGGTTCCGCACACCGCGGCTCGTTCGCAAGCCCGTCACGCGTCGAGGCGTGCAGAGCATCGCGAGGTTCCCGCTCAGCCGCGTCATCCGTATGGTGATGCTTGCCGTCGTGACCGCAGCCGCTCAGGTGGCTGCCTTCCGTGGCACCACCCCGATGGTGGTCGTGAGCGGCCTCGCCGCATTCGTGCTCGGTCTCGAGTGTGTGGAGCCGTTCGCGCAGGAGATCGACCGACCGGAACGCTGTGATGCGCTTCCCCAGCAGCGTGGGTGGCTGCTCGTGCGTCACCTGCCGGTGCCCGCGGCGGTAGCGGCGCTGTTCGGTCTGCTCGGTGTGGCGGGCATCGTGGCGTTCCACCGCACCACGATGTCGTGGCAACTCGGGCTGCTGCTGGTGCTGCCGGTGGTTTGGGCCGGAGCAGCGGGGGCCGTGCTCAACGTCATGTCGGGGCTGCCCGAACCGGCGGTCACGGGCGCGGTTAACGACGTGCTGCCGCCGGAGGTTGCGGGCATGCGCGAGGTATTCCGAACGGTGACGCCCCTTGCGGTGGCGATCAGCGGGAGCCTCCCGGTGCTTGCCGCCCGTTCAGCGGTACGCCACGGCCACCAGCCGATCCCGCCGGCGCTGCAGGCCGCAGTGGCAGTCGGACTGGTCATCGCTGCGGTCGTGTGGTGGGCACGCAAGCGCGACGACATCAAGAGCAAGGCTGGTGCCCTGTGGGCCGCCGGCGATACCGAGTTCAGGACCCGCCACTCGCGGGCAGGGGGATCATGATGACCGCTGGGCTCTGGGCACTCGAGACCGTTGGGCTGTGCAAGGACTACGGGGACCGGCCCGCGCTCACGCCCACCAGCCTCACGATCGGTGCGGGCGAGCGCGTCGTGATGGTGGGCCACAACGGCTCGGGCAAGACCACATTGCTGCGCATGAGCGCCGGTCTGCTCGACCCCTCCGACGGCAAGGTGATCGTGCACGGCCGACCGTCCGGGTCGGCGCCTGCCCGACGGATGCTCGCCTACCTGGGCGACACGCCCACGTTCTACGACGACCTGTCCGTGCGGGAGCACCTCGAGTACGTCGCCGGCCTCCACAACATCGAGCAGTGGGAGGAGCGTGGCACCCGCCTGCTCGAGCAACTGGGGATCGACGACCGCATCGATGACCTGCCCAGCAGGTTCAGCCGCGGCATGCGTCAGAAGACGGCGATCGCGCTCACCTTCATCCGCCCGTTCTCGGTGCTGCTGGTGGACGAACCGTTTGTCGGGCTCGACGAACCGGGCCGACTCGCGCTCATCTCACTCGTGGACGCGGCGCAGCGCAGCGGTTGCACCGTGGTGGTCGCCACGCACGAACTGTCGTACGCGGCTCAGGCCGAGCGTGTGGTTGCGCTGCGCGAGGGCGCTGTCGCGTTTGACGGCGATCCCTCAACCACCGACCTGCATACCCTCATCTGACTCGCCGGGCCGGAGCAGCGGTTGATGCGATCAGGCAACCGGCGGGTCGGTGAACTGGGTGCCAGCCCGAGAGACGTGCTCGGTCCACTGGGTGGCGTCCCAGTAACGCAGTTCGAAGCGGCCGGACGGGTCGTGGTACCAACCGGCCGGGGTGCCGGACACCGAGACCGGGGTCGCGGACGTGGTGATCGTGGGAACCGTTGAGGCGGCCTGCGGCACGGCCTGGGCGGGGGCAGTACCCCAACCGGCGGGCTCGGCGACAGAGGACGGGGCCGACGTGGTGATGACGGTGGGCGTGGGGACCACCTGAGCGGGTGCTGCGGCTGCTGTTGCGGTTGCGGTTGTCGCCTGCACGCCCCGGCTGAGGAACGCCGTGATGTCGCCACCGGTGGGGACAATCGCAACGACCTGCCAGCCCTCGGCGGACTTCTCGGAGAGCTTGGAGGCCAGCGAGGCCGGGTCGTACGAGGAGGCACTGACGCTGATGAACTCGGGCATGGCGGGGACGCTACCGCGCAAACGGGGCGACCCGACCGTCGCTGTGCCGCCGCTGAGCCGCCGCTGAGCCACCGGGCGTACCGGTGTGGGTAGCCCGACGGTCGTAGCCTGAGGGGGTCATGCGAGCTACCTCCATCGGCCACGCCGGGATCCTCATCGAGACCGAAGCCGGGACCATCGTCTGCGACCCATGGTTCCTCCCGGCCTTCTTCGGCTCGTGGTTCGTCTTCCCCCGCAACGACCTGCTCGAGCCCGGGCTGATGGAGCGCGTCGAGAACCCCGACTATCTGTACATCTCGCACATCCACGCCGATCATTTCGACGAGCCGTGGCTCATCGACCACGTCAGCCGGGACACCACGGTCCTGCTCCCCGGGTATCCGACGAGGGAGCTCGAGCGTCGCCTGCGCAACCTCGGATTCATGAAGTTCATCCGAACCAAGGACGGAGAGCTGACCGACCTCGGCGGCGGCCTGCAGGTGGCGATTCACGTGGAGACCGCGATCGCCGACGGGCCGGGTGGGGATTCGGCCATCGTGGTGCTCGACGGCAAGCACGTGCTCGTCAACCAGAACGACTGTCGCGCCACGGACCTCGACGCACTCGGCAGGCACGGCAGAGTGGATCTCCACCTCCTGCAGTTCTCCGGGGCCATCTGGTACCCGATGGTGTACGACGAGACGCCGGGCCGAATGCGTGAACTCGTGGACTCCAAGGTGGACAGCCAACTCACCCGGGCGATGCGTTACGTGGAGGTGGTGGACGCCCGCGCAGTGGTGCCGTGCGCCGGGCCGCCGGCGTTCCTCGACGAGGACCTCTTCGGTCTCAACGTGATCCGTGGCGACGAACTGTCGATCTTCCCGGACCAGCGTGTGTTCCTCGATCGTCTTGCCACGGCCGGCCGTACCGGTGTCATGAACATCCCCGGCACCGTCATTGAGGTGGGCGACGACGGCGTGATTGTCACGCACCCGATACCGGATGCTGACGTGCACGCGATCTTCGACAACAAGGAGCAGTACCTCCGCTCGTACCAGTCGGACTGGGCCGAGTGGCTCATCGCTCACAAGGCGACGTGGATACCGCCACGGGAGGATCTCCTCGACCGGCTCAAGGCGTGGTGGGAGCCGCTCATGGAGGTGGCCCCCACACTCCGGGCGGGAATCGGTGCAGGCGTGCTGCTGCGCACCGGTGATCTCGATGTGTACCTCGACATGCCCGCTGGAGAGGTGCGCAGGTGGGCCGGCGAGCCGTACTTGTACCGCTTCGAGATCCCGCGTGAGCTCGTGGAGACCGTTGCTGCGGAGGAGGCGGTGGACTGGAGCAACGCGCTGTTCCTGTCGTGTCGGTTCCGTGCCTGGCGGGAGGGCCCGTACAACGAGTACGTCTACAACTTCTTCAAGTCGCTGTCGAACGAACGCATGCGTCGCGCCGAGGCCGAGGCGATGCGCAAGCTCGACCCGCCGGAGAACGACGAGGAGATCACGGTCTGCGGATTCGTCGTGGATCGCTACTGCCCGCACCGGCAGGCGGACCTGTCCGTTTTCGGCGAGGTGGACGGCGAGATCCTCACGTGCACCCTGCACGGGTGGCAGTTCGACCTGCAGACCGGTGAGTGCCTCACCGCAACCGGCAACCGGCTGCGCGTGCGCCCGGCTACTGACTGAGGACGCGGACCGACATCCAATAGCGGAGGCGGTGGGCCCCTGCTGGTATCCGGTACTGGGGCAGCACGTCCGGCCCGCAGCTTGCGGTGCCGAGCCCGCGGGTTGAGGCATCCACGTGCACGGTGAGGAAGTCGCGGCGCACGAGCTCGGTCTGGTCCCGTGCGGTGAACAGGTCATCGTCGGTGTGCCAGGTGGCTGAGCAGTTCACCGTCTGTGGAGCGTCGGCGGTGATACGCAGCGCGATGCCCTCGGAGGGAGCGACCAGTTCGAACCAGCGGCAACCGGTGCGCAGGCCGAAGTCCTGCGGCACGAGATACGCAAGGTCGTCGGGAACGCCGCCCCAGATGCCGGTGAGCGCACCGGACCGTCTGTCGGGATAGTTCTCGTGCGGCCCGAGCCCGAACCAGCGCACGTGCGTGAACTCCGGTGGCACCGAGAAGCGCACGCCCACGCGCGCCGGATCCGCGAGAGCCTCGGGGAGCGTGAAGCGGTGATCGACGTACACGGTGCCGTCGGGCGCCTCGGTCTCGGTATGGCGATGCTGCACCGACGGGGGCAGGCCGCGTGGCAGCCCGCTGTGGAGCCAGCGGGCAAGTGCGTCCCCACCACCATGGTGCTGGCTCATCAGCTTGAACCCGTCGTTGTCCGTTGCCGCCCGCCACAGCGTCGGCTCGATCACCTCAACGAGGTCGAGCACCCTTGGCTTGTTGGACGGCTTGCCGGCCACGGTGCGCACCGGTCGGGTGGCGCGCCCGGGCACCCTCAGCGCAACCTCGTCCCAGGAGACGAGGTGACCTGCCGCCGCCCAGTCGGAGTCCCGCTTGGTGCGCCAGGCGAACGAGAGATGTGTCTCGCCGCTCCCTATTGCGCTGACACCAGCCGGGAGCGGAATCGTTGCGGAGCCGCCAGCGGCGATGGTCGGCACGGCGAGGCGCCCGCGTGAGGTGATGACGCCGTTGTGCCGCAGTGTCCAGGTGCCGGCCAGCCACGAGACGTCCCGGAAGCAGTCGGCGTTCTCAACGACGAGACCCCTCCCGCGCGGAGCGAGCGAGACCCGAACGGGGCGGTGCACCCACGCGAGTTCGCGCATCACCGGGTGCGGTACGAGGTCCGATGCCATCAGGCCGTCGGCAACGAAGTTGGCGTCGTTCGGCGTGTCCCCGAACTGGCCGCCGTACGCGAAGCGCCAACCGGGTGCGGCGCGCACGGTCTGGCGGATGCCGTGGTCCTTCCATTCCCAGATGAAGCCGCCCTGCAGGCCGGGGGTGTTCTCGAACACGCGCCAGTAGTCGGCGAGCGAGCCGTTCGAGTTGCCCATCGCGTGGCTGTACTCGCACATGATGAGCGGACGGTCGCCGAGTCCGTTTCGTCCGTACATCTCCACCGCCCAGATCGGTGAGTACATGGGGCAGACGATGTCGGTGACGTTGCGGCCGCCGTCAACCCAGCCGGCGTGGAACACGGCACCCTCGTAGTGGAGCGGTCTGCTCGGGTCCGAGTGGCGCATCCACGCGGCAAGCGCCTCGTGATGGGCGCCGTATCCGGACTCGTTGCCGAGGGACCAGAGGATGACGCTCGGGTGGTTGCGGTCACGCTCCACCATGCGGGCGCCCCGCGCGAGCCACGTGCTGCGGTAGCGGGCGTCGTGGCACAGGCTCGTGTTGTACGCGTGGCTCTCAATGTTCGCCTCGTTCACCACGTACAGGCCGATCTCGTCGCACAGGTCGAGGAAGCGGTGATCGTTCGGGTAGTGGGAGCAACGGACGGCATTGATGTTGTGGCGCTTCATCGCCACGAGGTCGGCACGCATATCGTCCACCGTGACCGCGTTGCCGCGCTCGGGATGGTGGTCGTGGCGGTTGACGCCACGGATCATCACGCGCTTGGCGTTCACGAGCAGCGCGCGGTCACGCACCTCCACCGAGCGGAAGCCGATGGTCTGTGCCACCACCTCGCGAGTTGTGCCATCGGGCGCAACCAGTTCGATGAGCACCCGATAGCGCTGCGGGACCTCGGCCGACCAGGGGAGCACCTTCGCCACCGAGCCGCGCAGTGAGGCGACAGAGCCCTCGAAGAAGTACGGCCGCTGCTCCGAGGGAACCGAAGCAGTGTTGCGCCGACCCTCCCAGGCGACCGCTACCCGCTTGCCGGCGAGCGTCTCGAGGTGTGCCCGCACGGTCCATCCGTCGGGAACAGCGTCCGCCGTGCTGTCCGTGGCAATCCGCACATCGAGCGCGAGTGTTGCCGAACCGTCCGGCCACGCAGCAGTGGTTGCCACGTCGGCTACGTGAACCGCAGCGCGAGCCTCGAGGTGAACGCTGCGGTGGAGGCCCGCCATCCACCACTGGTCCTGGTCCTCCACGTAGCTCTGGGCCGAGTAGCGCATCACGACGATCGCCACGGTGTTCGAGCCGGCCACGAGGTGCGCGGTGATGTCGTACTCGCTCGGCAGGCGGCTGTCCGTGCCGTAGCCGACGAAGGCGCCGTTCACATACACGGCGTGCACGCTCTCCGCGCCGCCTACGTGAAGCACCACCTGGCGCTTCCCCCACGTGCGTGGCACCCGGAACTCCCTGCGGTACACACCCGTCGGCACGTCGTCTGGCAGCCGCGGCGGTGGACCGGGGAAGGGCATCGTCACGTTCGTGTAGTGCGGTACGTCGCCGTGGTTCTCGAGCGTCCAGTTGCCCGGGACGTGGGTGTCGCCCCACCCGGCGCTGCTGCCCGCACCGGTGACAGCGGATGCCGGCACCCGGTCCGGGTGGGCGAAGCGCCGGAAGCGCCAGCGGCCGTCGAGGCTCGCGGACCATGGCGACGGCAGGGTGTTGCGGGCATCGTCGAGGCTGTCCCAGCGCGTGAGCGGAACGTGCATGGGCAGCCGCCCGATGGACACAACCTCGGGGTCGGCCCACGGCCTGATCGTTCCGATGACGGGGAGCACGGTGGTGACGTCTCGTTCGCCCGGTCAGTCCAGCTGAGCCGGGAGCTCGAACCAGATCGTGAGCGCGTACTTCGTGCCGGTCCTCAGCGGCAGCGTCTCGTGCGGGTGCGTGACGAGTGAGGGCCACGACACGACCTCGCCGATGCCGAGCGTTCGGTTGGTGACGCCCTGCCGCGGGAAGTGCAGCTCGCCACCCTCGTAGTCGTCGTTCAGCTTGATGGAAGCCGACACCTGTGCAACGTCGTGGTGCATACGGAGGTGCTCCTGGGCGCCCATTGCGTACTTGATGACGAAGGCGTCGCGCAGCCCGTAGTAGTCGATGTACGGCCACACCGTTTGCAGGACGGGCCAGAGCCGCTCGCCGAGGTCCATCTCGACGGCGGCGTACAGCTTGGGGCTGATGACGGCAAGCGAAACCTCGTGCCCAGGCACCGGGTCATCGGGCTGTGGCTCGAACGCGCCAACGGCCTCGGCCGCGCGGATGACGGCCCGACAGAACTCCGGTGTCCAGAAGGGGACGACGAGGAGGTCCTGGCCGAGCACGCTCGGTTCGGTGTCCGGGGTGAGCGCGGGGTCGGCTGCGTCGAGATAGCCGAGCACGCGTTGCAGGTCGTCCATCCCGCGAGCCTACGACTGGTGGCTCCCCGCCCGCGGGTGCACCGTGCGGCGGCCCGGACGGCAGTGACGTAAGGTCGAGCCGATGAGCGAGAACGAATTGACGCTGATGGGGATCGACCAGGACCGGGTCGAGGGTTGGATCGCCGCCAATACGCCGCTGGTGCCGCCGCTCACGTGGACCCGTCTTGTTGGTGGTCACTCCAACCTCACCTACAAGGTGCTGGACCAGCGCGGAACCCTCGCCGTGGTGCGGCGCCCACCGCTCGGCGAACTGCAGCCCAAGGCGCATGACATGAACCGCGAATACCGGATCATCAAGGCGCTCTGGGAAACCGGTGTGCCCGTAGCCGAGCCGTACGGCTACTGCGAGGACCCAGCCATCACCGGGATCCACTTCTACGTAATGGGGTTCGTGCACGGCCAGCCGCTCGGCTCCACCACCGACGCGGACACCTGGCTCCCGGTGGACAAGCGGGGCAATGCCCGTGAGTCCTTCGCCGACACCCTCGCGGCGCTGCACCTCGTGGACCCGATTGCCCGCGGCATCGGAGACCTCGGAAGGCACGACGACTATGCGGGCCGCCAGTTGAAGGCGTGGTACCGCTCGTGGGTCACGTCCGCCGCAGATGCCGAGCTTGACGACCCGCGCGTTCATTCGCTCCACGATTGGTTCGCGGCTCACCGGCCTGTTGACGGCCCGGTACGCCTCGTTCACGGTGACTTCGGCGTGCACAACTGCCTCTTCGACGACGACGGCAGGATCACGGCGGTCCTTGACTGGGAGGTTGCTTCGCTCGGCGAGCCGATGGCGGACCTCGCGTACCTGCTCAACATGTGGCTCGAGCCGGGTGAGGAGTCCGCCCGCGGCGGCAGCATGACGGCCAAGCCCGGTTTCGGCCCGCGTGCGCAGCTCATCGCCCGGTACTCGGCTGTGGTCGGAGGGATCGACGAGACCAAGCTGCAGTACTTCATCGCCCTGAACCACTGGAAGTCCGCGTGCATCGTGCACGGCGTCTACACGCGGTACAAGCGTGGCCAGAAGTCGTCGGTGGGTGTGGACATGCAGGGGTTCGTCGATGCAGCCCGCCGCAGTCTCGAGCTTGCCGAGACCAGCGTCGCGAAGCTCGGGCTCTGACAAACGGATCGGGGACAACCGGTGGATGACCAGACGGTCGCACGGCGGCTGCTCGCCTGCCTAGACCTCACGAGCCTCAACGACGACGACACAGCGGAGCGCATCGACGCCCTCTGCGACCGTGCGCTCGACGATCGCTTCGGCGTGCGGCCCGCGGCCGTGTGCGTGTTCCCGCAGTTCGTTCCGCAGGCCTTCCGACGCCTCGACGGCTCCGGTGTCGCGGTGGCGACCGTCGTGAACTTCCCGCACGGAGGTACACACTGGGATTCGATCCTGGCGGAAACGAAGAAGGCGCTCGCCGATGGTGCGGATGAGATCGATCTCGTCATTCCCTTCCGCGCCGTGCTCTCCGGGGACCTGTTCCTCGTGCGTGATCTCGTCGAGGCAGTTGCCGGCGTGTGTCACTCCCACGAACCTCCGGCTCACCTGAAGACGATCCTCGAGACCGGGGCGCTCGAGGATGACTTCAGCATCACCCGCGCCTCCCGGCTCGCCGTGGAGAAGGGCGCCGATTTTCTCAAGACCTCGACCGGCAGGGTTCCCGTTGGCGCAACCCCCGAGGCAGCGGCCTCGATGCTCAGGGTGATCGTCGAGCACCGCGCCGCAACCGGTCGGCTCGTGGGCCTGAAGGTGTCCGGCGGCGTCCGCACCGTTGCCGACGCTGCTGTGTACCTCCAGATGTTCGACGAGGCCCTTGCGCCTGTCACCGCCCACCCGGACAACTTCCGGGTCGGGGCGAGCAGCCTCTACGACGACATCGTGCGGGTGCTGTCGTGAGCATGCCGTTTCTCCCGCAGGAGATCATCCGTGCCAAGCGTGACGGGAGAGAACTGGCGGGGAGCGATATCGAGCGCTTCGTCGCCGGCCTGACCGACGGGTCTATCGGGGACGACCAAGTGGCCGCGTTCGCGATGGCCGTCTACTTCCGGGGGATGACGGTTGCCGAGCGTGTGGCGCTCACCGCAGCAATGGCGCACTCCGGCTCCGTGATGCACTGGGATCGCACCGAACTACCGGGCCCGGTGCTGGACAAGCACTCCACCGGGGGTGTGGGCGACAAGGTCAGCCTCATGCTCGCCCCGCTCGTCGCGGCGTGCGGCGGTGTTGTCCCGATGATCTCGGGCCGCGGGCTCGGCCATACCGGCGGCACGCTCGACAAGCTCGAGAGCATCCCCGGCTACACCGCAACGCCGTCGCAGGAGCAGTTCCGCAGCGCCGTCCTCGCAGCCGGGTGTGCGGTGATCGGCCAAACTGGGGACCTCGCTCCAGCGGACCGTCGGCTCTATTCGATCCGTGATGTCACCGCCACGGTGGAGTCGATCGCGCTCATCACCGCGTCCATCCTGTCCAAGAAGCTCGCGGCGGATCTCGATGCACTCGTGATGGACGTGAAGTTCGGCAGCGGTGCCTTCATGACCGCGGTCGACGACGCCGACGAACTCGCCCGCAGCATCGTCGATGTCGCAGAGGGCGCAGGCCTGCGTACTACCGCATTCCTCACGGACATGAACCAGGTGCTTGGCCGCTCGGCAGGCAATGCCCTCGAGGTGCACGAGACCATCGGGTGGCTCACCGGCACGTTCAGCGATCCACGTTTCGACGAGGTTGTCTATGCGCTCGGTGCGGAGATGCTCGTGCTCGGTCGGCTCGCGCGCGACACCGATGATGCACGCGTCCAACTCCGCGCCGCCCGGGACTCCGGTCGCGCTGCCGAACGTTTCGCGAAGATGGTGTCGGCGCTGGGCGGCCCGACAGATCTCCTTGACCGACCGACGCAGCACCTTCCCGCAGCCCCGGTCGTGGTGCCGGTTTACGCAGCCGGCAGCGGCACGGTGAACGCGATCGACGTGCGGGCCGTGGGTATGGCTGTCGTCGGTCTCGGTGGTGGCCGTGCGCGGACAACCGATCGCATCAACCCTGCTGTGGGTCTCAGCGAGGTCTCGGGGCTCGGCGAGGCGGTCGGCTCCGACCGTCCGCTCGCAATGGTCCACGCTCGGAACGACTCCGACGCCGAGGCTGCCGCACGCGCGCTGCGAGCCGCGTACACCGTTGGGCACGCGACCGAGCACGACAGCGGATCGGCGCCGGCGGTATTGCGCCGGATCACACGCGCCTGACCGTCAGGCGACCAGCACGAGGAAGAACACCGGGATCGAGATGACCGCATTGCGGATGAGCGTTGCCGGTCCGACCGTCGAGGACGTCAACTGCCCGAAGCACCGACACTCAGGGGTACGGCCGCGGCCGAGGTTCACGGACACGGCCACGGTGAAGGAGGCCAGCAGGAGCAGCGAGACAAGCGCACCCCACCACGCGGTCGCAGGAACGAGGACCAGTGCCGCGGCGCCGAGTTCCGTCCAGGGCAGCACCTCCGCAACGGGCCGTACGAGCGACGGGGAAACGCCGAAGTCGGCCACCGCTCGGCGCGTTCCGCCGCGGTCGGCAAGCTTGGCGCCGCCCGAGACGACAAACACGGCAACCGTGAGCAGGCGAGTGATCAGGACGAGGGAATCCACTCCGGATAACGCTAGCGAGCAGGGTCAGCGCAGCGCCTCGCCCGATTAATCATGTGGAACGCACATTTCAGGGCCGAAGGTGGGAGAATGTCGTCCCATGAAAACACGCTCTTTCGTTTCCTGTTCAACTGTTCTGCTCACGCTCGTCCTCGCCGCGTGCGGGGGCAGCAAGACTGCATCCACCACGACGGCCGAATCCACCACGACGGCCGCGCCCACCACGGTCGCCCCGGAGACAACGGCCGCGCCCACCACGGTCGCCCCGGAGACCACAGCCGCCCCCACCACGGCTGCCCCCACGGTGTCCACCATCGCCGACATTCCCGAGGCCCATGCAGAGATCGTGGCCGTCTGGGAGAAGTTCTTCGACAACAAGACTGCTGCCGAGGAGCGGATCCCGCTGCTCGAGAACGCAGACAAACTCACCGAAACGATTACTCAGGCTGTGGCTAGCCCGATGCTCAAGCAGGTGACCGCCACGGTGAGTGCCGTGGCGTTCGAGTCCGAGACCCGAGCACTCGTTACCTTTAACGTTCTCCTGAACGGCGCAGCCGCCATGACGGGTTCGCAGGGCGTGGCTGTCCTCGTCGATGGCAAGTGGCTCGTGAGCCAGGAGTCGTTCTGTACGCTCGTTGCCTTTGGTGGTATCACCATCGGCTGCGAGTAGCCGTCGTCCGCAGCCGGCGCCCCGGGTGATCAGGGCATGCCCCGCGGCAGGGCAATGATGCGCCGGCCTGTGAGCTCGTCGATGCGGATGCCGACCCATCCGGGGATGGAACCCATCCCCCAGGGACGCAGCTGGAGCGCGTGCAGCGCCTCGGGGGCAATATGGTCCTCGAGGCCGATGCCCCAGCCGATTGCCATCACGCTCCAGCCTGCGTGGAACCCGGGGTCGACGTGGTCGATCTCGAAGGTGAGCGCTCGGTCCCGCGCGAGTCGGTCGAACGCGCTCCCCTGCGCGGTACGGAACACGACGAGGTCTGCGGCGAGCGCATAGTTCACCGGCAGCACGTAGGCAAGGTCCCCCACCACGAGGCCCACGCGCCCGACGACGGCGGTGGACAGGAGCCGACGACACTCAGCGGGGTCAAGGGTCTCAAGGACCGTTTCCTTGCTGAGCTCGATCATCATCGTCTCCTGTCCGCCGGACGGTTGGTCTTGCGTGTGTGCTACCGCTCCACGATGAGCGCCGTGACCATGCCGAACATCCCCTGCTCGCCCTCGGCGTGGGTGAGGATGTGGCAGTGCCAGGCCCAGACACCGAGCTCGATTGCCTTGTAGAGCACCGTGTAGCGCTCGCCCGGGGAAACCCACAGCGTGTCGGTCGGCATCGGGGTAAGCAGCGGTACTCCATCTTTGGCAATCACCCAGCCCATCGGTTGGTGCATGTGCATCGGGTGCCCCATCAGGCCCTCGTTGTAGTAGTTGACGAGCATGACGTCGTTCTGCTTCAGCGTGTAGGGCTCGGTGGCCGGGAAGGACTTGCCGTTGAGGCTGAGACCGATCGTTCCCGCGTCGTTCAGCACCATGTTCACCGACGTGGCGATGCTGGTGTACCCCATCGGCTTGAGCACGTCGGGGATCGGGATGTCGCCAACAGTGATCGCGCCGAACATGCCATTGGGGATCTGCTTCTGCGCGTTGTGGTGTGAGTGATAGATGCCGGTGGCGAACGTGCTGTGGGCGCCCGGCTTGGCCACGAACTCATAGGTGAACGTGTCACCCGGAATGGTCGGTGGCTGGGTGTACGGATCCACGCCGTCCATGTTGTTGGGCACCTGGATGCCGTGGAGGTGCAGTGACGTGGACTCCGGCAACTCGTTCTTCAGCACGATGCGCACCCGGTCACCCACGTTGACGTGGATCTCGGGACCGGGAACCACACCGTTGTAGGTCCAGGCCTCGACGAGCCTGCCCGGCTCGACCTCCCACTGGACGATCTTGGCCACCAGGTCGAACTGCTTTGTCCCGTCGGCCAGCACGGTCGGCTCGAGCCGGTCACCGCCGTGTCCGGCAGTCTTGGCCGGGAAGGCCTGTGCACGCTTGAGCATGACGGCGTCCATCTCCTGCCAGGTCATGGTGGCACCGGTGCCACTGTGACCCGAGTGGTCCACACCGGACCCTGCCGTGCCGATGACGACAGTGCCCTTCATCCCGGCGTCCTTGTGGCCCGGGACACTGCACCACATTTCGAAGGTGCCCTCGGACTGCTTGGGGATCCGGACGGTCACCGACTCGCCGGGCTGGAGATCCTTCGTGGCGACACCAAGACCCGGGATGGTGAGGGCGTGTACCTGGGTGTCGATGTTGACGATCTTGAGGTGTGCGCCCACTGTCGGAATGTTCAGTTCCGCCGGCTCGATCTTCATGGCGCCGAGGTTGACCGCGATCGTCTCGATCGCTGCCTCCGACGGCGATGCCGCCGTGCCCTGGTCGCTAGTGCGCGTGATCAACAGGATTGCCGCGAAGAACAGGGCAGCGACCGCAACAGCGAACGAGCCGATGCTGAGGGCGCGGGCGTCGTTTTTGCTCATGCACCTAGGTTGTCCACCCTCGGTGGTAACCGGTACGGGGAGTTGGACCCGACGTTCGGGACCTTCGGCCCCGTTGCCCGTGTTCAGGCGAGCGGGACGGCCCAGACCGCCATGGAACCGCCGGCCTCCCCGGCGTCGAACGAGAAGCGCCCGCCGTAGCCGTTGGCCCGTTGTGAGAGGTTCCCCAGACCGAGTCCGGCCGGAGTCGTTTCCCGGTCGGGCCCGACACCGTTGTCGGACACGGTGACGGTGAGCCAGTTGTCCTCGACCGAGATGTTGACGCTCGAATGCGTGGCACGTGCGTGCTTGGCGACATTGGTGAGCAGTTCGCGGATCACGTCGGTCGCCTCGCTCGCGAGGGAATCGGGAACGAGGGCAAGGACACCGTGCTGGATGAGGCTCGGGTGGTGGCCGAGGACGCGTGAGGACTCGGCGAGGACCAGCCGCACCGCCGGCTCGAAGCCGGCGTCCATCCCCCGGAGGCTGTGCATCGTGAAGATGATGGTCCGGATCTGCCTGATGGCTTCGTCGATCTCGTCGATGACGCCGACGAGCTGTGGGTCCTGGTCGGGTCGGCCGAGCGACGCCTGGAGATGGAGACCCGCTGCGAAGAGCCGTTGGATGATGTTGTCGTGGAGGTCACGGGCGATGCGGTCACGCTCGTCGACCACTGCAAGCTTCGCGGCCGTCTCGCTGAGCCGGCTCACGATGTGCAGCCGGTACGAGATATCGCGCACCGCGACGACGACGAATTGACCCTCCTCGGTGACGAGCGGGTTGAGCGAGATCTCCACCGGGACCTCGTGACCAGCGCGATGGATCGCCGTGAGCTCGAGGCCCGCCCCCATCATCCTCGGCCTCGGCGATGCGGCGAACACCTTGCGGAACGACACATGCGCAGTACGTGACGCCGGCGGGACAAGAATCTCCACGGGCTGGCCGATGAGCTCGGCGGGCTGCCAGCCGAGGATCTCTGCCGTGCGCCGGTTGGCGCGGTTGATCAATCCGTCGAGCCCGACCACCAGTGTCGCGTCGGCGGCAGCCTCAAGCAGGAGCCATCGCTGTTCAACCGGGTTCACCGTCGAAGTCTCGCAGGAAAAGGTTCTGCTCCGCCACGAATGGTGAGCAGGCGAACGCGGACGACCGTGCGGGTCACCGACGGCCCCTCACGGTTCGGAGTAGTGACAAAGGTCCCCTGCTTGCGAGCCTCATGGCAAGTCCATCGCCCGCCGGCCCCGACGCACACTGCAACTGACCCACCGAGGAGCCGTGATGTTGGTTCGAGATTTCATCGAGGTGCCCGTGCCCCTCGAGACGGCGGTCGGCGCCGTCAGCGATCCCGGGTTCTGGGGGCATGCCCTTGATCCCGAGCTCGAACCCGGTGCGCACGTGCTGCTCGCCCGATTCGGCATCCAGGGCCTGTGCGGCCACCCGTCGGAGCCGGTCCACCTGCGTGTCGGAGTACCCACCCACCAGCCCCGCGGGACGATCATCGACGTGCAGTGGCGGTCGGGTGCGGGGAGCGGAGCGGACCCGGTCATGCAGGCTGACGTGACCCTCTCGGCACTCGGTTCGCGGCTCGTGCACCTCGAGTTCAACGGCTGTTACTGCGGGCCCGGGGTGCTCTCTGCAGCGCCGGCGGACCGGATGATGCAGCATCGTGTGCTGGAATACGCCGTACGCATGATTCTCATGCGTACGGCCCGGGGGCTCACCGTGACCCCCACCGAGGTACTGGGGTAATCGAATGACCCGTCCTGTTCTTGTCGGTTGGAGTGGATCCGAGGTGTCAAACCGTGCTGTCGAGGTGGCGGCCGGCTTTGCCGAGCGGCGCGCAGTGCCGCTTCGTGTGGTGCTCGGCTGGGATTTCCTCGACCAACCCGGCTACGAGTTCGATCCGCAGATCACGCCCGAGAAGGTGCAAAAGACGCTCGAGCGTGCCGTCGCCGGTGTTCGTGAGCGCCACCCCTCGGTGCTCATCACCTGCGAGGCGCTGATGGGCTGGGCGCCTGCCGTCGTGACGGAGGCTGCCGAGTTCGCCGACCTGCTGGTCCTCGGGCGCTCGGACAAGACCAAGGGTCACTTCGGCGACTGGGCACCTGACGTCCTGGTTCGCCGGGTGAGGGTTCCTGTCGTCTACGTGCCATAAGGGCATGCCGTAGCGGCGGGACGCGCCAGTGGACAAAGGTCCCGCAACAAGCGTCGGTCGGCACTGTTCAGAGCCGTGGGGGGCGACGACGCTGAGTGCATGAAGAACCCGCCAGCCGTCGATTCCGCTTCGGGCGCAGATGGGGCCCGGGTGGTGGTCGGTGTCGACGGGTCCGAGAACGCCTTGGTGGCCGTCGAATGGGCCGCTGCAGAAGCAGCGCGTCGCAGGCTCCCGCTCCGGATCGTGTCGTGCTACTCGGTTCCCTTCTACGGCGAACCGGGGATGATCGGCACCTACGCCATCGAGAACCAGGTCGAGGCGATCAAGAATGAACACGAGGGATTCGTGCACACGGCTATCGAGCGGGCAGCCAGGGTCGCTGTACACCTCAAGGTCGACAGCATCGTCACGCTCGGCTCGCCCACGACGGTGCTGCCGCAGGCCGTCGAGTGCGGTGGGGAAGTGGTGGTGGGGGCAGCGGGGCGCTCGGGTCGACTTGCCGATGTGATCGGCTCGACAGCAACGGCCGTGTGCCATCACACGGCGGAACCGGTGGTGGTCGTGCGTACCACTTCGTCCAGAAAGGGAAGTTCTTTGAAGAAGATCGTTGTCGGGACCGATGGCTCGGAGTGCGCCGCCGAGGCACTCCGCTGGGCCTACGAGGAGGCCCGTCTGGCCGGCGCCAGCCTGGTGGTGCTCCACTGTTGGCAGTACCCGTACGGGGATCCGGTTTCCGGTGAGGAAGATGTTCGCAGGCGGATGCAGGCGGATGCTTCCGCTCAGCTTGCCGATGCCGTTGCGCGCGTGTCGGAGCGGGCCGAGGAGGACGGTGTAACGCTCAGCACGCGTCTCGTTGAGGACCTCCCGGCGAAGGCGATCATCGCGACAGCGGCCGATGCTGACCTCGTCGTCGTCGGGTCGAGGGGGCGCGGCGGGTTCACCTCGTTGTTGCTCGGGTCGGTGAGCCGTTCTGTCGTGCAGCACGCCCCCTGTCCGGTCGCGGTTATCCGCCAACCAGCCACCTGAGCCGCCGTGGGGAGCGAGAATGAACAGGGCCGTGTCGAGCGTCTCGCCGATCGAGGTGGGATTCTGGCTGGTCGTCATTGTCATAACCCCAGAGCACACGAGGGGCGCCGCCCGTCTGAGGACCCTATGGCCTCCACGCGTGGGACGAACCTACATACCGGCGTTGTGACGACGCCGTACCGCGAGGTCTATTGCCGCGATGAGTGCCGAGCCTGTCGCTGCGGCGATGAGGATGGTGAAGCCCCCGCCGCGTGTCTGTGTCTCGAGGCTGAACCAACTGCGGAGTGGCGCGATCTTCACGATCAGCAGTCCGGCGCTGAGCAGCGCGACAGGCATCCACCGCCACCTACCGGGGTTCTCCCCGAGATTGAGGGCCACGACGGTGAGGCTGATCGCCGTCATCGCGAGCGTGGTGCCGGATCGAGCCTCGGCAGTGGTGCGGTTCAGGGCGTAGTGGATGATCGCGAACGTTGCGGCTCCCACCCCGGCGCTCACGATCCCGGCAGGGAGGGAGCGCCGGACCACCCGGTTGAAGATCCCGGGGCGGGCGCGGGGCGCCTGCTTGCGGAACGAGAGGAGGAAGGCGGGTGCGCCGATCGCGAGGAAGCCGATCAGCGTTGCCTGGCTCGCGAACAGCGGATACGGCATACCGCTGATGCCGACCACCAGCGAGAGCGTGCAGGCCCAGACAGTCTTGATGAGGAAGAACACTGAGACGCGCTCGACGTTCGCGAGCACCCGGCGGCCCTCGTTGATGATGAGCGGCATCACGTCGAAGTTGTCGTCGAGCAGCACGAGTTCGGATACCGCGCGTGCTGCGGCGGAACCGGAGCCCATAGCGATCCCGAGGTCCGCCTCCTTGAGCGCCAGCAC
>CAMDBM010000029.1:0-39274 GCA_945889085.1 Ferrithrix thermotolerans DSM 19514
GTGCGGGCCGTTGGCGGGGTAGCCGCGGCCGGCACGGATAGCGGCACCCCACGGCTCGAGGATCGAGATGAGATCGTCGAGGTCGCCGCCGATTGCGTTGAGTGCGGGGACCATTTGCGCGTCGGTGGTGACCTCGATGGCTTCGCGTGTCGCCTTACCTGCGTCGGTCAGCGCCCCGTCGGTGGCCCAGCCGCGCTTCACGAGCCTCGCCTCGGCAGCGTCGAACTCGTCGTTCGTCCACGCACGTGTGCGGGAGTAGGTGCGCATGGGCAGGCCCCAGTACAGCTCGGACATCAGGCCGATCTCGGTGGCATCGACGTTCATCGAGATCCATGCGGCCGTGTGACAGTCGCCGCGAAACTCGCGCAGCATGTCGCCCATGCGCCACATCGCGAACAACGGCTCGTCGGGGATGCCGAGCGAGCGCAGACCGGCATAGAGCGGACGTCCCTCGGGCCGTAGCACGGCCACTGCGCGGCGCAGGATGGTGTTGGCCCGGTCGAGGCCCTCGGGGGAGGGGCCGAGGAGGCGTCGAAGCTGGGCCACGGCACCGTCGTCCCGGGCCGCGCAGATGGTGGCGGCGTCGGTGATCGACCACCCGAAGGTCACGGCCGGGATGACCGCTGCCGGGCTGAACACGGCGAAGGCGGCAGCAACGAGTTCGGGCGCAACCTGCCCCATCACCGAACCGCGGGAGGTGAAGTACGCGGGGCCGTCCGGGGCGGCCACTCCGTTGAACTCGCCGGCGCTCTGGGCGAAGCCGAGTGCGTGGTAATTGGCGTGGCACTCGGGCGAGAAGTACACCTGACCCGTTACGGGTTCGAGTGCGGAACCGAGGCGTCGGGCGGGAGGCATGGGAGCGGTCATGTCGTGACTGTAGGGCGGCCACACCGGCAGGGGCTACGTTCGTGCGTGACATGAGCGTTACCGTCGACATCGCCACCGAAGCCACGTCCGACCTCGTCGAGACGATCGGGCGGATCCTGCCGCAGCTGTCCAAGAGCTCGCCGGCGCCCACCACGGCCGAGATTGCCGAAATCATCGACTCCCCGGCTTCCGATCTGCTCGTCGCCCGGGTTGACGGTCGGATCGTCGGCACGCTGACGCTGGTGATCTTCCGCATCCCCACGGGCATGCGTGCGTGGATCGAGGACGTTGTGGTGGACGATGCGGCGCGTGGTCACGGTGTGGGCGAGGCGCTCAACCGGTTCGCGCTCGACCTCGCCCGGGAGCGTGGGTGCAAGACGGTGGACCTGACGTCCCGGCCATCTCGTGAGGCGGCGAACCGCATGTACCAGCGCATCGGCTTCCAGGCCCGCGAGACGAACGTGTACCGGTTCCCGCTCGAAGCCTGAGCCGACGCCGACGCTGATAGCGCTCGGCTTGCCGTCCACTGCACCCAGGCCAGACGTATCGCCGGCTGGCTTGTGAGGTGTCTCCTGAGAGGATTGGCAGTTCTGCAGTGGCCAACTTCACCTTGCAGTCCGTCACCGGTGTCGAAGAACCGAACGATGTAGTCGTCGGGTGAGAGCTCACTTCGGCGCATAAGCGAGTAGATCTCGGCGCCGTCATCGAGGTTGCTCTCGGCGAAGAGATGGAATCCCTGAGCAAGTCCGACGGATTCGCCGTCGGCGGCTTCGGCGTACTCCCGCGCCTCGTTCTCCGCTCTCCCGATCGGAAGTTCGGTTCAGTCGAGTCCCAGGACGACGACGAGGGCTTCATCGACGGACCACAACTCTTCGGCCGTGAGCCTGCCGACTCGACGTCCGAGCCTCTGGATGTCGACAGCGCCCAGCTGCTCGACTAAGACGCGTGTCTGACCGCTGGCCACCTGAACCTCGGGACGGAACGACGCGGGCTTCGCGCCTTGGGAGGTCGGAGCAATCAGAACTACCGAGCGAGGGAGCATTGCATCTAATTGGATCACGACACCGAACCGCTCGCCCTGTTGCTCGTGGCCGACGCCCTTGGGGATCTTGAATCGGTAGACCTCACCCCGCCGCACGCGTTGACTCCATCAGTGACGCGATCGCAAACATCTCGCTCCGATCGTCGTCGTCGGCCTCGAGTGCAGCAACCTCGGCCGCGATCTGGCTACGTCGGCGCATCCGGTCCGCGGACGCGAGCAGAGACGACCTGATCGCTTCCGACCGACTCAGGCCCGTCGATTCGAGCAGTCGCAACGCCCGTTCCGTCTCGTCGTCCAATCGCACCGAGATCGCCTTTGCCATGCGGTCAGTATGACGGAACGTGATACAAGATTCAACGGGCGTTCGGCAGGCCCGACGCCGCAGTTGCGGAGGTCACAGCATCCACGAGGAGCAGCGATGAAGACAACGATGCAGCCCATCCACCGCGGCGAGGTGCTCCTGAACGACTTCCTCGCGCCCCCCGGGGTCACACAGCACCGTTTGGCCATCTCGATCGGGGTTCCGCTGCGACCTTTGATGTATCTCTCTCCGGGATCTCGGTCACTTGCTGGCGGACAAGTCGCCAGAAAGTGACCGAGGCAATCGGGTGAATTTCCAGCGGGAAATTCGGGTGCGCCGGGCTGCTGCCGAACCGGTTACGTGCTGGCCGAAATAGGTCGCACGCGAGTGCTGAGCCATGAAATGAGCGCTGCCTCATCCGTTTGTCCTGCCGCAACCGAGAGCATCGTCTCCACGGCGTCGTCGTCTGCTACCTCGAGGGCATTGTTGTTCAGTTCGAGGAACACGACCATCGCCATCCAAGCAAGACGCTTGTTCCCATCCGGGAGCGGATGGTTCCTCGCAATGCGAACGCACAACACGGCGGCCTTCTCGACGACTGAGGGATAGAAGTCAGTGTCGCCAAATCCCGCCTGGGGCGCGTGGAGGGCGGAGTCAAGTAGATCGCTCCGCGAAACGCGCACGAGATTGTGTGCATCGATGCCGGTCACTGCCTCGGCGCTAACAAACGCCTCGGCCAAGCCGAGATACCTCACTGCGCCAGACGGTCGAGGATCTCGTGGTCGCGCTCGACGAGTCGTTTCACCCGTGCGCGGAATTCCGCGTCCATGCGGACGCGGTCGATCTCGTTGTGGAGCGCATCAATGATGAGTTGGTTCACACTCACCCCCTGAGCGCGCGCCACGGCCTCGGCCTGGTCTGCGAGGTCGTCCGGCAGGCGAACAGTGGTCTGTTTCGGCATGACATCATGATATCACCTCATCATGATGTCGATACCTGCACTGGCGTCTCTTGCTGTGGAGCGTCTAGCGGACCTCGCGCCGCTCCATCTTGGGGATTCCCGGCGTCGTGTCGTTGATACCCCAGCTGACGATCACCTCGGGCGTGATCCGAAAGCGCGGGCTTCCGCCGGCGTCCTCGATCGCCACGCTGCCGATCACCTTGATGCCACGGGGCGACCACGGGTTCATGCTTGCCAGGTCATCGACCACCACCGAGGCGCGGGGGTTCTTCTGCACGTTTCGGTAGCGCACGGTGTGGGTCACGTCGAAGCCGGCCGTAGTGATGTCGCTGCCGTCCACCTCGAACACCACGGGTGCAACGTCGGGCCGCCCCGATGGCGATGCGGTGGCGAAACGCATCAGTGGTTGGGACTTCAGGTACTCGAGTTCAGCGGCGGTGAACGCGCTCATGGGTTGGCTCCTGTGGGTGGGTGCTTGCGAAGACAAGAACTCTCACACCTCCTACGACGAGTGGTCGGTCGGCCGGCTCGCTTTCATCCGCGCCTCGCAGCGCGTCGGCATCCCGCTCGCAACGATCAAGGAAGCGCTCCACGAACTGCCCGAGGGGCGCACGCCGAGGGAAGCGGATTGGGCGGTGCTCGGGCGTCGATGGAAAACGGTGCTCGAGCAGCAGATCGAACAGCTACAGCGCATGCGTGAGGACCTATCCACCTGCATCGGCTGCGGCTGTCTGTCGTTTCAGCGCTGCCTGCTGGTGAACCCCGACGACGAGATGGCCAATGAGGGCCCGGGGGCACGGCGACTTATGCCCGGTACACCGCGCCCCGAGCGCTAGGCCTGCTGACGCTTCGATGTGGCTGGAGACGGTGACGGCATTCGACTGTGGCCTGTAGCGCACCGCGGATAGCGGTGTGGGCCGTCACGAAGTGATCGTGACGGATGCCCGCTGCGCTGCGGAGCCTTTGCAGCGCAGCGGTGCTGCCGATCTGGATGTCGTTGAGCACAACAATCACGTCGTAGGTGCCGGGCGCCACGGCATAGCCCGCCGCCGTATTGCAACTCGCCGTACCGATGAGCATGTCGACGGTGAGGTGCTCGCCCGATCGCAGCGTTGCTCCCGAACCCACCCCGGCGATTTCGCTGTCGTATACGCCGACCACCGCATCGGTCCCGGACTTGAGCAGCACGGCCGCATATGGCGTACCAGCGCTGAAGCTCACCGTCACGCCGCTTGTGTTGGTAACGGTCACCGTGCCCCGACCGTCGTGCCCAGATCGGACGGAGCCAGAAGCCCTCGGCGTCGCACGCAGGCCGCCAACCACCTCCGCTCCCATCGGAACGGACCACGTGCAAAGGTCCGGTGTCGTGATGCTCCCCGGCGACGGCAGCGGGTAGGGGTAGGCGCCGACGGTGATGGACACGAGGTCGCCGTAGTGGGCGACGAGGTCAGCGGCCAGTGCCTCCTGATCGGCCCGCAGGTGCACCTGCACGGAATCCTTCCCCTCGCCGACGGAGCGGTAGGCGCCATCGCGTGGCATCTGCGCCGAAAGCGTGGCGTTCAGCTCGTGTACCCGATCCGTCCGGCTTACCGCGCCGGTGCTCGTACTCGATGGGGTCGAAGTACGCGACGAACAGCCGAGACACGCGACCGCTGCGCCGATCGCAAGGACAAACCAACCCGTGGCCCGTCTCACTTCCCGTGTGGTCGAACTCGCGCGCACTCACCGAAACGTACGCCCCTCTTACGGGGTAGGCAATGCGTCAGCGGAGCGAGCGCGAAATGCCACCGATCACCGCGTCGATCTGTTGGTCAGCGCCTACGCCCTGCGGCCAGATCGATGAGATCAAAATCGTGGCAATCCCGTGAACACCAGACCACGCGATCATTGGCGCGTCCTTGCGTCGCGCCAGCGGCACCGCGCCTGCAGTGATCATCTGCTCGATCGCGTCCACAAGTACCGACCACGCGCTCGGGTTGTCGGGCCGCTCGAGTGGAACCTCGCTGCGTGTGAACGCCGCCTCGAAGACGGTCGGGTTGTCAACCGCGAACTGCACGTACGCGTGCCCGATCGCCTCGAAGCGCTCGACCGACCTGCGCTTGGTGTTGCCCCCGATGATCCCTTCCCGTGCAGCCAACAACGAGCGCGCCAAGGCCTCGCGGGAGCACTGAGACACCCTCATCACAAGGTGGTCTCTGCTCGGGAAGTGGCGGTAGGTGGCCGAAGGCGAGACATCGATTGTTCGGGCAAGGTCACGCATGGACAGAGCATCGATGCCAAGCTCACGGACGACCGCCAGAGCGGTATCGACGAGCGCTTGCTCGAGCGATCCGTGGTGGTACGGCTTGTCGGACACGTCCGTCACTCTGTCACAGATGTTGACATCGTTCACATCATCCGACATGATGTGAACACCCGTCACATCATGTGGCGCGATGGTGGAGGTGCTCGATGGCAACGATCAACAAGGGGCGGTTCTCGGCCGACGTGGGGGCGGATGGCAAGGTGCTCTTCCTCATCGGAGTGCGGATCAACCAGCCGTGGCGGTTCTTGAAGTGGTTCCCCGTGTTTGTTGCCATGCCGCGGATGCTCATCGAGTTGCAGAAGAACCCCAGTCTGGGTCTTATGGGCAAGCCGCGCACCTTCAGGTCGGGCCGCACCATTCTGGTGTGGCAGTACTGGGCGTCGTTCGAGCAACTGGAGACCTACTCGAAGTCCCAAACGGCACAGCACCTGCCGGCATGGCGCTCGTTCAACCGGAAGGTGCGAGACAACGGCTCGGTGGGGATCTTCCACGAGACGATCATGCTCAGCGACGCGACGGTGGAGACCGTGTACGGGAACATGCCCGCGTTCGGGCTTGCCGCGGTCACCGGCGCAGTGCCTGCGGGTCGTCGCGGCCAGACCGCCCGCACGCGGCTCACCGGTGCGGCTTCCGAAGCGCCCGCCGTCGACCCGTACTGACCCGTGAGGGCCGCGTGCAAGGTGTCCTCGGGAAGCGCCGAGCACGCGCCGCCCGCATAGCGTGCAGCACATGTCGTCCGCCATCTCCCTCGCACGCCGCCTCGCCGCAGCCCTGGAGCCCATTGCCGGGCAGGCCCAGTTCTCGCCCGAGTGTCACGCGAACTACGCGGCGCTCGGGTTCCCGCCCAGTCCGGGGATGCGCGGGAGTGTTGCACTCCCGGAGTTCTCGTCGTTCTGGATGAGCCGCACTGCATCCATGGGCGACGCCCAGCCCGAGGTGGTGGTGAGTGCCCTTGCGGTGTTCAACCCGGTGGTCGTGCTGCCCGCGGTCCGCAGGGGACGCGAACTCTGTGAAGCCGCCACGATCTGGGCGGCTCGTGTTGATGGTGCTGCGGCGCAACTGCGACGGGTCCTCGGACCGAACCTTCCCGACATCGAGCGGGTGACCGATGCGTTGCTTGCGGCATCCGAGGACCTCCCTCTTGCCGGCCGCCCGCTCTTTGCCGGTGGACGGTCTGTGGAGGTGCCCGACGAGCCCTTCGCGCGTCTCTGGCGCGCTGCGGATCTCCTGCGCGAGTACCGCGGCGATTCACACATTCAAGTGTGGGGCGCAGCTGGATTCGACCCGGTGGAAATCGGACTGTTGAGTGACCTCTACTGGGGCCTTGCCCCGCGTGCACACACCGGTGGTCGCGGCTGGACCGATGACCAGTTGGCGGCCGGGGAGGATCGCTTGCGCGTCTGGGGATTGCTCTCGGGAACCGCCCTCACCGAGCAGGGGCGGTTTGCCCGAGAGTCGATCGAGACCCAGACGGATGTCGCCATGCAGCGAGCGCTCGACGCGCTCGGCGGTGAAGCCGAGCAACTGCTCTCGATCATCGAGCCTTGGGGTGCGGCGATCCTTGGGGCAGGGGGCTACCTCACGCCGCTCGTGCGCTTCACGTTCGACCCGCATGCCCCCCACTAGGCAGTCCCGCCGAAGAAGTGGTCCTCCAGCCCCCGCTTACCGTCGTCTGAGTTGATGCCCGCCGCAGCACAGGCGGAGAGGTATTCCTCGAGCCGGATGCGGCGACCCTCCTCGAACCCGAGCAATCGCAGCCGCTGAATGACGCCCTGCTGTGCGAAGTTGTGGAACCTGAAGCCCCGGTGAGGATGGTGTGGCCGTTGCTCGTGAAGCGCCATTGCCTCGAACAGGTTCCTCGGTGGCGTGACGCAACGGATCACTTCACCACCGTTCACCAGTCCGTGGATGCCCGGAAGGATGACTGCCAGACCCACCCTGGCGTTGAGGTCCTTCGACCACTCTCGACACGGGGGGCAGAGCACCAGGCGCCAGCGACCGTGGCCGGCGATCACGTGGAGGCCGCACACCATGCAGAGCACGCACGGGAGGGAGGCGTCAAGTGGCACCGTTCGGCGGAAGTCGTCGGACTCGCAGAGGCAGTGGTCCTCCCGGTAGTCCCTGAATCCGCAGGGCGATGCAGCGAGCTGACCGCACGTGGTACACAGCTGAAAGGCACCTGAGACGTTGCGCAGTTTGGTGACGCTCTCGTAGCCGGTCGCGCGGACGAGCGGGCTGGACGGGCCTTCGTAATGAACGTGGGGACGGTTGTCGGCGGGCATCGGGACACTCCTCGTGGTGTGGGACGGGCCACCACCGCATCCGGACCGGTGCACGGACACGGGACACCCCACACCGAGCGAGACTCGGACCCTTGGTTGCTCACGAGGAGCCACATGCCACGGGAGTGGGGAGCACCTTGGGTTGTCCGTCCCAGGTTGCCGGGCCCGGTGAGGGGCCGCTCTTCATGTTTGGTTCGAACCTACCAACGCAGAGCGGTGAGTCGGGTGTGACATGACGCGCTTGACAGTGGCCCGGACCGGGGACGGATTAGCGTTGCCCAGCCCGCGGGCCAGTACCGTTCTGGCTCGTTGGCCATTCCAGGGAGTCTCAATGACTACAGCCCCCGCAGCGGTTCTCGCCGTTGACAAGCGCGCACAGCGCAACATCCTCATCGCCGTGCTCACGGCGCTCATCGCTGTTATCGCCGCTGTCTCGGGCCTGAACGTGGCCCAGCAGGACCTCGCCCGCAGCCTCGGTGCCACACAGGGCGCCGTGCTCTGGATCATCAACGCCTACACCTTGGCGCTCGCAGCACTGCTCATGCCGATCGGTGCCATCGGCGACCGTTTCGGTCGCAAGCCACTCCTGCTCGGCGGGCTCGCTATCTTCGGCACGGCGAACACGGTGGCGGCCTTCGCGAACGGACCGGAGATGATGATTGCCGCCCGCATCCTCGGCGGAACCGGTGCCGCCATGATCATGCCGGTCACCCTGTCGGTCATCACCTCGAGTTTCCCGCCCGAGGACCGCGGCCGGGCGATCG
Organism: Ferrithrix thermotolerans DSM 19514; assembly: GCA_945889085.1. Classification (GTDB taxonomy): domain Bacteria; phylum Actinomycetota; class Acidimicrobiia; order Acidimicrobiales; family Ilumatobacteraceae; genus WLJO01. Next base: position 8,523 of record CAMDBM010000029.1, read on the forward strand.
GCATCTGGTCGGGGTTCGCCGGCAGCGGCGGCATGATCGGGCTGTTCGTGTCGGCGTTCATGGTGGACGTCCTCTCGTGGCGGTGGACGTTCCTGCTCCCGGTGCTGCTCGCGGTGGTCGGGTTCGCCTTCACGCTGCGCTTCGTGCCGAACTCCGCCGAGCGTCAGTCGCACCGGTTCGACACCGCTGGGTCGTTGCTCTCGGCGCTCGCGATCGGTGGTCTGGTGCTCGGAATCCAGGAGGGACCCGAGCGCGGCTGGGGCAGCACGGTTGCCATCGCTAGCCTCGTCGTCGGCGCTGTTGCTCTGCTCGGCTTCGTGAGGGTCGAGTTGCGCAGCGAGGCACCGCTGTTTGACCTGCGCGAGTTCCGCGATCGCGGGTTGGCGTGCGGTTCCGTCACACTGCTCATCATCTTCGGCGCGATGTTCGGTTCACTGCTCGTGCTGTTCCCCTTCTTCCAGGCTGTGCTCGGATGGTCCGCTCTCGGTTCTGCCGCCGGGATTCTGCCGATGGCGGCGATGATGATGCCGATGTCAACGGTGGCGCCCCGCGTGGCGGCTCGCCTCGGCAGTCGGCTCACGATCGCTGTCGGTGTCGGCGTGTTCGCGCTCGGGCTCGTTGCGCTCGCCCTCGGGGCCTCGGTTGAGGGCGGTTACGTCTCGGTGCTCCCCGGCCTGTTGCTGTTCGGTCTCGGGCTGGGTCTCGCGATGACTCCATCCACCACCTTGATCACCGAGACGCTCCCCGCCCACAAGCAGGGGGTTGCCTCTGCGCTCAACGACACCACCCGTGAACTCGGTGGCGCCATTGGTGTCGCGCTGCTCGGCTCGGTGTTCAGCTCCGGCTTCCGGGCGAGCATGCTGCCCGCCCTGCAGGATCTGCCGCGCGAGATCGCCGAGCCCGCAAGCGAGGGGATCGGCAGGGCCTTTGATGTCGCCGCACGGGCTGGCGACGACGCACCCCGCATCATCGACGCAGCCAAGCAAGCGCTCGTTGATGGCTGGGTGCGCTCGATGTGGACAGGCGCAGCATTCGGCGTTGCGGCGCTCCTGTACGTGATCCTGCGCGGCCCGCGTTCGTCGCGAGCGGCCATCGTTGTCGAGGTTCCCGCCGAGGTGTCACCTTGAGCCCATGGGCGCGGTGCGCATGATCGCAGCGGCCGGCATCCCGGTGATCCCCGCCGAAGCTGTGCCTTGGCACTGCTGGCCTGATCGAGCCCGGCGCCCCTAGCGCGAGTAGCCGATCACGAGCCCAGCGATCTCGGCGCCGTGCGTGTCCTGCGGGAAGTGTGCGGCATCGGGCAGAGCGTCCCACGTGGAGTGCGGGATCAACGAGTGCCATTTGCGGCCCCAGTCGCCGGTGAACACGGCGTCGGCGAGGCCCCAGACGAAGTGCACCGGGAGTTCCGTTGCGTTGACCGCTGCGAACGTCCGCTGCTGACGTTCGGCGTCGCTCGCAACCGGGTCGTTCAGTGGGATGCACATCGGGAACCGTCGTGCACCTGCCACACCCTCCTCGCCGAGCCCGGCGAACGGTGCGTCGTAAGCTCGCCGCACGCCGTCTGCCTCGGGGGAGAACTCGGGTATCTCTCCGTTCAGCGAGCGGAACAGCGTGTCCTTCGCGGCGGCCCGCCCGGTGCCCACCGCCATTAGTGTTCCCCAGAGGAACTTGCTGGGCACGTTGTCACGGAACAGGCCGCCTGGCGAGTTTTGTGCGATCCAGTTGCGCACGCCCGGTGAGTATTCGTAGCCGTCGTGGTGCAGCCAGGTATTCATGATGACGAGTCGCTTGAAGCGCTGTGGCATCGCTGCGTACTGGGCGAGACCCGTCGGCCCGCCCCAGTCCTGCACGAACATCGTGATGCGTTGCAGGTCCAGCGATTGCACGAGGTGGGTGAGGTTCGCCGTATGGCGGGCGATGTTGTAGTAGCCAGGATCAGTGGGCTTGTCGCTCCTGCCGAACCCGATGTGGTCGGGGGCGATGCAGCGGTACCCGGCGGCAAGCATCGACGGGATGATCGATCGGTTGAGGTACGCCCACGTGGGCATGCCGTGCAGGAGCAGCGCAACGGGCGCGTCCTTGGGCCCCTCGTCGACGTAGTGCATGCGGAGGCCATCGACTTCGACGAAGTTCGGCACCCACGCGAACCCCGGCAGGCCGGCAAAGTTGGTGTCCGGCGTACGGACAAACGGGATCCCGTTCTCGGTACGCATGGGTCAGTAACCGCTGGTGGGGGCCGAGAGGTTCACAGAGGCGACTCTAGGTGTTCGTGTGCGGCACGTGGTGCCGGACGTAGCGTGGGGGTTCCGATGTCGTCGCACTCAAGCCTTCATGCCAAGTCCGTCGTGCTGTCGCTCGGCCCCGCGCTCGTGCTGGACGGCGTGGATCTCGACGTGACACCCGCCCGGCGGATCGGTCTCATCGGGCCGAACGGCGTCGGAAAATCAACCCTGCTGCGTGCGCTCGCCGGTCTGGTGCCGCTCGATGCCGGAAGTGTCGATGTCTCACCCCGCACGGCAACCGTCGGGTACCTGCCCCAGGAACCGGACCGCAGCGACACCGAAGCGGTGACGGAGTTCATCAGCCGGCGGACCGGTGTGACAGCAGCGAACGTGGAGCTCGAGGAAGCCACGAACGCGCTCGCAACGGGTGCGGCCGGGTCCGACGACCGTTACGCCGATGCCTTCGATCGCTGGCTTGCCCTCGGTGCGGCGGACCTCGATGCCCGCCTCGGCGCGGTGTGCGACGACCTCGGGATCGATGCGCGTCTGCTGGGGCAGTCGATGGCCTCGCTGTCCGGCGGCGAGGCAGCCCGTGTTGGCCTCGCAGCGCTGCTGCTTGCGCGGTTCGATGTGTTCCTGCTCGACGAGCCGACGAACGATCTCGATCTCGTCGGTCTCGAACGCCTGGAGCAGTGGGTCAATGGCCAGCAGGCGGGGCTCGTTATCGTGAGCCACGACCGCGAGTTCCTCCGCCGCAGCGTCACCCACGTTGCCGAACTCGACCCGTTCACGCACCGGCTGGCCCTGTTCGCCGGCGGGTGGGACGCATTCCTCGCCGAGCGGGAGATCGCCGCCCAGCACGCGCAGGAACGCTATGACGACTTCGCCGACAAGCGCTCCACGCTGCTCGGGCGTGCCCAGCGCGAGCGGGAGTGGGCAACCCAGGGGCTCCGGCGCGCGAAGAAGCAGCCCGACGACAACGACAAGAACGCGAAGGCCTTCAAGATCAACCAGAGCGAGCAGCTCGCCGGCAAGGCAGCGCGCACCGAGCGCGCGCTGGAGCGCCTCGAGCAGGTGGACGCACCGCGAGAGGCATGGGAACTACGTCTTGCGTTCGGCGAGGTGGGCCGCAGCGGCGATCTCGCGTTTGCGCTCGACGGGGCGCAGGTCCACAAGGGTGCCTTCACCCTCGGTCCGTTGACGCTCGCTATCAGTTCGGGCGAACGCGTTGCCATCGTCGGGCACAACGGGAGCGGAAAGAGCACCCTGCTCGATGTGCTGCTCGGCCGGCAGTCGCTCGACGCAGGATCTCGTCGCGTCGGCCCGGGTGTCGTGATCGGGGAACTCGAACAGCGACGCCTCCAGATGTCCGAACGCGGGTCACTGCTTGAGTCGTTCATGGAGCGCACCGGACTGACGGTTCCGGATGCTCGGACGCTCCTCGCCAAGTTCGGCATTGGTGCCAACGAGGTTCACCGTCCGACGGCAACGCTGTCGCCCGGGGAGCGCACCCGGGCGGTGCTCGCCCTCCTCATGGCGAACGGCACGAACTGTCTCGTGCTCGACGAGCCGACGAACCATCTCGACCTCCCGGCTATCGAACAGCTCGAGGTGGCGCTCGAGGCATTCCGTGGGACGGTGCTGCTGGTGACCCACGATCGTTCGCTGCTGGACACCGTGAGGCTGAGCCGAACGATCCACCTCGAGTCCGGGCGTGTCGTCGACGACGCTGTCGTCTAGGAGCACCACAACGCAACGGGCCGCCGGGGGGTTGCCCCGGCGGCCCGATCGAGAAACTGCTGTGTTGTTACGCGCTGGCTTTGCCCGCTGCGGTGGCAGCGGGAACCTCGATGAGCTTGCCGCTGCGCACGTCGTAGACGTAGCCGTAGATGGGGATGTTCTTCGGCACGAGCGGGTGCCTGCGGATGCGCTGCACGTCTTCCACCACGCTGCCGGTCTGGTCTGCGACGGTGAGCCAGTTGATGTACTTGCCCTCGGGCGAGCCGGGGCCTTTGCCGACATCGGTGAAGCCACCGGCGCCGAGTGCCGCCGTCTCGAGGCTCGACTCGAGCAGGCCGCTCATCACGTCGTTGGTGAAGAACTCCATGCCGCAATCGGTGTGGTGAACGACGAACCACTCCTGGGTGCCGAGCAACTTGTAGGAGATGACGAGCGAACGGATCGCGTCATCGCTTGCACGTCCGCCTGCATTGCGGATCACGTGGGCATCGCCCTCGGCGAGACCTGCGTACTTCGCGGGGTCGAGACGGGCATCCATGCAGGTGAGGATGGCGAAGCGGCGTGCGGGCGGGAGTGCAAGGTTGGCCTTGTCGCCGAAGGTTGCTGCGTACGACGCGTTTGCTTGAAGGACTTCGTTGAGGACGCTCATGGTGTCTCCCGGTGGGCCGGATAGCCCGAATGCCGATCAAGTTAGTCAACAATAGGGTGAAGGACAACCCCGCGGGCAGGTCAGGCCGCGCGCACCCGAACACGTATCCCGCCGATGTTCAGCAGCGAGCGATCCCCGGTCTGAGCGAGTCCCCTCGCCTCGGCTCGAGCGAGAACCGCACTGAGGTCCGCTGGCCTCACGGTGACGTCGATCCCGCCGAGTCCCTCCGGGCGACCGTCCTTTGTCTGCACGAACCGCAGGGTTGCGTTATCCGCCGTCAGCGAGCGGACCGCGCCGTCGGTCGACACGGCGACAGGAACATCGAGGATCCTCGACCACTTGTCCGCTAGCGGTGCGGGGTCTGGGCTCTGGATCTCGGCGGCCGTAATGGCGACGAGGGTGTCGGTGTAGTTGTCGCGCCAGTTCGGGCCCGCCGGTTCCCACTTGCCGTCGAGGGAGTCGCCGCCGTGCTGGACATCGATCTCGAGGAAGGTGCCCCCGGTATCGGCCGGGTGCAGTTGCAGGATCCAGTACTCCTTGCCCTGCTGGTCCACGACGCGTCGGATACCGAGATCATCGGCGCGCGCTTTCACCGCAGGGTGGTCATCGCACTGGAAGATCGTCATGTACCCGCCGTCGCCGTTGCGCCGGGCGAGGTAGCGGCCGCCTGCGGTGTTGTCGCGGATCGGCGAGACGATCTCGATGAACTGCCGGCCCGCGGGGATCACGGCGTTGCGAAGGCCGAACACGTCGATGTGCGGGTCGTTGAAGGCGGTTCCGAGGCCGAACACGGCCTTCAGGTCAGCCTCGACCGGGTCAAGGTCGTGGGCGACGAGTGCGATCTGGCGGAGTCGGAGCATGGTTCCCCCTGGAACGGGTGTGGGTAAGCGATGTCTAGCGGAGGACGGCGTGCCAGTGCTCGGAGATACCGAAACCGACGCGGCCCTCGGTCTCGAAGCGGGCCAGGCCCTCGTTCACGAAGGTGACCCCGTCCCGACGAGGGATCTTGGTGGGACAGATCGTGAGGACGGTCCCGTTCACCACGATGGTGGCACCGCGTTCGTCGGTGGCCTTCAGTTGTACGGCCTCGTGCAGCAGCGGGTTGGTGGGGTCGAACTCGGTGGTCATGATCATCGAGTCGAGCGACAGTGTCTCGCCATCTCGCTGGATCCATCCCTTCCCGCGGAACGAGCCGTCAGCCGTCCGCCCGCAGGTTCCCCCGAGCGCGAGGTCGGGGCCGAAGTTCATGGAGAACCAGTTGATGAAGCATCCCTGCTCGACAGCGGCCGGGCCTGCAGCCTTGGAGGCACTTCCGCTCGGCGCCTGCCACGTGCGCGGCCCCCATGACTTGTCGCGAACGCCGTAGCCGTCCACCTTCCATTCCTCTCCGTCCACACGGATGTATCCGGTGGCGTGCCCGGTCTGCTCGAAGTGGCCCTGCGCCCCACCCACCGCGTAGTGCGGCTCGCTCAGCGTGTCGAACCCGACCACCATGTCGAGATGCGCAGGCTTGGCCCAGCCCTCCGGACGGTCCTTCGTCGCGGCGAGCATTGTGGTGGGGTCCGCAACATCCTGCCCTTCACCGGAGTAGACGATCTCCCACCGCTTGAACGGCTCGCCGCGGCGGAGCGTGAGGTTGGCCACCTGGGGATCGGCGTCGCCGAACGCATTGACCACCGCCGGGCTGAGGTCAGTGCGGCGGCCGTAGGTGAAGATCACCCGGCCGTTCGGGAGGTACACCCCGTGGAGTGCATCGGCCCAGCCGTCGTTCGGCCGGAAGCCCATGCGGGTGAACGCGCCCACGCCGGTGGTGTGGTCGATGAAGTTGAAGTAGTAGCTCTCGCTCCAGGCGCCGTGGTCGCCCACGGGGTGGAAGAACTCGTCGGCTGGATTCGCTGCGGTCATGTCACTGGTCTAGCCGCCAGCCCTGTCGGGGGGCCAATGAGCGTTACTAGAAAAAGTTGCTCAGGTTGCGCGAGAGGATCACGGTCTGCTCGAGACGGATCTCCCGCCGGGCGATGAGGAACGAGTCGTCGTGGCGGCGCAGCACATCCCTGCGCGATCCGATCCACGAGTCCTCCTCCGACTTGAGGCGCGTACGGTAGAGGTGAAAGTTGGAGGCGATCTCGAGTTCTGCACCGTTGTCGGCCAGCACCCGAACGTTGGTGATAAGGCGGCGTGTCCGTGACGGTGGGTCCTCGCTCCACGACCTCCCTGTCAGCAGTTTGTCGACACGGACTCTGAGGAGTGCCTTGGGATCGTCGAAATAGGCCACCTGGCCGGGGCGGGTGAACTCGCGGTCGGCGTCCTTGTGCGAGACGGTTCGGCGGATCGGCATGAAGTAGTGGGTGTCGTCGCTGAAGAGGTCGAGCCAGGCGGCGTACTCGTGCGCATCGAGCAGGGCAGCCTCGTGGTAGAGGAACTGTTCCACCTCGTGCTGACGCAGCATCGCCGCGACGCGGTCATCCAGTCCGCTCACAGCACGTCCCCCGGCACGGTTGCCTCCCGTAACTCGTCCCACGTCTCGGCGGTCATCCATTCGCGCCACGCCCGATACATCCAACGCTGCCCGTGCTCCGATGTGGTCCCCTCGATCCGGTGCAAACCCGCCTCGTGGATAACAGCGCCGCGACCAATCCCCATGCTCATGGTGTGCTTGATCCCGCGGCTCGCGGCACCGCGGCTCTGCATCGTCACCTGCACCCAGTTCTCCCCGTCATCCTGCTCGAGCAGTCCGGAGGGCCCGAAGATGCGTGTTGCGATGCGCGCCTGGAACGCCTTCTGCTCGGGCGAGAGCGCAGCGTCGACGAACGAGAACCACCAGATCTCCGTGGACGTCGCTGAGCGGGGGATGCGCAGCGAGATCTGCGACGGAGCCATCGTGACCCATGCGGTGGGGAAGATGTTGGGGTGCCCGCCCACACTTACCCCGACCGGCCCGAGCAGTGTCTGGGCGCGTTCTGTCCGGCGCCACGAGTCGTCGAACTCGACGGCTCCGGTTGACGACGTGGTGGGGCCGCCGATGCCGTGGCCGAACTCGCCGAGCAGGACCACTTGGTCGAAGTCCGTTGCCGAGATACCCGACACGGTTGCGGCGAGGCTCTCGCCGCTCTCCATGTCGACACCGGCCATGTCGAGCGTGCGGTGCCGGCCCTGGTGGCGGTCCCGCCCCGTGGCGTCCACCATCGTCGCGGACGCGTGCGACACCTGCGGGTGGTACCAGTCGAAGACGTTGTCGACGGTGACCTTCCAGTTGCAGTCGACGACGAACTTCTGGATCCCGGGGATGACCTCCATGTCACCGCGTGCGGCGATGAGGTCGAGACCGAGGCGCCCCGTCGGACCGAGGTAGTCAACGAGCGCCGGAGCAGATGCGTCGTGGCTGCCGAAGACGAACCCGTGGTACGTGTCGAGGCGGGCGATGTGTCGCAGACCCAGTTCGGATTTGTCGAGCTGTCCGTCGTAGAACGTCTTGTACCCGGGAACACCCTTGAGCGTTCCGTCGATGCCGTAGGACCACCCGTGATAGGTGCACAGGAAGCTGCGTGCATTGCCCTCCTCGGCCCGGCACACGGCGTTACCCCGGTGGGTGCAGGAGTTGATGAATGCCCGCACCGAGCTGTCCTTCTGGCGCACGACGAGAACGTTGTCCCGCCCCATCACCGACTCGAAGAAATCGCCCTGGGCCGGGATCTGGCTCTCGTGGCAGAGGAACAGCCAGGCCTTCCCGAAGATGCGCTCCATCTCGAGTTCAAAGATCTCGTCGTCGCTGAATATCCGACGGTCGAGTTCACCGCGTTCGTCCGACACCAAGTGTTCGATGTCGCCCCTAGAGATCGCCATGTGTCCGCTTACCCCCGTCTGGTCCCGGTTGCTACGGCAGTGCGACGGACGCGCGCACGGCACGAGGCTGGGCGGTCAATTGTCTGTTGCACAGCGCCGCTACTTGCGCTCCGCGATGATCACCGGGATCGTGCGGCTCGTCTTCGCCTGGTACTCGGCGTAGGGGGAGAACACCGCGACCGAGCGCTCCCACCACTCGCCACGCTCGGCACCCTCGACCTCCCGGATGGATACGGCGTACGGCTCGGGGCCATCCTGCAGCAACACCTCGTCAGGGAGGCTCACGAGATTCGTGTACCAGTCGGGATTGTGGGGCGCGCCGCCCCTGGAGGCGACGAGCGCGTAGGCACCCTCGTGCTCCACGCGCATCAGCGCGATCTTGCGGACGGCACCCGACTTGGCGCCGCGCATCGTCACGACGATGACGGGGATCCCCGTATCCCGAAGCGTGCTCGCTTCCTTGCCGCCGGTTCGTTCGTACGTGTCGATCTGGTCCTTCACCCAGCCCAGGGTGCTGGGGATGTACTCGCCCTCGAGTGAAGTCATGCCCCGCACCCTAGGACCTTGACCCTGCGTCTGTGCGATGCTGGGCAGGCACCGCGGGGTGCGGACAGGGAGGTCGGCCGGTGAACAACAAGGTCTGTGAGATGTTCGGTATCGAGTTCCCGATCTTCGCGTTCACCCACTGCCGTGACGTGGTAGCAGCCGTCAGCAAGGCCGGCGGTATGGGCGTGCTCGGAGCGGCCGCACACACGCCCGAGCAACTCGATATCGACCTCCGGTGGATCCGTGAGCAGGTGGGAAACAAGCCGTTCGGCGTGGACGTCATCGTTCCGGCCAAGTACATCGGCAAGGACGAGGGCGGCATCTCCCGCTCGGACCTCAAGGCGCTCATCCCTCAGGAGCACAAGGACTTCCTCGCGAACCTGCTCGACCGGTACGACGTGCCGCCGCTTCCGGCCGGCTCGAAGGACTACGCCGCCGGGGACAACGCTGCACCGATGAGCTACGACCAGGCCTTGCCGTTGATGGATGTGGCGTTCTCCCACGACATTGCGCTCATCGTGAACGCCCTCGGCTCACCGCCGCCGGACATGATTGAGCGGGCACACGCGAACGGCGTGAAGGTTGGCGCGCTCGCCGGAAAGGCGTCCCACGCAGTGCGTCACGTTGCCGCCGGTGTCGACCTCATCATCGCCCAGGGCGGCGAGGCGGGCGGCCACACCGGGGAGATCGGCACGATGGTGCTCGTGCCAGAGATCGTGGATGCGGTGACCCCGGTTCCGGTGCTCGCAGCCGGTGGTATCGGCAGGGGCCGCCAGATGGCAGCATCAATCGCCTTGGGCGCAGACGGGGTCTGGTGCGGTTCGGTGTGGCTCACCACCGAGGAGGCCGAGACCCACCCGCTCGTGAAGCAGAAGTTTCTCGCAGCAACGTCGTCGGACACCGTGCGCTCGCGCAGCCGTACCGGCAAGCCGGCCCGCCAGCTTCGAACGGCCTGGACCGAGGAGTGGGAGAGCCCGGAGTCGCCGGGGCCGCTCCCCATGCCGCTCCAGCCGATCCTCATCGGCGAGGCGAGCATCCGCATCGACCGGGCGGCCAAGGACATGAGTTCCGGGGCGGGCAAGCTCGCCAATTACTTCGTTGGCCAGATCGTTGGGTCGATGAACGAGGTGAAGCCTGCCGGCCGCGTGGTCATCGAGATCGTCGAAGAGTTCATCGAGGCGGCGCAGCGCCTCGGGGACATGATGGCCTGACGTCATGCGGCTCCGTAGTCGGTCTGCAGCGCTCATCGCTGCGGCAGCGTTCGTGGTTGGTTCCTGTGGTTCGGGTAATGCCGGCGGCGGGACGCAGACAGGGTCGTCTGCCGCCGGCGATCCGCAGGGGAGTCCGGCGCCTGCCGTGAGCACCGACGCGCCGTTCGCGCTCGTTGCCGCCCCGTCACACCTGAAGGTCGGTGAGCGACTGGTCCTCCGCGTTACGGGCGACCGCTCGGGGGACTGGGTGGGCGGCGCGCAGACCAATATCGACCTCAAGGTGGGGGAGACCTGGCGCACGCTCTGGTGGGTCGTGAGCGAGGACTTTGGTTCTGCGGTGCAGCCGATCGGCAAGGACACCGAGGCCACCGTGCGGGCAGTCGGGGTGCCGCTCGCTACCGATGTTGCCTTCAGGGTTCCGACGGCGCTCACGCCACGGCAGTACCGGTTCTGCCGGGAGTACACGAAGTCGGGCGGGCAGACAAAGGTCTACGCGTGCGCGTTTGCCTTCGTGGTGAAGGACTAGCCCCTTCGTCAGCCCTGGCCGTCGAGGAGGCCCTGAATCTCGGCGATCTCGGCCTGCTGCGACGTGATGATGCGGTCCGCCAGTGCGATCACTCCGGCGTCCGAGCCCGCTGTCTTTGCCGTTGAGGCCGCCTCGATGGCGCTGCGGTGATGCTCGATCATGAGCGAAAGCCACAGCGTGTCGAAGCCGACACCCTTGGCCCCGGCCAGTTGGGTCATCTCCTCATCGGTCATCATCCCGGTCATCTTGTCCATGTCATGGCCATCGTGATCGGCCAGTGCAACGGGCTGTCCCCACCCGACGAGCCATTGCGTCATCTGCTCGATCTTGGGGCTCTGTTCCGCTTTGATCCTTACGGCAAGGTCGCGGACCGTCTGCGATGCCTCGGCGCTCGGCGAGAGAGCGAGGTCCGCCATCTCGACGGCCTGCTGATGGTGGCCGATCATGCCCCGGGCAAAGGCGACGTCGTCGTCATCGATGCCGAGCCCGGTAGCAGTCTCGGTTGTTGCGGCGGGTTGCGCACCGCCGTGCGCACCGTGACCCGAGCAGGCGGACAGTACGAGCGGCAGGAGTGCGATCGTTGGGGCGATCAGGCGTCGCAGACGCATAGGCCGTTCAGGACCCGAGGGCGGTCTCGATGGCGGCAACGACGCTCGGGTCGTCCGGCGTGGTCGTGGGGGCGAATCTCCGCACGACATTGCCCTGGCGGTCCACCAGGAACTTCTCGAAGTTCCAGAGGATCTCGGGGTCCGCGTTCGGCGTCATGCCGAAACCCTTGAGGCGCTCGCGGAATCCATCGGGGTCACCCTCGGCTCGCGGTACCGCTGCCGTCAGCTGCTCGTAGAGCGGGTGCTTGTCCTCGCCCACCACGCTGATCTTGGCGAACAGCGGGAACTTCACGTTGAAACTGGACGAGCAGAACGACGCGATCTCCTCGTTGGTGCCGGGCTCCTGCGCACCGAAGTTGTTGGCGGGAAACCCGAGCACCTCGAACCCCTGCTCGTGGTACTGCTCGTAGACCTTCTCGAGCGCGTCGTACTGCGGCGTGAGACCGCACTTCGAGGCGACGTTGACCACGAGCAGGACCGAGCCCGAGTAGTCGGCGAGGGAGCCATCGGAACCGTCGATGGTCTTGAGGGGGATGCTCTGCAGGGTGGACATGGAGGTCTCCAGACGGGTGGGGCCCGCAATCGGCGTTCAGATCGCTTGCGGGCGTACAACGATGTACGAAACCTAGCGGCATGTGGCCGAACGCGACGTCCCGCTGCCGATATTCACGGGTACGGTCGCTGTGTGACGCCCAATGCGTTGATCGCCGACGCCGAGGGCACGACCCCGACGGACATCCGTCCATCCTGGCGGGGCCGGGTTCATCGCTATGCGGTGATCGCGTTCGTCCCGGCATTCGTCGTGCTCGTGGCGCTGGCGGACACGACGACGTCACGACTCGCGATGGTCGTGTACGGCGCGGGTGTCGTCACCATGCTCGGCGTCTCTGCGGTGTACCACTCGGGTCGGCTCGGTGCGGTTTGGGCGGCGAGGCTCAAGCGCCTCGACCACTCCACGATCCTGTTCGGTGTGACGGGTAGTTACACCGGCATCTGTTCGCTCGCACTCAACGGCACACCCGAGGTCACGATGCTCGTCGTCGTGTGGTCGGCGGCTGTTGTGGGAACGGCGATCCGTATGTTCTGGCTCCATGCGCCGCGATGGGTAACCGCCACCGTCTATGTCGTCGTCGGGTGGAGTGCACTGATCGAGATCGGGCCCATCATGCGGGCGCTCTCCGCAGCCGATACCACCCTGCTCATGGTCGGTGGTGGGCTGTACTCCGCCGGTGCAGCGGTGTACGCAACAAAGCGCCCGAACCCGAGTGTGCAGCACTTCGGCTTTCACGAGGTGTTTCACACCCTCGTCGTGGCCGCAGCGGTGCTGCATTTCGTCCTCGTGGTCCGACTCATCTCGTCGGCGTAGCCGCGCCGGCCGGGGCAACGTTCAGCAGCAGGTGCTGGCCGGTTCGCAGCAGGCATCAGCGCTCGGCTTGGCTCCGAGCACGGTCGGTACGGCGAGTGGCATGGCGGGGGCGTCGGGTACACAGCAGCCGTCGGTCGGCGGCGCCGTCTGGGCTGCGTCTGCAAGCACGACGTAGACCTCCCACGGGGCCCCGTTGGGATCGTTGACCCAGACCTTGTCCTGCACTGCGTAGCAACAGGTGGTGGCCTCCTCGGTGGCGGTTGCCAGGCCCTCGGCGGCCAGCCGAATGGTTGCTGCCTCGACCTCACCCTGGGTCTCCACCTCGACCCCGAGGTGGTTGAGTGCGTGCACGGTGCCGGTACCCCGGCCGTTCGGGTCCTCGATGAGGACGAGCTTCAGCGGCGGGTCGGCGATGGCGAAGTTCGCGTAGCCGGGCCGACGTTTTGCCGGCTCAACGCCGAACAGCTTGGTGTAGAACACCACGGCCTCGTCGATGTTGCTGACGTTGAGCGCGAGTTGGACCCTGGACACAGCGACCTCCGAGTGGCATCGACGTACGTCGATGGACAAACCGTACATAACGATTCGATAAACGTCACGAGGAGTGTCACGTGCCCAAGGCTGGGGTCAAGACAGTTCGGGTGTGTGACACGGGGCCTAATAGTGCTTGCTGCGGGGCGATCGATGCCGATCCGCTCGGTACTGCCGATGTTTCTGATCTCGCTCCGGTCGGCCCTCGCCCGCGGGCCCTTTACGGCTGCTGCGCGCTGAGACAGCGATCGAGGAAGTCGCAAATCCCCGAACGGTCGAGCAGGATCTGCATGCCGTGCTCGGGGTCTCGGGTGATGTCGAGCGAGGGGCAGAACGCCTGCACATCGCCGCAGAAGAAGTGCGGGGATCCGATGACACCCCGCCGCTGGCCCTCGTGCCAGTCGGCGATAACCATCTCGGCGTCGGCAGCATCGGGGATCTCGGTGCCGACTCGCGCGGCGAGCCGCGCGAGCACCTCGGGGTCAGACACGTCCAGGCCCTCCTCGAAGAGTGCGTCGCGCACGGCGAGGCTCATCTGTTCCCCGGTAGCGGCGCTGTGTCGGTAGGCACGTGCCACCAGCGCGAGCGCAGGGAGTGTGGTGGAGGGGAATGTTGACCGGTCGAAGCCGATGAACATGTCCGGGACAACCTGATCGCGCAGGTGACCGATGTGCTCCTCCGTCTTTGACGGATCCATCGGGGCACTGTTCACCAGTTCCAGCGGCCATGCCCGGACGATCATCGCGATGCCCTCGCGGTTGCGCTCGTTCCGCTGGGCCGCCACCGCACGGAGGCCGACGTGTGCAAAGGGGCACCAGATATCGGCAAAGACCTCGATCGTGGGGATGCTGCTCGGGCTCACTCGGTATCCAATCGCTCGGTCAACGAGAGTATTGCCCACGTGATATCGAGGAGTGTGTTCGGCACCCGGGCGGGCGGTGGGGCACAATGCATGCATGGAGCACACACCGGACCGGATCCTCGCAGAACCGGGCGCCGGGCTGCAGAGCCTCGAGCCCAGGCTGCGGAGCCTGCTGCCCGCCGAGCTGTACGCCCCGGTGTGGCTGCAGCCGGACGCGGAAGGTCTCCAGCGGGTGTTCGTGCACCTTCGGACGCTGCTGCGCATTCTCTACGACCAGATGCCGAGCCACGTTGCGGACGATCCGCCCCCCACGGCATCGACGAGGCACGAGTGGCAGTCCGGGACGCTGATGTTCACGGACCTGGCAGGTTTCACCCCCTTCATCGAGGCCAACGCCACCTCTGGTCCCGAGGGCATCGAACTGGTCCACAATGTCCTCAATCGGTATCTCTCAGCGATGATCGAGGTGTTCGGGCACGCCGGTGGCAACCTGCTCGAGTTCACCGGTGACGCCCTGCTCGTCCGCTTCGCCTCGGACGACCGCGGAGACGACACGCGGCGGGCGATTAATGCTGGACTACGGATGCAGCGAGCGATGGAGCAGTTCCGGGCGATCGAGACCCCGTCCGGCACGGCAACGTTCGGTATGCGCGTCGGCATTCATGTCGGCGAGTTCCTCGCGGCCGACGTCGGTACCCCGCGTCGTCGGGACCACGTGCTGTTTGGCGAGTCCGTTCGGTGCACGAAGGAGGCCGAGGGTGCCGGCCATGTCGGTCGCGTGTGCCTCACGATGGAGGCTTCACGTCGGGCGGGAGAGCGCTTTCGCGTCGAGCAGATCGATAACGACCATTGCCTCGTGATCGATGACCTCACCGATTCCGAGCTCGGCTATTACGACCTCAATCCGCAGGTGCGCCGACCGCGCAACCCGATGCTGCTGGACCGCAGCATCCCTGCGCTCGTGGAGGAGATCGGCAACTCGCTCGACCTGGTTGAGCCACTTGCCACCTACATGCCGAGGCCCCTGCTCGAGGCGATGGTTGAGACCGCGCAGAACAGGCGCATCCCCATGGAGATGAGCGAGCCCGTCGTGATGTTCGTGAAGATCGAGGGATTCGACTCGGGTCTCGAGGCAGCGAGTGACGCCGTGGTGCACCTTCGGGTTCAGGCCTTCTCGTCGCTCTTTGCCCGTGTTGATGCTGCTGCCGCGGCCAGGGGCGGGATGCTGAGGCGCGTCACCTATCAGGCCACCGGTTCCGACATGCTGGTGTGCTTCGGGGTGCTCAACTCGCACACCGACGACCCCAAGCGTGCCGCGGCCACAGCGCTCCTCGTCGGCGAGATCGTCAACGACGTGCTGACAGCGCTCGACGGAAGTCTCGAGACGTCGGTGACCTTCCGCATCGGAATGGCCGACGGACCGGTATTTGCTGGCGAGATGGGCGTGCACCTCGGGCGGCGAGAGTTCAACCTCGTGGGCGATCCGGTCAACGTTGCGGCCCGGCTAGCAGCTAAGGCACCCCCCGGCAGCATCTTCGTCGCCGCGGAACTCGCGCAGAGCCTCGCAGGTGGCTTTACGCTCGAGTCGAGGGGGCAGATGAACCTGAAGGGGAAGGCCGACGCGGCCGAGATCTTCGAGCTCATCGAGAGCCGCCCCTAGTTCCAGCGCCTGCCGATCCTGCGAGGTGCAGATTCACTCCTCGTTGCTGTCAGCGTCCGCCACGGCTCCGGCCTGTGCGGCGAGGCCCGACACGAGTCGGGCAAGGTCGATGTCATGGGTGCTGACCCCATTGAGCGCATGCGTTGAGGCAACGAGACGCACGGTCCCGGGGTATCGGAGGTCGATGTCCGGGTGGTGATCCGCTGCGTCGGCCAATTGCGCCACTTCGGCAGCGAAGGCCGCGGCAGCCGAGAACGAACCGAGCCGGAACGTTGCCCTCAAACCACCGAGCACGAATCGCCAGTCGTCGAGGCCGTCGAGCTGCGCGAATCCGTTGGCATCGACCGGTGTGTACCTCATGGGCGGACCGCGTTCAGTGCGATGCCGACATGGTGCGCCCGGCGACCGGCACCGTCGGTGCGGTCCCCTTGGGCAGTTCTGCCCGGTCGCCGCGCAGGTAGATGGCGAGTATCGGGGCGAGGTAGGCGAAGTAGGCGATCACGCGGATCCGCTCGGCTGTGGCGGACCACCCGAAGAAGCCCTTCATGAAGTCGTTGAGGTTGCCGTCGGCGAACGGGCCCGAGGACACGGTCCAGGCGGGTTCCACGAGCCATCCCGACTCGAACCCGAACAGCTCACGGAACTCGTGGAATGCCTTGCCGGACAACCCTGCGGCGAAGAGGATCAGCAGGATCCCGGTGATGTTGAAGAACAACCGCATGTTGATCCGTGCACCGCCGAGGTACGTAACCCACCCGAGCACTGCAGCGATCGCGAGGCCGATCAGGCCACCGACCACCACGTCTGAACCCGATGCCGAACTGCCTTCGGTCTGGGCGCTGAGCAGGAAGAGCACGGTTTCGAGGCCCTCTCGCACGACGGCGATGAAGGCGATGAACACCACCGCCCGAGCGCTCGTCGCGAGGTCGAGCTTGGCGCGCAGTTCGCCGCCGAGGCTGCGGGCGTTCTTGCGCATCCAAAAGATCATCCAGGTGAGCACACCGCAGGCGACGATGGCGATGCTCCCCTCGACGGCCTGCTCGGACTTGTCGTGCAGGCCGCCCACCAGCGCATTCACGACAATGCCGATGGCGATACAGAGCCCCGCAGCCACCCCGGTGCCGACCCAGACCTGGCGGATTGCGGCCCGCCGCCCGGTTCGCACCAGGTAGGTGGCCAAGATGGCCAGCACCAACGAGATCTCGAAGCCTTCACGGAGCGTGATCAATAGAGAAGCACCCATGACTACATACGTTAGGTGTGCCTAACTTGTCTTGTCAACCCCTCCCCCCACTATCGAGTGAAGCGCGGGTTAGGGGTCTGCACGGCAAGACTGGCACCGTGAAGTGTTCCCGTCGCCTTACTCAGGTTCTCGCCGCCGTGTGCGCAACCGTGCTGTTCACCACAACGCTCGCGTCCTGCGGGGACCCGGCCGAGATCACGACGCTCCAGGTAGACGTTCTTCTGGAATCCGTCGCCAAGAAACTCCACAAGATCGGGCCGTCGGACCGGTCGCTCTACGGTTCCAACCATCTGATCGGTGTGGGCACCATGGGCGACGAGAAGGTGGACGTCGAGATGCAGGCAACCGTCGACTACACCGCCGGTAGCGGGGAGATCAACGGGTTCATAACGTTCACCTTTGATGACGGTTCGGTGATCGGTGTCCGCATGGTGAACGGGAGCGCGGTGGCCAAGACTGATACCACGAGCGCACGGTTCTTCAGCCTGTTGAGCGTCATCGACGG
This sequence comes from Ferrithrix thermotolerans DSM 19514, assembly GCA_945889085.1. Lineage (GTDB taxonomy): Bacteria > Actinomycetota > Acidimicrobiia > Acidimicrobiales > Ilumatobacteraceae > WLJO01. The sequence continues at coordinate 26,035 of CAMDBM010000029.1, forward strand.
CACCGACGGCTACATCGGGATCCAGGGACGCGGCACCTTTACGGGGGAGCGCATAGATGCAATCGGTGGTGCGGTGCAGAGTCGCTTCGTGCTCCGCGTGGAGCGGTAAGGTTCGGGTGTGGCCGACAAACCCGTAATCACCATTCCTGCCGGTAATCCCCCGGGCGAACTGCTCATCGAGGACGAGATCGTCGGTGAGGGCGACGAGGCAACCGTGGGCAAGCGGGTGGTCGTGCACTACGCCGGTGTCGCGTGGAGCAACGGCAAGGAGTTCGACGCCAGTTGGAACCGCGGGGACACCTTTGACTTCCTGCTCGGGGCCCGTGAGGTCATCGAGGGCTGGGACCGCGGTGTGAAGGGCATGAAGGTCGGTGGCCGACGCCGCCTCACCATCCCGCCGGATCTCGGCTACGGCAGCCGTGGTGCTGGTGGTGCAATCAAGGGCGGCGAGACCCTTGTGTTCGTCGTAGACCTCGTCGCTGTCCGCTGATCGGCGGTCAGTCGGCTATCGGCCGTTGATCCGGTCGTCCTTCTCGGCTGCCTTCACGGCGTAGCCGAGGATGATCGCCGGGGCGAGCAGCGCAGCCCCGATCAGCAGCGTTGTGATGACCGTGACCGAGACAACGGCATGGAATCCGACGCTGAACCCGATGAAGAACACCGCAAGCGCTACCGCCCAGAAGAGGTAGCCGACACGGTTTGCCAGGAGTACCCACTTGGCCACTTGGGCGCGACGTTCGCGCACGGGGTCAGGAACTGTGGGGGAACTGGTCACCCGGAGGAGCGTACGGGGATCAGAGGTCTGCCGGCAGCAGCCGGTTGACGTTCTGGTAGACGAAGTACAGCACGAGCAGGAAGGGCGCAGCAGCGGCCGCGAGCCCGAGCCACCAACGCCGTGTGCGTCGGGCGAGCAACCATCCGGCAGCGACCACGCCTGCGTTGAGGAGACCCCACCCGATCACGTGCCACCACGCCGCAGAGTCCGTCAGCCAGCCCCGTGACAGTTGCGGCGCGCCCGCGGCGAGAGGGAACCCATCAGTCGGGTTCCCGGCATCAGGGCCGACTGTCGGGACGGTGTCACCCACCGTCGTCGTTGTCGTTGTTGCGACAGTAGTGGTGCTCGACCCCACCACCGACGTGGACGTGCCAGACGAACCAGTGGTGGACGCAACGGTGGTGGACGCGACGGTGGTGGACGGTGTGGGGTCGACGAAGGGCGGCTCGACAACTCCCGATCGGGACGGGTCGAGTGTGGCGACCACCACGATCCGCTCCTTGGCCGAGTACTTCGGGTGGCATGACGTGAGTGTGAGCGTTGCGACGGTGCGATCGGTGGTCTCCACGACCGATCCGGCAGTGGCGGCAACCACCCGCGGACTGCTCGACACGAGGTACACGTAGCGCTGGTTGGTGATCGTGTCCACGACGATCTCGTCCCCGATTGACAGCTTGTCGATGTCGAACAACGGCGCGCCGAACGTCGTCCGGTGGCCCGCGAAGGCCGAGTTGCCGAGTTGCCCTGGTAGCGGTGTCTTCGGATAGTGGCCGAGGCCCTGTTTGAGGTCGTTGGCGTCCACACCGGCGACGGCATAGACGCGCTTGTGCACCTTTGGGATGGCAATGATCGCGATGACGTCCCCGGGCGCGGGCTTGGGCCACCGCGTCCGCTTGTTCCCGGTTCCGGGGAACGTGGTGGGGGTGACGAGCGTGCCCGTCCCGCTCGGGTCCTGCGATCCCGAGGTGCCGGTCCCGCCGGTCGGATCGTTCGAGTCCGGGCTCGTCGAGTCGGGGGACGTCTCGTTCGAGCCGAGCAACTCGGCTTGGCGCTCGGCGAACTCCTTGGCCAGCGTGCTCTGGTGCTGTCGGTACTCGATGCCCGTGCCCCACAACTGGTAGGCGACGAACCCGAACATGAGCACGCCGATGACGAGCAGGATGCGACCGAGGCCGCCCACCCAGAAACGCCAGTCTCGGCGTGATCCGGAGGTGCCCGGTTCGTTCGGTGTGTCGGGTTCGGCGAGGTCGTTCACAGGCCTGGGGGCAGGAGTCGATTGACGTTCTGGAAGAAGAAGTAGAGCACGACGATAAACGGCGCGAAGGCGATCAGCGCGCCGAGCCACCGCCTGCGAAGCCGGATCCCGAGCAGGTAGCCGCCCACCGAGATACCGGTGAGCAACAGACCCCAGAGGATGATCTGCGGCCATGCTGCGGTCTCTTTGAACCAGCCGGCCGCCAGGTCGCGGGCGTCCTCGTCGTTCACCTCATCGCCGCCGGCGATAGAGGTCGGCACCGCCGGCGCCGGTGTCGTGGACGGACCGACTGTGCTGTCGGATGCGCTGTCCGGGGTCGCCGACTCCCCGGCAATCGTCGAGGCGATCGTCGAGGGGACGGTCGTGGCGCTCGGTGCAGCGGTAACCGCGGACGGGGTGCGGTAGTTGGCGCTCCGCGCGCCCACCTTGCTGCTGGTGGCGAAGTTCAGGTGAGCGTGCACGACGAGGCGCCGTTTGGTGGAGCGCTTCGGGTGGCACGTGGTGAGCGTGAGCAGCGCGTCGCCGGGGTCCTTGGGCTGTGACAGGACACCGACCTCGGAGGGCTGGATGATCTCTGTCGAGTCAACGATGTACTCGAAACGGCCACCGTCGGATGTCTCGATAATGATGGGGTCCCCGGGTGCGAGCCGATCAATGTTCTCGAACGGAGCGCCATAGGTCGTGCGGTGACCGGCGAGCGCCGCATTGCCGTACTGGCCGGGGAGCGAGGTGCCCGGGTAGTGCCCGATGCCGCGCTTGAGGTCAACGAGGCGCACCCCGGCAACGACGTAGAGCTGCTTGTCGGACAGTGTCGGGAACGTCAGCGCGGCGAGCACGTCACCCTCGCCGACGCGGGGCGCCTCGGCTATCGACGAGGTCGTGGTCGCGGCGGTGATCGCGGCGGTGGTCGCAACAGCGCTCGTTGGTGTCGCCACGGTGTCCTGCGGGATGGTGCTCGGGGCCGTGGTTGTCGTTACCGAGTCGACGGCCCGGCGGAAGTCCTTGGCGAGCTCGGACTGGTTGGACCGGAACTCGATGCTGGTGCCCCACAACTGGTAGGCGACGAAGGCGAGGATGAGCAGACCGAGCACAATGAACGACCGCCCGATGATCCCGAGTGCCCAGCGCCAGTCCCGGCGGTTGGGGACCGGTTGCGGGTGCTGATCCTGCACACCTCCATCGTCCACAGCGATCGAACCTATCGGGTCGGTTTGGGTGCCATCCGTCAACTCACCCAGTACTGGTGGATCACCCTGCCGACAGCGGTCGGCGCGTTCCCCTCCGGTACCGTCCAGAGTCGAATGTCTCCCGTGGAGCCCATCCCAGCGCCCAGCACCACCGTCGCCATAGCGGCGCCGGTCGTTGCGCTCCGCCACGTGGTGGCCGTGCTCGGCCGATTCCCCGCCCTGGCCGGCGCCTCGCTCGAGGTGCAGGCCGGCGAGGTGCTGCTCCTGAAGGGTCCGAACGGTGCCGGAAAGACCACGCTGCTGCGCCTTTGCGCAGGGCTAGTGCCCCTTGTCCGGGGCGAGGCCGAGGTGCTCGGTCACAACCTGAGGACCGATCGGGCGGCGATTCGCCAGCACGTAGGCCTCCTCGGCCACCAGAACGGCCTGTATGCGGACCTCTCGGTTCGTGAGAACGTGCGCTTCTGGGGTCGCACCGCCGGGGCAAGCGATGGCGAGATCAACGCCGCGCTCACACAGTTGGGGCTCGACGGGAGACTCGCAACCGTGCCCGCCGGCCGATTGTCTGCGGGTCAGCGCCGCCGGACCGCGCTCGCCTGCCTCATTGCCCGCCGCGCCCGGCTCTGGCTGCTCGACGAACCGCATGCCGGCCTCGACGCCGACGGCCGTGACCTGCTCGACGACGTGATCCGTCGTGCAGTAGGCGCAGGGGCCACCGTGCTCGTTGCCTCCCACGAACTGGAGCGGGCCAAGGCTCTGGCCACGCGCATCGTCATCGTTGCCGGTGGGCTTGTCCACAACGAGTCACCCGACGATGCCGGCGCCGACCGCGGAGGTCGGGTCTGACATGTGGAGAACTGCCCGACTGGTTGCCGCGAAGGATCTGGGCATCGAGTGGCGGAGCCGTCAGGTGACGAATCAGGTGCTGCCGTTTGCCGGCCTCACGCTGGTGCTCTTCGCCTTTGCGCTCGACAAGGACGACATCACGGCTCGCGTTGCGCCGGGCCTGTTCTGGCTCGCCACCACGTTCAGCCTCATCGTGCTCGTGCAGCGGACCTTCGCGGTGGAGACAGCGGATGGGGCACTCGACACCCTGAGGGTTGCTGGCGTCGACCCTGCGGGCATTTATTTGGGGAAGGCGCTTGCCCTCGCTGCACAACTGGTGGTGCTCGAAGCCCTGCTCCTTGTCGGTGTCATCGTCTTTTATGCCTCGCACATCCGTCCGGCGGGCATCGTGCTGGTAATCGTCACTGCGTTCCTCGCGACCTCTGGTCTCGCCTTCGTCGGTACGCTCTATGGCGGCCTCGCTGCCGGCGCAAAGGGTCGGGAAACATTGCTCCCGCTCCTGCTGCTACCGGTAGTGGCGCCCGTCCTCATAGGGGCAACCCGAGCGTTCGAAGCGGCGTTCGGAACCCGAGGGGGCGAAGGTATTCGAGCAGGTGTCGAGATCTCCGATGGCTGGCCGTGGGTCGGCATGCTGGCGATCTTCGCCGCGGTGTTCGGTGCCGCTGGAGTGCTGGCCTTCGGGCCGCTACTGGAAGAAGCCTGATCGATGTCCACCACGGTGCCCAACCCCCAGAGCCTTTCGGGCACGAACGTCAGTGCCGTGTCCCGGCGCTGGCGCGGGATCACCTCCACCGGCTTCAGCCGCGTGCTCGGGGTGGCAACGCTCGTCCTCGTTGTGTGGCTCGTCCTGTTCGGGCTGCTGTTCTCGCCGCCGGACCAGACCCAGCAGAGTTCGGTCCGCATCATGTACATCCACGTGCCGACGGCGTGGGTTGCGTACCTCGCGTTCGGTGTCACCGGGTTGTCCTCCGCCATGTACCTCTTCCGTCGGGCGCACTCGCTCGCATGGGACAGGGTTGCGGGCGCCTCGGCCGAGATCGGTGTGATGTTTATGGCGCTCACGCTCATCACCGGCTCGCTCTGGGGTCGTCTCACCTGGGGTGTGTACTGGGCATGGGACGCCCGCCTCACCACCACCGCATTCCTGTTCGTCACCTACGTCGGCTACCTCGCGGTGCGGCGCCTCGGCGGCAGCCATCAGGCGAGGGCAAAGCGTTCGGCGGTTCTCGGTCTGCTCGCAGTGATCGAGATCCCGCTCGTGCACTTCAGCGTCGAGCTCTGGCGATCCCTGCATCAGGAGGCCTCGGTCGCCAATCCCAGCGGTGACGTGAAGATGGACGGTCTGATGCTGTTCTCGCTGTTCGTTGGGCTCATCGCGTTTTCCCTGCTCTACTTCTGGCTGGTGCTGCACCGCCAGCGGGCGATGTACCTCGAGGACCAGTACGACGATGCAGACCTCGACGTTGCCCTGGTGGAGCGCCGGGCGGAGACCAAGGAGCAGTCACGTGCGTGACAACGTCTTTGTGGCCATCTGTTACGCCCTCACGCTGGGTTCGCTGCTGTCGTACGCAACCGTGTTGTTGAGGCGGGCCCGACGGGCTGGGCGCGTCGCCAAGAGCGAGGAACTTCCCTGGACGTGACGGACACCTCAGCACCCCAGCCCGAGGACGCAGACGTCGAATCCGACGTCAACGCCGGGCTGAACCTCACACCCCGCACGGACGTCACGCCCTCGGGGAGACGGAACCGTCGCCGTATCGGCCCGATCATCGTCTTGGCTGTCGTCGTCGTGGCTGGTGTCGTGGTAATCACCCAGTTCCTCGGTAAGTCGCTCGACTACTACTGCAACGTGGACGAGGTGAGCGTTAAGGCCGGCTGCTCGGCCGACCGGTCCCTCCGCGTGCAGGGAACCGTCGAGCGTGGATCGCTCACGAGGGACGACACCGAGACCCGATTCATCATTGCCTTCAACGGCAAGACGATGCCCGTGGTGTACGACGGCGACCCCGGCGGCAAGTTCCAGGAATGCATTCCGGTGGTCGTCCGCGGTCGGCTGTCCGGCGGCACGTTCCTCGGGAACGAGGTTGAGGTCAAGCACTCGAACGAGTACGCCGCCGAGAACAAGTCGCGAATCGACACCGCCGAGTCCTCCACCTGCCCGCAGGCGGCCTGACCCATGCTCGGGTCGTTGAACGGCGACGTCGGCAACGCCGCACTCGTCCTCGGTCTCTCTGCGTCGGTGTTCGGGGCAATCGCGATGGTGACGAGCGCCCGCACGCACTCCCACCGGATGGCGCGCACGGGTCTGCGGTATGCGTGGGTTGTGTTCGGTATGGCGGTGCTCGCGTTCGTGATGATCGAGCGAGCACTCATCACCCGTGACTTCAGCCTGAAGTACATCCAGCAGGTCGGAAGCCGGGGAACACCAGCGCTCTTCAACGTGACGGCGGCCTGGAGTGCCCTGGAGGGGTCGATCCTGCTCTGGGTGCTCGTGCTGGGCGGGTTTATCGCCGCCGTGGCGATGCGGTATCGGCAGCGTCTCGACGACCCACTCGTTGCCTGGGCACTCGCCGTGCTCTTCGGCATCTCCACCTTCTTCTTCATCCTCACGCTGTTCCCGGCGAACCCCTTCGTTGCCGGTCCCCCGGGGGTCACCGACGGGCCGGGCCCGAACCCACTGCTGCAGGACCACGTCCTTGTGCTGTTCCACCCGCCTGCGCTGTACCTCGGCTACGTGGGTATGAGCGTGCCGTTCGCGTTTGCGATGGCCGCGCTCATTACCGGCCGCGTGGGCGAGGGTTGGCTGCTCGAGACACGTCGCTGGACGCTCATGTCGTGGGGCTTCCTCACCGTCGGCATCATCCTCGGCGGGTGGTGGGCGTATGAGGTGCTCGGATGGGGCGGCGTATGGGGATGGGACCCGGTGGAGAACGCGAGTTTCATGCCGTGGCTCACCGGAACGGCGTTCATCCACTCGGTGCTCGTCCAGGAGCGGCGCGCAATGCTGCGGGTGTGGAACCTCTCGTTGCTCGTGGCCACCTTCAGCCTCACCATCTTGGGAACGTTCCTCACGCGGTCCGGGGTGCTCAACAGCGTGCATGCCTTCAGCGAGAGCGACATCGGACCGTACCTCTTGACGTTCTTTGCAATCGTGCTCGTCAGCTCGATTGGGCTCATCGCTTGGCGCGGCGATCGGCTGCGCTCGCCGGGCGCCATCGATTCACCGGTCTCGCGCGAGGGCGCATTCCTCGCCAACAATGTGTTGTTCGGCCTGTTCACGTTCGTCGTGCTGCTCGGTACCGTTTTCCCCTTGGTCGTGCAGGCGATCCAGAACCGCAAGCTGAAGGTCGGGGCGCCGTACTTCGACCGTCTCACCGGCCCGCTCGGGCTCTGTCTGCTGACGCTCATGGCAATCGCGCCAGTGTTGCCGTGGCGCAAGGCAAGTGAGGAACTCCTCCGCGAGCGCCTGTTCTGGCCGGCGTGGTGCGGTGTGGCCGGTATCGCCGTCAGCGTGGCGGTCGGTGGGGACAGCGTGCAGTCCTTGCTCGCCTTCGGGCTCGGCGCGTTCGCGGCCGGCTCAGCGTTCCGTCAGCTCGCCATCGCCACGCGCCGCCAGGGCTGGCGCGGGCTGGTCGGCCGCGCCAACGGCGGCATGGTGGTGCACATCGGCGTGATCGTGATCGCAGTGGCGCTCGCCGCGTCAAACGCGTACACCCACACCCAGCGCCTCGTGCTGAACAAGGGGGAGGTTGCCGAGTTCGCGGGTCACACGTTCCGCTTCTCGGGCTCCACACAGGAGACCGATGATCGTCGGGTCACCCAGAAGGCGCAGGTGCTCATTGACAACCGTGACACGTACGAGCCCTCCGTGCACCGGTACACCCAGACCGGGATGATGATCGGCACCCCCTCGGTCAAGACGGGTGCGGTGAAAGACATCTACCTCACGCTCGACGAGATGCCGGCCGACGGCAGTCGCGCCACGATCCGAGTCGCGATCAAGCCGATGATCCTGTGGATCTGGGTGGGCGGTTTCGTCGTGATCCTCGGCACGCTGCTCGCAGCGTTCCCCGGGCGCAACCGTCGTCGCCCCACGGACCCGGTGTCCGCACCGATCCCCGTCGCGGCGGGGGAGTAGGACCTCGTCATGGCCTCGCGCCGCCGGATCGCACCATGGATCGCGCTCGCAGTCGCCGTGGTCCTTGCCGCGCTCTTCGTCGTCCTCGCTGGCGCGAAGAGTGATCAGACGGACAGTGCGGACACCCCCCTCATTGGCAAGCCCGCCCCTGCGGTGGCCGGCACGACGCTCGCTGGTGAGTCGTGGGAGCTGTCGAGGCGCAAGGGAAGCTGGGTTGTGCTCAACTTCTTCCAGTCCACCTGCGTGCCGTGCAAGGAGGAACACCCCGAACTGGTCCGCTTCGCCGAGCAGCAGGCGCGCCTCGGTGCTGACGGGGCGGAGCTGTACACGATCGACTTCTCGGACGACTCGGTCGACTCCGTGCGGAAGTTCTTCGCGAACAACGGCGGGGACTGGCCGATCGTCCTCGACCCCCGTGGGTCGATTGGCGTGGCGTTTGCCGTCAACAAGGTCCCCGAGACATGGGTCATCTCGCCCGCTGGTCTTGTGGTGTTCCGGACGATCGCCAAGGTGACCGCTGACGCGCTGAGCGCGCAGATCCAGCAGTTCCGGGAGCTGTCCCGATGAATGTCGCTGCGCTGAAGCGCTGGCCTTCCTGGCTGCTCATGCTCGGCATCGCCGTTGCCCTCATCCTCGTGGGCACCCTGCGCGACGGCGGGGCGCGCAGCGAGAACGACCGGATCGATTCCATCACCAAACGTGTCGCGTGCCCGGTGTGCTCGGGCGAGAGCGTCTTCGAGTCCCGCAACGCGGCGTCCGTAAACCTCCAGAACAAGATCGAGGACCTCGTCCGCGAGGGAAGGCTGTCCGATGCCGAGGTGATCGCGTCGGTGCAGCGGGACTCGAGCGTCCAACTCCTGCTGGTTCCCAAGCGGACGGGCTTCGACGCGATGGTGTGGGCCCTTCCGGTGGCAGCCGCTGTCGTTGCGTTTGCAGGCCTCGGCCTCGCGTTCCGCAAATGGATGGGGGCCGCGGGCGGGGTGCCGAGCGACGAGGACCGGGCACTCGTCGATGCGGCGCGGCAGACAGGTTCGGATGGCGAGGCATGAGTCGACAGGGAAAGAACCTCGACCGGCTCGCGGAGCTTGAGGACGAACGTCGGTTCCTGCTCGCGTCGCTCGATGATCTCGACCGCGAGCGCGCAGCAGGCGACGTTGACGAGCCCGACTATTGCGCCCTGCGCGACGGATACACCGCGCGTGCCGCAACCGTGATCCGTGAGATCGAGTCGGGTCACGAGGAGATCATCGTCCCGCGTCGTCCCACCCGCTGGGGGAGGATCAGCGCCATCGTGATCGGTGTGCTGGCGATCGGCGCCGGATCGGGCTGGCTCGTTGCCCACTACTCCGGCCAGGAGGTCCCAGACGCAGGCGCGACCATCGGTGCGGACGACCAGGTCGGTCAACTCCTCGCCGAGGCGCGCCAACTGGGCCCGCTCCAGGCAATCCAGAAGTTCGGCGAGGTGCTCCAGATCGAGCCGGGGAACGTGGAGGCACTCACGTACTCGGGCTGGTACGCGCGGCTCATTGCGGTCCAGCAACCGGAGGGAGCAGGGCGCTCGGCGCTGCTCGCAGCAGCAGCGGACAAACTGAACCAGGCGGTGGAGACCGACCCGACCTATCCCGATGCCCAGTGCTTCCTCGCCATCTTGACCTTCCGCGATCTCGGCGATCCCGTAGCGGCCAAGTCACACGTCGACCGGTGCACAGCGTCAAACCCGCCAGCGATGGTGAAAGGGCTCATCGAGTCCCTGTCGGCGGACCTGAACGCCGCCCTCGCCAAAAACTAGTCCCCATTGCCGTCGGCTCGCGGCGGGGTCCACGCCGTTGCGTGCGTGAACAATTCGCCCTCCCGGTCGAGTACCCAGGTTGAGCCCTTTCGCCAGTCCTCGGGGCCATCGATCTCCATGCCGCGGCGGCAGAGCGCGGCGATCGTCTCGGGGATCGTGTCGCCGTGGCTGCACAGCACGGTGTGTTCGGGGACCGACAGCAGCAGATCGATGATCGGGGCGAACGATCCCGCCTCGGCAAGCACTTCGATCGACTCAATGTCGACACCGCAGGCCCTCGACAGTGGCTCGACGGTCTCGACGCAGCGCACGTACGGGCTCGAGAAGATCCTCGGTACGGGCACGCGAACAAATCGCTCGGCAAGCAGTTCCGCCTGAACGCGCCCCTTGTCGCTCAGCGGTCGCTGACGGTCATCGCCGTTCCATCTGTCCCTGCTGCCTGCCTTCGCGTGGCGAACAAGGTAGATCGACATCAATCCTCGCCGGTAAGGACCCGCTGCCGACGGGTGAGATTCTGCACGAGCAGTGCGTAGGTGGCGGTTGCTGCGACGCTCAACACCGTCACGAGGATCTGGAGCGAGAAGTTGCTGGTGTACATCTTGGCGACGTCGAGGTCATTGGTCTTGGTAACACTCAGGCTCGACAGAGCGGTCCCTGTTGTGAGCAGTGCGCCCGCAAGTGGCACGAAGCCGTAGAGCGCCCACCACACGTGAACGAGCGGGGACACCCGTCGAGACTTCCAGTTCGGGTCGTTCGTTACGTTGCTCGGGTCCGATCCCCGCCAGAGCTCTTTGAAGATGAGCCACGGCACCGCGTAGATAGCGCCCGGCGGCACAAACCAGCCGCCGATTCCCCAACCCGGTCCCCACTTGCTGCCGGGTCGGCCCAGCAGTCGGTGGTTGTTGATGAGCTTGCGCATCCAGATCATCGTGAGGATCGCAACGGCGATGGTGGCGCCGCCCTGAAAGCCCGCCACATTCTGCTGGGTCCGCAGTGCACTCTCGAAGGTGTCCTTGGTGATGGAGCCGGCGAGGAACTTGGAGGCTTTGTCGTGCAGCGCAATCTGCACCGGGATACCGATGATCTGCAGGGCCCCAACGATCCCCAGCAGGATCGTGATCACCCGCGCATTGCGCCCGACCGTCTGGAAGCCCTGGTGGTACTGGCCGACGTATCCCTGCTCCGGGCCGTGGTCGGACGACGGCGGAGCCGGGTAGCCCGACGGCGGTGGTGGAACCGGGAATCCCGAGCCGTCGGAGGGTGGGGGAGGCGGGGGGAGTTCGCTCACAGACTCACCGTACCCGAGCGGCTCAGCGCCCCGTCGGCGAGCGAATCGTTTACCCGGTGCGGCAGACTGATGTTCCATGGGATTCTTTGACCGCAACCGCCAGGAACTCGTCGATCAGGGCCTCGATCCCTCGCGCCTCCCGCCGGGTCAGTACCTCACCGACCGCTTCCCCGTATTGCACGTGGGCGACGTCCCGGAGTACGGGTCGGGCGAGTGGAACCTCACGATTTTCGGCCTCGTCGACAGCCCGGTCCGCCTCGGCCTCGACGACCTCAGGGCGCTCCCGGCTGCCGATCTCACCTTCGATATCCACTGCGTCACCAAATGGTCGAAGTTCGACACGAAGTGGACCGGAGTGCTTGTCCGCGACCTGTTCGAGATGGCCGGTGTACAGGCCGGGGCCACCCACGTGATGGAGCACGCCGAGTTCGGCTACACAACCAACGTGCCGCTCACGGACATCACCGTCGACAACGCCATCGTTGCGTACGCTTACGAGGGCGAGGAGATCGAGTCGATCCACGGTGGACCCGTGCGTATCGTCATCCCCCACCTGTATTTCTGGAAGTCAGCGAAGTGGGTGCGTGGTCTCGAACTGTGCGAAGGCGATGCCCCGGGATTCTGGGAGCGCAACGGGTACAACATGTACGGCGACCCCTTCAGGGAGCAGCGTTTCACCGGCCAGTAGCCGTGGCGAGCCCGCCCGTCGGGTGGATCCGGGGCGGTGCGCCGGAACTAGAACTTGGTAACGCAGAACGTGTCGCCCTGCGGGCGGGACGACTCGAGCGAGGTGTCGATGTCCCCGTACAGGGCGCCGAGCATGCCGCGCACCATGCCACGGTCCACGGCACAGATCACCGGATGATCGATCGCCGTGTCGCCGAACGGGCAGTGCGTGTTCACGATGCGCAACTGGTTGTTGCGGTTGTCGGTGTGGGCGGCAAAGCCGTGGGCGGTCAGCGCGTCGGCCACCGAGTGGAGCGCCGAGCGAAGCGATCGCTGAGCGTGCTGGGAGTCTGCACCTACCATGCCGGCCGCCATCGCCCGCCCGTAGTCGGCGCCAACCTCCTCGGCAAGTCGTTCGGCCATGTCGGGCGGAAGCGCAGCGAGGGTCTTGCCGAGCAGTTCGAGCACGAGATCGTCGGTGCGCACCGGCATCTGCAGTTCGACCTTCTCGCCGACCGCCCGGTAGTGCTTGGACGGCCGCCCGGCACCCGTCCCCGCACTGCGTTCCACCGCAACCCCGAGATAGCCACCGGCGGCGAGTTTGTCGAGATGGTGTCTTGCCACGTTCGGGTGCAGGCCGAACTTCTCGGCCACTTGCGCCGCGGTGGCGCCACCCTCGTTACCCCGGGCAAACAGGTAGATCGCACGGCGCGTCGGATCACCGAACGCCGAGGAGATCGCCGAAACGGTTGCCGAGAAGGTTGCAGGGGTGGGTGCGCTTGCCGCCACGCCGATATTCTACCTATGGCGATAGTGGTAATTCGGTGTCACCCCCCGACATCGACGGACCACATATCGCCAAACCCGCCCGCTTTCTCGCACGGAGAGTTCATGTCGCTCACCCAGGATCAGATCATCGCCGCGTTGCGGCCCGTCGAGGACCCCGAACTCCGCCGTTCCATCGTGGACCTCGGCATGGTCCGCACCATTCAGATCGATGCTGGGGCCGTGGTGGTTCAAGTGGCCCTCACCGTTCCCGGCTGTCCGTTGCGCAACGAGATCCAGAAGCGGGTCACCGATGCCGTGCAACCGCTTGCCGAGGGTCGCTCGGTGTCGCTCGACTTCATCGTGATGACCGATGGTGAGCGCGAGAACGTCCGCCGGATGATGATGGGCGACCCGGCCTCAACGGCTGGCTCACAACCCGCCCAGGGGCACGCCCAGGGCCGCGTGATCCCCTTCGCCCAGCCGGGATCCCGGACGCGGCCGCTGCTGATCGCGTCGGGCAAGGGCGGTGTC
>CAMDBM010000030.1:0-37959 GCA_945889085.1 Ferrithrix thermotolerans DSM 19514
CCGAACAGGGCAACCATCGTCGAATAGATGACGGCGAGCCCACCCATGAGGTGCTCGTTGTGCGGGTACCAGAGAAAGTCTGCGGTTCGGCCGTTCAGGCGCAGTTCGCGACGGCCGAGGATGAACGCCCAGTCATCGCTGAAGAACCACAGCATTCGCGTCTCGACGAGGATCAGTACCGCGACGGTCAGGAGGAGCAGCGCCTCGACAGCCCGGCGGCGTCTGGTCGAAAGGTGGGCGACCGCCCCGTAGACCCTCCCGAGATACTCGATCAACGGCTCACCAACGGCGATTGTCCTTGCCCCCCGCGCGCTCGCGCCAGACGTCGTCCGACCACAGTTGGCGCAGCTCGGACGCAACGAATTCGCTCGTCCACTGCACCATCTCGAAGAACGGCAGGTCCGTGCTCGCCATCTCGGTGAAGGCCATCCCGGCGAGTAACAGCTCGGCGTCCTCGATGTGCAACTCCATCTCTCGGCGGTCATCGGCCCCCGGGTCGCCGCCGCCGAACCCCATCAGGCTGTCGGTGAGCTCGGGCCACACGTGGTGAAAGCGGGTGTCGAGGTCCAGCACGTGCTCGACGTTCCAGTTGGACCGATAGCCCTCCGCCTCGGCGGTCTGGATGTTGTCGAGCACGATGCCGAGGATCGTCACGAGCGCCCCCGCCCCGGCGCGGTCCAACTGCATTACCTGCTCATGAGACACACCCCAGATCATGCCGGAAATCTCGGCTCAGGGCGCAGGCGGGGACATCAGCGCCGGTGAGCCAACCAGCGTGAGCCAGGCGATCGCCCGGCTGGCGCCGATGTACTGCAACTGGCGGTCGGGTTCGGCCGACGTGTCGACATAGATCACTGCGAGGCGCTCGAGTCCCTTCGCCCGGTGCACGGTCTCGCAGAGGATCGCCTCCTCGCTGCGGTCCTCCCAGCGAACCATCGGACAACCCTCGGGTGGATTGGCAACGAGGTCGTCGCGTTCTTTCTTGTGCCGTGTCACGACGAGGATCCCGGAGAACGGGATGCTGTGCTGCTCGGTGAGCTCGACAACGGTCTCGCGGACCCGCTTGGCGATCTCCTTGCGACCACCGGCCAAGAGGTGCCTGACCGGCACGGTGCCGGGGGCGCCGGGCAGCGGTTCGGGGCCACCAAGCCGTTTCACGAACGCCGCGATCGGGCGTGCGTTCCGCAGGTTGTGCTCGAGATGGTTCGTCACCATGTTCGGCGGTGGCACCCAATCGCGCTCATAGATGGCCTGTGACGGATCCGCCGTCATCAGCAGGCGCCTCGGTCCCGACGGGTCGAGCAGGCGCTCGAGCGACTCGAGCCAGTGGGGCTTGATGTCCTGACCCTCGTCGATGATCAACGTGTCGAACGGCTGGCCGATCCGGTCCGCGTGGAAGGCGAGCCCCGCCGTTGGGATGGTGTCCCAGTAGTCGGGGCCGGGGTTCTCGCCGACACGGAACCCGTGGGGCTCGAGCAGGCGGACCACGACGTCGTGATAGGTGCCAACCGTCGCGGGCGTGTTGCGGAGCCTGCGGTGGAGGAACTCCCCGATCGGCTTGTTGAAGCAGACGACAAGCGTGCGCTCACCGCGCGCCACGGCACGGCGCGCCCAGTCGATCGCGAGCCAGGTCTTGCCGGTCCCGGCACCACCGGTGACGAGGACGCGTTGCTGGCTGTCGAGACCGCGGACCGCCGTCATGACGGCACGCGTGGTTGCATCGAGGTGGCGAGAGGTCGCGAGCATCACACCGCCCTCGCCGGTGGACAGTTCCACCGTCGGCCGTACGGCACGCACGAACCGTTCGAGGCGGTCCCGCGGCACGGGGACACGGTCCGGTGCACCCAGACGCCTAATAGCGGCGGACGGGTCCAACAGTTCGGGCTTGGCGAGCAGGATGCTCGCCGGCGCATCGGGGCCGAGACCCTCCACCGGGATCGCACCCACGTCGGGAAGGGCGACGACGTGGCTCATGTACAGCCCGTCCATGTCCACCCGCGCGCTCCGCATCCGCCCGATCAACGCGTGCTTGGCACGTGCCACCTGCTCGACGGGGGACTTCGTCAGCCTCCGGTCGTACTGGTACCAGACGCCGTTCTCGAGGTGCACCGCGCCACCCTTGACCTCCACGAGCACCACGCCCTGCGCCGGGGACACGAGCAGCAGATCGATCTCCGCATCGCCCCGGTCGAAGATCGGCACCGTCGGCAGCACCAACCAGGTGTCGTCCAACCCGATGAGCATCGCCTCGCACACCCGTCGCTCGGAGGGCTCCAGGCCCCCGAGATCGAAATCCGAGGGAACGAGGCATGCCATCACCTCATTCTTCCCCCAACGTCCACGCGAAGGGAAGTGCGTTCACCCGACGCTGGATCCAGCCGGCCATCTCGTGGATCCGGCCCCAGTCGATCCCCGGTGCGCCCGGTCGCTCCTGCCACGGTTCCGGATCAATACCTCTCGGAGAGGCCACGTCGATGTCGAGTTCCACGCCGAACTCGGGGCCGACGATGTTCGCGAACGCCCCGCCCAGTTCGGTGTCCGGCTCCTCGAGCAGATCGCTGAACTCCTCGACGACACCGTCCACCAGCACCTGGTGCACCTCCGCCTGGGACACCGTTAGCAGGCCCTCCACCTCACCGGCACTGTCGAGCAGGGCGCTGCACAGTTCGCCCCACACGCGGGCACCGACGGCCTCGTAACGATCCGCAAGATCAGGGGAGTCACAGAACGGGACGAGCCCAATCGGGTCACCGAGCAGGAACGCAGCGTCCACCGCAACCGCTACACACGGCCACAGCCAACCCGAACGACCGAGACCGAAATCTGCCCGTGCCACTCGGTACCCGCGCCTCACGGCCTCAAGATCGATGGGGTGGTCACACTCCGCGCCGTTCGTCTCGTTGTCCCCATCGTCGTTGCAGGTGTGCTCATCCCGATTGTTCATGGGTGAGACAACGCAGCGCATCGATCAGGCCGTGATCCCGGGTCACGTCGTCGAGCGGAGTGACCGCACCGATGTCACATCTCCGGGCCCTCCCGTCCTTCCAGTACCGGATCGAATCCGACCACCGATCAACCCACTCCCGAGGAGCAACACCAACATCATGCAACCGCAGATTTCCTTCGACCGCACCGTTATCACCACCCGCAACGACGAGGTTGTCAACGTCCTCATCGAGCTCACGGCACCGCCGGCACCGGAGATCGAGCGCAAGCCGCTCGACATCGTGCTCGTGCTGGACCGGTCCGGGTCCATGGGCGGCCAGCCGCTCGACTCGGTCACCAAGGCTGCCGCCCAGTTGCTGCGTCTCGTGGGCGCCTCCGACCGCATCGGCGTCGTTGCCTTCGACGACGAGGTGAACCTCGTGCTCCCGCTCGGCCAGCACGACCCGACCAGTGCCGGGCGCACGGTGCGGGCAATCACGGCTGGCGGGTCCACCAACCTCTCCGGCGGCTGGCTGAAGGGCCTCGAGATGCTCCTCGCCGACGTCCGCGAGGACGCGTTGCGGCGCATCATCGTGCTCACCGACGGTCACGCCAACGCCGGCATCACGACACCGGACGAACTGCTCGCGCTCGTCGGTGGCGGCCGTGCGCGTGACGTCTCCACGTCGTGCATTGGCTTCGGCGACGGCTACGACGAGCGACTGCTCGCCGGGCTCGCCGACGCCGGCCACGGCAACGACTACTGGTGCGCCGGCCCGGATCAGGCAGCAGCAGTGTTCGCCGACGAGTTCGCCGGGCTCGCCAGCGTCGTTGCCCAGAACGTGTCCGTCGAGATCAAGCCGAGCGCTGCAGTAGCGGTGGCCAAGGTGCTCAACGAGTTCCCCATCACGGACCTCGCGAGCGGCGGTGTCCAGGTGGCGCTCGGCGACGCCTACGGCGGCGAGACCCGCAAGGTCGTGGCACGCTTCCACCTCCGCCCGGTCGCTGCGGACGGAGCGCTTGATGTCGCCACACTCACCTTCCGTTGGGCCTCCACCGTCGGCGAGGTGTCGCTGCACACCGTCACCGTCCCGGTGCGGGTAACTGTCGGCGACGAGGGTGCCCAGGACCCCGACGCCGATCCGCGGGTGCATGAAGAGGTTCTGGTGCTCGAGGTGGCGCGCACGAGGCGCGAGGCCCGGGACGCCGCCGAGATCGGCGACTACCAGGCGGCTTCGGCACTGCTCCGCGAGAGTGCCACGACGCTCGCCTGCATGGTCGCTCCGCCGCAGGGCGACCTCGAGGACCTGCGTCTCGACGTGGAGCGCCTCGAGTCCGGGCACTGGGACTCCGCCAGCAGCAAGAAGCTGTTCTCCCGGTCCCGTTCGTCGTCCCGCGGTCGCAAGACCAACTACGAAGACACCCCGGAGAACCCGCTCTGGGCACGCCCGGAAACCCCGTTACACCCCCCTGTCATTCTGTCCTTGTGGACACCAACCCAACCCACCACTCACAGAAGGAGACCCCAGCCAACACCACCTCACACTTCCCCCTGCCCACTCCCGCCGAGGAGAAGGCCTACATCAAGCACCTCACCCGTGCGGCCACCCGCATCGCCTCGAAGCGGGGCCGTCAGCCCTTCGACGTGGACGACATCGTCCAGGGGGTCCTGCTGCGCTTCGCAGCAGATGTCCCCCGGTTCATGAGGGACTACACCCCCGAGCGATTCGCACGTGAGGCCACCTCGCAGGTGGCTATCACGTTCGACCGCAAGGAGCGGGTGCAGCGATCCGAGGGTGTGCGGCTCATCCACGTGTCCGAAGATGGCAGCGATGGCTATTTCACCAAGGCACGTGCCTTCGCATCCGGTTCCGAGCCGATCCTCGAGGGAGACGGCGAGCTGCTCGACCTAGCCAGATCTCTCGGCACCGCGGTCGACGAAACAGTCGTCCAGTCCGAGCGCAACCACGCACTCCTGCGGGCCTGCCTGCAGCAACTCACCCCGCGTCAGCGTGAGTTCCTCATGCTGGTCGACGGCTACGGCTTCACCGTGACGGAAGTGGCTGCCCGCGCCGATCTCGTTCGGGAGACCGCGAGCCGAGAGCTCAGCGGGGCCCGCAAGCTCGCGCATCAGGCTGCGGGCAACCTGCCGGACGACGACGAAGGGGTGAGTGCCTCGTGAACCGGCACCAATCCGCCGCAACGGCGTGTCTCCTGCTCCGGTACCGACCGGATGCCGACGTTCTTCTTGGCGTCGTCGAGGTCACGGACACAGCGTCCGGTGGCCCCGACGCCGTCAACGACCGCCGGCTCAGCGACACCCCCGATGCCGATACCCGGTTGACGTGGAACCTCGCCGCAAGCGGTCAGTTCGCCAACACACCGGTGCTCCACTCCTTCGAGGTGATCCACGCGCTGTCGCGCTGGCAGGCCGATGGTCTGGACGTACTCCCCCGAGCGGTCGCCGACATCTGTCATCGATTCACCAACGAGCACCGCGAAGGCGCTCCGTCCGACACCCCGATGATCAGCGCGCTGCACTCCCGGGTCGCCTCGGAGGCGCAGCTTCCCATCACCGAACTGCTCAACACCAATGAACCGCGCACCTCGGCCCGTCCCGGTCTGCAGCGGGATGCACTCCACGTTGCACGTTCACTCGAACAGCTCTCTGGCGCCATCGAGACGGCGTTCTCCACAAGAAGGCTCACCGACCACGAAGCCCGAACCGGGTCGAATGAGCACAACCGGGTGGTGGCCTTCTGCGCCCTCGCACGGGAACTGGCCTCCACCCTCGCCGATCACGAGGCGCTCCCTGCGCCGGGCACCTCGGCGGCAACCAGACAGGCCCTGCGCGGCGGATTGCCGATCGGCGATCGGGAGCGAACGGCGTTGCTCACCGCTCTCACCGACATCGATCAACCCGATCGATGGGCGCTCGTCGCTGCAGCGCTCGATCACCTCGGCTCCTCCATCCACAACACCCACCACCCGCAAGGCCCCCCGCTTGTCTGATGATCACCCCGAGCACACCGAACTCCTGGCGCTGCTGAGCAGCCGGGCAGACCGAGTGTCCGGCGGTGGGCTCACCGAGGCAGAGCCGCTCGAGATCATCATCCGTGGCGAATCGCTCTCGGCTCACGTCGCCAACCAACCCGACGGCTCGCAGGTGCTTACCCTCGCCGTCTTCGTCGACGACGTGGGCCCGGCCCTTCACGACCGGGTAGAGCGCTGGATCGCCGGACACCGAGGGCCCGAACCCTTCGCCACACTCCACCTCACGGCGGCAGCGCCCCGCTCGCTCGCCACGGCGGCCCTGCTTGCATCGCATGCCGTACTCGCGGACACAGCAGATGCCCGGCAGGTGGATGCGGTGCTGAACAGTCTCATCACGCTCGCTCGACGCGCGAGGACCCGTCTCGACGGCTTCGCGCGCGACAACGTTCGCAACAACCCGGCACGTGCAACAGCAACTGAGCACGCGCTGCAGGGCGACGCCAACAGCGGGCGACCGACCGACGTGATCCTCGCCGAGCTCGAGGCGCTCGTCGGGCTCCGAACGGTCAAAGAGGAGATTGCAGCACTCGTGAGGGCCCAGGCCGTCGCGGAGCAGCGACGGGCTGCGGGGCTCCGGGCAGTAACGCCGTCCCCCCACCTCGTGTTCGTCGGCAACCCCGGCACGGGCAAGACCACCGTGGCGCGCCTCCTCGGCGAGCTGTACCGATCGATCGGTGTGCTTCCGAGCGGCCATGTGATCGAGGTTGACCGGAGCGGCCTCGTTGCCGGGTACGTGGGCCAGACAGCACTGAAAACCGCAAACGTGTGCGAACGGGCAATCGGTGGGCTGCTCTTCGTGGACGAGGCGTACGCGCTCGCAGGTGGCGGGAGGCACGACTTCGGCCAGGAGGCAATCGACACACTGCTCGCATTCATGGAGAACCACCGTGGCGAGTTCGCCGTCGTCGTGGCTGGCTACCCCAGGCCGATGGCGCGCTTCATCCACACGAATCCGGGTCTCAAGAGCCGGTTCGACCACGTCCTGCGGTTCGAGGACTTCGACCCAGAGGACCTGGTGAGGATCTTTTCGACCATGGCAGCGGATCGGGACTACGACCTCACCCCCAACGCGCTCGACAGGGTCACGGCACACATCGCCGCCTGGACGCGCCGGCAGGGGTTCGGCAACGCGCGGGACGTCCGCAACCTGTTCCACGAGGTCATCCGCAAGCATGCGGTGCTCATCGATGCCGACGGGGCAGACGCGCAGGCATTGCGCACCGTCACCGCCGACGCCATCCCGGATCCCCGGGGCCCGCTGCCACCCACAGACAGCCACTACCCCGGCTACCTCTAGCCCAGCCCTGCGCGCATCGGGCAGCCCACGGGCCGACGCGCGTCATGCCCCGTCGCTTCGGCGCCGACGGGTCAACGCTGCTAGAGATAGCGATATGACTTCAGCTCAGGACGGCATCGCACTCCACGTGGACGGACCGGTGGCCACCGTGACGCTCTCGCGGCCGGATGCGCTCAACGCGCTCACCCCCGAGATGCTCTACCGGCTCGCTGCCACCCTCGAACAACTCGCCGGGGACGACAGCGTGCGCGTCGTGGTGCTCACCGGTGAGGGTCGGGCATTCTCGGCCGGGGTGGACCTCAAATCGCTCGCCGGTCGCGAGATCATTGACGGCTCGATCGGTGAGATCCTCGACATCCCGGCCCGCCGCGCCACCACCGCGCTCGCCGGCATGCCCAAGGTCACTATCGCCAAGGTGAACGGGTTCTGTTTCACCGGCGCCCTCGAGATCGCCATTGCCTGTGACCTCGTGTTCACGGCGGACGAGGCGAAACTGGGCGACACCCACGTGAAGTTCGGCATCCGTCCCTCGTGGGGCATGAACCAGCGCCTCATCCGGCTCGTCGGACCCGCACGCGCCCGGGACCTCTCATTCACGGCGCGCACGTTCAGCGGTGCCGAGGCGGCTCAATGGGGCCTCGCAACAGCATCGGCACCCCGGGAGGGTCTCGACGCGCTCGTGCAGTCGTACATCGACATGATCCTCCCGAACCACGGACCCACAATCGCCGCGTGCAAGGACCTGTACCGCAACGCACTCGACCGCGGGCTGTCGAGTGGGCTCGCCTACGAGGCAGCCGCCGTGTTCCCGATCGCCTACGACGGCGCCCGCCTCGACGCCTACCGCTGATCCCCCGCTTTCTCAGCAACGGCTTCCTACGCCCAGCATGGATTTCTGCAGGAGAAACGCGCCGTCGTGACAGACTCTCCCACCAACACCGCTCACACTGCGCGGGGGCCCGGGTCGGGACCCCGCCACGAAAGGACTTCCCATGAGCTTGCCCCGCGTCAATATCGGCAAGGTCGGCGTTTGGTACGGGGGCATCGACGCCCTCCCGACATCGGAGGCACGCCGTGCCGCACAGGTCCTTGAGGAGCTCGGCTACGGCGCTCTGTGGCTTGCAGAAGCAGTTGGCCGCGACCCATTCGTGGCGTCGTCGATCCTGCTCGGGGCCACCACGACGCTCCCGCTCGCCACGGGCATCAACAACATCTATGCGCGTGACCCCATGGCGATGGTGGCAGGGCAGAAGACGCTCGCCGAGGCCTTCCCCGATCGCTTCCTCCTCGGTCTCGGCGTGAGTCACGGCCACCTCGTCGCCGGCGTGCGCAAGCACGACTGGAGCAAGCCGTACTCCCACATGGTCGAGTACCTCGATCGCATGGACAAGGCCCTGTTCATGGCGAAGGGCCCCGAGCACGACCCCGGTCGGCTCCTCGCCGCCCTCGGTCCGAAGATGCTGCAGCTCTCGGCAGCGCGTGCCAATGGCTCGCACCCGTACTTCACGACGCCCGAGCACACCGAGATCGCGCGCAAGGAGATGGGCAATGACTCCCTGCTCGCCCCCGAGCAGATGGTGGTGGTGGAGACCGACCCCGTGGAAGCCCGTCGGATCGCCCGCGCCGGCATGAAGATCTACCTCAGCCTGCCGAACTACTTCAACAACCTCGTTCGCCTCGGCTATACGGAGGCCGACCGGGCGGACGGCGGCAGTGACCGCCTCGTGGACGCGATCGTTGCGTGGGGATCGCCGGAGCAGATCGCTGCACGGGTGAAGCAGCACCACGATGCGGGTGCCGACCATGTCTGCGTGCAGGTGCTGCAGGACGGCATGGCCATGCCCGAGAAGCAGTGGCGTGCACTGGCACCCGCGCTGCTCGGCAAGTAGCCAAGCGCCCGACACCGGGCGGGAACAGCAAAGGGGGCGGGTCCGTGGACCCGCCCCCTTTCGCGTTACCGATCAGTCTGGATGAGCCAGACGGACTCGATCAGGCGTTAGCCGCAGTGATGAGCTCACCCGGGACCACGACAACTGCTGCGGGGGCTGCGCCACCGTTGAGCAGTGCGTCGATGTCGGTCACTGCCTTGTTGGCAATGCCCGCACCTCGCCCCACCGCACGGAGAGGTCCACGTGATCGAGCACCGTCACCCCGCCGTAACGCTTCGTGAGCCCCTCGACGGCGACCACCGGCGGCGCTGTGGGGAGCAGGGCGGGACACATGGATCGCAATTCTGCCCGACCTCGTGCGAAGTCGATGGGTCGGATGCGAGGATTTCGGCCCATGCACACCTCGCCTTGCGTCTCGGGTGACCTCTTTCTCGGCGTCGACGTGGGTACCCAAGGGTCCAAGGCGGGCCTGTACACACGCGATGGGGTGCTGGTTGCCGACACCTATGCCGAGCACCGCTTCGACCATCTGCGCCCGGGCTGGGTGGAGATGGACGACGACTGGGTGCCTGTCCGGCCGATCATCCCGTTCCACGCCACCTATCAGGCCATCCAGTCGGTGCGTCGCAGCATCCTCGCCGGTCCGCTCCGGGAGGCGTTCGCTGCCATCGCCCCGCTGCGATCCGGGAATGCCTGAATAGCCTGAGCGGCATGATCAAGCTTGTCGTGTGTCACGAGGGTTGGGTTGGGGAGTTCACGGAGGACCCGATCGCGTCGTCGTTCGCCTCGTACGACGAGCTCGTCGGCGCCTGAAGCTGACGACGGGCCCGGGCCGGGGAACATCACGGTGATCACTCACATCGACATCGAGGGCACCACATCGTCCACGTGGTTCGTCCAGCGAACGCTCTATCCGTACTCACGCGAGCGCTTCGCCGAGTACCTCTCCACCCACCGGGATCGGCCCGACGTGGACGCGATGGTGCAGACGGTCCGGGACCTCGCCAGTGAGCCCGATGCTGATGATTCACGAGTGGTCTGGTGGCTCGAGCACTGGCTCGACGGGGACCAGAAGGTGACGCCAGAACTCGGGGTGCCACCGGACAGCATCGTGTTCCTCTCGGACCTCAGCGACGACACACCCCAACTGGTCACGGCGTAAGGAATGTCGCTCCCACAACAGGGTCCGAGCCTCACGAATCTCTCGCAAGTATTCGACGTCCTCGTCATCGGCGGGGGCATCACCGGCGTCGGTGTGGCGCGCGAGGCGGTCGGGCGCGGTCTGCGCGTCCTTCTGGTGGACCAGGGGGACTTCGGCGGCGGCACCAGTGCGGCTACCACGAAGTACATCCATGGCGGTATCCGCTACCTCGAGCAGTACGACTTCAAGGTGGTGCGTGAGAGCCTGCGCGAGCGCCGCATCCTTGCACTCGGCGCGCCTCACCTCGTGCACCAGACGCAGTTCATCATGCCCGCGTGGCGCTGGAGCAAGCCCTCCCGAGCACTCATGGGCGCCGGTGTCGCGCTGTACGACGCCCTCTCCTTCGACCGCAACCGCGGCGCCCCCGCATCCCTGCGCATCCCTCACCCGACCTGGCTGGGGAGGAAGCGACTGATGCAGCAGGTGCCGTGGCTCGACGCCGACGGCCTGCAGGGTGGGTTCGCGTACCACGACACGCTGAACATGCACCCCGAACGTCTGCTGCTTGCGTACGTGAAGTCCGCTGCGGCCGATGGCGCCTCGTTCCTCACCCACACCGAGGTGACCGGGTTCGTGCAGCACAGCGACCGCGGCAACTTGGTGATTGATGGGGTCACTGCGCGGGACCGTCTTGGGGGTGTCACGTACACGCTGCGCGCCCGCGTCGTCGTGAACGCTGCGGGGCCCTGGATCGACCGTGTGCTCCAACCGCTCGGCAGGTCGCTCGGGGTGGCCGTCAACCGATCCAAAGGGGTCCACGTGCTCACACGCCCCCTCGGCGGGCCCGGTCGGGTTGATGCGGCGGTATTCGCCCGCGCGAAGTCCGGCAAGCACGTCATCGTCTCGCCGTGGATGGGCGGCTCGTTCATCGGGCCCACCGACACGCCGCTCCCCGACGGGTCGGACGAGGTGGTGGCCGATACCGATGACGTCGACTCAATCCTCACCACCGTGAACTCCACGATGAACCCGGGCGAGCGAGCGCTCACAGTGGACGATGTCGTGGCCGCCACGGTCGGCCTGCGTCCCCTCATCCGACGCGGCGAGCAGGGTGACGGCGGCAACACATACTCCGCCAGCCGCCGCCACGAGCTGTACCACCACATCGATCGCGGCGTCACCAACCTCTGGTCGATCGGTGGCGGCAAGTGGACGACAGCACGGGCCACCGGCGAACAGATGGTGGATGCCTTGCTCAAGCACGAACTGCGCGGTGTGCCGACGCGTCGGTTCGACTCGGAACGGTCGGGCACCAGCACCACGTTCGCGTGGGCACAGGATGCAGGGCCGTTCCTCGCCGGTGTCGCGAGCGCTGCGGGCGCGCTCGGTCTCGACACCGCAACCGGGGAGCACCTCGGACGGCTGTACGGCACCGAGTACGCCGCCATCATCGGGCTCATCGGAGCCCAGCCCGGCCTCGCGCAGCGCATCACCCACGAACACGGCTGCCTCGACGTGCTCGCCCAGGCCGTCTACGCAGTCACGCACGAGGGTGCGCGCACACTCGACGACGTCATCGACCGCAGACTCGTGGTCGGCACGCTCGGTCCGGTGAGCCGGGCAACGATCGGTGTGATCGCGGATGCTGCCGGCCCGCTGTGGGGCTGGGACGAAGAGCGCTGCGGCCGGGAGTCCAACGCCGAGTTCTCCCGCCGGAGCACACTCGAGCGCCTCTGGCGAACCCACAGGTAGTCAGACGAGCCGGTACTCGGCCTTGCTCGTCGGGCGACCGTCACCGCCGACGGTCACGGCACCATCGGCCACCAACTTGCGCAGGTGAGAGAGCACGCTGCGCCCGGCTGCCCGATGCAGTTCCTCGCGAACGTCCTTGTACAACACCTTCACCATCACCTCGATGGTGGTCGGCCCACTGCCGAGGAACGCAACCACCTGGGCCTCGCGCTCAAGTCGGTGCGCGAGGAGCGCGCGCAGGAAGGGTTGCGGGTCCGTGACCGGGTTGCCGTGCGTGGGCCAAATGATCCGGTCCGGCCGCGCAATCACCTTCTCCATCGAGGCGCAGTACGCCCGCATGTCGCCGTCGGGCGGCGAGACCACGGTGGTGGACCATCCCATCACGTGGTCTCCCGAGAACAGCGCCTGCTCCTCGCGCAGCGCGAAACACGTGTGGTTCGAGGTGTGCCCGGGCGTGAACACCGAGTCGAAGGTCCAGCCCGGTCCGCTGATCACGAACCCGTCGGCCGTCACGACATCGGGGGCAAAGTCGGTGTCCACGGACTCCTTGTGCTCCACCTCCGTGTTGGGCTTCGCGTCCGTCTCGGGTTCGGGGTCGTCGTCGGGGTCCTCGGTTGCCCCGTGCGGGCCGAACGCGTACGTCGGTGCCCCCGTGTACTCCTTGAGCCACTGAGCAAGCGGCGAATGATCCGAGTGGCAGTGCGTGACGAGGATCGCCACCACCTTTTCGTCGACCAGTTCGGCCATCAGCGCGTCACGGTGGCCGGGCAGATCGGGGCCCGGGTCGATGACCGCAACCTCGCCGCGCCCCACGATGTACGTGCCGGTTCCGCGGTACGAGTACTTGGACGGATTCTCCGCGATTACCCGTCGGATGAGCGGGGACACCTGCTCGGCGGTGCCGTAGGTGACATCGTCGAGCGGTGGGACGAACGGGATCGCGGTTGCCACGGAGACGACCCTAATCCCGCTCGGTGCGTGCCTGCTCCACGAACGCGTCGTAGATGCGCTGCTGAGCAGGATCGTTGTGCGCAGTGTCCTCCGGGTGCCACTGCAGGCAGACGAACCAGCCATCGCCGCGCTCCATCGCCTCCACATGCGCATCGGCCGCCCACGCGGTTGCGGTGAAACCCGACCCGAGCCGGTCGACTGCTTGATGGTGGTACGAGATCGCGGGAGGAACGTCGTAGCCGTTCAGCGCCTTTGTGAGCAGGCTGCCCGGCGCGATCTCGATCGGGTGCTCCACCCCCTCCAACGGCGAGGGGAAGCCGTGGGGCCCGTGGGCCACTTGCGAGGGCACCTCGACATCTGCAAGGTGCTGGTGGAGCGAACCGCCGAACGCCACGTTCGCCACCTGCATGCCGCGGCAGATCGCAAGTGTCGGCAGGCCGATCCGGGCAGCGGCACGGCACAGCGCTGTCTCGAACTCGTCGTTCCGGCGGTCGACGCCATAGGTCCGTGGGTGCGGCTCCTGGCCGTACAGCGCCGGGTCCACGTCGGAGCCGCCCATCAGAAGCAGGCCGTCGAAGCGTCCGAGGATCTGCGCGGCGTCCTCGTCGGAGAGTTCACGCGGTGCAAGCGTCACCGGCTCGCCACCGGCACGGATGACCGCATCGAGGTATCGACGACCCGCGAAGGAGACCTCGAGCCTGGACACCTTGCCGCGAGCGCCGATCCGACCGGCGACGGCGATGAGCGGCAACATGAGTACTGAATCTACCCATCGCCTGCGAGACTGAGCCGGTGAGCAGCGACGCCCCGGCAGGTGCCGACCAACTAACCCCGGAGGCGCTGCCGGAGGACGCCGAGGAGAACGTCGAGGACGAGTTCCTCCCCGAGGACTTCGAGGACGATCCCAACGACAACCGGCCACGCTCCACCCGCAAGCGCGCTGGCCTCGGTGGCCAGATGATCGGTGCGGCGATGATCGGGCTCGCAGAGATCCTCGAGCCCAAGCCCAAGCGGGAAGCCCCGATCGAGGTCACCAATCCCGGCAAGCCGCTCGACCTCGACCGGGATGGTCTCGACGAGTCCTTTGGCGCGGCCGGGGCCCGCATGAAGGGGCCTCCGCTCGACTCGGTGAAGGCAAGGGCCCGAGCGGGCCGACCGGTCAAGCGTCGACGTTGATGCGCTGACGCGCGAGCGCACCGGCGAGCGCACCGTTGCGTGCCACGGTCACCCGTTCGAGACCGAGCCAGCCGGCCATCAGCGCCAGTTCGGCGCCGAGCGCCTCGGCAACACCGTCCATCCCGGCACGCGTGCGAATCGTGTCCTCGGCGAACGCACCCTGCACGAGCAGGGTGCTGCGAGCACGATCCGCCTTCAGGTCCACGCGGCCGACGAGCTCGTCCCCGAGCAGGAACGGCAGTACGTAGTAGCCGTAGACGCGCTTGGGGGCCGGTGTGTAGATCTCGATGCGGTAGCGAAAACCGTGGAGGCGTTCGGCACGTGGCCGGTTCCACACCACCGGGTCGAACGGGGACAGCAGGGCGCGCGCCGCAACCGTCCGCGGCGTGCTTGCCGCCGGATCGAGGTACGCAACCTCCTTCCAGCCCTCCACACGGACCGGCAACAGCCGCCCCTCCTCCACCAGTTCGGCAACGAGTGGTTTGCACGGCGTTGCCTTCTGGCGGTGATAGTCGACGAGGTCCGCGAGCGTGCCGACACCGAGGTGCGATGCTGCCAGCACGAGTAGTTCCTTGCGGGCCTCGCGCTCGGGGGGTGTCGGCACCGCGAGGGCTGATGCCGGTATCACCCGTTCGGTCAGGTCGTAGATCCGCGCAAAATCGCTCGGGCGCCGCTGCGCCGTGATCCGACCCGTCCAGAACAGGTGCTCGAGCACCATCTTCGCCTCGTCCCAGTCCCACCATGGCCCCTTTGGCCCGGTGCGGGCGGACAGTTCCCCGGCAACCAGTGGTCCCCCGTCACGCACGCGGGCATAGACCTCCTCGACATAACCAGGGCGACGGCGCGACATCGCCTCCACGCCCTTCCAGCGGTGGCTCTGGGCCATCTTCCAGCGGTGCAGGTGGTGATGCCGCGTGGGCACGTGCGACGCCTCGTGCACCCAGTACTCGAACAGTTCGCCTGCCCTCGTGGCGCGGTGGATGAGGTCACGCGGATGCGGCCCGAGACGGGCGAACAGCGGCAGTTCCTGACTGCGCACGAGAACGTTCACCGAGTCGATCTGGATGAGCCCCATACGGTCCAGCACCCGACGGAGGTGACGCAGGTCCACCCGCCCGGTCGGTCGCGGATCACCGAATCCCTGTGCGGCAAGCGCAACCCTGCGGGCCTGCCCGAGGTTCATGGTCTCCATCGTTCGCCCGACGATATAGCGTCGCCCCGATGCCTGTGCCCGACGCCTCCCCCGTGGGTGCACCATCGGTTACGCGTTCCACCGAGTACCGCATTCTCGGGGGGCTGATGGGCTCGTCTGCACTCGGCGGGCTCGGACAGCTCATCGGGCTCACCGGAACCCCGCTGCTCATCCAGGAGTTACTTGGGTCCAAGACCTGGATCGGCGTGGGCAGCTTCGCCACGATGGGCGGCACCGCGCTCGGTGCCGTGGTGCTGACCAAGCGCATCGGCCGGACGCGGCGGCGCCCCACGCTCATCGGCGGATACCTCGTTGGCGCGGTTGGCGGCGTGTTGGTGGGTCTGGCCGCCCGCTGGCAGTGGTACTCACTCGTGCTCGTCGGGCTGCTGCTGTTCGGGTTCGGGAACACCGCGAGTCAGCAGTCACGCTTTGCGGCAGCGGACGTCGTGGTCGATGCGCGACGCGGTCGGGCGGTAGCGATCGTGGTGTGGGCGAGCACCATCGGGGTTGTGTTCGGGCCCAAGTTGTGGGGGCCGTCGGGTCGCATGATGACCCACGTGGGCCTTCCCGAGCTCGGTGGGCCGTTCGTCGTCGGCGGTGGCGTCTACGTGGTCGCCGCGGTGGCCTGCTGGCTCGTGATCCGACCCGACCCCCGAGACATCTCGCGCCGGCTGCGCGACGAGCCGGTGACCAGCAACGCCAAGGTGGACGTCCGTGCCTGCCTGCAGCGACCTGCCCTGCAACTTGCCTTCGCGGCGCTCGTGATCGGTCAGGTGGTCATGGTCGCGGTCATGTCCGTCACCTCCGTGCACCTGAGGGACCACGGCTACTCCGCGGACGGCATCGGCACCGTGATCTCCGCACACGTGCTCGGCATGTACGCGCCGTCACCGATCTCGGGATGGCTCGTCGACAGGGTCGGTCGGCTCCCCGTGGTGGTCGGCGGTTGCGTGGTGCTCGTTGCCGGTTGCGTCACGGCCGCGCTGGCGGACCCCAGCAGCCACATGGCCATGATCGTCGCGCTGTTCATCCTCGGCATCGGCTGGAACGCGAACTTCGTCGCCGGTTCCACGCTCGTCACCGACGCGGTCACGGCGGCCGAGCGGTCGCGGATCCAGGCAGTTGCGGATACGACCACGTTCCTCGCATCCGGTGTCGCAGCGCTGCTCGCGGGCTTCGCCCTCGAGTGGTCGAACTACGCAACGATGGGGATCATCGGCGCGTGCATCGCAGCACTCTGCGGGGTGCTCGTGCTCGCCTACCGGCCGCGGTTGCGGTCGGCCTGACGGCCACCGCCAGCCAACCTCGCATTCTGGGCAAGGTTTCCCCACGCATACGTGGGGAATGTGCCGTCAGAACGCGAGGGGGTTAGTCGGCGATGGTGATGGTGACCGAGTTGATCACCACGTCGGTCTTCGGGCGGTCGCCCGAACCGGTGGGCACGTTCTGCATCGCCTCCACCACCTCGAGACCCTTCACCACCTGACCGAAGAGTGCGTAGGCGGGCGGCAGACCCGCACCGGACGGGCCGCTGATGAGGAAGAACTGCGAACCGTTCGTGTCGGGGCCGGCGTTGGCCATGGCCAGCGAACCGATCTGGTACTGACCGGGCTTGGGCAGTTCGTCCTTGAACTGGTAGCCGGGGCCACCGCGGCCGGTACCCGTCGGGTCCCCGCCCTGGCAGACGAAACCGTTGATGATGCGGTGGAAGATGATGCCGTCGTAGTAGTGGTACAACGCGAGGAACACGAAGTTGTTGACGGTCACCGGCGCCTTGATCGGGTCGAGCGCGATCACGAGCGTGCCCATGGAGGTCTCCATGGTGGCGGTGTAGCGCTTCGCAGGGTCAACGCCCATCTCGGGAGCGTCGTTGAACTTTTGCGTCTTGGGGGATGACCCGTCGAGTGCGGGGAAGGGATACGGCATGGGTCAGAACGCTACCGGCCCCTAGGCTTGCCACCATGACCGACGACGCACCGCAGGCCCCGCCCAACGTGGCACCCGCCGCCGTGCTGGACCTCGACGCCATCACCGCGGACCTCGCAGGCGTGGAGATTGCCCTCGCCCGTCTCGAGGCTGGCACCTACTTCACCGACGAGGTCACCGGACAACCATTGCCCGAGGCCCTGCTCATCGCCCATCCCACGGCCCGCACCGTGGCACCTGCACCAACGGCGTGAGGCTCCGGCACTTCCGGACTCGCGCGTCCCGCGGTCTGCGGATCGGCCGACTCACTGCGCGAAACGGCGCACGCTTCATCGGCACCCGCATCCGGGGTGTCGGCGCGGACGATGCACGCAAGGCTGCCCTCAACGAGCAGTTCGCCATCCGCACTGCGCAAGATGTCGCTCGCGAACTCGGTCAGATGAAGGGCGCCATGATGAAGGCCGGTCAGCTGATCGGTTTCATCATCGAGTCGCTCCCCGACGATGCACAGCAGGCGCTCGCCACGCTCCAGGCCGACGCACCGCCGATGGCACCCGCGCTCGCAACACAGGTGGTCACCGAAGAACTCGGCGACCCGCGCAGCGTCTTTCTCGACTGGGGCGAGACGCCGATCGCTGCCGCGTCAATCGGCCAGGTGCACAAGGCCGTCACCCGCGACGGCCGCGTGGTTGCGGTGAAGGTGCAGTACCCCGGCATCGCCGACGCGCTCGGCGCAGACCTCGCGAACGTCGAGGTGCTTTACAGCCTCATGACCTCGTTCGCCCTGAAGGGCATCGACGCCAAGGCGGTGGTGGAGGAGGTTCGGCTCCGCATGATCGACGAGCTCGACTACCGCCTCGAGGCCACCAACCAGGTGGAGTTCGCCGACTACTACCGAGATCACCCCTTCATCCACATCCCCGCGCTCATTCCCGAGCTGTCGACGGAGCGCGTGCTCACGTCGGACTGGGTGGACGGCCTGTCGTTCCAGTCGTTCATGGACCAGTCAACCCCGGAGGCCCGTCAGCGTGCAGGTGAGACCATCTGGCGCTTCTCGCAGCACTCGATCCTCCGGCTCGGTGCGTTCAACGGGGACCCGCACCCGGGCAACTACCGGTTCGCGCCGGACGGCTCGGTGACCTTCCTCGACTTCGGTCTCGTGAAGCGATGGACCCCGGGCGAGTGGGACCATCTCGAACCCTCGCTGCACGGCATCCTCGGCCGCGACCCCGAACGACTCGTTCGTGACATGGAGACGATCGGCTTTCTCCCTGTGGGTCACGGGCTCGATGCGCTTGCGGTGTTCGACTACGTGAGCGCGCCGTACCGTCCGTACCTCGCGGACGAGTTCACGTACACACGCGAGTACGTAAAGGACACGATCGGCAGGATCCTCGACATCAAGGGACCGCACGCGCCCGTGATCGAGAAGCTGAACCTGCCGGTGAGTTTCGTCATGCTCGACCGGGTGGTGTGGGGGATCTCTGCGCTCCTCGGAAAGCTCGGTGCGCACGGCCCCTGGCGCTCAATGATGAACGAGTACCTGATCGACGGCCCTCCGTCCACGCCGCTCGGCCGGCTCGAGGCGGATTGGCTTGCGAGCACCAAGCCGTAGCATCACGCCGATGGACATCGTCACCGCATCGCGGCTTGCCGGTCAG
The DNA here is from genome assembly GCA_945889085.1 of Ferrithrix thermotolerans DSM 19514. GTDB lineage: Bacteria > Actinomycetota > Acidimicrobiia > Acidimicrobiales > Ilumatobacteraceae > WLJO01. Next base: position 18,965 of record CAMDBM010000030.1, read on the forward strand.
TACTGCTGGGTGGAGCTGCAGCTGTTCGAACTCCTCGGCTCGTGGATGCACCGCAGCACCGATCCAGAACTGGTGGTGGCGCTCGGTGACCGGTGTACCCGTCACGGTGAGCACGCAGAGGCGTGGCGCGGGCGGATCGCCACCATTCCTGCGATCGATGTCGAGCGCTCAGTCAACGCACCCGGCAGCGCTGTCGCCTCGGCGATCGCCCGGCTGCGCCAACCGGAATCCGCGGACGACGTCCTTGCGCTCGCTGCCGCCTACGACAGCGAGATCCGGCCCGCCGTCCTTGCGGCCTACCGAGCTCACCGTGCAGAGGTCGACCCATTGCTGGACGGCCCGACCGCGCGTCTGCTCGACGTCGTCATTGCCTGCTCGGAACAGCAACTGCTCGCCTGAGGGTGGCCCCGGCCAAAAATGAGGAAGAGCCCCGGGTGAAGGGACCCGGGGCTCTTCGATTGTGGGGCTTCGTCGGCGCGTGCCAACCAACCCTGATCGTGGGGATGTTCGCGCTGGGCTCAGTGAGCGAGCGCGGGAGTCGCCAAGAGCATCGTGAGCGTGAAGAGCACGGCGCTAATGCGGAAGACTCGGCTGATGCTGATGAGTTCCATGATGGATCCTTCGTAGAGTGCGAGATGCCTGACGGTTACTCCGCCGCCCCCACCCACCAGTTGCGTTCAACTGGTGACTCTGAGCGGCCTTGACGCTCATTGTGGCAGAGCGACCACGAAAAGTCACGCAGTGTTGATGACAGATTGGAATCATTTTCTCCGCCAAGAGTTCGATAAGCCCTACTGGGCCGAACTCCAGGCATTCCTGCGGCACGAGCGCGCCAGCACCACCGTGTTTCCCCCTCCTGAACAGGTTTTTTCTGCGCTACACCTCACCCCGCTCGCGCACACCAAGGTGCTCATCCTCGGTCAGGATCCGTACCACGGTCCGGGGCAGGCCCACGGTTTGTGCTTCAGCGTCACCGAGAGTGTTGCCGTGCCGCCCTCGTTGGCGAACATCTATCGGGAACTCGAGAGCGATCTCGGCATTACCCACCCCGGCCACGGCAATCTGGAGGCCTGGGCACGGCAGGGGGTACTGCTGCTCAATACGGTGCTCACCGTGCGCGCCCACGCCGCCGCTTCCCACGCCGGCCGGGGCTGGGAGACCTTCACCGACGAGGTGATCCGCACCGTCAACAGCAAGACCGACCGAGTCGTGTTCATCCTCTGGGGTGCCTCGGCCCGCAAGAAGAAGGATCTCATCGACCTCTCCCGACATGTCGTGATCGAGTCGGCCCACCCGTCACCGCTCAGCGCCCGCAACGGATTCTTCGGCAGCAAACCGTTCTCACGGGCGAACGCTGCACTCGTCGAGGCCGGTCTCAACACGGTGGACTGGGCGCTCGCGCCACCCGTCGCGCCCACTGTCGCGCAGCACGTCACGCCGCCCGACAGCGCCTAGCCGCACCACTCCACCCCGGCGGTGCACGTTGCTGCGCCGTGGCAACATGTCGCCCATGTCGTCACCCGCAATCCGTACGCGTCGCGCCAAGGTCAACAACGTCGAACTCGATCTGCTGGAGTGCGGGGACCCCGGACAGCCACTCGTCATCCTCAGCCACGGCTTCCCGGAGGCCGCCCACTCGTGGCGCCACCAGATCCCGGTGCTCGCGGCAGCCGGTTATCACGTCATCGCTCCGGACCAGCGCGGGTACGGGCGCTCATCGCGCCCGTCGAGCGTGTCCGACTACGGGATCACGCACCTCTGTGGCGACCTGCTCGGCCTTGTCGACGAGGCGGGTGAGGAGCAGGCGGTGTTCGTCGGCCACGACTGGGGTGCGCTGATCGTCTGGGAACTGTCCAAGTTGTACCCGGAACGCGTGAAGGCCGTGGTCGGCGTGAGCGTGCCATTCGTTGCATGGCCCGCCCCGCCCACACAACTGATGCAGGCGCTGTATGGCGACCGCTTCTTCTACATCCTCTACTTCCAGAACGTCGGGCCCGCCGAGGCCGAACTAGGACACGACCCGCGCAACACGATGGCCAAGGTGCTGTGGGGCGCTTCTGGCCGTGGCTGGCCCGATCCGGAGAACCTGCCCACCGAACTACCCCCGATGCAGGGCACCGGATTCCTCACGCAGATGCCCGCCACGCCTGCGCTGCCGTATCAGGGGCCAGAGGGTGCCTGGCTCACCGAGGCGGACCTCGATCGGTACGCGGACCTCTTCGGTGCGAGTGGCTTCTTCGGACCCGTCAGCTACTACCGCAACCTCGACGCCAACTACGAGATCGTCAAGGACCTCGGACCAGAACTCGTCACCATGCCGAGCTACTTCATCGGCGGCACACTGGACCCAGTCAACATGATGGACCCGGGCGGCCCGGAACGCATGAGGAGTGTGCTGCCCAACTTCCGCGGCAGCACGATGATCGAGGGCGCAGGGCACTGGACGCAGCAGGAGGCCCCCAAGGCCTTCAACGAGGCGCTGCTCGGTTTCCTCCGCACACTCTGAGCCGTCACGCTCGCGTGGTGCCGCCCACGGGTCGCCATCACTAACGTCTTGCGCATGACAGTCGACAGCGCCCTCATCGTTGCAGGCGGCTCACACGGCCACGACTTCCCGGCAACCGCGCAGGCGCTCGCCGGTGTGCTGGGCGATCACGGACTCACGGTCGACATCGTCGACGGACCGGACGAGGCGTGGGCCGCGATGCTCGACCGGCCCGAGCCCTACGGGATGCTCGCCGTGAACGGGCTCCGCTTCGGCATGACCCATTCCCGCTACGACGCGTTGCGCGATCGGTGGGCATACCGCACCCCGCCTGCAGCCGATGCAGCGCTGGACCGTCACCTCGCCGCCGGGTCCTCGGTGTTTTCCGTCCACACCGGTTGCATCTGCTTCGACGACTGGGACCGCTGGAGCCGCGTACTCGGGCGCCAGTGGAGTTGGGACGAGCAGCATCTCTCGTGGCACCCCGAACTCGCACCGATCAGGGTCGAACCCGCCGAGAGCCTCGGTGACCCCTTCCAGATCATCGACGAGATCTACACCGACATGATCGACCTGAGCGATGTCGACGTGCTCGCCCGCTGCAGCGGCCAACCGGTTGTGTGGACGCGCCACGAGGAAGCGAGCCGGGTGGGCGTTACCACCGTCGGACACGGCGTGGACACCTACGAGAACGATTCGTACCGGAGACTGCTCGACGGTCTGGTGGGCTGGCTCGTCAACGGCTGAGGCGCGATCGGTCCCGCCAGCGCTCAGTCGAGCGGGATTGCGGAGCCGTCCTCGCGCTCCACCACAATCGCCCGGTTCGGGCAGTTCCGGGCGATCCGAACGGCGGTCGCCTCGTCGAGGGCACCGTCCTGGCCCGGGATCACCTCGGACAGTTCGTTGTCGTCGAAACGGAAAACGTTCGGGGCGTCAGCGAGGCAGCGACCGATCGACATGCACTCGTCCTGGTTCACTCGCACACGAACCACGATCAGAACTCGAACTGCACGGCGGAACGCTGGGCGATGATGACCGAACCCTTCTCACGGATCATCCGCTGATGCTCAGGATGATCCCGATAGGTGAGATAACCGGCGACATCCTCGAAATCGACAACGGCCGAAAAGTCGAAATTGCCCGGATTCACCCCAACATCGCGACCGGCGGAGAACGCCCGAACCTGCGGAACGATCTCGGGCAGGGTGGCGAGGTCTGCGAGGAAGTCGGCAACCTGCCCCTCGGTGGCCTCCTCGTTCAACTTGAACATCACAACGTGGCGGAACATGCACAAAACGTAGCGGAAACAAGGAAATGTAGAACCCGACGCGAAAAAGTTTGTAGCCCGTACAGGCTCAGGGTGGAGGGTATTGACCACGTCGGTAGGTTGACATCACTGTCCCGGGGGACAGTGCCCAGGGACAAACAGCGGCGCCACAGGCGTCCGGGAAGTCGAGGAGCATCGTGGCCAAAGACCGCGTCGAACGTGATGAGGAGGACCTCGTCCGCCTATACCTCACAGACATTGGCCAGTACACGCTGCTCACCAAGGACGATGAAGTTCGTCTCGCCAAACTCATTGAGAGTGGCAAGGTAGCGGCCGAGGCGATGGAGAAGGGTGGCAAGGAAATCACCCCGGCAAAGAAGCGCGAACTGCGCCGCCAGGCCCGCGAGGGCGAAGATGCCCAGCAGGCCTTTGTGCAGTCCAACCTCCGGCTCGTCGTGTCGATCGCCAAGAAGTATCAGGCGTCCGGTCTCCCCCTGCTCGACCTCATCCAGGAGGGCAACCTCGGGCTGATGCACGCTGTCGAGAAGTTCGACTGGCGCAAGGGTTTCAAGTTCTCCACCTACGCAACGTGGTGGATCCGCCAGGCGATCACGCGTGGTATTGCGAATACCGGCCGCACCATTCGTCTGCCAGTCCACGCCGGCGACACCCTCGCCCGTCTGCAGAAGGCACGTGCCCGCCTCGAGCTCAAGCTCGGTCGTCCGGCCACGCTCGCAGAGCTCTCGGCGGAAGTAGAGATGCCCGAGGACAAAGTCACCGAGGCGCTTCGCTTCGCAGCCGAGCCGCTGTCGCTGTCCGAGCCGCTCCGCGAGGACGGCGATGCCGAACTCGGCGACGTGGTCGAGGACCGCTCGGCCGAGTCCCCGTTCGAGGTTGCTGCCACAGCGCTGCTTCCCGACGAGATCAACCGTCTGCTCGCCCCGCTGGACGATCGCGAGCGCGAAATCCTCAAGCTTCGCTTCGGGCTGGACCGCGGCGAGCCGCGCACGCTCGAAGAGGTTGGCGAACACTTCAACCTCACCCGTGAGCGCATCCGCCAGATTGAGGCACGTGCCATGAGCAAGCTGCGCCACCCTTCGTCGGACACCGGCGCCCGAGACCTGCTCGCGGTCTGACACCCCTTCGTTAGCCTGCGGTCGTGTCCACCACGATTGCCCAATGGCTGCAGGGCCTCAAACACGAGGGCGAACGGTCGCCGTACGACGCTGCCGAGTTGCACGACGCTGCCCGTGAGGCGGTGCGTGGTGTTCCCGAGGATCGCCTTCCGCTCCGCCTCGCCAAGCACCGGATCGAACTGCTCAATTCGTGCCCACGGCGAGCCGTGGCCGAAGCAGCGGCGGACTTCGACCCGACGAACGAACTGTTCCTCATCGGGCGCCTCGTGGAGCGTGCGGCACGGATCCACCTCTGGGGGCGCTACCCGGTTGGGGACACCGAAGCCGTGCGCGCGGCGCTGCTCGAGCATCACGTTGCGCGCAACGAGTCGCTACCCGAACTGGACGACGACGTCTGGCACACCATCACGCTGCGGGCCGACCGCTTCGCACGTTCGTGGGGCGAGCCCAAGCACCAGGTGGAGGTCCACGTGGGCGAGCAACTCATCGTGCCGCTCGCACCGAGTGCCTCCGGCGTTCCCGGGGTGGTGCTGAAGGGCATCACCGATATCTCACTCGGCACGCACGTGGCGCAAAGCCCACACCGCCCGAGGGCAGTCCTCGAGCTGAAGTCCGGCCGCACGCCGTGGCACCCGTTCAACGAGACCAGTTGGTACCAGTTCCTCGTCGCTGCTGCCGATGGCTTCGCTCCGCACCGAGTCGGTGTGTGGGCCGCCGCACCGGACCACGACAGCCCCCACGGGGAACTGGTCGACACACCCGTGAACCTAGGATCGATAGCAACCGCTACGAGATGGGTGTGCGACGCGTTGCTCCTCGTCGGTGATCTCGCCTCGGGTGCCAAACCGGAGGAACGCCCATCGGCCCTGTGCCGTTCGTGCCCCGATCGCCACCGCTGCCCGTCCGCACACGTCGGGCTCGCGCTACCGGGTGCCGATGCACCTACCGACGCCTTCGCATTCGACGAGGAGGAGCTCGATGCCGAGGCGTGACGGCGACTGGGTGAAGACCACGCTCGCCACCATGAAGCCGCTCGCAGAGCGTTTCCCGGATGGCTGGACGAGCATCGGCGACACCGCCGCAGATCGTGTCGGGATGTGCCCCGCACAGGCAGCGGGCAACAACTGGCCCGGGTGGTCGTCCGTTCTTGCGGCCCGTCAGGTTGGGCTCGCCGCAGTGCGCACCGGTGTACTCGACGCGCGCGATGCCGTCCGTGCCGCGGTCCAATCGCTCCTCCAGGACTCCGACGCCGATCGGGAGTTCCAGCGGGTGCAGGACTGGATCGCTGGGCTCCCGAGGATTGCCCGTCTCGACGTGGCCGACGAGGCACTCCGCTGGCTCGTTGCGTGGCGATCGATCGGGCCGCACGTATCGGGTCCATCAGTGGTGGACCGCGGATCGGTGCAGGCACGCATCACCAAGGAGGTCACGTTGCGCGCGAGCGCGGACCTGCTCGTTCGGCCGGCCGGAGCGGTGGACTCCACCGTGTATGTCTCGCTCGGCACGGTGGCGGCTCCGGATGCCGACCGCAATGTTGCGGCTCGTCTCGCTGCTGTGCTGTGGCTCGGCGGAACCAGCGTGGACACCGTGGTGGTGCTGCACCCCAAGTCGCGCGGGGTGCAGTCCGTGGACGTGGACGTCCCGCTCGTGTCCGCAGGGGCTCAGCAGTACCTCACCGCACTGAGGGTCACGGTAAACCAGGCGCTCGGTGTCGAGCAGGCGCCACGGCTCACCGGGCCGCAGTGCCGGTGGTGCGACCTCCGGGCAGACTGCGCCGAGGGTCAGGCGTACCTTGCGTCGCACCCGCGTGTCTCGGGGGGTCTGCCGGTCGCGAGTCAGTAGCTGTTTGCGGGCTATCTGTTGTCAAACACACCTGAGATAGCCTCACCCCATGCCCCCGGAACCGCACAATCCCCGCGACTTTCCCCCGTTCGCCGTGACGGTCGACATTGCGATCTTCACGCTCGTCCACAACGAACTCGGCGTCGTCCTCATCCGCCGTGGGGCCACACCGTTCCTCGGGGCACTTGCACTCCCCGGCGGCTTCGTGAAGCCAGATGAGGACCTTCTGGAGGCCGCCGTGCGAGAACTGCAGGAAGAGACGGCACTCGCCATCGATTCCGCCGACCTCGTGCAAGTGGGGGCGTACGGCGCCCCATACCGGGACCCCCGCCAGCGTGTCGTCTCCGTCGCCTTTGCAGCGCTCGTTGCCAATCTCGACACGCCCGCCGGCGGCAGCGACGCTGCATCTGCAGCGGTGCACCCAGTGCAGGAGGTACTCACCCGCAACGCCCAGGCATTGGCGAAGCCGAATCGGGAGCACCTGCTTGCCTTCGACCACGGACAGATCCTCGACGATGCACTCAAGGTCGTCACCCAACTCATCGAGCACACACCACTGGCAACGCACTTCTGCTCCCCCACGTTCACACTCAGCGAGCTGCGCCAGGTGTACGAGGCCGTGTGGAACGAGAAGCTTGATGCTGCGAATTTCCGCAAGCGCATTCTGAAGGCCGAGGGATTCCTCGTGCCGACGGGGGACAAGCGTCTCCCCAAGGGTGCGCGCGGTCGGCTTGCGGAAACCTACGTGTGCGGCAACGTCAAGGAGATTTCGCCGCCGCTGCGCAAGCCCGGCACGTATTTCCACGAACCGCGCAAGCGGTAGCTAGAGCGCTGCGTACTGCCGGTTGAACAGCTCCGTCGCCTTGCGAATCTGCTCGGCCGCCGGCACATCGTTCGTCCCGCCCCAGAGCACCTCGACACAGCGCTTGTCCTTGACGGCGAACACTCCGCTAGCCGAACCATCACGGTCGGTACCACGAACACCGATCGCGCTCGGCACACCGTCCACCGCGAACGCCTCCGGGGTGGAGGTCTTCGCTCGCACGATCTCTGCGAGCCGTGAACAGTAGAGCTGCGCACCGTTGCGCGCAGCGAACTCGGCGATGCGGATGTAGATCGTCGACCCGAAGTTGTTCGTGGTCCAGATCCGCTGGTACTCACGTTCGAAGCCAGCCTCCTCGAGGAACCGCTTGGCGCCGTCGAAGCCCGCATCTGCCGCAGCCTTGTCGAGATCAGTCGGCCCGGTGCCGGCGAGGTCATCGTCCTGCAAGGAAAACTCCATCGGGACGTCCCGGATGATCAACGTGCCGACAGGATCGGCAAGTGCCGGGTCGGTCGAACCCACGCCGTCGGGCGATGCGGGCTGCGCCGTGGGCTTCGGGACCGACGTTGAGGTGCTGGTCGAGTTCGTCGAGTTCGTCGACTTGCTCGAGGATCCACACGCCGTCGCGACCGCTGTAACGGCCACAAGCACGGCTACGCATCCGACACGAACCCTTCTCGCCCGAGGGAGGCGCACGGTGCCGAGAAGGGTCGTCATATCGGCTCGCACCCAGAAAACTGTACGGGCCTGCGATCTGCTCCCGGCACCGAGGAGAGACCGACCACCGGCCCCCAGCAAGTTCCCAGCAAACTCTCAAGGAGTCTGCTACTCACCGTGAGAGCATCTGTTCTCACTATGAGTAGCAGCACCACCTCCAACACCCCATCCTCACCCCGTCCCAACCGTCGTCAGTTCCTCGTCGGTCTCGGTTCGGCAACCGCAGCGCTCGGGGCGCCCGCCTTACTTGCAGGCGCAGCCCCGCTGGGGCGGCAACGGCGGCCCCTCCGCCCCCACCGCCTACTCCCACGCCCCCGCCGCTCAACCTGAGCGACATTCAGGGCAACGTCCTCGGCGGGTTCAACAAGGACAACCAGACCCTTCTAGCGCTCACGTTCCCCACCGCTTCCGCCGGTCGTTCGTGGGTCCAGTCCGTGCGTACGCAGATTGCATCCGCTGCCGAAGTGACGGCGTTCAACAGTGCGCGTCGTGCCGTGGCACAACGCGCCGGTGCACAGACCTCGTTGCTCACCTCCACCTAGATGAACGTGGCGTTCACGCACGCGGGGCTCACTGCGCTCAAGGTGAACAGCACCGACCTCTCGCTGTTCCCGCAGGAGTTCCGCAACGGCATGCCGGCTCGCGCACCACAGCTCGGTGATGTGGGGGCGAGTGCTCCGTCGAACTGGCCCCTCCCGTTCCAGCGGCGCGCACACGCGTTGTTGATCCTCGCGGCAGACACCGCTGCAGACCTCACCAATCTGGTGAACCAACAGCTTGCGCTCGCAAAGCAACTCGGCGTGAAGGTGTTGTGGAGCCAACGAGGATCGGTGCGCGTCGATCAGCCCGGACACGAACACTTCGGGTTCAAAGACGGAATCTCGCAGCCCAGAGTACGCGGTCTCACCGTGCCGTTAGATCCGGCAAACCCCGATCAGGGAATCCCCGGCCAAGACCTACTGTGGCCGGGAGAATTCGTGATCGGACAGCCCGCTCAGGCGGGTGCAGGTCAGCCGCTCGCAACGATGGGTCCTGTATCTGTCAGCGGGCCCGCGTGGGCCACCAACGGTTCGTATCTCGTGTTCCGACGTCTCACGCAGGACGTCACCGGTTTCCGCGACTTCGTTGCCCAGACTGCGGCGGCGCAGGGAATCACCGCCGACCTCATGGGTGCAAAACTGATGGGCCGATACAAGAGCGGAGCCGCGCTCGAGAGCACGGGCGCACGGTCAACCGACCCAGGTATCGAGGATCCGACGCTGCTTGATGACGAGAGGGTCAACGACTTCGAGTTCGGCGATGACCCTGATGGTGCGGTCGTCCCGCTCGCTGCACACGTCCGCAAGACGTAGCCACGCGACGAGCCGACACGAGAAGGCGGCGAGTCCGATACCCAGACACATCGCGTCATGCGTCGCGGTATTCCGTTCGGCACCTCGTTGCCCGCTGGAACCCCAAGCACTGATCCGGCGGCTCGCCCGGCATACCCGGGAGACCGCGGCTTGCTGTTCCTCTGCTACCAAAGCTCGATTCGACGCCAGTTCGAGTTTGTGCAAAGTCGGTGGGTCAACGACCCGAACTTCCCGCGCAACGATTCCGGCCAGGACCCCGTGATCGCGCAGAACGCCACTCCCGGCAGTTTCACGTTGCCTGGCGGGCAACCGAACCACATTGCGCTGATGCAGCGGTTCGTCACGACGACAGGCGGCGACTACTTCTTCCAGCCGTCGCTCGCTGCGCTGCAGCGACTGGCATTTAGCGCACCCGTTGTTGCTGTGGCAGTGGTCGGTGTGGCGGCTCCGTTGCCGAGTTCGCCGACCCCAACGGGAACATCCATGCGGCCCGCACTTTCTCGTCGACGCACGCGGCGCAAGGTGCGTCGACCGAAGCGTTCGTGAATCTGCTACAACGAGGACATGTCTGAACCCACCGCGGAGATCACCAAGACGTGGATGCGTGGCAAGGACGCTGTGTTGGCTTCGTTGACGCCTGGTGAATGGTTGTGAAGCATCCCGTGCGGCTCGCCGACGGCTGACCGACGGCCAGACATAGCCGTCACGTGCCGCAGCCGACCTCCACCCACTCATTCTCCTTGCCCTCGATGCATTCAAGGCATACTTTGAACACACTGGATTTGGGGTACGGAGTAGGGAGCCGATCATGTCCGACGATCTTGTTGTGGATGTCGACACGCTGCGCTCACAAGTGCGCGAGAAGTACCGCGACGTGGCCAACGACCCGTATGGCACCCATCACTTCCACACCGGCCGCCCACTCGCGAGCCGTCTCGGATACGACGACACCATCGTCGGCGGCCTGCCGGATCGGGCGGTGGAATCGTTCGCCGGTGTCGGCAACCCATTCTCCTTGCGGACCATCGCACCCGGCTCACGAGTCGTTGACGTCGGCTCCGGCGCTGGCTTCGACTCGTTCATCGCCGCCACCCACGTCGGCCCGACCGGCCAGGTGATCGGGATCGACATGACACCCGAAATGCTTGCCAAAGCACGCGCAACGGCCGCACATCTCGGATTCGGTCACGTCGAGTTCCGCGAAGGCCTCGCCGAGAACATGCCCGTCGAGGACGGCTGGGCCGACGTGGTCATCTCCAACGGCGTCATCAACCTCTGCGCCGACAAACAAGCCGTCTTCGCCGAGATCTTCCGGGTGCTGCGCCCCGGCGGAACCCTGCAATTCGCCGACATCGCCAACGGCCGCCCCGTACCGCTCGAAGCGATACGCGACGTCGATCTGTGGACCGGTTGAATCGCCGGAGGGCTGCCCCGTGCGGGCTGGCAACAGATGCTCCAAGACTGCGGCTTCGACCAGGTCACCATCGGTCCACCCGTCGACACCTTCGGTGGCGCTAACGGCGAAGCGAATGCACGGTCGTTCGAGGTCTACGGCTACGCGTTCCTCGCACACCGCACGACCACCTGACGGGATCAACGGCCATCGAGGTCTCCGGCTAAGCGTGTCAGGCTGCGAGCGCCGACCGTCACCGCTACCCGAGAGTCTTCGTCGGCCATTCTGTGACTGCTTGCAGTTTGGGTTTACAACAAGCCGTAGCTGACGTGCAGCGTTATGGCGGAGGTGGACGGGAATCGAACCCGCCGGACGAGGATCGCTCGTCCCAACCGCTTTGAAGGCGGCGGAGCCCACCAGGTACCCGGACACCTCCCCGCGCCGCCGGGGCGACGCTTGACCCACACGCTAGTGGGGCCCGGTCCCGGACGCGTCAGCGCCCCCGGGCGGGGGGCCCGGGGGCGCTGAGCGCTACTGCGAGCACTACTGCTCGAGAGGGGTTCAGGCAGACGCAGTGCCGGCTGCGGCGTCGCTCGCCGCCGCGCCGTCCGAGTCGCCACCCATCGCTCCGTGCCCACCGCGGTGACGGCCTCCGGGGCCGCGGCCCGGCATGCCGACCGTGTTGACCCGCGTGGTGATGCGCTCGACGAGCGTGGCCTTCTTCGCAGTGGCCTGGGCTGCGGTGATCTTGCCGTCGGTAACCGCCTGATCGATGTGCTTGGTGGCATCGGCCACGAGCGCATCGATCACCTTCTGCACATCAACGTTGTGCGCCTGCGCAACGTCGGCGAGGCTCTTGGTGGTTCCGAGCTCAATGCGCAGCGCATCGGACGTGATGCCGATGGCTGTTGCAGCAGCCTCGAGACCGGGGCCGCCACCGCGACGCTTGCGTGCCGGTGCAGCACTCTCGATTGCGGTGATCACCTTGTCGGCCTGGGCCTCGGTGATGGTGCCGTCGGTAACGAGCGGTGCGAGCGCCGAGGTGAGGTGCTGGCGGCGGCTCGGGCGATCTGCTGGCGTTGCAGCAGCACCCGACTCCCCGGTGACACCGGAGTCCCCGGCGAGCACCTGCTCGATCGCAGGGCGGGAATCGGCATTGGCCATCGTGCCGACGGCGATGACGCCAACACCGAGACCGCCGATCATCGCCGAGCCGGTGGCGAGCAGTACGGACTTCTTGGAGAACCTTTTCATCACTTGACCTCCTGGTCACTCGTCCGGGGGGGCCGGACGTTCTGGGATAGTGCTAGAGAACCAATCGAACATGTGAGCAATGCACAGGGAACCTTCGGGTTTGCTGTGACTTCCGGGCTCGCTCAAGATACGTCACACCCCTTGCGTACGTTGCTCAATCGGGGCGCGTCTGCGGGGCGCAACACCGCGAAGAACTTTCTGTCCGCGTTGTGCATCGAACATACGTTCGATACAGTGCTGGTCATGGGAACCAGTTCGGGCGCTCTCGCAGAGTTGGAAGCAGCAGTCGATGCACTGCTCGCAGAGGCACCGTGCCACGAGTCCGGCGCACACCTGCACGCCGACGTCATCTCGTTGCAGCGCATCCGCGCAAAGCTCGGCGTGCTGGCGGCAGCCACGCTGTCCGAGTGGGACCACGCGCTCGTGTGGGCAGAAGATGGCTCTCGTTCCGCCGCCTCCCGACTTGCGCGAGACACGCACAGCTCAGTGCGCTGCGCCAAGCAAGAACTGCGCCGTGCACGGCAGTTGTGTCACCTCCCCGTCACGCGGGCCGCTGTCACCGCAGGCGATCTCTCGCTCGAGCACCTTGACCTCCTGGGTTCGGCCTGCACGCGCGAGCGCGCAGAACTCTTCGCAGAGCACGAAGCAACGCTGATCGATCAGTGCACCGTGCTCGCTTACGCCGAGGCGGTCCGTCTCGTGCAGTACTGGTGCCAGCGCGCCGACGACGTGTTGAACACGCCGGCAAAGGAGCGCCGCGCCGCAAAGGCCGCGTTCTACGCATCGTCCTCGCTCGACGGCATGGTGGTGCTGAACGGTCAGCTCGACCCCATCGGCGGCGCCATCGTCACCGAGGCACTCCGGCGCATCGAGCACGAGCTGTATCTCGCAGACCTCAAGGCGGGCACGCGGCGCACGCCGGCTCAGCGTCGCGCACAGGCACTCGTAGAAATGGCGCGCCGCTCACAGGCTGCGCCGCCCGACGGGCGCATGCCCAAGCCGCTCTTCACCGTGGTGGTCGGCGATCACACTGCCCAGCAACTGTGCGAGCTTGCGAACGGCACCGTGATCCAACCGAGCGAGCTCGTCCAGTACTTCGGTGCAGCCATGCTGGAAACGGTGCTGTTCGACGGCCCGAGCACCGTGCTGTCGGTGTCGCGTCGGCGGTCGTTCACGGGCGCCATTCGTCGTGCGATCGAGGTCCGTGATCGCCGGTGTCAGCACCCGTCGGGGTGCGACGAACCAGCCGCCCGGTGCGATGTCGATCACATCAAGCCCTACCGCCTCGGGGGCGTCACCAGTCAGTTCAACGGCCGCCTGCTGTGCAGCACACACAATCGGCACGTCAGCAAACGCGACGAGGACCCTCCGGTTCCCGACGAGCGGATCGTGACCCGTCTTGACGAATTCCGGGCGAGAATCCGATGGAAAGAGGCCAAAACTCTGGGATTACCCCCTGCTCACAGGCCACCTGGTGCGGAAATCGCCCGCTTCGGATAACTTGCGCTCTGTGAAGAAGAAGCTGCTGCTCGTCATCGCCTTGGGTGCATTCGTGCTCGGCGCTTTCCGCAAAATCAAGAAGTAGGCCGCTGTCGCCGTAGCGGCGACCCCACCGGCTCTCGGTAGCCAGCGCTACCCCCGACTTCCCCCTGGCAATGCTCTCTGAGCGCGCCCGAAGGGGAACTCATGCTCATCGTCTGTTGGTCGGTGAAGGGCGGTAGCGGCACCACAGTGGTCGCCGCCTCGCTGGCCCTCCTCAGTGCTTCGCAGGGAATCGACACCTGCCTCGTGGATCTTGCTGGCGACGCTGCCAGTTGCCTCGGCCTCGCGGACCCGCTTGGCCCGCACGAAATCGCCGTTGGCAACAACCTCGGCCTTCTCGCACTCAGCCACAGGCCGTGCACGTCGGCACATCAGTGGAGCGCTGTGCCCGAGCACCTGGTGGTCGGCAAGCGCACCGTTGTCGTAGACGCCGGCCTCGGGGAGCCAGACCCCGCGTTGCGCGCTGCTGCACATCACGACCTGCTCGTCGTGCGCGGCTGCTACCTCGCGCTGCGCCGTGCCGCGGTGCTGCAACGACGGCCGAGCGGTGTCGTTCTCGTCAACGAACCCGGGCGCGCGCTGCGCCGTCAGGACGTCGAGGCGGTCACCGGTGCGCCGGTGGTCAGCGAACTGGTCTGGGACCCCACCGTCGCCCGGTCCGTCGATGCCGGCCTCCTCGCCTCACGGGTGCCTCGATCGCTCCGTGAGGGACTGGGGGCGCTGTCATGGAGCTCCTAGAGCAGCGATCGTTGGTAACGGCCGTGTGCGAGCACGTTCGTGAACACCTCGACCTCCCGAACGTGCTCGACGACCGAACAGGCAGGCGACGGCTTGCCGACTACGTCCACGTATGCCTGAACCGACTCGCCCCGTTGCTCGACCACCGATCGCGTGAGTGGGTGCACCGACGGGCCATGGCCGAACTGGAGGGGCTCGGCGTGCTGGGCCTGTACCTGGACGATCCGACGGTTACCGAGGTGGCAGTGAACGATGGGGGCGAAGTGTGGGTGGACCGGGATGGACGGATGGGGCACGTGGACACGCTCGGTCCCGGCGAGCTTGAACTGCTCATCGAACGGATCCTCGCCCCGCTCGGCCTGCGCTTCGACCTCACCTCGCCGATCGTCAGCGCCCGGCTCTCGAACGGCCAACGGATGTGTGCCGTGCTCGCCCCGCTCGCCGTGAACGGCACGTGCCTGTCAATCCGGCGGTTCGCGCTGCAGCACGTGGTGATCGACGCGTTCACCACCGCAGCCGTCGCCCAGTTACTGCACCACCTCGTTGCGCGCCGCTGCAACATCGTCGTGAGCGGGGCAACCTCCACCGGCAAGACCACCTTCCTGAACGCCCTCACCGGTTCCGTGGCGCACCACGAACGGATGATCACCATCGAGGACACCGCAGAACTGAACCTGCTCGCGCCGCACGTGGTACGCCTCGAGTCGAGGCCAGCCACACCCGACGGGGTGGAAGCGGTATCGGTGCGACAGTTACTGCACGCCGCGCTGCGACTTCGCCCAGACCGTCTCGTGATCGGCGAGGTGCGCGGCCCCGAGGCCTACGACATGGTGCAGGCGCTCAATACGGGCCACGACGGCTCGTTGTCGACCGTTCACGCGAACAGCCCGGGCGATGCCCTCCGCCGGATCGCCTCGCTCGCTGCACTCGGCGCACCGGGGCAGTCACCCGAGTCGCTGGAGGAACAGGTCCGCTCCAGCATCGACGTGATCGTGCACCTCACCCGGCTCGCCGACGGCTCGCGTGTGGTGTCCACCGTGGAAGAGGTGGGTGGCCCCACCAGCGAGCGGTGGTCAACCGTGTTGCTCGCTGCCGACGGCAAGGTGGCCGGAGCACCGACCCGCCTCAGGGAGCCAACGGCCGGTGGTGAACGGTGAGGCGCCCGGTGCCCTCGGGCCGGTTCGCGGACGACGTGGCACCGACACTCGATCATCTCGCGCGGGCAACTGCGGGCGGGCAGACACTGCGCCGTGCGCTCGAGGGTCTACCCAACTCGTCCAACAGACCCTTCGCATCGCTGTTGAACCACGCCATGGACGCGCCGCAGCAGTCACGCCCGCTGCACGAACGCCTCGCTGCACTCGCGGACGACCGCCGCGGGGCGGAGGCCACACTCGCACTGTCCACCCTCGAGTTGCTGGCGCGCCACGGCGGGCCAGCACCGAGCACACTCGACCGGGCTGCGTCCGCTGTCCGCGAACGACGCGCCGCAGTGGCCGAGCGCCGTGCGCAGTCCGCTCAGGCACGGCTCTCCGCGCTCGTCCTCAGCGCGCTGCCCATCGCGTTCTGCGGCTGGAGCCTGCGGGCAGACCCCCGAACGGCGCAGTTCCTGCTCCACACCCGGGCGGGCCTCGCGTGTCTAGCCTGTGGGTTCGCGCTCAACGGGCTCGGCTGGTTCTGGATGCGGCGACTGGTCGGGGGAACCCGGTGAACGCAACGCTGCTCGTCGGCCTGCTCCTGCTCGCCGCAGTGCTGCCTGCCTTCCGGCGGCGCAGGCGATGCGCCCGCAGGCAGGCACGTCTGGTGGAGGACCTACCGGACGCCATCGATCTCCTCGTCGTGCTCGTGCGCGCGGGGCTCACACCGAGCCAGGCGGTCGGCGAGCTCGCCGGGCGAGCACCAAACGTGTGGCGGCCGGCCTTCGCTGCGGTGGGTCGACGCCAGATGGGCCAGAGCCGGTTCGTCGACGCGCTCGACGAACTGGTTGTGCACGCCGGACCGGTTGCCCAGCCGGTTCTCGACGCACTTGCTGCCGCCGAACGCTTCGGCCAACCGCTCGCAGCGTCGCTCGACCGGCTCGCGGCCGACGGCCGCGCTGCGAGACGGCGCCAGCATGACATCAGGGCACGACAGCTTCCCGTGCGCCTCAGCTTCCCGCTCGTGTGCTGCACGTTGCCCGCCTTCATCCTGCTCACCATCGCCCCGCTGCTCGCCGGAGCCCTCATGTCGATTACCCGATCAGGGAGTACCCCATGAACCAAGAAACGCATCAGGACGACAACCAGCCAACCCCCAAAAGGGATCTCGGACAGGCAACCGCGGAGTACGCGCTCGTCCTCCTCGGTGCCGCAGCGATTGCGATGATCCTGCTCGGCTGGGCAACCGGTGGCGGCAACCGCATCGGTGGGCTGCTCGACCAGGTCATGAACGCGGTTACCGGGCGCGTGAAGTGAGCCGCCAGCGGCGTTCACAGGGGTGCTGCGGGCAGGCCACGGTAGAGCTCGCGCTGGCACTACCGCTGCTCATGGTGTTCCTCCTCGGCGCCGTGCAGCTCACGCTCGTGATCCGGGGTCAGCTTGCGGTTACCCAGGCGGCACGTGCGGCGGCCCGTGCAGCGTCGGTGTCAGCGAGCCCAACCCGTGCGGCTGCTGCGGCTGCCCGCGCGGCTACGTCGCTCGAGCGGCTGGACGTCCGTACCGAGAACGGCGCACGAACGGTGCGCGTGACAGTTCTGGCGCGCGTAGCCACCGACGTGCCGCTCGTGGGCGCGCTTATCGGCGACGTCACCGTGAGTGCCACCGCAGTCATGGCGGTCGAATCCTGAGCGGCGGGTGCACGTTCGGTACGGTGCTCCCCGATGGAACTCGTGGCGCGCCAGACGATCGTGGGTACGTATCAGGTGCTGAACCTGAGCGGCGAGGTGGATCTCGCCACGCTGCCCCGTCTGTCCGACGCGCTCACGAAGCTCCTGGCGTCAGCAACCGGCCTCGCGGTCGTGGATCTCGACGGCCTGAGCATCCTCGATGACACCGGGCTCGGGCTGCTGCTCGGTGCGGCCGGTCGAGCCCGTCAGGGCGGTGCGGAACTCGTGGTGGTGTGCAGTGCCCCGGCGCTGCGCAGCCGACTGAGCCTCACGGGTTTCGATCGGGCCGTGCGCGTGACGGAGAGCATCAGCGCTATCGGCTGATTGCCTACGTGTTGGCGTAGGAGTCGCCGACCATCATGAGCCGGAAGTCGCACTTGCTCTTGATGTACGTAGACACCGCACGGTTGTTGATCGCTGCACGTTCGGCCCGGGGATCGGCCTCATACGTGGCGATCGTTGCGCCGAGCTTTTCGATACTCGACGAGTTCACGATGCCCATGCCGACATCGATGATGAAATCTCGCACCACGGCCAGTTTGCGGCGACGGGCCACCGTCAATTCGGCGGAGAGGTCGTCATACGCGTTGCGCAGGTCAGTCACCGGCAGTGCGCGCAGCGCCCGGACGAGCGTCTTGACCCGGGTGTACGTGAACGCCTTGGTGAGACCCTCGTCGATCCGCTCGCTGATCGTCACGATGCGCTTGGCTGCCATGCAGATCGGGTTCTTCGACTTGGCCGTCGTTGCCGGGGTGGGGGGCGTGGTGTCCTTGGCCACGGCCTCGATCTCCTCGGGCTCGGTGGTGTCCGGCGGTTCCGTGTCGGGGATCGATGCGATGTCATCGGCGGCATCCTGCGGTTCCGCCGAGTCCGAGTCAGACTGACCGAACGGGACGAGCACCACCTTGTCCTTGGTGGCCTTCGTGGTCTTCGACTCGCCGGAGGCTGTTGGCAGCTGGCAAGCCGTCAACAACAGTCCCAGCCCCAGCAGGGCCGCGGTAACCGCTACGCGAGGTCGATACATCACTCACAGTCTACGGAATCCGGTGGTGCCGTGGGTGGCGGTCAGCGTCTTTTGTCCGTTCCCGCTGTTCCTGCTCGATGGCGGCCTCTTCGGCCACCAACCGCTTCAGGCTCACGAGGCGCTCGGGGCGAAGCGACCCGGCCGTAATCGCCGCCAGCACTGCGCAGTCCGGCTCGTCGCCGTGCTTGCAGTTCCGAAAGCGACAGCGGTCCATGAGGTCAAAGACATCGGCAAAGGCACGCTCGATGCCGTGGCCGCTCGACCAGAGGCTCACCGCCCGCAATCCCGGTGTGTCGATGAGCCAACCACCGCCCGGCACGGCCACCAGTTCCGCAGCCGACGTCGTGTGCCGACCCCGGTCATCGCCCTCACGCACCGCGGCGGTGCGCTGCACTTCGTGACCAACCAGCCGGTTGACCAAGGTGGACTTGCCCACACCGCTCGCCCCGAGCAGCGCCAGGGTGCCGTGGTCGACAATGAGGGCGCGCACCGCGTCGATGCCCTCCCCCGTCCGGCTCGATACGACAAGCACCGGCACCTCGAGGGCCACGTGGGCGAC
>CAMDBM010000031.1:0-37940 GCA_945889085.1 Ferrithrix thermotolerans DSM 19514
TGTTCGCTCTCGACAGTGTCGTGGTCACGCCGCACCTCGGTGCGTCCACCCGAGAGGCCCAGGACAAGGCCGGCGACACCATTGCTGACATGGTGATGCTCGCACTGGCTGGTGAGTTCGTACCGTTCGCCGTCAACGTCTCGGCAGCCGAGGCGAACGAGACCCTCCGCCCGTTCCTGCCCCTTGCCGAGCGCATCGGAAGGCTGTTCGCCTCGCTGGTCGGCGCCGCTCCGAAGGTGCTCGAGATCTGTGCCGAGGGCGAGATTGCCGAGCAGGACAGCCGGATCCTCACCTTGTCGGTGCTGAAAGGTTTCTTCGGCGCGATCAGCGACGAGCCCGTCACGTACGTGAACGCCCCGCAGTTGGCTCGGGATAAGGGCGTCGAGGTCCGCGAGGTGAAGAGCGCGGAGTCCCAGGACTACGTCAACCTGTTGACGCTGCGCTGCGACGGGCACTCGATGGCGGGCACGCTCACGGGCCGGCGTTCCGAGCCGCGCATCGTGATGGTCGAGGACCACACCACCGACGTACCGCCCTCGGACCACATGCTCGTCGTGCGCAACGACGACCGGCCCGGTGTTATCGGTCTGGTGGGCACGCTCCTCGGCGACGCCGGTATCAACATCGCCGACATGGATGTGGGCAAGTCCCGGCAGGTCGGATCGGCGCTCATGCTGATCGCCCCAACGTCACCGGTTCCGGACTCCGTGCTTACGGCGCTCCGCAGTGCACCCGGCATCGTGTCGGTGTCTGCACTCCGCGGCTGAACCGGCGCGCCGGCTGAGCCATCAGCCCTCGATCGTGATGGCTGCGGTGGGGCAGAGTTCCTCGGCCTGCTTCACCTTCTCGCGCAGCGATTCCGGCGGATTCTCCTGGAGCACGTAGAGGTAGCCATCGCTGCGAACCTCGAACACTTCGGGGCACACCTGCATGCACGTCCCGGTTGAGGCACACACGTCGTAGTCCACAGTGACTTTCATCGTTCGTCCCTTGTCGTCGTGGTGTTCCGGCCGGATCGACGTTCCGGCCGCCGAACTAACTCTAGTGGCTGCCGCCATTGCCTCATCGCCGCTGGCGGTCGAGGGCCGAGAGCACGGCCTTGAACGACGCCGTGATGATGTTCGGGTCGTCGCCAACCCCCCAGCGAACGTTCCCCTCGCCGTCGGAGGTCTCCACGTACGCAACGGCAGTGGCTTCCGAGCCGGCGGACAACGCGTGCTCCGCGTAGTCCAGCACATCGATGTTGATACCGAGTCCGTCCGCAATCGCGTTGACGAACGCGCTGATCGGGCCGTTGCCGCTGCCGGTGAGGGTGCGGTGTTCCCCGTCAACGAGTACCTGGGCGGTGACCGAGGTGACTTTGCCGTCAGTGCGCAGTTCGTGCCCGTCGAGCGTGTGGTGCGGGTTGGCGGGCAGGTACTCGGCCTCGAAGGCATCCCACATCATCACGGGGTTAATCTCGGTGCCGGAATCCTCGGTGATGTGCTGGATCGTCTTGGAGAACTCGATCTGCAGGCGGCGCGGGAGGTCGAAACCGTGCTCGGCCTTCATGATGTACGCAACGCCGCCCTTGCCGCTCTGGCTGTTGACACGGATGACAGCCTCGTAGGTGCGGCCCACGTGCTTGGGGTCGATCGGCAGGTAAGGCACTCCCCAGGTCTCGTAGTCGTGCTTCTTGCGGCCGGCAGCAACAGCATTGCGCTCGAGCACCTCGAGGCCCTTCTTGATGGCGTCCTGGTGGCTTCCGGAGAACGAGGTGTAGACGAGGTCGCCCACGTAGGGGTGGCGCGGCGAGACCGGCAGGCGGTTGCAGTACTCCGCCACTCGGCGCAACGCGTCGATGTCGCTGAGGTCCAGTTCGGGGTCCACACCGAGTGCAAACAGGTTGAGGGCAAGGTTCACGAGGTCCACGTTGCCGGTGCGCTCGCCGTTGCCGAACAGTGTCCCTTCCACGCGGTCGGCACCAGCCATCACCCCGAACTCGGCGGCAGCAACACCGCAGCCGCGGTCGTTGTGCGGGTGCAGCGAGATGATGACGCTGTTGCGACTGCGGATGTTGCGGCAGAACCACTCGATGACGTCGCCGTACACGTTCGGGGTGTAGCACTCAACGGTGGCGGGCAGGTTCAGGATGAGCGGCCGTTCCGGCGTCGGCTCGATGACCTCCATGACGGCGTGGCACACGTCGAGCGCGTAGTCCGGCTCGGTCAGCGTGAACGACTCGGGCGAGTACTCGTAGAGGATCTCGGTGTCACCCATGGTCTGTTCGAGCTTCCTGCAGATACGGGCAGCGTTGACGGCGATGTCGGTGATGCCCTGCTTGTCGAGGTTGAACACAACCTCGCGCTGCAGTGGGTTCGTGGAGTTGTAGAAGTGAACGATGGCGCGTCGGGCGCCCTGCAAGCACTCGTAGGTGCGCTCGATGAGTTCCTGGCGGGACTGTACGAGCACCTGAATGGTGACGTCATCGGGGATGAGGTCTTCCTCGATGAGCTGGCGCACGAAGTCGAAGTCGGGCTGGCTCGCTGCGGGGAACCCGACCTCGATCTCCTTGAAGCCCATCTTCACGAGTGTCTCGAACATGCGGCGCTTGCGCTCGGGGTCCATCGGGTCGATGAGGGCCTGGTTGCCGTCACGCAGGTCGACCGAGCACCACATCGGCGCCTTGTCGATCGTTACGTTCGGCCACGTGCGATCTGCGAGGACGAGCGGGAGCCACGCCTGGTACTTCTCGAAGGGCATCTTCTTGACGGTGACTGGCTTCGGGGGCATCGTGTCGGCTCCTGGTGCTGAGGATTTCGTGTGCTGGCGGTCGGACTGGGTTGGGTTGGGATCGTTCTGGGGTACTTGCCGGAAAAAGCAAGAACCCCTGCCGGTGAGGCAGGGGCGGGGCGAACGCGGATATGTGGCGCTCGCCCTAGGTAAGAAGGAGGAGTCCCAGCAAGTTACGCATCACGTGCAGCATACGGAACTCGGCGCACCTGCGCAATGGGCACCGGGTCCCGAAAAGTGACGAAGGCCCCACCTTGCGGTGGGACCTTCTTGATGTCGGCTCGCTACCGAGTCTACGGGCCCGCAACCCGATTGCGTTCGGGCCCGAGCTCCCCCTGAAGCCAAGACGTGTGTCAGTACCGAGAACGACGTGGGCAGTTGCACCTAGTTGATCTGCTTGGCGTGATCTGCCCAGTACGGCTCGCGCAGCTTGAACTTCTGCAGCTTGCCGGTGGAGGTCCGCGCCAGCGACTCACGGAACTCGATCCGCTTCGGGCACTTGTAGCCGGCCAGTTTCGTCCTGCAATAGGCGATGAGGTCCGCCTCGCTGAGGGCCGAGCCTGGGGTTTTCACGACGAGGCCGAGCACCAGTTCGCCCCACTTCTCGTCGGGCACGCCGATCACGGCCACCTCGCTCACGTCCGGGTGGCTGAAGAGTGCATCCTCCACCTCGATGGACGACACGTTCTCGCCACCGGAGATGATGACGTCCTTCTTGCGGTCCGAGATCACGACGTAGTGGTCGTCATCGATGATGCCGCCGTCCCCGGTGTGGAACCACTCGGGTCCGTTGGGGTCGTCGCTGGCCGGCTTGATCGCGTCAGCGGTTGCCTCGGGCTGGTCCCAGTAGCCGCCCATGATGTGGTTGCCACGGGCGAGGATCTCGCCCTGGTCGGAGATCCGGACGTGAACACCGAGTCCGGCCCCGCCGGCCCGGGACAGGCTCACGGCGCGCTCTGCGGGGGAGAGCGAGTCGGTCTCGGCGCGCCCACGATTCATGGTGAGCAGCGGTGTGGTCTCGGTGAGGCCGTAGAGCTGCACGAATTCCCAGCCGAGCTCGGTCTCGATCCGCTCGATGGTCTTCGATGGCGGCGGTGCGCCGGCGAGCACGATGCGCACGCGGTCCCGGCCGGGGATCGGCCCGTCCCAGGTCTTCGCGGCATCAAGGATCATGTTCGCAACCGCCGGTGCACCGCACAGGAGCGTGACGCCGTGCTCCTCGATCCGGCGGAGGATCTCGGCGCCGTCAATCTTGCGGATGATGATGTGCTTGCCGCCCATCGCCGTAACCGAATAGAGCATGCCCCAGCCGTTGCAGTGGAACTGGGGGAGCGTGTGCAGGTACACGTCACGGTCGCTCACGCCCATCTGCCAGCCGAAGACTGCGCTGTTCAGCCAAAGGTTGCGGTGGGTGAGCTGCACGCCCTTCGGACGCGCGGTGGTACCCGACGTGTAGTTGATGGTGGCCGTGGCGTCCTCGTCAGCGGCCCAGGGAGTGGGCTGGACCCCGAACCTCATGAGCACGGCGTCGCTCTCGGCCCCGATGATCATCTTGCGCTCGCAGGTCACCGCCGACAGCGCCTCCTCAAGCTCGGGGTCGACGAGGAGGATGCGGGCGCCCGAGTGCTCCACGATGTACTGCACCTCTTCTGCAACGAGGCGGAAGTTGATCGGCACCAGCACCCGACCGCTGCCCGAAACGCCGAACAGCGCGGTGAGCAGCCGGGCGGAGTTGTGGCTCACCATGGCCACCCGTTCGCCCGGGGCGATGCCGAGGGCGTCGAGACCCGCTGCGAGTGCCCGGGCTCGGTCTGCCATCTCGCCGTAGGTGAACGACCCCCAACCCTCTGCAGGCTGATCGGGCTCGTCGACCACTGCCGTGCGCTGCCAGTAGAGATCCTCGGCGCGGTGGAGGTGGTCATTGATCGTAAGGGGGACCTTCATGACGGGGACGATAGACGGCCCAGCGCGACTTCTGCGAGGTAGCCTGAGCAGGATCAACATGACTGAAACTGCTGCCCCCGTGGCCCCCACTGGTTTCGCTGCACTCGGAGTCCCCCCGGACGTGGATCGTGGTCTCGCTGAGGCCGGATTCACACAACCGTTCGCCATCCAGATCGAGGCCGTCCCCGTGGCGCTCACCGGTCAGGATGTCTGTGGCAGGGCGCGTACCGGGTCTGGCAAGACGCTCGCGTTTGGCGTACCGATGCTCAGCCGCATCACGCCGAACTCCGCCCCCAACCGCCCGCACGGCCTCGTGCTCGTGCCCACCCGTGAGCTGGCGCTTCAGGTGGCAGAGGTGCTCGCGCCTATCGCCAAGGCCTGCGGCAAGGTGGTGCTCGCTGCGTACGGCGGGTCCTCCCGCCAGGATCAGGTAACCCTCCTCGAGAAGGGTGTCGACCTCGTGGTGGCTACGCCGCTGCGCCTCGTCGACCTCATCAAGGGTAAGGAGGTGGACCTCTCCGAGATTGAGGTGGTCGTCATCGACGAGGCCGACCGCATGGCCGACGATGGCTTCACCCCACAGGTCGAGTGGATCCTGCGTCATGTCACCGGTGTGCACCAGACGATGCTGTTCTCGGCAACGCTGGACGGCCAGGTCGGTCACCTCGTGCGCCGCTACCTGAAGGATCCGGTGGAGATCGCCATCGACGCCGCGAACGACACCGTCGGCACGATGCACCATGTTTTCCTCGGCGTGCACCACATGGACAAGGACCGGGTTATCGCGTCGATCTGCAAGACCGCGCAGCGGGTCGTGGTGTTCTGCGCGACCAAGCGCATGTGTGACCGGGTAACCGACAACCTCCGGGACCTCGGCGTGAGTGCTGCCGCAATCCACGGCGACCTTCCCCAGCCCTCCCGTGAGAAGGCCCTCAAGCGTTTCTCCATGGGGGAACTGAAGGTGCTTGTGGCCACCGACGTGGCTGCGCGCGGTATCGACGTGGACGGCATTGACGTGGTGATCCACCACGAACCGGCCTCCGACGCGAAGGCCTACCTGCACCGTTCCGGACGTACGGCTCGCGCCGGCAACGACGGTTGGGCCGTGACGCTGGCGGAGTACAACCAGCACCTGCACGCCCGGATGATCCAGCGTGCGCTCCGCCTGACCATCAGCGACCCGATCCAGGTGTTCTCGAACGACGAGCGCCTGCTCGACCTCAGCACCCTCCTCGCCGCTACAACCTGACGCACTGAAGCATCATCTTTTTGGGGTGATGCAGAGTGCCCGTTTAGTCTGATACCACCCGGTGGCTGGAACCGGGTCGCCTTTTGGAGGAACCGATGAGTTCGAAGCAGACGCATACCAAGCGGATCCTGTTGCTCGCAGTACCCGCGCTTGTGCTTGCGGCGTGCAGCAGCGTCGATCGTTCCGGCACGGTGGAGGACGGCTCCAAGGGGGTCACCACCGTGGTGTTCAATTTCGTGCCGGTTTCGTGGGCGGAGAAACCGGTCGATCTCGACCCACCCGGGCCGTCGGTGGGGGATCGACTGGAGTTCACGGTGCCGTTCTTGCTGGACGGCAAACCCGGCGCGGAGTTGACGGGTGTGCTCGTGACCACGCGCCTCGGAAAGGGAACGGGTGCCTCGGCGGTGAAGGAGGAACGGACCATTACGCAGACGTTCCGCCTCAACGACAGCGACTCGATCAATGTGGAGGGCGTGGTGAAGGTCAAGCCGCGTAAGAAGCCCGACGCCGGCGTACCACTGGCGCGGACGGTCGTGGGCGGCACGGGTGCCTACCTCAATGCCAAGGGAAAGCTGCGCACTGT
This sequence comes from Ferrithrix thermotolerans DSM 19514, assembly GCA_945889085.1. Lineage (GTDB taxonomy): Bacteria > Actinomycetota > Acidimicrobiia > Acidimicrobiales > Ilumatobacteraceae > WLJO01. Next base: position 6,549 of record CAMDBM010000031.1, read on the forward strand.
CCCGAACGCCGACGGTTCCTACACCTACACGTTCACCCTGAGGCTGCCCTGAATCACCGGCGTCGATCGCTTGGCAGGGTGCGTCCCGGGGAACTAGAACCTCTGCATGGCCGTTCACCTCACCAAAGATTCCATTGACCTCGGGATTGTCGTCACCGACATCGAGGCATCGCTGAAGTTCTACCGAGACACACTGGGTTTCACGTTTGTGGCAGACGGCCCGATGCCCGGCGGCATGCATATGTGGCGCCTGATGTGCGGCACGTCAATGATCAAGCTCGTCACCTTCGACCCCACCCCCGAGGCACGTCCGGCCAAGGGCGGCATCGGCGGAGCCACGGGCTACCGCTACTGGACGATGTCGGTCTCGAACATCGCCGAGATCACCGACGCCGTTGCGGCCGCTGGCTACAAGGTGCGCATCCCCGTCACCGAGATTCGTGCGAACACGTCCATCTCGATGGTTGAGGACCCGGACGGCAACTGGGTCGAGTTCCTCGCCATCGGCTGACGCCGATCAGGCGAGCCAGGCGGGCCGCTTGGTCTCGTAGGCCGAAATGTCGCCGACGTGCGACATCGTGATGCCGATGTCGTCGAGGCCGTGCAGGAAGCGCTCCTGCGTCGGTGCGTCCATCGGGAACGACTCCGTGATCCCGGCGGCCGGCACCTCAACGAGAAGGCGCTCCATGTCCACGGTGATCGGCGTCTTCGGGTCCGCCTCGATGGCCTGCCAGATCTTTTCGACAAGCGGTTCGGGCAGCACGACCGGCACGAGACCGTTCTTCGTGCAGTTGTTGCGGAAGATGTCGCTGAAACTCGGCGCGATGACCGCATCGAACCCGCCTTGCTGGATCGCCCACACGGCGTGTTCGCGGGACGAGCCGACGCCGAACGCCGGCCCGGCAACGAGCACCGACGAACCTGCGTAGCGCTCGTCGTTCATCACGAAGTTGCGATCGTCCTTCCACGTGGAGAACAGGCCCTTCTCGAAGCCCGTGCGCTCCACGCGCTTCAACCACTCGGCGGGGATGATCTGGTCGGTGTCCACGTCGGAACGGCGCAGCGGCATGCCGCTACCGGTGATGACTCGTACGGCTTTCACTTGAGGTCCTCCGGGGTGCAGAAGGTGCCGGCAACAGCGGTGGCTGCGGCGACGGCGGGGGAGACGAGGTGCGTGCGGCCACCGCGGCCCTGGCGCCCCTCGAAGTTGCGGTTGCTCGTGCTGGCCGAGCGCTCGCCCACGGCGAGTTTGTCGGGGTTCATGGCGAGACACATCGAGCAGCCCGGCTCGCGCCAGTCTGCGCCAGCGGCACGGAAGATCTTGTCGAGCCCCTCGTTCTCCGCCTGCTCCTTCACGCGGTGCGAACCGGGGACGACCATCACGCGCTTGGCGGTGACCGTGCGACCCTCAAGCACTGCGGCAGCGGCACGCAGGTCCTCGATGCGGCTGTTGGTGCACGAGCCGATGAACACGGTGTCCACCGCGATGTCACGGATGCGCTGCCCGGCGGTGAGACCCATGTACTCAAGTGCACGGGCAACGTTGTCGCGCTGGGTGGCGTCGGCGAACGAGTCTGGCGATGGCACGACGTCGTTGATGGTGGCCACCTGGGCCGGGTTTGTGCCCCACGTGACGTGCGGGATGAGTGCCGAGCCGTTGATGTCGACCACGGTGTCCCACTTCGCGCCTGCGTCGGTGCGCAGCGTGCGCCAGTCGTCCAGTGCCTGCTCCCACGCCTTGCCCTTGGGTGCGTGTTCGCGGCCCTCGAGGTAGGCGAACGTGGTGTCGTCCGGCGCCACGAGCCCCGCCCGGGCACCCGCCTCGATGGACATGTTGCAGACCGTCATGCGGCCCTCCATGGAGAGTGAGCGGATGACGGAGCCGCCGTACTCGATGACGTGGCCGATGCCACCGGCGGTGCCGATGCGGCCGATGATCGCGAGGATGACGTCCTTGGCGGTGGTGCCGTTGTGCAGTTCGCCGTCGACGTTGATGCGCATCCACTTTGGCGTGCCCTGCGGGAGCGTCTGCGTGGCGAGCACGTGCTCCACCTCGCTCGTGCCGATGCCGAACGCGAGGGCTCCGAACGCGCCGTGCGTTGCGGTGTGGCTGTCTCCGCACACGATCGTCATACCCGGCAGTGTGCGGCCCTGCTCGGGGCCGATCACGTGCACGATCCCCTGGTTCTTGTTGCCCATGGGGAACAGCGTGATGCCGAACTCCTTTGCGTTCTCGCGCATCACCTCAACCTGTCGCGCCGAGACCGGGTCGGCGATCGGGAGGTGAATGTCTGCGGTCGGGACGTTGTGGTCCTCGGTGGCGACCGTGAGTTCGGGCCGGCGTACCTTGCGGCCGGTCAGGCGCAGACCGTCGAATGCCTGCGGGCTCGTGACCTCGTGGACCAGATGGAGGTCGATGTAGAGGAGGTCGGCCTCGCCGGGTGCACGATGCACCACGTGGCGCTCCCACACCTTCTCGGGCAATGTGCTCGTCATGATCGCAATCTCACTTTCTGGGATAGAGTTCCCGTCAGATGGACAGTGTAAGCGGCGTTGGGGTGCTGGACAAGGCAGTGGCGCTTCTTCACGCGCTCGAGGAGCGCGGTGCGCTCGGTCTGGCGGACCTCCAAGCCACTGTGGGGCTGCCCCGGGCAACCACGCACCGTCTCGCGGTTGCCCTCGAGCAGCACGGTCTGGTGCGCCGGGACAATGAGGGCCGCTTCGAGCTGGGTCTCGGTCTGGTCGGCCTTGGCAAGGCGGCGGCCGAGCGACTGCCCGTTGCCACCGCAGCGCTCCCGGCGATGGAGGCCCTGCGGGACCGCACCGGTGAGAGCGTGCAGCTGTACGTGCTCGAGGGTTCGGGTCGTCGCTGTGTGGTGTCGTTGCAGTCAACCCACGGACTGCGCTGGATCGTTCCGGAGGGGGCCCTGCTGCCTCTGGAACGCGGTTCGGCGGGAAGGGTGCTCACTGCGCCGCCCGGTCGCCGCAACCCGGGCTGGGTGGAGAGCGTCGAGGAGCGCGAGAAGGGTGTAGCGAGTGTCAGCGCGCCCGTCTACGGACGCTCGGGGGACGTGGTTGCGGCACTCAGCGTGTCGGGCCCGGTGGAGCGGCTCACGAGATCACCGGGCTTGCTGCTCGGCAAGGTGGTCGTGGCCGCGGCTGCGGATATCGCTGTGCGCCTGTCGAGCTGAGCCCCGGAGCGTCGCCGAGGCCTTCCGTTCGCCGGTGGCCGTGCACCCAGTAGGGGCATGAACGACGAAGAACTCCTGGATCACTTGGCAACCTGGCTCGAACTCCGCCTGCACGAGACCGCTGGCTGGGACACGGGCAGCCGTCTGTACGGCCTCACCGTGGTGGCCCCCGAAGCCCTTGGCCGCAATGCGGACGGGGCGGCCCGAATCTCGCTGCTTGCCGAGGGCGACGTCTACGAACTGCTCGACAGCCCGGTCGCCATCGCAGCGACCGTGTTCGATGCGGTAGGGCTCTGCTGCTTCGGCACCGCTACCCGGCTCGACACCGGTGAGCGCTCCCGGTGCCGGACCGTGCTGGTGGCCAACGAGTGCGGCCGGTCGACCGTAAACCGCCTGCAGGGCCGGGCGCCGGAGCGGATGGGGATGGCGAGCGGGCCGGTGGCCGAGCGGGTGGATCTGCTCTTCAGCGCATTCCGTTCCACGGAGACACACCGACCCACGTAGCCTGACGGAGTGGCAGACGAGTCGACCATGACTGACACCGAGCGAGCGACGTGGACCGCGGAGGTCCGTCGCCTTGCCAAGGCGCGCGATGCGGTCATCCTCGCCCACAACTATCAGGTGGCAGAGATCCAAGACATTGCCGATCACGTGGGCGATTCGCTCGCACTGAGCCGTGTCGCCGCCGAGGTCGATGCCTCCGTCATCGTGTTCTGCGGCGTGCACTTCATGGCCGAGACGGCCAAGATCCTCAACCCCGCCAAAACGGTCCTCATCCCCGATGCCGCAGCCGGCTGTTCGCTGGCCGACTCCATCACGGCAGACCAGCTCCGCTCGTGGAAGGCGACGTACCCGGGCGCCGTCGTCGTCAGCTACGTCAACACCACTGCCGCAGTGAAGGCAGAGACCGACATCTGCTGCACGTCGTCAAATGCGGTTGAGGTGGTCAACAGCATCCCGGCGGACACCGAGGTGCTCTTCTGCCCGGACCAGTTCCTCGGCGCACACGTCCAGCGCCTCACGGGTCGCCAGAACATGCACATCTGGATGGGCGAGTGCCACGTGCACGCCGGCATCAACGGTGCCGATCTTGCGGACCTCGTGCGCAGCGAGCCCGAGGCCGAGCTGTTCATCCACCCCGAGTGTGGGTGCGCAACGAGTGCGCTGTACCTCGCCTCCTCAGGCGTCGTCCCCAAGGAGCGCACCAGGATCCTGTCCACCTCGGGGATGGTGCAGGCTGCCCGGGAGACAAAAGCGAAGAAGGTGCTCGTTGCCACGGAGACCGGCATGCTCCACCAGCTCACCAAGGCGAACCCACTCACGATCTTCCAGCCCGTGAACCGGGCCGCCGTGTGCAAGTACATGAAGATGATCACGCCGGCCAAGCTGCTGCGCTCGTTGCAGAACATGACCGACGAGGTCACCGTGGACGACGCAATTGCCGCTCGTGCCCGCTCGTCCGTGGAGCGCATGATCGCTATCGGAACGCCCTCGCCGCGCGGCGAGTGAGGCGACTCTCACCGTGATGCTGCCGCTCGCGCTCGACGCCCCGGCGGTGACGTGGACGCGCGACGTGGACGTCGTGGTTCTTGGATCGGGTGCGGCGGGGCTCGCTGCGGCGCTGGCGGTCCGCCCCCTCCGTTCGGTGCTGCTCGTCACCAAGGACACTCTCGACGCCGGCTCTACCGCCTGGGCGCAGGGAGGGCTGGCCGCAGTGCTGGACCCGCAGGACTCGCTCGAGGCCCACGTGAGCGACACCCTCGAGGCAGGCGCCGGGCTGTGCGACGAGATGACGGTACGCGAATTGGTGGCCGAGGCCCCCGATGCGATCAGGTACCTCATGACGCTCGGGGCCGCGTTTGACGAGAGCGGTGACGGGAGTCCGTCGTTGACGCGTGAAGGGGGCCACAGCGCGAACCGGATCGTCCATTCGCACGGCGACCAGAGCGGGCGCGAGGTGCAGCGCACGCTCGACCAACGTGCGCTCGCCGCCGGTGTGGAACTACTGGATCGTGCCTTCGCGCTCGACATCGTGATGGGCGCGAACTCCTCAGGGAAGGCTCAGGCCGCAGGGGTGCGCGTCGCCCGCATCGACGGCAACGGTATGCCGCTCTCGGTTGGTCTCGTCACCGCCCGTGCGGTGGTCGTGGCAACCGGTGGCTACGGGCAGGTATTTGCGTCCACGTCCAACCCACCGGCGGTTACCGGTGACGGCCTCGCGGCTGCACTCCGAGCGGGCGCCGAGGCCGCGGACCTCGAGTTCATCCAGTTCCACCCCACCGTGCTGTACACCGGGCCCGACGCACTCGGTCAACAGCCCCTCATCAGCGAGGCGGTTCGTGGTGAGGGCGCAATCCTGTACGACGCTCTCGGCGAGCGGGTGATGGTGGGTGTTCACCCGCTCGAGGACCTCGCCCCTCGTGACGTGGTGGCGGCTGCAATCTCACGCCGGATGGCGGAATCGCCCGGCGGCGTGGACGACCACGTGTTCCTCGACGCCACGCACCTCGGCACATCGTTCGAGACCCGCTTCCCGTCGATCACCGAGGCTTGCCGTGCGAACGGTATCGATCCTGTCACCCAGCGCATCCCTGTTGCCCCGGCGGCCCACTACGCGTGCGGGGGGATACGCGCGGACCTCGACGGCTGCACGGGCATTGCCGGGCTCTACGCCGTCGGCGAGGTTGCCTGCACGGGGCTCCACGGCGCGAACCGGCTTGCGTCGAACAGCGTGACGGAGGGACTCGTTGCCGGCACACGCCTCGGCCGGAACCTGGCATGGAGACTGCCGGAGCATGTGGAGCCCGTGGACGCGCCCGACTCGCCATCGGGCCTGCTCGGGGCAGGGCACCGCGGCCTACTGCGCGCTGAGATGTCCCGGCACGTCGGTGTGATGCGCAGCGAATCCGGTCTGCGGTCGTGCCTGGAGGCTCTCGCCGAACTGTCCTCGGAGGTCTCAGTGGGGACTACGGCCTCTCGTCGGTCGTGGGAAGCAACCAACCTCCTTACGGTTGCCACCGCAGTGGTGGTCGCCGCGCTCGCCCGTACGGAAAGCCGAGGCTGCCACCGTCGCTCGGACTGGCCGGCGCCGCGGGATGAGTGGCGTCGACACCTCGGCGTGTACCTCAATGGGTCGGGGTTGCACCTCGACGGCATCCCGGGAGCAGCGTCCGCTCCCGGCAGCGAAAGGGTCTGAGATGTTCCAGTTCCACCCGCTCTCCGAGGCGACGCGCAGGCGTCTCATCACCGGTGGCGTTGACCCTGATGCTGTTGCTGCCATCGCGCGAATGGCGATCGCCGAGGACCTCGCCGGCGGGATTGATATCACCTCGACGGCCACCGTGCCCACGACCCAGCGCAGCAGCGCAGCGTACGGGGCCCGTGGGGCCGGCACGGTGGCAGGGCTTGCCCTCGCCGCAGCCGTGATCGACACCGTGTGCGGGAACGATGCATCGGAGTTCGAGTACTTCGTATCCGACGGGGATCGAGTCGCGCCCGGGACCGTTCTCGCACGGGTCACCGCCCCGACACGGTCGCTCCTCACCGCAGAACGGACGTCGCTCAACCTGCTCTCGCACCTGTCGGGGATCGCGACATTGACGTCGAGGTGGGCCGACGCACTCGCCGGAACTGGCGCCCGCGTGCGCGACACGCGCAAGACCACCCCGGGGCTCCGAGCGCTCGAGAAGTACGCAGTGCGCTGTGGCGGCGGGCAGAACCACCGGATGGCGCTGTCCGATGCCGCGCTCGTGAAGGACAACCACGTCGCTGCTGCAGGAGGTATTGCTGCGGCGTTCGCTGCCGTTCGCCGCATGGATCCGGGCATTGCACTCGAGATCGAGGTGGACGGCTTCGACGAACTGAGCGAGGCACTCGAGGCCGGTGCAGACCTCATCATGTTCGACAACTTCACCGTCGATCAGATGCACGAAGGCGTTGGCATGGTGCGTGAGTTCGCCGGTCGGACCGGTCGGCACGTGCTGATCGAGGCCAGCGGGGGGCTGACGCTCGAAGTGGCGAACAGCGTTGGGGCAACAGGGGTCGACTACATCGCTGTCGGGGCACTCACCCACTCGGCGCCCATCCTCGACATCGGGCTCGACCTCATCGCCTTCCCGTAATCCGCATTCTCCGCAACGTCTTCATTGTCGTGGCATGGACTTCTGCTTACGGAATGTTGAACGTGGACCTGCAGGCCTCGGCTCGGTGCGTACCGGCAGGAGGAGTGTGACCTCGGCGCCGCCAGCGGGCCGGTTCGCGAGCAGCACAGTCCCGTGGTGGGCCCGGACAATGGCGTCGACGATGGAGAGCCCGAGGCCTGCAGAGCCGGCTTGATCGGCCCGCCGGAATCTTTGGGTTTCCGACGTGAGCACGGTCTGGTCGAATCCTGGGCCGTCATCGCTGACACGCACGACCGCCCGCCCGTGCTCGACCGCGGTGTCGATCCGAACCGAGCGCGCCCGGCGCACTGCATTTCGCACCACGTTGTCGAGCGCCTGGCGCAACAGGGGTGCATCGGCGTCGACGAGGACAGGCGACCCGGCAGGTGCCTCGATCGTGACCCCCTCGGTGGTGTTTGCGGCGGCAACCTCCTCACTCAAGAGGTCGAGACGCAGCGGTGCGAGTCGGACCGTCACCTGCCCGGCCTCCAGCCGCGCAAGCTCGAGCAACTGGGACACCCCCGTGGACGCTCGCTCGGCAGCGGACCGCACCTCGGCAAGGGCTCGTACGTACTCCTCGCTGGTCCTCGGACGAGCGAGGGCCTGGCTGGAGGAGGCCTGGATGATCGCGAGTGGTGTCCGCATTTCGTGGGCCGCGTCGGCGAGGAACGCTCGTTGGCGCCCGATCCGTCCTCCGGTCTGGGCGAGGATGACGCGGCGGAGCACCTCGAGCAGGGCGGTGACCGCGAGGGTCAGCCCAACCATGAGGATCAGGACCCGTTGGTGCGTGCCGGACCGGTCTGACTGGAGCCGGTCGAGTTCGGCAACGGTGACAATCGCCTGCCCGTTGGACCACGGTCGGCCGAAGGCGGCGAAGTTGCGGCCGTTCTCGCTGAAGTCGCGTCGCGTGGGGTACTGGACGGCTTCGGAGAGCAGGCCCTGCCAGGGAGGAGTGATCTCCGACACTCCGAGGCTCTTGATCGGGCCTTCGCTGTCGGTGAGCCAGGTGCCGTCCACGGGGGTGCCCTGCCCGGTCCCGAGCAGACGCATTGCGTTGTCGAGCGACTCGTCGACGTGCTGCTCGAGGCGCTGCTCCGCAAGGTTGTCCCCGTGGCGCCACGCAACGGCACCCACTGCGAGAGCGGGCACGGCAGCAATGGCGGCGAGCACCGCGAGTCGAAGGGTGCCTCGGACCCTCACGAGGTCATCCCGAGGCGGAAACCCACGCCGCGCACCGTCTCGAGCGGTGCGGGCGAGCCAGGGAGGTCAAGTTTCCTCCGGAGGTTCGCGATGTGGACATCGACAACGTTCGACGTGCCCTCGTAGTGGGCATCCCACACGTGCTCGAGCAATTCGGTGCGGGTAACCACGGCGCCGGCGTGCAGCATGAGATGGTGCAACAGCGCGAACTCGCGTGCGGTCAAGGGGAGAACGATGGCCCCGCGCCACACCGTGTGCGTTGCCGGGTCGAGACGGATGTCACCGGCCTGCAGCACAGTGGGAACTGTATTGCGCGGCCTCCGCATCACCGCTCGCACACGAGCCGCTAGCTCGGGGTAGTCGAAGGGTTTGATGAGGTAATCGTCGGCGCCACCGTCGAGGCCCGCCACCTTGTCCGACAGGCTGTCGCGCGCGGTGAGGATGAGCACGGCAGTGGGCAACTGTCGCTCCCGAACCCAGCGGCACAGCACAGAGCCGTCGCCATCGGGAAGTCCGAGGTCGAGAACGGCGGCGTCGTACTCGTTGATTACGAGGTGATCCCGCCCGTCGGCGACGGAGGTTGCGAGATCGACTGCGTACCCGTCCTCCTGCAGGCCGCGGCGGAGTACCGCCCCCAGGACCGGGTCGTCCTCGACAAGAAGGATGCGCATCGTCATGCAGTCTGACCTGCTCTGCCCCGCTGGACAATCATCGGCTCGGTGGCTTACTGGAAGCGGTTGTCCCGGCGGAGTTGTTCAGGGTTGCAGGTCGGGTTGGAAACCTGGCAGCCGGAGTTGGGCTCGCCCACGCCGAGCGGCTTCGCGGTGCCCCCGTTGCGGAACGTGTTGCCGCGGATGACCAAGCCATCGTCGGCGAGCGCGGGCCTGGGGTTGCTGGCGCTCCCGGCTTGGCTGCCCTGCCACGGGCCCGGGACGAAAAGCTGTTGCCACGCGCTCTCCGAGCCGGTGGAGTTGTCGATGACGTTGCCCTCGATGAGCACGCTGCGGTTCGGGATGCGGACGTAGTTCACGCCGTCGTCGAGCGAACTCGTCCCCCACGCACCCTGCTGCACAAGTGCGCTGCAGATCGAGCGGTTGCCGTCGCAGCCCCGGGCCCCGAAGCCGACCTCGATGGTGTGACTGCGCGCACCGACACGGGTGAGCGTGTTGCCGGTCATCGTCACGTTGTGACCGCCGTTGACACCGAGACCGGCCCCGTCGGTGTCGTGGATGCTGTTGTTCCGCACCATCACGTCCTCGGCCTCGTACGTGAGGTGCGGCGACACCATGAACTCGAGCCCCGTGCCCTGACCTGCGGTGAACCCGCCCGTCCCGCAGTTGTAGATCTCGTTCCCCTCCACAAGCACGTCCGCCGAACCGCCCTTCGCGTATGCGCACCAGTCACCGGCATCGTGGATGCGGTTGTTGCGGACGACAGCGTGCTCCACAGCGACGAAGTCGAGCGCGTTGTCCTCAGCCCCGTGGATGTTGCTGTTCTCGATGTTGATGTAGCTCGACTGGTTCACCTTGAGGAGATCGTGTGCCGACCGTCGACCGCCGTCGAGAACCATCGCCGTGAGAGTCACGTGCAGACAACGCTCGCAGTGGAAGGCGTCGCCGTTCGCAGCGATGGTGATGTTCCTCACCGTGAGGTACCGGACATCGAAGACGTTCATCTGCGCGAGGAACGTGACGGAGCCAGCGCCCTCCGCTGCGGAGACCTCGATAGGCCCTGCGGCGGTGCCGTGCCTCGACTCCCAGTACGTCGGCAACGACTCCTCGTCGTAGATGCCGGGTTCGATGCTGATCTCGTACGCGGTGCCGATGTCGATTCCCTGCGGGATCCGGGACCACGCCTCGGTCACCGTTCGCACGGGAGCGGTGCGGGTTGTTCCGTTGCTCGAGTCATTCCCTGAGCGGCTCACCCAGATCACCTGCCGCGTGCTCGGCCGTGGGAGCGTGCTCGTTGTGGAGGACGTGCTGGCAACAGGAATCGTGGTCCGGACGGTCGTTGTCGAGGACGTGCTGGCAACAGGAATCGTGGTCCGGACGGTCGTTGTCGTGCGCCGCGCTGGCCGTGCTGGGGCGGAAACGGAGCGCCGGGCTCCTGAGCGGTTCGACGCCTTGCCCCGGAGAGGGAGTGCCCCGAAGCCGCAACCACCGAGCAGCAAGAGGACGAGGACTGTGGAGAGCTGTTGACGACGAGAAAGACGCATGATGAACATGGCTCTCACTCAAGCAACACGATTCCCAAGCGATCATGAAGACCTCCTTCACGATCCCTTCACACTCCCCGCCCGCGGTTCTCAGCCAGGTGTTGTGTGCCCTGACGTGTTTTTCTGCAAGAAGAAAGTGCTTACACCGTGGCGGCGTGGTTCAGCGCGGCGAGAAGCGCTGGGGCAAAGGTGTCGGCCTCGGCGAAACAGGCGTCGTGGTCACCGTCCACGGTGTACACACGCACCCCGGGAATGTTGTCGGCGAGCACCTGCTGACGCCTCGGTGGCACGGTGGTGTCCAGCGTGGTCATGATCACCGACGTCGGCACGTCGATAGACGCGAGCCACGGCCTGGCCTTGAAGGTGCCGAGAGCGCCACCTGCCTGCGCAATGGTTGCCCAGTCGTGGTTCGACACCTCCCGAACGGCCCACGGCTGCCACACACCGCGCTTACGGTTCAGGAACACCGCGTCAGCAATGCGGTCACGGATCTGGTCCGGCAGGAACCGCGCCCCGATGCCGAGCGCGCGAAGTACCTGCAGGCGCCGGTGCTCACCGTCTGTCTCGGCGTACTCGGCTGCGGTTGCCGCAAGGACGAGTCCCTTGGTGAACTCGCGGTGCCTGCGCCAGACGAGCTGGGCGATGGACCCGCCCATCGAGTAGCCGACAACAATCGCCTCGTTGATGCCCAGATGACGACAGATCGCCACGGCATCGTCGGCCGCGTGTTCCATCCGGAAGATGCTGCGGTTGCGCACGCCGCCCCCGTGGCCGTGGTGGTCGGGGGCAATCACCCGGAAGTGCTCGGCGAGCGGCTCGTAGAGTCGGAACCAGTTGAGATCCGCGGTAGCGGTCCACCCGTGGAGGAGCAGCACCGTCGGTGCACCGGCCGGGCCGTCGAGGTGGCGATAAAAGGTAGTTCCTCGACCCGGCAGGGCAAGGCGAGCCCCCTCCGGCAGCGGGGGTTCCGGGATGTGGTCCACGGGCTCAGCCACGGTGTCGACGTCTGCTCGGACCGGTCAGACCGGTTCGACGTGCCGCACGTGCACGGTGAGCTTGCCCCGCGGTCCCTCGTACTCCACCCGGTCGTCAACCTTCTTGCCGATCAGCGCCTTGCCGATGGGCGAGTCGGGGGTGATGATCGCGTGCTCCGAGGACTCCTCGGTGTGGCCGATCAGGAAGCGTTCTGCATCGCTCTCGTCGTCGCCGTCGTAGAGGATGGTGACGATGGACCGGAAGTTCACATCGGTACCGCCGACGAGGACGTGGCTGCCGAACGCCCGCTCGAGGAACTCGCGATGGTGTTCGGGTACTTCGGTGCCGGAGAGCCTTGCGCCGATTTCGTCACGCTCGGACTGGCGGAGCACCAGGACAGCGTTGTCCAGGATGGACTTCAGCTGGTTGATGCGGCCCTCCATCATGCCCTGCTGTTCCTTCGCGGCGTGGTAATCGCCGTTCTCCTTGAGGTCCCCGAGCTCCCGGGCGCGTTCGATCGCGTGGGCGATCTCGATCCTGCCGCGGGTGGTGAGGTCGTGGTACTCCTCGGCCAGCCGCGTGTGGGCCGAGGGCGAGAGATGGTGCGTCTGGGCCATAGCCCCGCCCATGGTATTGCGCCGTTTCGGGGATCATTCGGCAGGACCGACCCGAAATCTGGCAGAACACAGGCGAAACGTGCCACCGTGTTGGCCTATGACTCACAAGATCGCAGTGATCGGCGGCGACGGAATCGGGCCGGAGGTGACCGCCGAGGCACTCAAGGTGGTTCAGGCGAGCGGTGTCGCCATCGCCACCACGGACTTCGACCTCGGCGGGGCCCGCTTCCTGAAGGACGGCGAAATCCTCTCGGACTCGACCCTTGCCGAGCTACGCAACTTCGACGCCATTCTGCTCGGAGCGGTCGGTTCGCCCGACGTACCTCCGGGGGTGATTGAGCGGGGGCTGCTGCTGAAGATGCGGTTCGAGCTCGACCTCTACATCAACCAGCGCCCGTTCGCGGGCACGGCACCGGGGCACACGAAGCCCCACGACTTCATCGTGATCCGCGAGAACACCGAGGGTCCGTACGTCGGCGAGGGAGGCGTGCTGCGCAGGGGCACCCCTCAGGAGGTCGCCACCCAGGGAAGCGTGAACACGCGTATGGGCGTGGAGCGCTGCATCCGGTATGCGTTCGAACTGGCGGCGAAGCGGGAGCGCAAGCACGTCACCCTGGTCCACAAGACGAACGTGCTCACGTTCTCGGGGAACCTCTGGGAGCGCACCTTCAACGAGGTGGCTGCCGAGTACCCGGGCACCGGCACGGCATACAACCATGTGGATGCTGCGTGCATCTACTTCGTGCAGGACCCGCACCGCTACGAGGTGATCGTCACCGACAACCTGTTCGGCGACATCCTCACGGACCTCGGCGGCGCCGTGAGCGGGGGGATCGGTGTGGCGTCGAGCGCGAACCTGAACCCGGCCCGGACGGGCCCGAGCATGTTCGAGCCGGTGCACGGATCGGCCCCCGACATCGTGGGAACCGGCAAGGCCAACCCCACGGCCGCTGTGCTCAGCGCCGCCCACATGCTCGAGTTTCTGGGCGAGTTCCGGGCGGCCGAGCGGGTGCGTGCTGCCTGCGTGGCGCCGACATCGGGATCCACCAGCGAGGTGGGCGACGAACTCGCCCGCCGGGTTGCCGCTGGCTGAATCGGGCGGTCCGCCCGGGCAGCGAATATCGTTGCCGTAAGTCAATTGACGGGTTGAGGACAACCCGGGAAGAACCGCCCAACCCCGACCACGGCTCCCCGTGACTGGACACCGAAGAGGACTGCAATGCCCATCACCTCCACACCGAAGATCTGGATGAACGGCGAACTCGTCGACTGGGACAAGGCCCAGGTCCACGTGCTCACCCACACGCTGCACTACGGCACGGGGGTGTTCGAGGGCATCCGCGCGTACGAGACCCCGAACGGCACGGCGATCTTCCGTCTCACCGACCACATGAAGCGCCTCTTGAACTCGGCGAAGATCCTCGGGATGGAGATCCCGTACTCCGTGGCCGAACTGGTCCAGGCTGCCAAGGACACGGTGCGGTCCACGGGCCTGCCTGCCTGCTACGTGCGGCCGATTGCGTACTACGGGTACGGCGAGATGGGGCTCAACACGATTCCCTGCAAGACCGAGGTGGCCATTGCCTGCTGGCCGTGGGGTGCCTACCTCGGGGAGGACGCCCTCGAGAAGGGTGTGCGCCTCAAGACCTCCTCGTGGGTCCGACACGATCACAACATCATGCCCCCGGCCGCCAAGGCCACCGGTGGCTACATCAATTCCTCGCTCGCCAAGGTAGAGGCCCTGAAGGCCGGCTACGACGAGGCCGTGATGCTCTCCCCGAACGGTCTCATCGCCGAGTGCAGCGGCGAGAACCTGTTCGCCGTCCGCAACGACGTCATCATCACCCCGCCGCTCTCGGCCGGTGCGCTCGAGGGCATTACCCAGAACTCGGTGATGACCATCGCCCGGGATCTCGGCTACGACGTCCGGGTGGACAACCTTGCCCGCTCGGACCTGTACATCGCCGAGGAGATCTTCGTCTGTGGCACGGCTGCCGAGATCGGTTCGGTCAGCTCGGTGGATGACCGGGAGGTGCCCTGCCCCGGTCCGAAAACCCGAATTCTGGCTGATCTCTACGCCAAGGCCGCCCGGATGCAGGACCCGCGGTACGCCCGCTGGTGCGAACTCGTCGGCTGACAGTGCCCGGGCCGTCCGGGCCCGGGACCATTGCCATCGCCCCGTACGGTCGGTAGCCTCCAAAGCGTGACGTCGCTGTTCTCCAGCATCATCATCATTCCGTAGCGCACGTGGGAACCCCACGTGCGCCCAGAGCCGCCCCTTCGGGCGGCTCTTTCGTTTCCCGGACACCGACAGCCAGAACCGCCCCCAGACCGAGACAGTACGAGACAAGAGGCAGACGATGAGCAACCAGCGTGAACACGTCGAGATCTTCGACACCACCCTGCGCGACGGCATGCAGGTAGAGGGTGTGTCGGCAACCGTGGAGGACAAGCTGCGCATTGCCGAACAGCTGGATCTTCTCGGCGTGTCGTACATCGAGGGTGGCTGGCCGGGCGCGAACCCGAAAGACATCGAGTTCTTCGCACGTGCGGCGGTCGAACTGCGGCTGTCCACCGCCCGGCTGGTCGCCTTTGGCTCCACCCGCCGCCCGATGGGCAAGGTGGACGACGACCCGACGTTGCGCAATCTCGTCGAGGCGAAGACCGGGGCGGTCTGCATCGTCGCCAAGGCATGGGACTACCACGTGCTGAACGCGCTGGGCACCACGCTCGACGAGGGCGAGGCGATGATCGCTGACTCCGTGGAGTTCCTCCGTGCCAACGGTCTCCGGGTGATGGTGGACGCCGAACACTTCTTCGATGGCTACAAGCGCAATCCCGAGTTCGCGATGCGCGCGCTCGAGGCTGCTGCCGTCAAGGGTGCGTCGCACCTTGTCCTCTGCGACACGAACGGCGGGTCGCTTCCGCACGAGGTGGAGTCCATCGTTGCCGTCGTGAAGGCGCACTTCCGCGAGGACGTCACGATCGCGATCCACTGCCACGACGACACCGGTTGTGCCGTGGCGAACGCCATGGCTGCAGTCCGCAGCGGTGCCCGTCAGGTGCAGGGCTGCATGAACGGGCTCGGCGAGCGCACCGGCAACACCAACCTCACCACCGTGATCCCGAACCTCGAGGTCAAGATGGGATTCCAGTGCCTCCCCGAGGGCCGGCTCACGCGCCTCACCGCCGTCAGCCACCACATCGCCGAACTGCTCAACCGGCCGCTGAACCCGCAGGCGCCCTATGTGGGGGCCAGTGCGTTCGCCCACAAGGCGGGCCTCCACGTGAGCGCCATCCGCAAGGCCAAGGATGCCTATGAGCACGTGGACCCCGAGAGCGTCGGCAACGGAACCCGTTTCGTCGTGTCCGAGATGGCGGGCAAGGCAACCATCCAGGCCAAGGCAGAGGATCTTGGCCTCTCGATGGACGGCGCGGTCATCAACCAGGTCATCGACGAGTTGAAGCGCCTCGAGCACGAGGGGTTCCATTTCGAGGCAGCCGATGCGTCGCTCGAACTGCTCATGCGCCGGGCCACCGGTTGGAAGCAGGAGTACTTCTCGGTGGAATCTATGAGGGTGATCACCGACGAGCTCGTCGGTGGCCAGTTCACCACCGAGGCGACCGTCAGGGTGTGGATCGGGGACGAGCGGAGCGTGCGTGTGGCCGAGGGCAACGGACCCGTGAACGCCATCGATACTGCTCTTCGTTCTGCCCTCCGGGGCAGTTACCCGCAGGTGTCTCGGATTCACCTCACGGACTACAAGGTGCGCATTCTGGACGGGGCCACCGCCACCGGGGCGGTCACCCGTGTGCTCATCGACGCAACGGACGGGGAGCGCTCCTGGACCACCATCGGGGTGTCGGCGAACATCATCGAGGCGTCCTGGCAGGCCCTCGCCGATTCGTTGGTCTACGGATTGCTCCACGCGACCAAGTAGAACGGTGAGTCATGGCAGCCCCCCAGTTCGTCCCCACTGACCCGCTCGTGCGCCCCCGGTCCTACGAGGGGTCGGCGCGCGTCCCCGGTCCGTGGACGGCCGACCGCCCGGCAGACCTCGACGGTCGACAGCCGAGCGGCCCGCACCTCGGCTCACCCGGCCCGGATCAGGGCTATGCCCTGCTTCTTGCGTCTCGTCTGCGGCCCCGGGTGCTCGTTGCGCCCGGCGAGTCGGTGGACGACGCGTTGACCGGTTGTCTTGGCATCGCGCTGCGACGGGCCTCGATCTTCGGGCGGGCTCCCGTGATCCACGACTTCACGATTGCGCTCACGATGTGGGGGTTCTTCGATGCGGACCCCCCGGCGGACCTGCTGGTCGAGCGCCGGACCGCGTTCGAGGGGCTTGCGCACACGGCTCAGCACTACGCCGAGGCTCGATCACTCGTTGACCGGGTGCCTGAGGCGACCTTGAGGATGTTGCACGGTCAGGTACAGTCGGCTTACCCGGCGCGGTGGCGGGCGATGGTGGGCTCTGAGTAGCCTCGGGTTCAGGGAGTAGCGATGGTTCAGATTCTCAGCAGACGTCAGGTCCTGAAGTCGGCGATGGCCGTAGCAGCGGCGGGCGGACTTGCTGTCGCTGTTGGTGGGCAGGCCGCAGAGGCTGTTGCACCCACTGCTTTCGGCACGATTCACATCCGCCGGCTGTGGGGAACCAAGAGGGTCCGCCAACGGATCGTCGGCACGCGTCGGTACCGCACGGTGACGCTCCCGAAGACCAAGGGGTTGTACGCGGGCACCGAGAAGACCGTGCTCGATCGCGGGGGCCTCTGCCACTGGACCGGCTCAGCCGAACCCTTCGCTGTCGGTAACTGCATGCTGTTAGGGCACCGGACATCGGCCGGTGGCCCACTGAGGTACTCGCACCGGATCAAGGTCGGTGATCCGATCGTGCTGACCGTGGGCGGAACGGCGCTCACGTACCGCGTCACCGAGAAGCCAAAGATCATTTCCGGGAGCGATTTTACAGCGGCGATACTGTGGGGGGACTCCTCGCGGCCCGGGCTCACACTGGTCACGTGCAGCAAGCTCAACAAGTTGCCCACGAGCACGAAGTACCGCCTCCTCATCCGGGCGCAGGCAGCAGCCGTCTAGACGCTGTCCGGGCTAGATTCGGACCACGCAACCATCGATCGGTGTGCCCGGCGTTGCGGCCGGGAACGCCTGGGCAAGTGCGTCCGCGATGAATCTCGCCCGGTACTTGTATCCCTCGCTGTTCTGGTGAATCCCGTCCGAGATGTACCACGAGGGCTTCACGTCATCGGCCCAGTCGTAGATCCGCATGTTGGGGTGCGCCGCACAGGTCTCGGCAAGCGCTGAGTTCCACGCGGCGAGCGATTGGGCGCCCCACGGCCCGCCGCTGCGCCTCCCCTTCAGGTTCACCCACATCACCGGGTCGTCACCCACGATGTCCATCATCATCTTGATCCGTGCGCGGATACCGGGCTTGATGCCTTTGCCCACGGCGGCCGAGTCCATGGTGCCGAGTGCAAGCACCCAACAGCCGGAGAAGCCCTTCTTCTGCCATGTCTCCGCCGATCGCTTGGCCGGGCGGGCTTTCCGGTAACCCTCGTTGATCGAGCGGCCACCGGCGATCTCGTAGTGCTGCACGACGGCCCCGACCCGGGTGTATTGGGCCGGCATCGCGTCCACAGTCCTCAGGTACTTCTTGCCGATCAGGCCCGTCGACGTGGAGTCCCCGATGTGCACGATCTCCGTGCATGCGGTGGTGGTCGAGCGTTCGGACACCACCGGATCGGTTGGCCTCGTCGAATCCGACGGTGTGGTCACCAGCACGGTGGTCGTGGGTTTGCCGGGGGTTACGTCGGTCGTGCCCGGTTCGCCCTGCTCGCTGCCGTCGACGGTCTCGGTGATCTCGAGCTCGAGGCCCGCCGTCTCGGAATCACCTCGCACGCCGACACCAGCGGCACCCGCCACAGCAGGGATCAACAGCAAGGCGGCGACACAGACGGCAACGACGCGGCCCGGCGAGGGATCGAACAGTCGGGCGCGGTGTGGTCCGAGCCACTGCTCCCGGAGTCGACCGATCGCGCCCCGACGGATTGGGTCCTCCACGAAGCGCCACGAGAGCGCTGCGAGACAGAACGACACCAGGATCTGCAGCGGTGTGCGCACGGGGTGGGGCCCGACACTGTCGTCCGGTGTGCTGAGGATGATGACCGGGAAGTGCCAGAGGTAGATGCCGTAGGAGCGCGCCCCGACCCAGCGCATCGGTCTGCAACCGAGGAGCGGGCCGATGCGTGAAGCGGGGTGGGCGAGCGATGCGACGACGACAGCGGTCGTGAGCGAGAGCAGCGCGAAGCCGCCGCGGTATAGGAACGAAGCAGTGTCGCCCAGGGTGAGGAACATGATGGCGATCACGAGCAGACCGATTGCCCCTGCTGCGTCAATCATGTTGCGGGCGCCGGCCCGGACGGGGAGCCGAAGGTGTTCGCTCGGCCAGACGGCGGCGAGTGCAGCGCCGACGAGGAGTTCCGATGCCCGGGTGTCGGTCCCGTAGTACACCCGCGTCGGGTCGCTTCCCGGATGAAAGAGCACGGCCATGAGCACCGTCGAGAGCGTCGCGAGCCCGAGGATGCACAGACC
The DNA here is from genome assembly GCA_945889085.1 of Ferrithrix thermotolerans DSM 19514. Lineage (GTDB taxonomy): Bacteria > Actinomycetota > Acidimicrobiia > Acidimicrobiales > Ilumatobacteraceae > WLJO01. The sequence goes on from CAMDBM010000031.1 coordinate 25,511, forward strand.
GAGTCGGGGGCGCGTGACCCGTTGGTGGGATTCCCGGACGAATCGGGCGAGCACCAGGAGCAACAACGGCCAGACGATGTAGAACTGCTCCTCGATGGCGAGCGACCAGAGATGGTTGAGGGCGCCCGGGGTATCGAATTGGGCGAAGTACGAGATCTTTCGGAACACCTGCCACCAGTTGTTGATGTAGATGCTGGAGGTACCGGCCGCTGCGCGGAAGTCTGAGTTCTGCCGGGGGCCGAGGACGGTAACCCACGCCATGAGGGCGACGAGCATGAGGAGCATCGCGGGGAGCAACCGTCGCGCACGCGCCATCCAGAACGACCTGAGCGTGAACTCACCCGCTGCCGTCCGGCCGAGGATGAGATCGCTGATGAGGTAGCCCGACAGCGTGAAGAACACGCTGACGCCGAGGAAGCCGCCGGGCAGGGCCCCGATCCCGAGGTGGTAGGCAACGACGCCGAGCACCGCAACGGCACGGAGGCCGTCGAGGCCGGGCATGTACCTCCGGTCGGCCTTCAGGGGTTCAGGCATTCACGTCCCCGCCGAGCACGCACCGAAGATACTCCCGGTCATCGCCCGGGCGCGAGCGCCTCAACGAGTTCATTGGCGGACTCCGGCCGCCCGGGCGCAGCGTTCGCCGCGATGATCACGTGGTCAACGCCCGCATCGCGGAACTCGCGCAGGCGACTCTCGATGGTGGCGATAGAGCCCCATGCAACGTTGGCATCGACCAGGCGATCGCTGCCGCCGCCGGACCAGTCCGACTCGTCGAAGCCGCTCCGTCTCCAGCCGCGGTGATAGGCGGGGAGCGGCAGGTACACGCCGAGCGCCCTGCGGCCCGCAGCGCGACCCTCGTCGGGGTTGTCCGTGAGGCACATCGGCAGGAGCAGGTTGAGCGTTTTGTCGGGGCCGAGGATCGCCCGTGCCTCGGCACAGCGTTCGGGCGTCTGCATGTACACGTTCGCGCCGTCGGCAACCTCTGCGGCCACGGCGAGCATCTTGGGCCCGTGTGCAGCAAGGAAGAGCGGAACGGGTGCAGGGCTACCGACCCGTCGGATGGGCAGTTCGCCGCGCAGGGCGGTGAGGTAAGTGCGCGCCTTGGTGGACGGGTCCTCCCAGTCAACGCCGCGCAGTGCCGCGCCGCTGGGGTGCGACAGCCCGAGGCCCTGGATGAACCTGCCGTCGTACAGTTCGGACAGTGTGAGCGCTGCCTGAGCGCTCGCGATCGGGTCACGGCCATAGATGTGGGCGATCCCGGTTGCGACCTTGAGGGTCTCAGTGTTCGCGAGGACGAACCCGGCAGTGACGTAGATCTCGCGACCGAAGATGTCGGCGATCCACATCGAGTCGTACCCGAGCCGCTCGAGGTAGCGCGCCCGGTCTACGAGCTGCGGCGGGGTGAAGAAATCTGCTGCGGTCATGACGGCAGACACGAAGGACATACAGCGACCCTACTGCCCCGTCACCGTGGGACTTCTGCCCCTCGCGCGTTGAATCGACGCCCGTCAGCCGGCGGCGTGGCGCTGCAGGTCGCGGAGCGAGACGAAGTCAAGCGTGGAGAAGTGGGTTGCTTCGAGCACGACCTTCGGTGCGGCCCCGGCCTCGAGTGCCTCTGCCCATCTCGATGCGCACAGGCACCAGCGGTCGCCCGGCTGCAGCCCGGCGAATCCGTACTGGGGCATCGGTGTCGAGAGGTCGTTGCCCATGCCTTTGGAGAACTCGAGGAACTCGGCCGTCATGACCGCGCACACCGTGTGCACGCCGTAGTCGTCGCCCCCCGTGTTGCAGCACCCGTCCCGGTAGTAGCCGGTGAGCGGGTCCATTGAGCACGGGAGCAGGTCTCCGCTGAGGACGTTCTTGGCCATGCACTCAGCCTAGGTCTGTCGTGCTGCGGTGTCGGTGCCCGGCCGACGCGACTCTGCCCGAGCCCCGGCGCGGTAGCGTAAGGAAGTGATTTTGCGGCCCCTGCGTGTGCGCTTCGCGCCCTCCCCCACCGGCATGTTCCACGTCGGCTCGGCACGCTCCGCGTTGTTCAACTGGTGCCTCGCGAAACAGACTGGCGGAACCTTCATCCTCCGCATCGAGGACACCGACGAGTCCCGGAACCAACCGGAGTGGACGCAGGGCATCATCGATGCAATGGCTTGGCTGGGCATGGATGACTCGGACCCGTGCTTTGAGGGGCCGTACTTCCAATCAGCGTTTGCCGAACAGCACGTGGCGGCTGCCGCGAGGCTCGCTGCCGCCGGCAGCGCGTACTACTGCGACTGCACCCGCGACGACGTCATTGCGCGGACTGGCGAGGGGAATCTCGGCTACGACCGACACTGTCGCGATCGCGGCCTCACCGCCGAAGCGGGGCGGGCCCTCCGCTTCCGTGTGCCGCCGGGGCTCACCGTGGTGGAGGACCGTGTGCGCGGAACCGTCGAGTTCGACAACGATCTCACCGAGGACTTCGTGCTCCTGAGGGGCAATGGCTCGCCGATGTTCCTGTTGGCGAACGTGGTGGACGACCTGCAGATGGGTGTCACGCTCGTCGTTCGGGCCGAGGAGCACCTGCCGAACACGCCGAAGCAACAGATGATCTGGGACGCACTCGGCGAGGAGCACCCCGCCTGGGCGCACGTCCCGGTGCTCGTGAACGAGCAGCGCAAGAAGCTCTCCAAGCGCAGGGACAAAGTTGCCCTCGAGATGTACAAGGACGAGGGCTTCCTGCCCGAGGCGATGCGCAACTATCTCATGACGCTCGGCTGGAACCCTGGGGACGATGTGGAGATCGTTCCGTGGGGGCAGATCGTCGCTGACTTCCGGCTCGAGGACGTGAATCACTCTCCTGCATTCTTCGACGTGAAGAAGCTCGAGTCGTTCAACGGGCACTACATCAGGGCACTGTCGGTGGACGATTTCGTCCGCGTCTGTGAGCCATGGACGAAGGACATCACGAACTTCGACCGGTCCCGGTTCGCCCTGATTGCGCCGCACGTTCAGCTCCGTCTGGTCCGTCTCGGCGAGGTGGCGGCCGCTGTGGACTTCCTTTTCCAGCACGATCCCGTGGTCGATCCGGATTCGTGGACGAAAGCCATGGGCGCAGAGAATGCGTTACCGATCCTCCTCGCTGCTCTCGCCTCCTACGAGGACGCCGGGTGGGACGCGGACACCCTGAAGGCCGGTCTCGAGCGCATTGGCGAGGCGATGGGCCTGAAGCTCGGCAAGACGCAGGCGCCGATCCGTGTTGCGGTGACGGGCCGCAGCGTCGGCCTGCCGCTGTTCGAGTCCCTCGAGGTGCTCGGCCGGGAGGAGTCGTTGCGGAGGCTGCGTACCGCCGCCGCCCGCCTGGGAGTCGCGTGACCGACGACTCGCTGTGGCGTCGGCCGGCCCAACCGCCCGTTCCCGACGGCGATGCCTTCGAGGACGCGGGCGAGCCGACGATCGAGCTCGACGGACTGCCTGCGGGCCAGTTCGAGGCGTTCGCCACGGACGCCTCCGGTGAGGAGTTCCCTCCCACCGGCGACGCGTCGTGGGAGCCTGTCGACCCGACCCCCGTCAACGGGACACCGATCGTGTCGCGCCGGGCGCTGCCGAGGCGCAGACTGCTCCTGCGGATTCTCGGTGGTCTCGCCGCACTCGTTCTGCTCGTCGTCGGCTACTACGGCGTCACGCTCTATCAGGTCTGGTCCACCGGTCGCCACGATGAGGCGCGCAAGGTCGACGCCATTGTGGTGATGGGTGCTGCTCAGTACGACGGCCGGCCATCGCCGCTCCTCAAGGCACGTCTCGACCACGCACTCGAGCTGTACCGCGCCAAGCGGGCCCCGGTGATCGTGGTGACCGGGGGCAAGCTGAGCGGTGACCGCTTCACCGAGGCGGCCGCCTCCCGCAGGTACCTCCGGGATCGCGACGTACCGGCTTCCGCGATCCTCTCGGAGGATCGGGGTCGGAGCACGTGGCAATCACTCGAAGGGGTCGTGGACCTGCTCGCCAAGCGAACCCCGAAGGCCCGAGTGCTCATCGTCACGGACCCGTTCCACTGTCTGCGGGCGAAGCTGATTGCCGAAGAGCTCGGCTTGAGGGCGTACGTGTCGGCGACGCGCTCGAGCCCGTGGGGGAGCGGCACCCAGTTCCGCAAGTCGCTGAAGGAAGCTGCGGGGATCGCGCTCGGTCGGATCATCGGGTTCCAGAGGCTTTGGCGAGTGACCGGCTGACCTGCCCAGATGGGTTGCTGCGCGGTCAGCGGTGGCGAACGGTCCCTCCACGTCGCTATCCTCAGGGCCGCTCCTTGGGGAGTGGTGTAACTGGCAACACAGCAGATTCTGGTTCTGTTATTCAGGGTTCGATTCCTTGCTCCCCAACTCGACCGCCGTGGCGGTCTTCAGGAAGTGCGTTCCGCGAAGCGCAGCGGTTGGCTCACCCGGGCCCTGCTGTTACCATCGAAACGCGCTACACGGTCCCTTCGTCTAGCGGCCTAGGACTCCACCCTCTCAAGGTGGCGGCACGGGTTCGAATCCCGTAGGGACTGCCAAGCACGCTGAGGTTCCCGAGAGAACCCTTTCGGCGGCCAGGATCAGTGGGCAGCACTCGAAGGGCGATGTCCGTCGTCGTGGCCCCGGCCCCGTCGCCGCTTCACGAGGACCAACGTGGCCGTGAGCAACGCGATGCCGAGCAGGCCGACAATGATGTCATTGAAGCCGAACCAGCGATTCACGGCGGACGTCAGGTACCCGAACAGGCCGATCGCTCCGAAGCCGGTGAACTCGAACTCGAAGCGGTGCACGATTGCGCCGTAGCCGAGCACTGCGATGGCAATGACCAGTCCGACCACCGGAGCCCAGCGGCCGAACGGGCCCGACGTGATGGCCGGCCCGACCAGGACACCCGCCAGGCCGAGCAGGGTCGCGGTCGACCTGGGTGGGACGAGATCGAAGTGGGCGAGGACGAGCCAGAGCGCACTGATTGCAACCGTGGTGAGCCCGACTGCTCCCGGCCCGCCCCACCAGCCCATCGCTGCACCGACGGCCACGAGGATCCCGATCATCGTGGTGGCGTGCTGGGCCGGGCGATCCCGGAGCGCCCAGAGCACCCCGCTGAACACGGCGGTGAGCAGCCCGATACTGATGGCGACGGGTTCGCCGCGCCAACCGAAACCGAAGGTGCCGAACACCACGTTGGTGACGATGGCGAAGGCGCCCGTAGAGAGCAGGAGCACGATGGCCCTCAGCCGCCGGATCACGGCCTCGTCCTCGTGCCGCAGCAGCAGCCCGACAACGAGGAACAACGCGGACAGCCCACCGAAGAGTCCGATACGGACGGGTTGTCCGATGTTCAGGTCCAACCGACGAACGACGAAGGAGGCAACACCCACGAGGGCGAGCACGGACCCGAGGTAGCCGATCGCCTCGATCGCAGGTGTCGGAACACGACGCGGCCGCCCGGCGCCCGTCAGGGCCTCGGCGGCCTCGGCGGCCTCCGAGGCAAGGATCGAGTCCGCTGTCTCGGTCGTGATCTGCCCGAGGGCCGTGGCCCTCGTCAGCGCACCACGGAGTTCGGTCGGTGCCACGTAGCCGCTGTGTCGCCCTGCGGGTTGTGTCGTTACCCCATCAGCACGATGCCCCGCCCGGCGGCGACGTGCCATCGATACACCGAACACGATCAGGGCGATCACCACCAGAAGTCCGAGCCCTTGCATTATCGAGGTCCTTCCGGGGGTGCCACGCGTTCGGCACCAGCGGGATCATTGCCGCGATCGGAGCCGATGACAAGGGTCACACGGCCTCTTTAGCAGGCAGAACAGTGCCGCTCGGTGCACCCCACTGCAGCGCGGCCATCACGCCCCCGACGTGAGGATGTCACACCCGTCGGCGGTGCACAGGATGTCGTCCTCGATACGCACCCCGATACCGCGGAGGTGCTCGGGAACGGTCTCGTCATTGGCCTGCAGATACAGGCCCGGCTCGATGGTGAACACCATGCCCGGTACGAGAGTCCCCGCTCGGTACTCGGCAGCAATCACCTGACAGTCGTGCACGTCGAGACCGAGATGGTGCGACGTCCGGTGCAGCGTGTACCGGCGGTGCAGCATCGTGTCGGGGTCAAGTGCCTCGGCACGCTGCCCGGGCCGGAACACGCCGAGATCAATGAGGCCATCGACGAGTGTCGCCCATGCAACATCCTGCGAGTCGTGAAACGCGCTCCCCGGCCTGATGGATGCGATTGCTGCATCGTGGGAAGCCTGCACGATGTCGTACACGGACTGCTGTGCGCTTGTGAACGCGTCGCCCGTCGGGTAGGTGCGGGTGATGTCGGCCGTGTAATGGTCGGTGCCCTCGACTGCTGCGTCCACGAGCACGACATCGCCGTTGCGCACCGGTCCGTCGTTGCGGTGCCAGTGCAGGATGCAGGAGTGCGGTCCGGCCCCGACGATGGGCCAGTAGCCGGGCCCGTTGCCGGACGCGGAGCACCGGCGCAGAAACGTTCCCTCGAGCCAGCGCTCGCCACCCTCACGTATGGCCTCGGGGATGGAGGCCCGCAGTTCGGCATGACCGAGCAGGCTCGCGGCTGCTGCTGCGCGCAGGCTCTCAACCTCGAACGCATCCTTGACGAGGCGCAGGCGCGCAACGGAGCGCGAGACCTCGGTGTCGAACGCTGCATCATCGGGCACGGCGTAGGAAGGTGGCATCGCGGCGAGGGCGCGCACGGTGATCCCGAGCCGGAGGGCGAGTTCTTCGGGCTCGACCTGCGGCCCGGCCCACAGCGGGCTCCGGGACGGATCGGTAAACCACTCGATCTCGCCGAGGCGGTGCGGGGCGTGGACGAACAACTCGGCATCGCCGGCTGGATGGATGACGAGGACGGCGTCGGGCTCCGCTGCACCGCAGAGGTAAATGAAGTCGCTGTGCGCGCGGAATGAGTAGGTGGTGGTGGAGTTCCGCGTTACTTCATGTCCGGCCCGGATCACGATGGTGCGATCGGGGAACTGGGACGAAAGACGCGCCCGCCGCTCCTGCCACGCGCCCGCACGCCGGTCCTGTGTGGGGGTTTCGCGCTCCACGGCTGCCCAGCCGTCAGAGAGGAAGCGGAGAAGTGGTTCGGGTACCGGGTTGGCGGTTGCCATGACCGGAACGGTACCGGTGGGCACGGGGCCCCGGAGCCATTCACGGCTGCCACGCGTAACCTACGCACATGGCCGAACCGATCCGTTTCTATCTCGATCCCCGCTGCCCGTGGTGCTGGCAGACCTCCAAATGGGTGCGTCGCCTCCACGAGATCGGCGAGGTAGAGGCAAGCTGGGGTCTGTTCAGCCTTGAGGTGGTCAACTTCACCCGACCGATCGAGGAGTTCGATGTGCTCTCGTCCATCGCGGCGCCGTCGCAGCGCACCTTCGCTGCAGTCCGCGACGGCCTCGGTCAGGATGCGGCGAGCAAGTATTACGAGACCCTCGGGCACCGGTACTTCGAGCTTGAGCAGGACCTGCAACAGGAGACCACCATCAAGGGGGCGCTCAGCGACGCCGGCATCGACACCGCCTATCTTGATCGTGCACTTGCGGACCCGACCACGTGGGAGACCGTGCTCGCCGAGCACCGTGACCTCGTGAACAATTCCAGTTCGTTCGGTGTCCCCACCATCCGGCTCGACGGCGGTTCCGGTCCCGCAATCTTCGGTCCGGTGATCTCAAACATGCCGGCGAACGATGACGACGCGGTCAATCTCTGGAAGAGCGTGGCGTGGCTCACCCGTTACGAGAACTTCAGCGAGCTGAAGCGCAACCGAACGATCGATCCCGACCTCCAGATGTTCCGCTCGTACATGACGAAGCAGAAGAAGTAGTAGTAGTACGCCTGCGCAGTCGGGTCAGGTCTGCCAGGGGATGACGGTGGTTGCCGCCTCCTCGAGGTGCGCCACCCACGCCTCGGCGGATCCCGGCTCGTTGAGCGGGAGGACCACGAACTTCGAGGTGCCGACGTCCACGAAGCGCCGTACCAGTGCCCCGAGCTGTTCCCAGTTGGACGGGATGAGCTCGTTGATGTCGGCGAGATCGGGTCGACGCGTGCGCAGGTTCTCGAGCACGGCCGGCGGGACGTCGCCGTTCGCATAGGGGATGAGCACGCCGTAGTGCTCGTCCTCGATCTCACGGTCGTGCTGACGGGCAACCTCCTCGATGACGGACCGTGCCTTTTCGACGTCCGCCGGCGTGACGAACGACGGGAGCCAGCCGTCTGCGAGCCGGCCGACACGCTTGAGCTCGGAGGGGGCGATCCCGCCGAGCCAGACATCCGGCGGGCTCTGTCTCGGCTTGGGCTCAACGCGCAGGTCCTCGTAGTGGAAGAAGCGTCCGGAGTGGTTGACGCGTTCCTGGGTCCAGCACGCCCGCATCACGGTGAGGGCCTCGTCGAAGATCGCTGCGCGCTCGGTGCGCTCCACCCCGAACGCCTGCTGCTCGTGGCCGTCGGCAACCCCGAGCCCGAATGCCGGGAGCAGACGCCCACCCGACATTCGATCGAGTGTTGCAAGTTCCTTCGCGAGGATGACGGGGTTGCGCCCCGGCAGGACCATCACGCTCATGCCGACCTTGAGCTTCTTCGTGCGACCTGCTGCGTAGGACATCGCCACGAGTGGGTCCGGTGCAGCACCGCCGATGCGTTCGGAGAGCCAGAGCGAGTCGAAGTGCAGGCGCTCGAGCGCATCCACCACAGTGCCGAAGGACTCGTCGTTGAGCCCGGTGCGGACACCGAAGCCATAACCAATGCGGATCTTCATGATGTGGGGTCAGTTCCTCGCGAGGCGTTCGAGGATGTCGGCGGTCTCTGCCGGCTTGGACGCGAAGGGTGAGTGGTCGGTCTCGAGCGTGACGATGTTCTGGCAGCGGGCGGACATCACCCTCTGGTGCTCGATCGGGATGGCCCCGTCGAGCGTGCACTCGACATAGGTGGAAGGGATGGTTTTCCACGGTGCCCCGGTGACGGGTTGGAAGAACGTGGCGAACGGCTGCGGACACAGGCGCGGGTTGGCCGCCTCGGTGGTGCCCTTCGGGCACTCGCCGTAGAAGGACACTTCGGAGTGCGCCGGATCAACGGTGGAAAACGCACCGTCGGCGGTCGGGCGGATGGCTGCCCCGAGGGGGGTCTCGATGACGGGCATCGTCTTGAGGAACGGCATGAGTGCCTCGCCCTCGTCGAGCACGAAGGCGGTGAGGTACACGAGGTGGTTCACGTTGTCCGGGTGGCGCGTGGCGGCCTCGGTGATAACGGCGCCGCCATAGCTGTGGCCCACGAGCACGACGGGGCCGTCGATGCGGCTCAGGGCATCGGCCACGTACTGTGCGTCGCCGTGCAGGTCCGAGAACGGCAGCGGGGACACTCCGTGACCGGGGAGGTCGATGGCGAGAGAAGGCACGCCGCGCCGGTCCAGTTCCGCCTGGAGCGAGGCCCAGCACCATGCGCCGTGCCAGGCGCCGTGAACGAGGAGGATGGTCTTGGGGGTCATGGCTGTATCTTCGCACGCCACCACACCTAGCCTCGCGGCCATGACCACCGACGTTGCCGTTGACCCGTTCTCGCTGTTCCGTCTCGACGGGAAGGTAGCCATCGTGACGGGCGCATCGTCCGGGTTGGGCGAGCGGTTCGCCCGTGTGCTGCACGCTGCCGGGGCCAGCGTTGTGGTGGCGGCCCGCCGAAAGGAGCGCCTCGACGCGCTCGTCACCGAACTGCCGGGTTCGTTGGCCGTCGCGTGCGACCTCGCCGTCGAGGCGCAGCGCGTCAACCTCGTCGACGAGGCGATTGCGCGGTTCGGGAGGGTGGACATCCTCGTGAACAACGCAGGCATCACCCGAGTGGTCGGGATCGAGGGTGAGGACATCGACTTCTTCCGAGAGGCGATGGAGGTCAACGTCACGGCTGTGTGGCACCTCTGCAAGCTGGTCGGGCCCCACATGCTGGCGGGTGGAGGCGGGAGCGTGATCAACATCGCGTCGATGCTCGGGCTCGTGGGGGGCACCCCGGTGAAGCAGGCGAACTATTGCGCCAGCAAGGGCGCTGTGGTGAACATGACCCGCGAGCTTGCGCTCCAGTGGGGGCGTAAGGGCATCCGTGTGAATGCGATCTGCCCGGGATGGTTCCCGTCGGAGATGACCGCACCGATGGAGGACGACGACGCCTCGCAGCGGTTCATCAAGCAGAACTCACCGATTCCTCGCATGGGCGAACCCCAGGAACTCGATGGCCCGCTGCTGCTCCTCGCGAGCGAGGCAGGTGGATTCATGACGGGCCACATGCTGGTGGTGGACGGCGGCTGGACCGCGCACTGACGGCGAGCGACGCGGCGCCAGCCGAAGCGGAGCGGAGGCTATGCCCGAGCATCAGCACGTGGCGAGGGAAGCGCTAGCGACGAGCCACATGAGGGCTATGCCGAAGCGGAGCGGAGGCTATGCCCGAGCATCAGCACGGCCCGAGTATCAATACGGTCGACGGTGCGACCAGGGCGCGGCGAGTTCCAGCTGACTCGCCACCCTGATCAACACATCCTCACGCCCGTAGGCAGCGACAAGTTGCACACCGACGGGAAGTCCATCGGGTGTCCAGTGCATCGGCAGGCTGATGGCGGGCTGGAAGCTTGCGTTGAACGCAGCGGTAAACGGCACATACGGACCCGACTTGGCGAACGGCGCAAGCGGATTGTCCGGTGTGTTCTCGAGGAACCTCACAGGTGCCGGGGGAGCAGCCATCGTGGGGGTGAGCAGGAGGTCCCACCCATCGGTTGACCACCAGCCCTGCATGGCGCGCCGGAACCGGGCTACAGCGCCGAGCGCCGTTGCGTACGCCTCGGCAGATATCCCGCCGGCAAGCTCGGCAAGGGCCCAGTTGATGGGCTCCACCTCGTCGGCGGTGAGTGGTCGGCCGAGCAGGGCCCCCGTACGCGAGCGGTGTCCCGCCATGTTGGCTGCCCACAGGGTGGAGAACTGCTTCGGGAACACCTCGTCGGCCAGTGCCTCTGGGAAGGCGGGTTCCACGTGATGGCCGAGCGATTCCAGGATTCGTGCCGTGTTCCGCACGGCCTTCACGCACTCGTCGTGCACCTCGATGCCGCGGGGGTGGAAGTCGAGCAGTCCGATGCGCAGACGCCCCGGCTCGGCGCCCACCTCGTCTACGTAGGCGCGGGTGGGTGCCGCAGCGATGACGGTGTCCCCGGTGCCCGGCCCCTGCGCAATGTCGAGCACGAGCGCAGTGTCGCGAACCGTGCGCGACACGCAGAGCTCCACGCCGAGACCGCTCTCGTCACGCAGCGGCCCTGCGGTGATGCGGCCCTGGCTGGTCTTGAGCCCGACGAGCCCGCAGCACGATGCCGGGATGCGGATCGAGCCGCCCCCGTCGCTCGCATGCGCGATCGGGACCATGCCTGCGGCTACCGCTGCGGCGGACCCACCGGACGAACCACCGGGCGAGTGGTCGGGGTTCCAGGGGTTCCTCGTGATCCCGAACGCGAGCGGTTCGGTGCTCGGCAGGCTTCCCCATTCCGGGCTGGCCCCGCGTCCGACGATCGACAGGCCCGCAGTCTCGAAGCGCTCCACGAGCCAGGTGTTCTCTGTCGAGACATGTGCGGCGGCCTTGAGCGCCCGGTTGCCGTTCGTGATTGGGTGGCCTGCGTAGTCGGCCCAGAGGTCCTTGAGGAGGAACGGGACCCCACGCAGCGGGCCGACGGGCGCCGAGCCGTCGCGTGCCCGGGCGATTGCCCGGTCGAACCACCGCAGGTTCACGGCGTTCAGTTCCGTGTCCAGTTGCTCGATGCGCTCGGCAGCGGCAATCGTCGGCTCTGCCGGTGCGAGGTCACCCCGCCGGACTAGCTCGGCCACAGCGGTTGCATCGAGCCAGTGCAGCTGCTCCCCCAGTGTCCCCACACCCGCACAGTAGGCTCCTTTTTCCATGGACGTGCCGGCTGTTGCCTCCCCGTCCGCGGGTTCGGTGATGCGGGACCGCCACGTGCGGCTGGTGCTCTCCGGGTCGTTCCTGCACTCCGGTGCCGTGATCGCACAGTTCACTGCGCTCGGAAAGCTCGTCTACGACATCAGCGGCCGTGAACTCGACCTCGGTTGGCTCGGTCTCGCGGAGTTTGCGCCCGCTCTCGTGTTTGTCACGATGACCGGAAGCGTTTCCGACCGCTTCGACCGGCGTCGTGTCGCAGCGGTGGCATTCATGCTCGAGGCGGTGTGCTCGATCGCCATAGCGCTCTATGCGCACAGCAGCCCAACGGCGATCTGGCCGATCTACATCCTCGCCGCAGCGTTCGGCACCTGCAGGGCGTTCGCCGTGCCCGCAACCCGCGCGATGCCCGTGAACGTGGCCCCGGACGGCTCCCTGCCGCGGGTGGCTGCCCTGTCGTCCACTGCGTGGCAGGCGGCGTCCATCATCGGCCCGGTGGTCGGCGGCATCTTCTACGC
>CAMDBM010000032.1:0-35930 GCA_945889085.1 Ferrithrix thermotolerans DSM 19514
GCACCCAGTAACTCGCCACTACCTTGCGCTGCATCGCAGGACGCCGCCCGCCAGACCACCCCGAGGCGATCAACGATCGGTTCGGGAGCCAGCCCGCGCAGGCGTTGCTCCCACTGCTCGGAGCCGTCGGTGGGAACATCGACCACGGACCCGGCCGACAGCCGTCGGAGCCGGTGGCGACGCATCAGTGTCAGCAACCCGATCACGCCCGCCGCGAGGAATCCGGCCTCGGACCAACCGACCTGCAGGCCGGTCGTGCGCACGGAGATTGCGGCGGGTGCGGGTCGTGGCGTGGTGGAACCCGCCGGTGACGCCGTCCCGAGCACCACGAGGCCACCGAGGAGCCCACCGACCAGCGTTTGGCTGATGCCGAGCAGACGCAGCCGCGGTGGACGGAGCCTCAACGCAGCGCACAGGACACCGACCCCAGCGGCACCGGCGAGTCTCAGCCACGACAGCCAGAGCAGCGCACCAGACACGACGACGAGGAAGTACCGGGTGGAGGTGCCGTCGGGTTGACGGAGGTCGATGACCCGTGCGAGCCGGACGAGATCGATGGGATTGCCAACCCACCGACTCAGGGCGGCGGGAGTTCCCACGACCAACAGGGCAAGCAGCAGCACCCCGGTACTGCGGGTCAACCATCGTGCGAGACGCTGCATCGAATACCTCATTGATCGAAGGGGGTGGCGGTGCGGGACACCGTGACGGTCCGGGTGCCGACACCGAAGAGCCCGAGAAGGAGTGGACGGACGGAGGTCGTGACGGCAACGGTCACCGAGCGTTCGTCCGCCGTGGCGGAGCCCGACAGCCCCGAACCCTGGACGAAGCGTTCCGCCTTTCGGGTCGCTCGATCGACATCGACAACGATGAGCCCCTCGCGCAGGCGGTGAACCTCCTGAACACCGTCTCGCGCTGCGCCCGCGGCTACCGCTGCAGCCCGCGCACGCGCCCCGATGAATCGACCACCGTCCAGCACGAGGCCTGCGCAAGCGACGAACACGGTGACCAGGCAGACCACGAGAGCACTGATCGAGCCGGAATCCCCCCTACCGGCGGGTTGAGCCGTCTGCATCACTCGCCCCGATACCTGTCGATCGGCGCCACGGCCGTAGCGCTCACCACCTTGCTCCCGAACGGCTTGAGACCGTCGGCGTCGGTGGCACAGCGCACCGTGACGCGGACACGGTCCTCGAGCACATCCACGGCCGCTGACACCGAACCGCACACGACACCGTTGCGTTCGAGCGAGGACAGCGCCGTCGAGCGACCGACTCCGGTCATGCGGGTACGGCGCACCATGGAAGCAGCGCGTGCCCCGCTCTCCGCAGCGAGGTCCACCTGCGTGCGCGCTTGTCCGAGTCGACCACACCAGAACACGAACACGGCGCAGATCACGAGCGCCGGGGTGAGCAGCACCAGTTCTGCTGCCGCATTGCCACGGTCCCGCGTGAAGCCACTCATCGCTCGTCCTCCGGGATGAAGCGCTCCTTGGGGGCTCTTGCCCGCCGCGTGACGGACTCAGGGAAAAAGGGAACGACGCGGGCGACGCGGACCGTCACCGAGGCGCTCACCGATTCCCCGCCCGAGACATCGGCACCCACGAGCGAGGAACCCGATTCGGCAACGACCGACGCTGCCTCCCGGACCCCGGATGCCGGGCTCGATCCCCGTCGCGAGGCCACCGATACCGCACGGGTACCAGCGTGCTGGGCAATGTTCGCGGCGTGGAAGTACACCGCTGCCTGGACTCCCAGCATCGTGATGAACAGGACGACGGGAACGAGGATCACGTAGCCGACGACGCCCTCGCCCCGGTCCCCCACCCCGCCGACCGGCACGCCCACCGCGAACGATCGGCGACGGTGTGTACCACCGGGTCTGCACCGTGGAGTCATCACAGCTCGATCGAGTTCGCCTTGGCGGTGACCTTCGCCCGGATGATCCCGCCGACGGCGATAGCGGCGAGCACCAGGAGTGCTGCGAGGGCAACCGTGGTTGCCGAGATCTCCCCACGGTCACGGTCTGTGTCCCGGGAGGCGAGGAACCGTGTTGCGTAGTAGGTCCAGATCTGTTCGATGTCAGACATGTGGGTTCTTCTTTCTGTTTGGGTGTTGATGTGACCGCGCGCTCAGGACGAGGCGAGGATGATCTGCACGGCGGGATAGCCGAGCAGGAAGAGAAAGCCGACAAAGAGGAGCACCGTGGGAAGCCCCATGCGCTCGCTTGCTGACTGCGCGTCGATCTCGATGCCCTCGAGTACATGGGCACGCAGCGTCTGTGCCCTCGTGGAGAGGGACTGCGCGATGCGGGCACCCTGTTGACCGGCGAGTTGGACTGCAGCGCCAAGTTCGACAAGCTCGTCGACACCGATCCGTCGGCCGAGTTCGGCGAAGCAGGTCCACACCGAGGTACGTGTCGTGCGGGAGCGCAGCAGCACCGCCCGCAGCTGATCGAACGTCCACCCATCACCGGCGTCGGCGGCTGCGTGCAGCGCCGTCTCCAGACCGGCGCCGCCGGCCAGAAGCACGTTGACGAGATCGAGGTATGCGGACAGGGCTGCCAAAACATCGGTGCGACGACGGCGGGCTGCACTCGCCAGCCGACGGTCGGGCATCACGTAGCCGAGCGCCCCGGCAAGCGGGACGAGTAGCGCAGCGGCCGGCCCACCGGTCCCGAATCCTGTCGCAGTGCTCAGGACCCCGACAGCGACCATGATGCCCATGCCGATGAGCGGGGTGACGATCTTGCGCGTTGCGTGCGCGAACGCGTCCTGCTCAACCACTGCCAGATCGCGAAGACGCTGCTCGCCGAGACGACCGGCAACCGCGTCGAGCACTGGGGCGAGGGCCCGCCGGGTCGCCTGACCGGTGCCCGACGCTCCCCCCGCACCGCGGGCCTGCGCCAGGCGGTTGAGGGCCGCCGCGAGCGGGGCGGGCCGCATGGAGCGACAGACCATCAAGACGCCACAGCCGCCGAGCGCGCCGAGCGCAGCCGCCACGAGCATCATCGGGCGCGCTCCGGAGTAATCGGACGGCCCACAAAGCGCTGAGGCATGCGGATCCGGCCCATGCGCTCCATCCCGACGAGCGAGGCAGCGAACACCGACCCGACGACGAGGAGCACCGCTTGCCCCGCAGCGGTGTTGTACGGGTCCAGATAGTGGCGGTCGAGCAGCATGACTGCGGCGACCATGATCGGCACGATGAGCGCGATGACCCGCACCGACGTGCGGGTACGCGCCCGACCGACCCAGATCCTCGAGCGCAGCCGCGCCTCCTCGCGGGCCGTGGACGCAAGCTGGCCGAGCAACCCTCCGAGGTCGCGCGCCTCGCGCTCCGCAGCCACCAGGAGTGCAGCAACAACGAAGTCCGCCACCGGGTGTGCAACGTCTGCCGCGAACTTGCGGAGTGCGTCGCTGGTCCGCTCATACTCGAGGCGAGCCGCAAGATGCTCCACCGCGGGTGCGAGCGCGACCGGCGCGAGCGACGCTGTGGCGACGAGCGCCGTCTGTAAGCCGCTCGACGCCCCCAAGGTGTCCCTCAACTGCTCGGTCCAGGTTGCGATGGCCTCCACCCGGGCGATCTCCTCTGTGGAACGCTGCGATCGACCGCGGCGGCTCGGCAGCCAGGTACCGAGGCCCGCTGCGAAGGCTGCCGCAACCGGCCAGCGCGTGAGCAGCAGCACAGGGGTGCCGAGGGCGAGCCCGAGCGACAGCCGGAGAGCGGCGCGGTCCACGCGCCCACTGAGGCCGCCAAGGAGTAGCCCCGGACGGAGTACCGTCCGCCCGAGCAAGCCCGCCAGCAGCACGAACACACCGAGGCCGGCAACCGCGCCGAGCACGGCAGCGAGCGGTGCTCCCCGTAGTACGGCAACCATGGCACTCACCACCAGCCCCGGGGGTTGTCCATCACCGTGAGGTCGAAACCCGCTGCCTCGAGCGCTGCGAGCGTGGCGTCGCTCATCGGGTACCCGGGCTCAGCGCGTCCGTCAAAACCCGGGCAGAACACCTCGTTGGAGATGATCATGGTCCCGTCCGCATCGACGACCTCACGCACGCTCGTCACGTGACGCGCGGACCCGACGAGTTCAAGGTGGACCACGAAGTGCACCGCGTTCGCCACGAGGAGGTTCACCGTCTGCACCGGGAGTCCGGTGTCGGCCATCGATACGTAGGCAGCAAGCTTGGGGAACACCGACTTCGTCGAGTCCGCGTGCATCGTGCACATCGACCCGTTGTTGCCCTGGGACATCGCCATGAGCATTGAGAAGGCCTCGGCACCACGAACCTCTCCGAGCACCACACGATCGGGGTCCATGCGCAGGGCCATCCGGGCGAGGTCCGCCATGGTGATCGCACCCCGCCCCTCCGTGTTCGCAGCGCGTGCCTGCAGCGCGTCGAGGTCCGGGTGCAGGGCGGGGAACCGATCAAGGCTGAGCTCGAATGCATCCTCGATCGTCACGATCCGCTCGACCGGGGGTACCTCGTTCAGCAGCGCTCGCATCAACGTGGTCTTGCCGGACCCGGTGCCGCCAGCGATCACGATGTTCCTCCGTGCCAGCACCGCCGCCCGGAGGAACTCGACGAGGGCGCGGTCCACCATTCCCCTCTCTTGCAACTGGGAAAGGCTCGACAGCTCAAAGCGGTGCCGACGGATAACGACGGAGGGGCGTTGGGACACGGCCATCACTGCGAAGAGGCGTGAGCCGTCAGGCAGCTGCAGATTGAGTTCGGGGTGAGCCGCGTCGAAGCGCCGTTCGTCACTGCCCATCCGGACCGCTGCGAGGCGCACGAGGTCAACCAGTTCCTGATCGGTGTCCGCAACAGGTGGTACGCACTGCCGGGACCCATCGCGCAGCTTGAGCCAGACCGATTCCGAGCCGCGGATGTGAATGTCGCTGACGTCCGGGTCGTCGAGGAGCGGTTGGATCCTTCCCATCCCGAGCACCAGCGCAAGGACTGCCCGTTGGAGATCGGACTCCTCGGGCCCGGACAGAAGGGGCAACCCGTTGCCGAGGCGATGCGCTGCGATCCGGTCGAGCTCGTTGCGCATCAACTCCTCGACAAGTGCCTTCTCCTCGCTCCATGAGTCTGCGTCGGCCCGACCTGCTGGTCGACGCAGACGGTCCTCGACGAGATGCTCGGCGATCGAGCGCGCAATCCCTGTCGGCTCGGACTGGCTCGATTGGGTCGGTGCGGTGCCGTTGCGGGGGAGCAGCGATCCTGGTTGTGTTGCCATGGTGTGTTTCTCCGTTGATGGGTCGGGCGATGTGTGGTGGGGTTTCGATCGATCCGGGCCGTGCACGACTACTGGGTGCACGGGATCGTCGTTTCGGAAGGGCGGGGGATCAATGGGTCGATGAACCCATTGATGACGGCCCGTTCCCGCAGAGCGTCTCGGTGAGCACGGACACCGCCGACGCCCAGGCGTCCCGGCGCGCTCCCGGGCCCACCCTCGTCCTCGACGGCTGCTTGCGATCCTCCGGCAGGCAGGCGACCACAGGAAGGCCGGTGGCGTCGGTGATCTGTCGACCGCTGTAGGGGCGCTCCCCGACGGCAACCAGTCTCAGACGCTCGCGGCGGTCGATGCGGTCCAACAGGTGGAGTACTTGCACGATGTCCTCGAGCGCCGACCTGATGACGAGCACGAGCGGATCGGCAACCTCGATCAGCGGGTTCGCCGGTGAGTCCGTTCGCCACCGCCCAAGGTCGGCCACGACACGAAAGTCCGCCTCCCCGAAGGTGTGCGCCAGCGACGCTCCACTTGCCCGCAGTGCGCCGGACGTCTGCTCGCCCGATGGATGCGCAACGATGATCGGGGTCTGCGGGTTCACCCGCTGCGCGTAGTGGGCGAGTTCCCCGGTGTCGAGCGAGCGCCTCGCCGCACCTGCAAGGTCGGTGAGGTTCGGTACGAGCGACAGGTCAAGCCGTGCCGCAAGCACACCGCCATCCGGATCTGCCTCCACGATGAGCGCAGGTCGACCGGTGTCGTTCATCCGGGCAGCGAGCGCGACGGCGAGCGACGTGACCCCCGGAGATCCGTGGAGCGATGCGATCCCGATGAGCGGCACGTCAGCCGATCCCCGTCGTGCCTGATGGACGAACCGTGCTGTTGAGCGTTGCCGGGGACAGGCGGGCGAGACGAATACTTGTTGCACCCGCGATGTCGAGCACGGATGACTCGGGAACGAGCACGCTCACGTTCGTACGCGAACCGGCCCCCGTGTCCAGCCGTTCGAGCGAGCGGACCACCGCCGGCTGCTCGAGCTGTGCGACCCTTGTGCCTGCCCCACCAATCGGGTCTGCCGCGGAGACGAGCACGACGGCAACCCGATCCCCGACGGCGAGGCCCTGCGGGAAGTCTCCGGGTTCGAGGGAGAGCCCAACTTCTGCCTGCGTCGGGCCCACCTCGTCCACCGGGCGGAGGAGTGCGCGTTGCAGCGGTGTCCCGGGGTCGACGTCGCCGATCACGACACGGCCCCGAAGTTCCGAGGGATCGCTGATGCCGACGATTCGGTCGCCCGACACCGTTGCCCAGCGGACCGAACTGGGGTCGAGCACGTCGCCGCGCTGGATCGACCGGGCGGCCACGAGCACCCGCTCACTCGGGCCCCGGGCGGCCCAGAGGACCGAGCCGAGCGTTCCGGCGGCAACGAGTCCGAGACCGAGCGCCATCTCCGGGAGGCGGATGCGTGAACGAAGCAGCGGTGGGAGGCTCGGGCGCGTGAGCCGCGCCGGGCGCGGGATCAGCCTCCGCTGTGGTGTTGGGTTGTTCGGATCGACCATGACGACTCCTCACTCGTTCGGTCTGTCGATATTCCCGGGCACTGGCAGGCCGTCCAATAGGTCGATGGGCCCAATTCCGACGGGTCCGTCGCGGTGCGCGCCCGACCGAGATCGCTGCGCGCGCCCGTAGCCTTCACGCCAATGAACCGTCCCACGTCGTCGATGCCCGTACAGGCCAACGACCCTTGCTGGTGCGGCAGCGGACGCAAGTTCAAGCGGTGCCACCGGTCGATGGACGGTCGCGTGGTTCAGGGCACGATCAGCCCGATGCGCACCGTGCCCGAGGGGATCGAACGCCCGCCGTACGCGGAGACCGGTTCGGCCCCGCGCTGGGACGAGCCGAGGGTGAAGTCACCCGAGATCATCGAGCGCATGCGCGTTGCGAGCACGATGGCGGCCGAGGTGCTGC
This sequence comes from Ferrithrix thermotolerans DSM 19514, assembly GCA_945889085.1. Taxonomy (GTDB): domain Bacteria; phylum Actinomycetota; class Acidimicrobiia; order Acidimicrobiales; family Ilumatobacteraceae; genus WLJO01. The sequence goes on from CAMDBM010000032.1 coordinate 7,197, forward strand.
GCCTCGCCGGCGAGTTTGTCCGGCCCGGTATGACCACCGACGAGGTCGACGAGTACGTGCACCGGCTCACGATCGAACGAGGCGCCTATCCCAGCCCTCTCAACTACCACGGCTACCCCAAGAGCGTCTGCACGTCGGTCAACGAGGTGATCTGCCACGGCATCCCCGACTCACGGGTGTTGCTCGACGGTGACATCATCAACATCGACGTCACCTGCTACGTCGGCGGGGTGCACGGTGACTGCAACGCCACGTTCGCCGTGGGCGAGATCGACGAGGAGAGCCACCGGCTCATCCGGGTAACCGAGGAATGCATGTGGCTGGGCATCGACGCCGTAGTACCGGGTCGGCCGGTCAGCGATATCGGCAAGGCCATCGAGAAGCACGCGAACGAGCACCAACTCGGCGTGGTGCGCGCCTTCGTCGGGCACGGCATCGGCCAGCAGTTCCACACCGACATCCAAATCCTTCACTACTTCTCGCCAACGGCCACGACGATCATGAGGCCCGGTATGACGTTCACCATCGAGCCGATGATCACCGTCGGCAACTGGCAGCACAAGCTGTGGAACGACGGATGGACAGCGGTCACTGCCGATTACAAGCGAACGGCCCAGTTCGAGCACACGCTCCTCGTTACCGACAGCGGCGTCGAGGTGCTCACGGGCGGGCCGGGTTCGGTCAGTCCGAGCGCCCCCTGGAACCGTTGACACGCTGCTCCCACCAGTCGTAGAGATCAGCGCGGTGGTCAAGCCCGTACGCGCGGATCATGTGGCGGCCACACCCGTACACATCTCCGTTCCGGAGCGCATCGGACGCGTCCTTCCACGCGACCCGGTCCGGCGGGAGGGGAAGTGCTGCGAGGTCGCTCGCCGTCACCCGGATCGCCTGTGCCGACAGCCCGGTGCCGATGCGCTGTAGCGCGATCCACGCTGACGCAACGGGGGACGTGAGCATCGCGGCAGCCAACCACACGTCGCCCGCGTCGTGAGGCACAACCGAGATCACGGGAACGGACGGCAGCCACTCTCCTCGCTCGTCGACAACAGCCTCAATCACCTTGGTCTGTGACGCAACGAGCACCTTGGGCACGAGCCGCGTTCGCGCCCACGCCTGCAGCGCTGAGCCAAGCCGCGACACGTCGACCCGCGGCGCGGCATAGCGCACCTTCGCGAAGCGGGTTGCGCGCGTACCCCAGCGGCACTGCGCCACGTCGATCAATCCGCTCGTGACGAGGGGTGGACCGTCAACGTCGTCACCAACGGCACCGACAAGTCCGTAGTACTGGTCTCGGAAATCCGCAGTTGCGATGGCGATGTCGCGCAACAGGCCGTGCCCACTCCCTATGGCGAGCGGTGGGATGCCGACAACATCGGCAACGAGCCAACCCCACGACGCGGTTGCCGAGCCCTCGTGTCGGACGGGATCGATGGGCCGGGCATCTGGCCCGTGGAAGCGGCGAACGCCGTTCGGCGCGGGGCTGTCCCCAGCAACGAACCCAAGGATGCAGGTGCGCACGTTTGCATCGAACATCGATTCGTCCGCCCACCAGAAGAGGTCGATACGCGCCTCGCGCTCGACGGCCTCGCGGATCGGGGCCACGTCGCGCGTTGCGAGCACCGACATCGGGAGCACCAGACCGATACGACCACCGGGGCTGCGGACGAGCCGTGGAGCGAGCGCGAGGAATTCGGCAGCAACATCGGCATACGGTCCGCCACCGAGGCGCGAGCTTCCACCGCGGGCGGTACCGGTGGAGAGTTGTGAGAGGTACGGCGGGTTGCCGATCACCACGTCGAAGGCGTGCGAGTACTCGGGTGCACCGAGCACCTCACGCGCATCGCCGCGGAGCACACGGCACCCGAGCCGACGCTCGGTCTCGGCAGCTGTTTCGTCGTCCAGTTCGACGCCGACGAGGAACGGAGCGGGATTGATCCCGTATCGCTCGGTGATCGCCCAACCCGCAGCCTCGAGCAACCGTCCGTCCCCGCACGCCGGGTCGATGACGAACGGCGGTGTCGCCGAGGTTTCGCACCACGGCAGAAGCACTTCGCGGACGAGTAGGTCGACGAGTGCTGGAGGGGTGTAATAGGCCCCCAAGAGCCTTCGCTCGCTCCTCGACCCCCGTGATGTCACACCCCCATCTTTCACGGTGGGGGTGCTGCGGCCTAGCGTTCGGCCTGTGGACCCTGATGACCGCCTTGTTACCCCTGCCGATCGATATGTGAGGTTCGATCGCCAGGAATGGGCGGACCTGCGTGCCGCAACCCCCCTGACCATTCGTGAGAAGGATCTCGAGGCGCTGCGCGGCATCAACGAGCGGATCGACCTCGCCGAGGTGGAGGCCGTGTACCTCCCGCTCACACGGCTGCTCAACCTCTATGTGTCGGCCACGCAGAACCTCCACAAGGTCACAGCGACGTTCCTCGGCACCATCTCACCGAAGGTGCCCTACGTCATCGGGGTTGCCGGATCGGTGGCGGTCGGCAAGAGCACGTTCGCACGCATTCTTCAGGCGCTGCTCTCGCGCTGGCCGGACCATCCGAAGGTGGACCTCGTGACCACCGACGGCTTCCTCCACCCGAACCGGGTGCTCGTCGAGCGTGAGATCATGAACCGCAAGGGGTTCCCCGAGAGCTACGACACCAAACGGCTCCTGCAGTTCCTGCGCGAGGTGAAGGCCGGCACCGAGGAGGTGCGCGCCCCGGTGTACAGCCACGTCGTGTACGACATCGTGGAGGGTGAGGAGACCGTGGTCCGCCACCCCGACATCCTCATCATCGAGGGACTCAACGTGCTGCAGATGGGGCCCCCCGGTTCGGCCCCCGAGTTCGTGTCGGACTACTTCGACTTCTCGATCTATATCCACGCCGACGAGAACGACATCCGGAAGTGGTACGTGGACCGTTTCCTCAAACTGCGCGAGACCGTGTTCCAGGACCCGCAGAGCTTCTTCCAGCACTTCGCGCATCTCACCGAGGACGAGGCGATCACCACTGCCAAGGGGATCTGGCGAGAGATCAACGGGCGCAACCTGATGGAGAACATCCTGCCGACGCGGCACCGTGCCTCGCTCACGCTCACCAAGGGTGAGGATCACCGGGTGACCGGCGTCGAGCTCCGCAAACTCTAAAACCACAGGAATCTCGGTCTACTTCTGGCGGACAGGTCGCCAGAAGTAGACCCGGAAACCTAGAAGGGGCTAGCGGTGGATGGCGTTGAGGTAGTTGTAGACCGTGATACGCGACACGCCCATCGCGTCGGCCACGTCCTCTACCGCACGCCGAAGGGTGAACGCACCGCGCTCGTCCAACAGGCGGATTGCGCGTTGCTTGTCCTCCCGGGACAGGTCCGGCAGGCGACCGCGGAGATCTCGCTCCACACCCTCGATGAGGCGGTCGAGGGCCCCGTGCAGCGGCGGCAACCGCACTGCCACCACGAGTTGGCCCTCCCACGAGATCGGGATATCGGAGGGTTCACGGCTGTCTGCGGGCACGAACTCGCCACCCATTGCCTGAACGAGCGGACGGATAGCCGCGATGAGCGGGTGCTGCTGGTTCACGGGGAGTCCCCGTCGAGCACGTCCACCTGGAACGACACGTGCATCGCACCGCCCCACAGCGCTGCGCGCAGCACCTCCTGGATGAGCGAGGGTGCCTCGCCGGCGGACACGACCGCCTCCGAGCTGAACGGTCCGCGGGACAGCGTGTAGCCGCGACCCTCCACCGCCCGCCACGCAGCGAGGACGTGCTCACCAGGCTGCGCGTCCACGAACGGCTCGACCGTGAACTCCAATCGCACTCGGCTCATCAGACACCTCATCGTGAACGGGCCGCCACGCTGACGGGTCCGGAACCACGAGCATACGAATCACAGCAACGGCAGCACCAGCGACACACTGTCCGGCACAAGATCGAGCGAGCCAGCAGCCCCGCGCTGGACCTCCTCGAGCGTCATCCAGCGGGCTTCGGCAACCTCGCCGTCGGCAAACCGCACGGGGCCGTCCCAGCGCACGCGGTACACCGTGGCAATCTCCGCAACGTCGGCATCCTCGTAGGCGCCACTGCCGAGTCGCTCGAACGCCACGTCCCCGATACCCAGTTCCTCGGCAAGTTCCCGCACGGCACCCCCGTCGTAGGTCTCGCCGGAAGCCAGCACGCCGCCGGCCGCGAGGTCCCACCGGCCCGGCCATACGTCCTTGTGATCTGCCCGACGATGAACCAGCACGTCGCCCGACGGGTTCGTCACGGCGATGAACACGGTTCGGTGACGGAGCCGCTGGGATCGCATCTCGCTGCGAGTGACCACCGCAGTCACCACGTCGTGCTCGTCAACGACATCAACAAGTTCGTCTGCACTGCCCACGGTGGAGTCCTACCATGCGGTCATGCCCGATCACACACTGGACACGCTGGTCGAGGAATCCCACGACCTCCTCCCGGCCGCCGTCGACCTGCGACGGGAGCTCCACCGCTGGCCGGAACAAGGCATCCACAACCCGATCACCCGGGATCGCATTCTCGAGTCGCTGGAGTCGCTCAATCTCGGTGTAACCCGCCACACCACCACCTCGGGCGTCGCCGCGCTGCTCACCGGCGCGCTCCCGGGGCCCACGGTGCTGCTGCGGGCCGATACCGATGCCCTCCCGATGCCGGAGGACACCGGGTTGGACTACTCGTCCCGTGTGGAGCGGACCATGCACGCGTGCGGCCACGACACGCACGTTGCGATGTTGGCCGGCGCGGCCAGACTGCTCGCTGCCCGCAAAGACACGCTGCGCGGGCGGGTGCTGTTCATGTTCCAGCCGGGGGAAGAGGGGCACCACGGCGCCCGCTTCATGCTGGAGGAGGGCCTTCTCGACGTCCCGGCCCTCGCCGACGGCACACCCTCGCCAATCACCGGTGCTTACGCGCTGCACACCACGTCGGCGGCGCACACGGGTGTCATCGCCTCCCGCCCTGGGCCGATCATGGCATCGGCAGACCGTCTCCTCATCACGGTGACCGGTCGCGGTGGGCACGCATCCGAGCCATTCCGCACCATCGACCCGATCCCGATTGCGTGCGAGATCGTGCAGGCGCTGCAGACCATGGTGACCCGGCGCATCGACGTGTTCGACCCCTCGGTGGTTACCGTCGCCCGTATCACTGCCGGCACCACCAACAACGTGATCCCCGAGACCGCCGAGATCGAGGGGACAATCCGCGCCGTGAGCGAGCGCACCCGCTCGAAAGTGCACGACGGCATCAAGCGGGTGGCCGAAGGTGTTGCCTCCGCCCACGAGGCGTCGGTATCCGTGGAGATCGACTACGGGTACCCCGTCACCGTCAACGGCGTCGATGCAGCGAACTTTGGGCTTGACCTCGCGAGGTCCATCGTCGGCCCGGATCGCGTCGCGACCCTTCCCCACCCCGTGATGGGTGCCGAAGACTTCAGCTATGTGCTCCAGCGCGTGCCCGGGGCGATGCTGTTCCTCGGCGGGACTCCGTGGGACAAGGACACGGCAACAGCGGCACCGAACCACTCGAACCGGGTGTTCTTCGACGAGCAGGCGATGGTGTCGGGGATGGCGATGTACGCCGGCATGGCGCTCCGCCACCTCGACACGCAGCCCTAACCCCAGCGTTCTCGGTACCGAAACGCGCCTTTTTCTGTGGTGGGCTCAGCGAGTGAACGCAGGGTGCTCAGGCATCGAGGCCGGCGACAACCTGCTCGATCTGCACCCGTGCATCGCCGATGCGCTCCCGACAGCGGCCGATGAGTTCGCGCGCCCGGGTGACACGGTCCGTGAGGCGGTCCACGTCGACGTGGTCTCCCTCAAGCTCGCGCAGGATGGTCTCCAGTTCCTCGAGTGCCTCGGCATACCCGAGGTCGGCTGCGGGCTTCTGCTTCTGGCTCATGCTGACTCCCTGATGGTTTCGTTCACGGGTTGGTTCCCTGCACGGTGCTGCGGATGGTTCCGTCCGCCACGGTGGTGACGAGCGCGTCGCCGGGTGACGTATCGGCGACGGAGCGCACCACGTTTCCCTTGCCGTTGCGCGTGATGCTCCAGCCACGGGCGAGGGTGTGCACCGGGTCGAGCAGCCGAACATGGTTCTCGGCCGAGTCGAGATGCGCTGTGGCACGGCTCACGTGGGTGCGGGTGGCGACAACGAGCCGCTGCTGAGCGGTAGCCGTGCGCGTGAGCGCCTGGTTCACCACACTGGCGGCAAGCGGGGCGAGGCGGCGTGCGCTGCCGCTCAGGCGCTCGTCGGAGCGCTCCACGACGGCTCGTGTGGCCCTCGCGATGCGGTGGGCAATGCCGTCGAGCTGACCGGACCCCGCATCCACAACGGAAGCCACCCGTGCGGTAATCGCGTCCCAGACGGACTCTGCATCCTGCCGGAACGCGAGTACCTGCTCGATCAGCCTGTCAGCAACGGCCGTTGGCGTCTTGAACGATTCGTAGGCGACGTCGTCGGCGATGTGCCGGTCGATCTCGTGGCCGATGCCGGTGAGCACCGGGAGCGGGCTGTCCATGATGGCGAGCGCGATCTGCTCGTTGTCGAACCAGGCGAGGTCGTTCTTGGAGCCACCGCCCCGGATCACCACGATGACGTCGATGTCGCCGCGCGCACCGAAGCGCCTGATACCAGCGCTCACCATGCCGGGGCATTCCTCGCCCTGCATCCGGGCATCGAGCTCGACCACCCGGAAGCCGATGCCGGCCGTGTCGAGGTGCTTCACGAAGTCGTTGTACGCGGCGGAGTCGATACTGGTGACCAGGCCGACGTTGAGCGGCACCGGGGCGAGGTAGGTCTCCTGGTTGGCCGCAAAGCGACCGGTGGCCTGCAGGCGACGAATGACGTCTTCGCGCTGCGCCGCGAGGTCGCCAAGGGTGAATCTCGGGTCGAGATCGTTCATCTTGAACGACACCCGACCGGTGGGGGCGTACATGTCGAGCGCGCCGAAGATGCGCACCTTCACGCCGTCGGCGAGCTCGAGGTTTGCCTGGGCAAGCTTGGGCCGCAGGCGGGTCTGAACACCCATGAAGAACGCCACCGAGATGACAGCACGCTGGCCGTTCCGCTCCTCGACCAGATCGAAATAGAGGTGCTTACCCGTTGCCGGGCGAAAGCCCTTGATCTCGCCGCTCACCCACACGCCCCGGCCGAAGCGGTCCGCCAGCGAACCGTTGATCTCGTCGATGAGTTGCGAGACGGTGAGCGTGGCGTCTGCCGACTCCTGCTGCTCGTCGAACTCCAGTGCACCCTGCGACATGGAACCATTCTGGCCCATCGGTGTCACAGGAATGCTCGGGAGGGCCGGGTATGCCGGTGGCACTACGGTGGTGGTGTGCGAGGGTGGCGATCAGCAGCAGGGGCAGTAGCAGGGACAGTGCTCCTCGGAATCTCCGTTTCGCTCCTCCTCCCCGCCGCTCCGGCACCCGCCGCCACGGCCCGGCCCGCGCCGGCAACCATCCGCCCGGAACTGCTCGGGGACGCCGAACAGGTGGTGGTGGTGTCCACGTCCCGATGGGACACCACGTCCGCTTCGGTGTCGATGTACCAGAAGGTCGGCGGCACGTGGAAACGGGTGGCCGGTCCGTACGGCGCACGAACGGGCCGTAACGGCCTCAGCCCGGCCCACGTCGAAGGGGACGGCACCACCCCCGCTGGCTCGTACCCGATCCTGTCGGGCTTCGGCTGGTACACCTCGGCACGGACGAAACTGCCCTACACGAGGGTGGCACCCGGTGCCTGTTGGATCTCGGACCCGACACGCCCCGACTACAACACGAGGGTTGTCGAGCCGTCGTGTGCGAGCCCGAACGAGAACCTGTACCGGATTGCCCGTTCCGGGCCGTACCGGCGGGCGATCGTGACGGGCTACAACATCGAGCCGACCGTTGCCGGTGTGGGCAGCGCAATCTTCCTCCACGTCCACGCGTATTCACGCGGGAAGTCGAAGGCCACCAGTGGCTGCGTGTCACTCACTGCCGCGCACCTCTACTCGCTGTGGCGGCGTCTCGACCCGGCAAGGCGCCCACGGGTGATCATCGGCCCGACCTCGTGGCTCAGGGGCACCTGAGCCCCTGCCCGCGTCAGTCGACAGAGCCCGCAGCCTCCTGGCGCGCATAGAGACCGCCGAGTGCCATCAATTCGTCGTGCGATCCCTGCTCTGCGATCCGTCCCTCGTCGAGCACCACGATGCGATCCGCGTTGCGGATGGTGGACAGCCGATGGGCGATCACGATGGCAGTGCGACCGGCGAGCGCGCCGTCGAGCGCTTCCTGCACGAGGGCCTCGTTCTCGTTGTCGAGATGGCTGGTCGCCTCGTCGAGGATCATGATGCTCGGGTCCTTGAGCAGCAGGCGGGCGATTGAGACGCGCTGCTTCTCGCCTCCGGACAGCCGGTACCCGCGCTCGCCCACCACGGTGTTGTAGCCGTCTGGCAGCGCAGCGATCGTGTCGTGGATGCGGGCACCCCGGCAGGCCGCCTCGAGCTGCGCCGCGGTGGCGCCAGGACGCGCGTACCGCAGGTTCACCGCGATCGACTCGTGAAAGAGGTGGGGGTCCTGGGTGACCACGCCGATCGCAGCGCGCAGCGACTCCTGCGTGAGGTCTCGCACATCGTGCCCGTCGACGAGCACGCTGCCGCCCGTCACGTCGTAGAGGCGGGGCACCAGATTCGCCGTCGTCGTCTTGCCGGATCCCGACGAGCCCACCAGAGCAACGGTCTCACCCGGCACCACGACGAGGTTCACACCGCTCAACACGTCGCGGTCGGGGTCCGCGTTCTGCTCCATGCCGGCGGTTGACAGTGACGCGATGGACACCGATGCTGCTGCTGGGTACCGGAAGAACACGTCGCGGAACTCGACCCTGCCGACCGGGTTCACGAGCTCGATCGCTCCCGGCCGGTCCTGAATCGCCTCGGGTGCGTCCAACACCTCGAAGACCCGCTCGAAACTCACGACGGAAGTCATGAGGTCCACCCGAGCGTTCGTGAGCCCGGTAAGCGGCTGGTACACCCGTGCAACAAGGGCCGCTAGCGCAACGAGCGTTCCCGCCGTGATTGACCCTCTCACGGCCAGATGAGCCCCCACGCCGTAGATCGCCGCTGCCCCGATCGCGCCCACGAGTCCGAGGGCCACGAAGAACACCCGCCCGTACATTGCCGATCGAATGCCGATGTCGCGCACCTCTGCCGCGCGGCCCGAGAAGGTGTCTACCTCGTCCTTGCGGCGCCCGAACAGCTTCACAAGCAGCGCACCGGCAACGTTGAAGCGCTCCACCATCTGAGTGTTCAGTTCGGCATTGAGGTTCATCTGCTGGCGCGAGATCGTCTGAAGTTTGCGACCCACGCGGCGCGCCGGGATGATGAACAACGGCAGCACCACGAGCGACAGGAGCGTGAGGCGCCACTCCAGGCTGAACATGGCAGCGAGTGTCGTGAGGAGCACCACCACGTTCGAGACGATGCTGCCGAGGGTGTTGGTGACCGCGTTCTGCGCGCCAACGACGTCGTTGTTCAGCCGGCTGACCAGCGAGCCTGTCTGCGTGCGCGTGAAGAAGCCCATAGGCATGCGCTGCACCTTGTCGAACAGGGCGACGCGCAGGTCGTAGATGAGACCCTCGCCGATGCTTGACGACCACCAGCGCTGGAGGACCGCGAGACCAGCATCAGCCAGTGCCGCAGTCACAACAATGGCGGCAAGGATGTTGATCTGGCTGTGGCTCTTCGAGGGGATCGCCGAGTCGAGGATGCGCCGGAACGCAAACGGGGGCACGATGGCAACGAATGCCGACAGCAGAATCGCGACGAGGAAACCGATGATCGCGCGGCGGTACGGCCGCGCGAACCGCCAGGCACGGCGTAGTTCGCGACCGGTCACCCGTGCGCCCTTCACGGCATCGGTATCACGCGGCATCATCATGTGGGGTCCCATGCGCATTGACCCCGAGGCTACGAGCAGCGGGTGCCCGGACCGCTGACGCGGTCGTAGGATCAAGATGTGCGTTCGCGTCCTTCTGCCGTCCTACCGGTGGCGGCCCTGCTGCTGCTTGGCGCGTGCGGGATCGATAGAACCGGATCCATCACCAGCGATTCGTCGCTGCCGAGGACCACCGTCGCGACAACGGGTACGGATACCCCATCGACCGGGGCCATCCCCGCATTGGGTCCGTCCACCACGCTTCCGGAGAGGGACGTCCCGGTCCTCCAGTGGTCCTCCTGCGGAGAGCGTCTCGAGTGCACCACGCTCGTCGCCCCCCTCGACTACTTCGCAACCGGTACCGAGAGTGTGCGGCTTCCCGTCGTGCGTCACCTCGCGCTCAAGCAGGACAAGCGCATCGGTTCGCTGCTCGTGAACCCCGGCGGTCCTGGCTTCGGCGGCACCTATCTTGCGCGGAACGCCGCCACCATCTTCACCGAGGAGATCCTCGACCGCTTCGACGTCGTGGGCTGGGACCCCCGCGGTACCGGGGAGTCGGTGCCCGCAATCGACTGCATCGACAACTACGACCCCTACTTCGCCATTGACCCCACGCCCGACAGCACTGAGGAGCGTCAGGCCATTATCGACTCGGCGAAGTCCTTCGCCGATGCTTGCGCCGAGCGGACCGGGAGCCTGCTCGGCCACGTCTCTACGCAGGACTCCGCCCGCGACATTGATCTGCTGCGTCGCGCCCTTGGCGAGCCCGAGGTGTCGTACTTCGGCTTCTCCTATGGCTCCGAGCTCGGCGCCAGCTGGGCCACGATGTTCCCCGACACGGTTCGAGCAGCGGTGTTCGATGGCGCCGCCGACCCCAATGCGAGCGCCGCTGAGTCGATGATCGACCAGGCGAGGGGCTTCGAGATCGCCTTCAACGCCTTCCTTGCCGACTGTGCGACCAAGTGCTCGTTCCCGCGGGGCGAGGACCCGGGCAAGGCGTTTGATGACCTGGTCACCGCTATCGACGCGAACGATTACCCCACCGTGGACGGCCGGCCGAGGCTCAACCTCGGCATCATGTACACCGCGGTGGCCAACGCAATGTACGCAACGTCGCTCTGGCCCGCCCTCGACGCCGCCCTCAACGAGGCCCGGGACGGCAACGGTGCCGCACTGCTCAGGCTCAACGACGACTACTACCAGCGCCGCGACGACGGCACGTACGGCAACGAGATCGAGGCCTTCCTCGCGATCACGTGCGCCGACGACAGGGGTCCGGCCACCGTCGAGGAGATCGACGCCTACAGCGCACGCCTGAGGGAAGCGGCACCGAGGCTCGGCGCGTCCTTCGAGGGTGGCTATGCGTGCGTGTTCTGGCCCGTCGAGTCCGAGCCGAACCTCGTGATTACCGGCAGGGGAGCCGGCCCGATCGTGGTGATCGGCACCACCAACGACCCGGCCACCCCGCTCGAGAGTTCGCAGAAGATGACCCGATCCCTCGAGGGTGGTGTTCTCGTGAAGGTGACCGGCAACGGGCACACGGGCTACACGCGGAGTGCCTGCGCCCAAAAGATCGTGAACCGCTACCTCATCGACGGTGAACCGCCTTCTGCAGAGGTTGAGTGCGGCTGAGCGGGTGTGACGTCAGCTCGGCCGGTCCGGCACGCGGCTGAGTAGAACGCCGGCAGTCTCGAGCGCTGCGAGTTCCTCGTCAGCGAGCCCGAGCAGGTCGTGCAGCACTTCCCTGTTGTCCTCGCCCCGATACTTCGGCACGCCGCGCACTCCCACGTCGGCCCCGGAGAACCGCCACGGCGCGTTGGGAACGAGGATCTCGCCACCGCCCCGATCGGACACGGCCATCACGCTGGCGCGTTCCCTCGACCATTCCGAACCGGCAACCTCACGGGTGGAGCGAACGTTGCCCATCGCGAGGCCGTTCGCCTCGAACACCTTCTCGATCTCGTCACCGTTCGGGAACGTAATCGCCCACGCCTGCAGCTCGTCGTACAGCTCCTGCAGGTGAGCGAGGCGTGACGACGGGTTCGCGTAACGCGGGTCCTCCTGCGCGAGATTCGGCCTTCCCATGGCCGCGGCGAACTGGGCGAAGTTCCCGTCCTCGGCCGGGTGACCGGTAACCACCACGCTGCGGCCGTCGCCCACCGTCAGGATCACGTAGTCGCCCGGCTGGTAGCTGCGCACCTGTCCCTCGGGTACCGGACCGTCCCAGAGGTCCGACTGCAGATGCTCATTGACGCTGAGCAACGTGTCGAGCATCGAGATGTCGATGTGCTGACCCTTGCCGGTGCCCGACCGCTGGAACAGCGCCGCACAGATGGCGATTGCCGCCTCGAGCGACGTGTACACATCCCCGTGGCTGTGTTCGTCGGTGACGTACGGGAAGTCCGGTCTGCGGCGGCGCTGCGCCTCCACCTGCGACCGGGTAAGCCCGCTCTCCGCCTGGATCACCGACGCGTAGGCGCGGCGGTCCTTCCACGGGCCCGTCTGGCCGAAGCCGCTGATGCTCGCATAGACGATCCTCGGGTTGATCGCAGACAGCTGCGCATAGCCGAGACCGGTCCGGTCCATCACCCCGGGCCGGAAGTTCTCGAGCACCACGTCGGCGCGAGCAGCGAGGCGGTGGAGCAACGAGACCGCCTCGGGCTTCTTGAGGTTCAGCGAGATCACCCGCTTGCCCACGTTCTGCTGCACGAAGTAGGTGGCCAGCGAGTTCACCCGCGGCTGTGCATAGCGCGTCATGTCGCCCTCGGGCGGCTCGATCTTGATGACGTCTGCCCCGAGATCGGCGAGCGCCCGAGCACAGTGGGGTCCGGACAGCACCCGGGAGAAGTCGAGGACGACGACGCCGTCAAGCGGACCGGGTCCGCGCGACTCGGGGGCAGGAGGAAGACCGAACGTGTTGCTCATACGAGCCAGTCTGGCTGGTCAGGCGCCCTCGCGACGGTGCCCAGACGCGGTCAGGGCCGGTGCCAACCCCCCGATGGCACCGGCCCTGATCGGCGCAGCCCTTGCGGGCGCGACGCCCGGTTGAGTGACTCAACCGGTGGTCTGTTGACCTGTTGAGAAATCTACGGCCGGAATCGCGTTATGAAAAGGGTCACAGGCAAAAAACATTGTTTATGACAGTCGCGCAATGTCGGGTTAGTGCTGTTACTTCGGAGCGCCGAGCTCCCTCGACCGCTCCGTAGCAGCCTCAACCGCCGCCAGCACCGCTCCACGAACCCCGTGACGCTCGAGTTCTCGCAGGCCAGCGGCCGTGGTACCGCCCGGGGAGGTGACGTTCGCCCGGAGCACCTCGGGAAGTTCCCCGGTTTCGGCGAGGAGCCGGGCAGAGCCGAGCAACAACTGGGTGACCGCTGCCTGCGCCGCGGGCCGCGGGAGACCAACGAGCACACCGGCGTCAATGAGCGCCTCGGTCACCAGGTACAGGTAGGCCGGGCCGGACCCGATCAGACCCGTGAAGGCATCCAGTTGGGCCTCCTGAAGGCGCACCACAGTGCCCACCGCGGACAGGATCGACTCCGCCCACAACAGATCCTCGGGGCCTGCGTGGGAGCCGGGGGCAATGGCAGACGCGCCGGCACGCACCAGTGCAGGTGTGTTCGGCATGGCGCGCACAACGGCAACAGGGTGTCCCGCAGCCTGTTCGAGCGCCGCCACGGTGACCCCGGCGGCGATGGAGAGCACCCGCGTTGCGCCGGACTCCACGGCTGCCTTCACCGCAGCGGCTGCATCACCCGGCTTCACGGCGATGAGCGCACCCTCGGCTTCCGGTATCGACGGGACCACCGCAACTCCCGGGTACCGCTCGACAAGCTGCGCTCGCCGGGTGGGAAGCACCTCGACGACAACGAGCGCGCCCGGCTCTGCCCACCGGGCCTCGAGGAGGCCGCCCAGCAGGGCTTCACCCATGTTCCCGCCACCGATGATCGCAAGGCTGTACGTCACGGCGGTCAAGGTACCGGTGCGGGGGCGGTCGGCGCAGGGTATTCCCCGTGCCGACCACCCCCATGACGGCCCGGCCTTCCCGACTTCCCGATCAAGCGGACCGACCGTCACCCCTACTGGGTGCACGGGCCGGGGCGAACGGAAGCGGTTACGCGGGGAATCTCGACGCGAAGCCGATGCGAAGCGCCGGACGGAAGCACTGCTCGACGTATGAGTAGAGCGACCCGAGAATCCGGTCCATCTCCCCCTGGGACAACGACGCCACCGCGAACTCGCCGCGGAGGAAGACGGCGTCCTCGACCCCGATCGAGAAGTGGGCCCCCACGAGCTTGTCGTTCCTCCGGAGGAGGTGTTCGTAGAACGCGGCGTGGTTCTCCTCCGGTGCGGGCATCACATAGGTCTCGTAGCGCAACGTTCGCTGGCCGAGCGTGAGCCACACGGTGGTGAACTCCTTTTCCGTGCCATGCATGCGCACGTACCAGCGCCGCTCGTCCGGCTCGCCACGCTGGACGTCGACGACCATGTCGCCGCCCCCGGCGCGGAACGAGGCGAGCCACTCGTCGATCCGGCGCTCGACGACCGCCAGCTCCCCGTCACCGAAGTACTCGTTCATGTCAGTCGCAGCTCACGAGCGCGCCGGCACGCAGGTCCGAGTACATGCGGCGGAGGCGGGCCGCGGCCAGGCTCCAGGTGTAGCGACGTGCCCGCAGTGCTGCGCGTTCGCCCATGTGCTGGGCCTCGGCAGGGTGGTCGAGGAGCCAGCGCGTATGACGCGCAAACACATCGGGGTCACGGTCCGGCACGAGAAAGCCCGTATCACCATGGTCGACGAGCGTGAGCAGGCCGCCGACCGCGTTCGCCACGACCGGCACACCGCACGCACCTGCCTCAAGCGCAACGAGCCCGAAGCTCTCGGACCGACTGGGCACGAGCACGACGTCGGCAGCCCGGTAATAGGTCGACAGAATGTGGTGCTGCTGCGGCGGTACGAACAACACCTGCTCCGACACACCGAGTTCCTCGATGAGGTCCGCGATGCGGTCGACCTCACCATCGCCAGACGAACCGCTCGCACCCCCGACCGCAACGAGCAGTGCATCGGGTCGACCGAGCTGTGAGAGCGCCTGCACCGCGACATCCAGGCCCTTCAACGGCTGGATGCGGCCGACGAACAACAGCACCGGGCGGTCATCGAGACACAGTGCCTGACGCGCGCCGCGCCGGTCTCCCGGGGTGAAGAACGCGTGCTCGACACCCGGGGCAACGATCTCCACCCGACCGGGAGGCTTGCCGTACAGGTCGAGGAACTGTCGCTCCTCCTCGCTGCAGCTCACACAGACGGCGTCGGTGCAGCCGATGATCTCGGTTTCGGCGAGTTCGCGCCAGAGCGGTTCGGGGTCGCCCCCGTGAGCCTTCACGCGGGCAAACGTGTGGAATGTCATGACCAGCGGCCGGTTGAGATCGTGCTTGAGACGATGGCCAACCTGACCGGACAGCCAGTAGTTGCCGTGCAGCACATCGGGCACCCCGTTGGTGCGCATGTACTCCTTCACACCCTCGGTGAAGTCCGGAACGATCGACGGAAGCATTTCCTTGGGCAGGTCGAAACGGCCAGCCTTGATGTGCACCACTCGGTGGCCGGGCTCCACCTGAACCACCTCGGGCAATCCCGGTCGGTTGGCACGGGTGTAGGTGGTGCAGTCAACACCGGCCTGTGCGAGCGCCGACACCAGTTCACGGACGTAGACGTTCATGCCACCGGCATCGCCCTGACCGGGGAGCGCGAGCGGGGAGGTGTGCATCGAGATCATCGCCAGGCTTTGGCCCGGCGTGGTCGTCGGAGTCCCCTGATCCGTCACCGGGGAAAGGCTACTGGCGCAATACTCCCGGCGTACCCGGGCTACGCGCCACCGGAGACGGGCGGGAGAATCGCTACTTCATCGGTATCGCTGACGACGCGATCCAGTGTCGCCTCGTCGCCGTTCACCCACACTTTGCAAGTTCCGAGCACTGCCGCGAAGCCGCTTCCATACCTCTGTACGGCGTGCTCGAGCACCTCGGCCACGGTGGTACCGGGCACGGTGTCCCGTGCGGTCCCCGCAGCCTCACGTGCCGATGCGAACAACCGGAGAGTGGCCACGGCGCCGACGATACCCTCGGTGCGTCATGTCCGGTCCCTCTACCCCCACCACACCGTCGCGCATCCTGGTGATCCGCCACGGTCAGTCGACGTGGAATGCGCAAGGACGTTGGCAGGGGCAGGCGGACCCGCCGCTCACCGCAGTCGGCGAGACACAAGCGCTCCAGGCCGCATCGGTGCTCGCTGCTGGCCTGCTCCCCACCGAGAGGCTCGGGGCAGTCATCACAAGTGACCTCCAGCGCGCTGCCGTCACGGCGAGCATCATCGCCGACGAACTGGGGTTCGCGCCGGTCGCGATGGACAAGCGTCTGCGGGAACGTCACGCAGGTGAGTGGCAGGGCCTCACCCGCGCCGAGGTTGACGAACAGTTCCCGGGATACCTCGCGAGCGGTCAACGCCCTGCGGGCTTCGAGCCGTCCGAAGCGGCTGGCGCCCGGGCGAGCAGCTGTCTCGTCGGGCTCGCCCATCGGCTGGATGGCGCAAGTGCGCTCGTCGTGAGCCACGGCGGGATACTGAGGGCGCTGCGTGTACTCCTCGGGATCAGCGACGACCTCGCGTTCGCGAACCTGAGCGGCCAGTGGTTCGAGGCGCACAACAACGAACTCACACCCGGCGAGGTCGTTGAGCTCGTCACCTCCGAACGCCCGATCACAACGACCCCCCTCTGAGTCGGCGCGTCGTGCAGCAGGAACCGCTCCCCTTCGACACCGGCCCAACCATGTCGAGGGCCGCACCCGCTCGCCCTGCAGTGCCGACCACCGAACCCGAGCCGAAGGCACTCGACGTAGAGCAGCCTCGCTGGCCGTTCGAGGTACAGGTCGTGCGCAGCACCCGCCGCAAACGCACCGTCGGGGCCCAGATGAAGGGGGACGTTCTCTTCGTCACCGTGCCGTCATGGATGTCGCGTGCGGAAGAAGCCGTATGGCGCGACCGATGGGCGGACCGCTTCCGCCGCAAGGCCAATGCCGACCGTGTGGACCTGAGGGAGCGCTCGACCACCCTCGCGCGCCGGTACGACCTCCCGAGGCCGCGGGAGATCCACTGGTCCGACGGCATGAAGTCCCAATGGGGCTCGTGCACACCCTCCATCTCCACCATCCGGCTCTCGTCCCGCCTTGCGGCGTTCCCCAGCTGGGTACTCGACTACGTGATCGTGCACGAGCTCGCCCACCTCGTGGTGCTTGCGCACAACGACGAGTTCTGGCGAATTGTCCACCAGTTCCCGAAGTCCGAGCGCGCAATCGGCTACCTCATTGCCCGCAGTGACGACGCCGAGGACATCGACTGATGCTGCTCGGCCGTGCTCTCGACGACTCCTACGCCCCCGAGGTTCGCACGAACCTCACGCTGCTCACCCTTGCGCGCCTCAGCACCAACGGCGCGTTCCGGTATGTGATCCCCTTCCTGGCGGTGCTGGCGCGAGGACTCGACATCAGCATCTCCGAGATCGGCATCGCCCTGACGGTGAGCCAGCTGACCGGCCTGCTCGGCTCGGTGGTCGGGCGGTGGACCGACCGCGGCTCGCACCGCCTCCTCATGGTGGGCGGGCTTGCCAGCATCGCGACGGGAGCAGGGCTCGCCGCAGCCGCACCCGGTGTCTGGGTGTTCGGCGGCGGGCTTGTCGTGCTCAGCCTCGGCAAGCTGGTGTTCGACGTGGCGCTGACGAGCTGGGTCTCTGAGTACGTCCCCGTGAACGGGCGCGGCCGCGTCTTCGGGATCATTGAGATGTCTTGGGCCGCCGGGCTGTTCATCGGCGTGGCCGTGCTCGGCGGGATCACGGCCATCTGGTCGTGGCGATGGGCCTACGCGTTCTCGGCCGTCGTGCTGTTCGCCGTTGCCCTCGCGATGCTCGTCCGGCTGCCCGGTGCCACACCCCGCTCGCCGTCAGCAACCCGAGCCGTTGCGGCAACCCGGACCAAACTCACCCGGGACGCCTGGCAGTTCCTGGTCTCGATGGGATTCATGCTCCTGTCGATGCAGACGATGATCTCGGTGCTCGGCCCGTGGTTGCAGGACGAGCACGGATACAGCTCCGGCGGGCTCGCGGCAGTGTCGTTCGGGTTGGGTGTGTTCGAGCTCGTCTCGTCGTTCGCCGCCGTGCGCTTCACCGACCGCTGGGGCGGCTGGCGCAGCGTTATGCGCGGCGGGATGCTGATCGTGCCCGCTGCCGCACTGTTCGTCCTCACCCACCGATTCGTGGTTGTCGGCCTGATTGCTTTCGCCGTGCTCACGCTCGGCTTTGAGTACTGCATCATCAGCTCGTTCTCGGTGGCGACGTCACTCGTGGCCGGCGCCCCCGGTGCGGGACTCGGGTTGATGTTCACTGCGAACACCATCGGTATCGCAGCCGGGACCATGATGAGCACCTGGCTGTACGACCATTACGGCGCCACCACAGCGGTGTTCCCCGTGGTCGCAACATCGTGCGTTGCCGTGGGCCTGCTCGCTACCGGGCTCCGCACCCAAGGTCGCCGGGCAGCATCGGTCGCACCAGCAGCACGTACTTGATTCCGTTGTCCACGAATCGGGTGATCTGTGTGGCCTCGTTGAACAGCATCCCGATCCAGGATGCGGCAACAACCTGACACTCCGCGGCGTCTGCGAGACGTACGGCGGAGCCCTCCGGCCACGCAAGCTCGTTGGGGGTGATGCCGTCTGCCGGAGGCGCCTCGTCCGCAGCGGTGGCCCTGATGGCGAATCGGGTGGCGGCAGACGACCGGGTGTCCGGAACCCCATAGGCAATGGGCTCGAGCAGGCTCATGTACTCGAGGAGGTTCTGGCGATCCTCGTCGGTCTCGGCGTCCTCACCGCCGATCCCGAGGGCATAGGCATCGTGCGTATAGGTGACCCCGTTGGCGTTGATGACCAGGACCGTGTTGGGGGCGTCAGCGACGTTGGCCTCGGGCGGGCCGTAGGTGATGTTGCGGAACAGGCCACCGCTCTCGGCGCCGAGCAGCAGCGCCTGCAGCTCACCCTCGCTGATCCTGCCGACGAGGATCGGAGGCAGAAGCGGTTGCGGGTAGATCGCGATCTGCGCGCCCTCGAAATACACCGAACCGTCGCCGGCGATCAGCAGTCGGGGCAGGCGGGTGAAGATGGTTCCGGGGGCCACGAAGCCGCCGTCGTAGGTGAGGCCGATGACGACGTCGTCGCCGCCGGTGGGGTGCGTGATGCCCGGTGTGGTGGTGGGGACCTCGGTGGGCGGCGTAGACGTCGTGCTTGCGTCGGTGCTCACCTCGGTCCGCGTACCGCAGGCGGCGGCGAGCAGGGCGAGCGGGGCGGTGGCCAGGGCGGCAAGGGCGCGGCGTCGGTTCATGCCCATTCCGACGTCTGATCCACCGCTTCGGTTCCCCGGGCGGGCTGACCTGCGCGGACTTCGGCGAGCCGCATTTGACAAAAGGGTCCCCGAGACGATTGGGTAGGATTGTCGCTCTCGGCAACGGCGCCGCCGGGGCAGTTCACAGAGCGTTCACAGTCGGGAAAAGGCATCGAAACGCCGTCCCGGCAGGGTAATAACGCCCCACCTTTGCACCGAGAGGATTCCCGTGGCCTATCAAGCCGAATACATCTGGTTGGACGGAACCCAGCCGACACCGTTGCTGCGCAACAAGACCAGGATCATCGAGGACGACGTCACCGAACCCGACCTCTGGGGGTTCGACGGCTCGTCGACCGAACAGGCAACTGGTGAGTCGTCGGACTGCGTGCTCAAGCCCGTGTTCCGCTGCCCGGACCCGATCCGCGGCGGTCGCAACATCCTCGTGCTCTGCGAGGTGTACCTGGCCTCCACGATGAAGCCGCACCCCACCAACACGCGTGATGCCTGTGCCAAGACGCAGAAGAAGTACGCGAAGAACGACATGTGGTTCGGCCTCGAGCAGGAGTACACCATGCTCCGCCTCGACGGCACGCCGTACGGCTTCCCCGTGGGTGGCTTCCCGGCGC
This sequence comes from Ferrithrix thermotolerans DSM 19514, assembly GCA_945889085.1. Lineage (GTDB taxonomy): Bacteria > Actinomycetota > Acidimicrobiia > Acidimicrobiales > Ilumatobacteraceae > WLJO01. The sequence continues at coordinate 27,164 of CAMDBM010000032.1, forward strand.
CCCAGGGCCCGTACTACTGCGGCGTCGGCGCAGGCCGCGTCGTCGGTCGCGAGATCATCGAGGAGCACACCGAGGCATGCCTCGCAGCGGGCCTCAAGATCTCCGGCACGAACGCCGAGGTAATGCCCGGCCAGTGGGAGTTCCAGATCGGACCGGCGAGTGCTCTCGAGGCGTCCGACCACCTGATCATGGCCCGTTGGCTGCTTCACCGCATCGCCGAGGACTACGACGTGGTGATCTCGTTGGCCGCCAAGCCCATGAAGGGCGACTGGAACGGCGCAGGCTGCCACACGAACTTCTCCACCGCTGCAATGCGCAAGAGCTACGCAGCAGTCGAGAAGGCCTGTCAGGCAATCGGCAAGAAGGTCGACCAGCACGTGAAGCACTACGGTCACGGCATCGAGGAGCGCCTCACCGGCAAGCATGAGACCGCCCCGTACAACAAGTTCTCGTACGGTGTCTCGAACCGCGGCGCCTCGATTCGTATCCCGTGGCAGGTCGCCCGTGACGGCAAGGGCTACGCCGAGGATCGTCGCCCGAACGCCAACATGGACCCCTACGTGGTGTGCCGGCTCATCAACGAGACGGTGTGCGCCAACGAGCGCTGAGCGCTCCCGGCCGCACGAATGACGTGACGATGCCACGCTGAGCATCGGGTTGGGGGGCCGTAAGGTCCCCCAACTGCGTTTTCCGGTCGCCACGACCGGACTCCCCTTCAGCCCGAGAGGTTTCCGTGAACGAACAGCAGCGCAACTACGTGCTCCACACCGTGGAAGAGCGCGGGGTACGACTCATCCGTCTCTGGTTCACCGACGTACTTGGCGTCCTCAAGTCCTTTGCCATCAGCCCGGCAGAGCTCGAGAACGCCCTCGAGGACGGTATGACCTTCGACGGTTCCTCCATCGACGGCTTCTCGCGCGTGCAGGAAGCCGATGTCCTCGCCATCCCCGATGCGACAACGTTCGAGGTGCTGCCGTGGGGCGACACCAAGTCTGCCGAGGCCCGCGTCTTCTGCGATATCCACAACCTCGACGGCACCCCGTTCGACGGCGACCCACGCCAGGTGCTGCGCCGGAACCTCATGCAGGCCCGCAAGCTCGGGTTCGACTTCTTCGTGGCACCAGATCTCGAGTTCTTCTACGTCGCACCGCCCCAGAAGGGCCAGCCGCCCCAACTGCTCGACGAGGCGGGCTTCTTCGACCTCACCACCAACGACGTGAGCAGCAATCTGCGCAAGCAGACGATCCGCACGCTCGAGGCAATGTCCATCCCGGTGGAATACGCATTCCACGAGGACGCCCCGAGCCAGCACGAGATCGACCTGCGCCACACCGACGCCCTCACGATGGCGGACAGCGTCATGACCTTCCGCCTCATCGTGAAAGAGGTTGCCGCCGCACAGGGCGTCCACGCCACGTTCATGCCCAAGCCGCTCGAGGGTGTCCAGGGCTCCGGCATGCATACACACCTCTCGCTCTTCAAGGGCGAGGACAACGCGTTCTACGACGCCAACGATGCGTACAACCTCTCGGACGTGGCGAAGCAGTTCATCGCCGGACTGCTCGTCCACGCTGCCGAGATCACCGCAGTCACCAACCAGACGGTGAACAGCTACAAGCGCCTCGTGCCGGGGTTCGAGGCACCCGTGCACATCTCGTGGGCGCGCAACAACCGCAGCGGCCTCATCCGGGTCCCCATCCCGAAGAAGGGAAATCCGCTCGCCACCCGCATCGAGTACCGCTCGCCCGACGCTGCGTGCAACCCGTACCTCGCGTTCAGCGTGCTCCTCGCGGCCGGCCTCAAGGGCATCGAGAAGGGTTACGAGCTGCCGGTGGAGGCGGACGCGAACCTCTTTGAGCTGAGCGATGTCGAGCTCGCGAAGCTCGGCATCGAGCAGTTGCCGCAGTCCCTCAGCGATGCGCTCAAGGTGATGGAGAAAAGCGAACTCGTCGCCGACGCCCTCGGCGACCGGCTCTTCGAGTGGTTCCTGCGCAACAAGCGCCGCGAGTGGCGCGAGTACAAGACGCACGTGTCAGCGTTCGAGCTCGATCGGTACCTGCGGGCGCTGTGAGCAAGTCGATGGGGATCCTCGCCGTCTTCCCGGACCCTGCACCGCCGGAACTCGCGCGCACGCTCGACCTGTCCGGCTACCGATGGAAGGCATTCGCGTCCGCCGACGAGGCGCTCCGGCAAGAGCCAGCGGACGGCTGGTCCGGGGCCGTCGTGATGGCCGACATCGACCCCGAGACCGCCTGGGCATTCTGCCGCACTCTGCGCAAGCGGGAGCCGGGGGTCGAGTCGTTGATTGTCCTCGTGTCCGGTGCACAGCTGGAGGAGCTGGAGCTGCGGGACGAACTGTTCGACGACTTCTGCCTCACGCCGTTCCACCCGCGCGAACTGACCGCACGCCTCAAGCACCTGTTCTTTAGCAGGGGTGGCGGAGCCCGGCCCGAGCTCGTCGACTACGGCCCGTTGAGCCTCAACCTCGAGACCTACCAGGCCTCGATCGCAGGCGTTCCGCTGGACCTCACCTACATGGAGTACGAGCTGCTCAAGTTCCTCGCCCAGAGCCCCGGCAAGGTGTTCACGCGCGAAATGTTGCTGTCGCGGGTCTGGGGATACGAGTACTACGGCGGTGCGCGTACGGTCGACGTACACATCCGCCGCCTGCGGGCGAAGATGGGCGAGGAGCACGCGAACCTGATCCAGACGGTTCGTTCGGTGGGCTACCGCTTCGGCCAGAGCCGCTGGGGCAACTAATTTCCCGCGGGAAATCCGAGCGCGAGATCAGCCGCCGGCGAGGCGGGCGACTACCGGAGCAAAGGCCTCGGTGCTGCGCATCGACACCATCACGTAGCTGATGCCGTAGCGCTCGCGCCGCTCGACCAGCCGGTCGCAGATTGCGTCGACCGATCCGATGAGCGCGTTGGGGTGATCGAGCATTTCCTCGGCGGTCAGGCCGAAAGGAGCGGCGAACTTCTCGGCAGTGCCCAGTGCATCGTCGGTGATGGCGAGGAAGTAGCCACCAACCTCAAGCTCGATGTCGTCAAAACGGCTTCCGGCGCCTTCGCGCACCCAGCCCACGCGTTCGTCCATCAGTGCCGCTGATGAGGTGCGCACGCTGTTGGCGCCCACCTTGCCCTCCGAGTTGTTGAAATTGAAGCTGACAATGTCTGCAACACGGCCGGCGAGCGTGAGCACTTTCTTGCCACCGCCGCCAATCATGATCGGCGGACATGGCTGTTGCACCGGAACGGGCTGACCTTGGAAGGCGTGCACACTTGCTGCGGAGTTGCTCATATTGAGCGTGGCACCGGCAAAAAAGGCCTTGGTGAAGTCCACGTAGTCAGCAAGGCGCTGAATGCGTACGCCTGCACCATCCATCTTCAGGCCCATCGCCTCGTACTCGGAGTTCACCCAGCCGGCGCCAAGTCCAAGTTCGAGTCGACCATCGGACAGCAGGTCGAGCGTTGCTGCACTCTTCGCCAGTACGACGGGATGGTGATAGTCGATGCAGAACACACGGGCACCGATGCGGATCGTGTTGGTAACCGCTGCTGCCATTGAGATAGCGGGGATGCAGGCCAGTTGTTGTCCGCCGTTCGAGGCGGTGTCCACGTAGTGGTCTGCAGCGTGCAGTGACGAATAGCCGAGAGCCTCGGCCTTTCGCGCCTCGTCCATCCATGCCTTGCCCGTGGGAGCGGCTGCGCCGAACACACCAAATCGGAACTTCTTCGTTGTCATAGGAATCCCCTCAGCCGGCCTGAATCCGTGTTGCCTCGACACGGTGCCGACGCAAGGCATCGGCGAGGTTGCGTTCGTCGACGATGTGACCATCTCTCACCACGAAGCGTCCATGCACGATGGTGTGCCACGCCGACGTCGGTCCGCAGCGCAACCAACCCTCGATCGGATCGGCAATGGCGCCGGCGAAGATCGGCCCGTCGAGCCTCCACACCGCAACGTCGCCCACCGCGCCTGGGGTGAGCACACCAATCTCACCTTCGCGTCCGAGACAGCCTGCGCCACCAAGCGTCGCAACCTCGAGCGCCATGCGTGCCGTTCCAGCGCCGGCACCGTCTCGCAGTTTCGCGAGCAACATCGCCTGACGCGCCTCGAGCCAGAGCGAGGCCGAGTCTGCAGACGACGAGCCGTCGACACCAAGACCAACGTTCACGCCAGCAGCACGCATCGGCACAACCGGAGCGATGCCCGACGCAAGGATGAGGTTGGACGATGGGCAGTGCGCCACACCCATGCGTGCCGCACCGAGGCGTCGAACCTCATCGTCGTTCGGCATCACGCAATGGGCAACCCAGGTGCGATCCGTGCACCAACCAGTGCGCTCCAGATACTCCATGGGGCGACACCCGAACCGGGCGAGCGAGAAGTCGTCGTCCTCGGAGTTCTCGGCAAAGTGTGTGTGCAGACGCACGTCGAGCTTGGTGGCCAGCTCCGCAGAACGCACCATGAGCGACTCGGTGACGCTGAACGGCGAGCACGGTGCGAGCGCGATGCGAACCATGGCGCCGTGCGACCGGTCGTGATGACGGTGAACAGCCACCTCGGACGCAGTGAGGATCGAGTCGTCGTCGGAAACGACATCGTCTGGCGGGAGTCCGCCGTCCTTCTGCGAGAGCGACATTGATCCGCGTGTGGGGTGGAAGCGCATGCCGATCGACTTGGCAGCCTCGATCTCGGCGTCGAGCAGGTCGCCACTGTTCTGCGGGTGGAGATACAGGTGATCGGTGCTGGTGGTGCAACCACCGAGCGCGAGTTCGGCAAGACCCACCCACGCCGACACGTAGGCCGCTTCCTCGTTAAGTCCACGCCACAATGGGTAGAGCGACTGCAGCCATCCGAACAGCGGCTGCGACGTCATCAACGGCAGCGCGCGAGTGAGGTTCTGGTAGAGGTGATGGTGGGTGTTGATGAGACCCGGCGTGACGAGACACCCCTGGGCGTCGACCACCTCCGTAGCCCCAGGATGCGGGTCCGTTGAGGAACCGACGGCCTCAACGAGACCGTTGGTGATGGCCACCCAACCACCGTTGAGTTCCCGACGAGTGCCGTCCATAGTGGCCACGCACCAGGCGTTACGGATCAATAAGTCGGCCATCTGTCACCCCAGTTGTCGCGAACGGGCGACGTTGACCCACACGGTAGTGCGGAGGTGGTTGTGGCAAACGTGCGCTGACGTCAGACGCCGACGTCGAGCAGTTCGCTGCCCTCGTGGCGCTTCTCGCCGTCGCTCCACAGCATCTGGCCGAGCAGGGCGGCAAGGCCGGCAAAACTCATGCAGATGACGACGGGCGCCAGCACGAGGGCGATGATGATGAGGACGGCACCTGCCATAACGAAAACCTTATCCGATCGGCGTCAGCCGACGAAGGCCCAGGCCTCGATCTCCACCACGCCACCCATCGGCAGGGCCGCGACGCCGATTGTGGACCGTGCCGGACGGTGCTCGCCGAAGCCCGCCACGTAGGCCTCGTTGAACACCGGGAAGTCGGCCATGTCGGTGAGGAAGCACATCGTCTTCTTCACGTCTGCGACGGTGGCACCCATGGTGGCCAACTGAGCCTTGAGGTTCTCGACGGCCTGCGCGGTCTGAGCGGTCACGCCCCCCGGGACGAGTGCGCCGTCCTTCATGCCCAACTGGCCGGACACGATGATCCAGTCTCCGGCGCGGACAACGGGGGTGTAGGGACCTTTGGGGGCGTTGCTCATGCGCGCAAGCGTACGCGCCCGAGGCGGCGCAGCACGAGGACCGGGAGCGACCAGGCGGAGCGTTGTCCGAGCCCGCGGGCCAACTCATCGGGAAACGCCCGAACTGCCCCGACAGCGGTGAGGTGACGGGTGCGCCACAGGGCCCAACTGATATTGGTGGATGCCTTGCCGACGAAACGTCCGGGTTCCGGCCACTCGTGGAAGGCATCGAGCCGTTTGCGCTCCAGCCACTTCAGCCGATCTGCGGCAAGTTGCTCCAGCACGCCGCCCGGGACAGGACGGTCGGTCAGCGTGCTGTGGAAGAGCAGCGCGTCGTGAACCAGCGGTGAGAGGCGGAAGGTCTTGGCCAGGGTTACGAGGCGATCCCAGTCCACGCGCTCCGTTGCAAGGATCCGGTCAGCATCCACGGCCCACCGAAGGTTGTGCGGGAGCAGACGCTGTGTTCCGTGCACCAGTGTATGCAGCAGGGCATCGGTTGGCGCGAGTACGCGGATCCTCCGGCCGGATGGCAGAAGGCGTGGTGCCCACTCAGTCTGCAGCACGGACATGGTCTGCTCGGGCCGGCCCGACAGCACGACTTCGGAGTGGACCAACCGATGGAGATCTATCTCCGCCCCGTTGCGACGAAAGTTCACCCCATGATTCCCGGCGAAATCGTGGTGCGTTGCCACCCACCCCTCGGCCACGAAGGCATCGGTAATCCGCTCGTGCACCCCATAGGGAACGAGCACATCCAGATCGCCGTATGGACGCGCACCAGCATGCTCGTACACCGAGAGCGCCAGAGCGGGCCCCTTGAGCACAACGGCCTCTACCCCGAGTTCATCGAACCGTGCCAGAAGGTCGTCGAGGCGATCAAGCATCACCATTGCGTGCACGGCGTTCCGCCGGCGCAGACCACGGAACATCCCGGCGCGGGGTTCGGCGGGGTCAAGCATGTCGATCCGGTCAGCGATCAAGCCGAACAACCGGAATTGATCATGGGTCGGGGCGTCGGCGTCCCACTGCGACCGAAAGTCCTTCCACGCGGCCCGAGCCTGTTCCTCGTCACTGCGGAGAAGCGCCCGCAGCAGCAGCACGTCCTTCGGTTCGGGCCACGAATCCCACCGCAGGCCCTCGATGCGGCTCACGAGGGCTCGCCGCCGCGCTTGCGTGCGAGTGCCGCACGGGCAACATCGAGGTACTGGGACTTGCCCGCCACAGCCCGGGTGAAGTTGTTCGCGTGAATTCGACGGCGCAGGATGACCTCGTCGACGACGGCGACCTCCGGCGAGAGCGTCATCGCTCGATCGATCCAGTCGATCCACTCGCCCTGCGTCATGCCCGGTACGCAACCACCCACACGGTCCCAGAGCGTCCGTCGCACCAGCGTGCATCCGGAGAGTCGCGCAGGCAGCGTCCGTTCGGTTACCCGAACACCTTCGGGCAGACCGCCTCGGGAGTCGACGAACTCCTGGACGAGGCCGTGACACATCTGCACACCGACACCGCTCTCCATCGCTGTCACCAAGCACTCGATCGAGCCCGGCAGCAGCAGATCGTCGTGATCCACGATGAGGAGCGCCTCTGCTCGTGATGCAGCAACGCCGGTATTGCGGGACACCGATACCCCTCCGTTGCGCTGACGGATAACCACGATGTTTGAGCGGCCCGCTACCGCCCCGGCTACCGCATCGTCGGTAGAACCGTCGTCGACCACAATGACGCTGTTGGGCCGGCGCGTCTGGGCGTCGATGGAGTCGAGCACCTCGTTCAGCAGCCCACCCGAGTTGAACACCGGGACGATCACGTCTACCGAGATCATGTGGCACGCCGCCTCTGGGCACGATTGCGGAGGATCGCGAACATGGCGCGCTGCACGTCTGCTTCACTTGCCGTGATGTTGCCGCCGTGAAGGCGCCTGATCAATACCTCGTCGTCGATCTCGACCTCGCTGTATCCCGCTTCGCGACACCGGAAGACCCAATCGATGTCCTCGCCACCACGCGTCATCGACTCGTCGAAGAACCCGACGCGGTCGAATGCACTGCGACGGATCATGATCATCCCTGTTCCGCGCTCGTTCCGGAAACGCTCCAGTTCCTCGGGTTCGGTCGACTTCAGCCAGTACGGAAGCGGCGCACCGGGGGAGACCACGAGTCTCTGGCGACCCGCTACGTAACCGGCCTTGGGGTTCGCCTCCAGCGCGGCAACCATCCGGTCAAGGCGTCCTGCGGGCCAGAGATCGTCGTGGTCGATCGCAGCGATGTAGGCAGCGGAGGAGGACTGGATAGCCGTATTGCGCGCTGCTGCTGGGCCTGCGTTGCCCTGCTGGATCAGCCGTGCCTCGGGATAACGGCGGACAATGTCGGCGGTGCCGTCGGTCGAGCCATCATCGACGGCGATCACGTCGTCCTGCTCGCTTACCTCGGCGAGCACGCTCTCGAGTGCGTCGGCAATGAAGCGCTCGGAGTTGTACGCAGCAATGACGACCGAGACGCGCGTCCCGAGGGGTCCGGTAGCGCTCATGCCCTCTCCATTCCCAGACGGATCAGTTCGGCGAGCATCGCAGGAACCTGCTCGACTCCCTCGCCTAGCTCCAGGCGAAAGGGCGAGAAACGGCGCACGAGATCGGTCGAGAGACTGAACGCTGTCTCCTTCAGCGCAGGGGACTGGAACATGGTGGACGGCGCGAGTGCGAGTAACGCCCTCGCCGCGGTGCTCGGGACCAGACGGCACTCGGGTCCCCGCGTCACGGTGGGGAGTACGAGTGCCCGGATCGGGGCCCGGAGTCGAGCACGGTCGGGGAACTCGGTGGAGGGCCATCCATAGTGCTTGACGGCCTTCGCCTCATGGACAATGACCCCGTCACTGGTCATCAACCCCGGGTTCTGCATCAGGTGATCGGCAACGAGCTTCGCCGAGCCGAAGAGGGACCACACCTCGTTGGTCGCGAGATCGATCAGCACATAGTCGTCGCCCAGGTAGCCCATCCCCCCGGCCAAGCACGCAAGCGCTGTCGAACTCTTGCCGCTGCCGCTCGGGCCGACGAGCAGCG
>CAMDBM010000033.1:0-33633 GCA_945889085.1 Ferrithrix thermotolerans DSM 19514
CGTGGTGCAGGCGTGCTTCGCGCACGAGGGTCAGATGGACAAGCTCGCGGCGGCGTGTGGCCTCAGCCCGGTTGAGATTCGCTTACGGAATGCCATGCGTACCGGCGACCGTCTGATTACCGGCCAGGTGATCGAGAACGTCGCACCGGTGGAGCGTTGTATTCGCGAGACCGATGCGCTCCCGTTGCCGGACGAGCCGATCGGTGGCTACGACGACGACCCGATGCGCCTGCCGGGTGGAGCCGGCTTGACGGCGGACCGGAGCCACATCCGTCGTGGCATCGGTTGGGGCGTGGCGATCAAGAACATGATGTACTCCGAGGGCTTCGACGACTACTCGACGGCCCGGTGCGTTCTCGAGGACGGTGTGGCAACACTGAAGTTCGCCACGGCGGAGGTCGGACAGGGATTCGTGACGATTGCGCAGCAGATCGCCCGGACGCTTCTGGGGGTCGACGAGGTCCGTCTCGACCGGATTGACACCACGATCGGATCCGCCGGCAGCACGTCGGCATCCCGTCAGACGTGGATGAGTGGCGGTGCCGTGGACATGGCATGCAGGCGTGTGCGCGAGCGCCTGTTCGAGCATGTCGGACAGCTGTGGGCGACGGATCCCATTCTGCTTGTGATCGAGGGCGACTGCGTGGTCGATACCGTCAACCCTGCACGCCGCATCTCGGTCTTGGGCGCGACGAGCGGTGTACGGCTTGCCGAGACGGCGGAGTACCACCACCCACCGACAGAACCGCTGGACGAGAACGGACAGGGGGCATGCCACACGGCGTTCGCCTTCGTTGCACACCGTGCCGTCGTGGACGTTGATCCTCAGCTCGGCCTCGTCAAGGTCGTGCAGATCGCCACCGCTCAGGACGTCGGTGTGGCGCTCAACCCGCTCTCGGTGATCGGGCAGCTCGAAGGTGGCATCGCCCAAGGGCTCGGCCTCGCTGTAATGGAGGAGATCATTATTCAGGACGGACGGATCCGGAACCCCTCGTTCACCGACTACCTGCTGCCAACGTTCCTCGACATGCCCCCCGTACTGGCGTCGCTCATCGAAGAGCCCGACCCGAGGGCGCCGCTCGGCGCCAAGGGTGTCGGTGAGCCACCCTGTATCTCGGTGACCCCGGCCATCGTTGCGGCGATCCGCGACGCCATCGGCAAGGACCTCCATCGGGTACCTGTCCGCCCACAGGACATCTGTCTCTGAGGGTTTTGTCCAGGTTGCTGTTCGTGCGTTCGTGATCGTCTACCGTCGTGTTGTCGGTTGTGGAATGCGGAGGAGCAAGAGTGTCAGAAGAGCGCGAGATCATGACGTGGGACCTGTTTGGCAGGGGTTCACGTGAACTGGCGCAGGCCATTGCTGACTCCGGCTACGAACCGGACATGATCCTTGCGATCGCGCGAGGTGGTTTACTCCCCGCCGGGGCGCTCGGGTACGCACTCGCAGTGAAGAACATCTACACGATGAACGTTGAGTTCTACACCGGGGTCGACGAGCGCCGGGAGGTTCCCCTCATCCTCCCGCCGGTCCCCGATTTTCAGTTCGTGAAACAGGCCAAGGTGCTGATCGTGGATGACGTCGCTGATACGGGCGGCACCCTCAAGGTGGTTCAGGAGTTCTGCGCCGGCAAGGTGGCTGAGGTGCGAGCAGCGTGCCTGTACGAGAAGTCGCACTCCGTCGTGAAGTGCGACTACGTGTGGAAGCACACCGACCGGTGGATCAACTTCCCCTGGAGCGACAAGGACCCCGTCGTAAAGCGGGTTGGCGTCGTTAAGGACGCCTGACGCGAGCGTTCAGTGCGTGGCGATACGCGTGCGGAGCCATTCGGTCGGTACCACCCCGACCAATCGGTTGTCCGCCCACACGGTGAGGACCGGCATGAGCGGACTCACGCGGGAGAGCGCGTACACGAGGGACTCGTCCGGTCGAGATCGGGCGAGGTTGCCTGCGGGAACCATGAGCGAACCCAGTGACGTGGTGCCCCGTTGATCTTCGGGCACGCGGTCCATCCGTGACTCGGTGACGATGCCTAGGAGGTTGCCGTACGGGTCGTTCAGGGCAACCACGCCGGCGGATCCGAGCCGGGAACGTTCCCAGAGCATGGTGGCGACGTCGGTCTGCGGTTGTGCCCTCGCGATGCCGAACCACGTGAGGTCCCCGACGCTCATCCCCGCTAGGCGTCGGCAGGCCAGTGCTGCCTGACGCTCTGTTGCAGCATTGACCGCGATGAACACGCCGGTGAGCGGCACCATCAGGCTGCCGATACCGCGGAGCGCTAGGAAGGCACCTGCTGCGGCCACGCCGGCACCGAGGATCACGCCGAGTTGTGCCGCCTCGCCACGCGCACGGTAACGATCCCCGTGACGCGACCAGCGCCAGGCCCCGACGATGCGTCCGCCGTCGAGCGGGGCTCCGGGTAACAGGTTGAACGCAGCAAGCACGGCATTCGTGAGCCCGAGCCAGAACAGCACGCCGACGGCGGCGCCGCGAATGTCGAGCAGGTGGAGCAACGAGGCCCCGCCAATTCCGATGCCACCGAGGGCGGCGCTCATGAGGGGCCCGGCAGCGGCGATCCATCCTTCAGCCTTGGGTGTCGGCGCCTCGGCCCCGAGTGCAGCGATGCCACCGAGGCCCCAGAGCGTGATGCGTTCGGTGGGGACCCCGAATCTCCGGGCCGTGAACGCATGAGCGAGTTCGTGCATGAGCACGGACCCGAGGAACAGCAGGCCGGCAAGGAAACCGACGAGCGGTCCGGCAACGCCACCGATGTTGAAGCCGACCAGTGCGATGATCACGGCGGAACTCCAGTGAGCGTGCACTGGAATGCCACGGATCGTCAGGATCCTCGTACCGCGAAGCATGGTGGCTTTCTAGCGCTCAACGGCGCCCATCGGTGATCACCCGGGCACAATTCCGTCCGCTCGCGCCCCAGACGCCTGCGCCGGGGAAGGTTGCGGCGCCCGTGAGATAGAGCCCGGGGACCGCTGTCTCGTAGCGCGTGAGCTCGGGGTTCTGGTTTCGCAGAGCCGCAAGTGGTCCTCCCGCGAACCCGGTTGCGTGGCCGAGGGGCATGTTGAACTCGGACTCGTACCGGTTCGGTGTCATCGCTCGCCAGTCGCGAACCCCGTCGAGGAAGCCCGGCTCCACGAGCGACGAGTAGGCCTCGAGCCAGCGCCGTGGCTCCGGCGATCCGTCCCACCCGCCCTGCAGGTGGTACGGCGTGAACAGGACCTCGAGGCTGAACACGTGCGTACCGGATGGGGCCATGGACGGGTCGAGGATGGTTGGCAGGTTGGCGAAGAAGACCGGCCGCTCCATCACCCGGCCCACCGCCGAGCGGGCGTTCCCGCGGTGCAGTTCGTCGACTGGCGGTGCGATCATCGCAGAGGGCGCCAGCGCGTCATAGCCGAGTCGTGCAGCGATGTCGGGGTCAACGCTGCGATAACGGGGGAGCGAAGTGACGACGGCGTCAATCTTGGACTCGTACCCCTGGTGCCGCGGAATTGCACGCCAACGCTCCACCATGGACTCTGCCGCTCTCGGGGCACCGCGCAGCCAGGAGAGGAAGGTTGCGTGGGGGTCGCAGGCCGACACCACCGTTCCTGCCTCAATGATCGTGCCGTCCTTGAGTTGCACCGCCCGGACGCGCCGAGGGTCGCAGAGGATTGCCGTGACCCGGCTCGAGGTTCGCGTGACCCCTCCGGCAGCCTCAAACGCTCGGTGCAGGGTTGCCGGCACCATCCCGCTACCGCCGACGGGGCGACCGATCCGGGCAGCGTGGCGCATCGCGAGGCTGAGCGCACCCAGACCGGTACGCGGCAGGAGCGGCGAGACCCCCCAGACCACGGGGCCGGTCGCGAGTGCGGGCCCGAGAATGGCCTCGTCGTCAAAGAACGTGCGTAGGACATCGCCGGCGCTGAGTCTGCTCCAGCGCAGCAGGGTGGCGGCAGCCCTCGATCGTCTGGCGCCGAGGCTGATCAGCCGTCGGGCGGAGGGCGGCTCGCCGGCCGCTTCGAGAATCAGTTGCAGCGCAGGGACGGCCTCGTTCGCGTAGCGACGGAAGGCGTCGGCCTGTCTCGGGTAGAGCAGTCTCAGTGCGTCTACCGTTCGGTCCACGTCGTGGAAAACCGGCCAGGCGGGTTGTGTGGTGCCGTCACTGGCCGGCCACGGGATGCTGAGCTGGCCGGGATCGACCTCGACGTACCGGAGTCCGTGCTGTGCCAGACCGAGTTCCTCGATAACCGGAGTGGTGCGGAACGTGAGGTGATCGCAGTTGCAGATGTTGACCGTTGCGCCCGCGAACTGCTCGCTGGATGCGCAACCGCCGACGGAGTCTCTCGCCTCGAGGAGCAGGGTTCGAAGACCCGACTTCGCGAGGTACGCAGCGCAGACCAACCCGTTGTGGCCCGCACCGACGACGATGGCGTCAAAGTCGGTCATTCTCTCTATTCTTCCCGGTCGGTAGCGTGACCCCGATGCATCACCTCCGGATCGATATCGATCGCCTCCTCGGCCGAATCAACGCCCTGGGCGAGATCGGACGGGTGAACGGCCCGAACGGCGAGTGGGGCAGCGCTCGCATCGCCCTGAGCAGGGAGGACGCGCTCGGCCGGGATCTGGTGGTGTCGTGGATGCGCGACCTCGGGATGAGTGTGTCGGTCGACGCGATCGGCAACGCAGTGGGCACCTGGCCCGGTTCGGACCCCACGGCCGCCCCCGTGATGATGGGCTCGCACATCGACACTGTGCGCACGGGGGGGCGCTTCGACGGCAACCTTGGTGTGCTCGCGGGTCTCGAGGTAGTGGAGACGGTGCAGCAGGCGGAGCTACGCCCGAAGCGCTCGCTTCAAGTTGCGATCTTCACCGATGAGGAGGGGGCCCGCTTTCCCCCGGACATGCTCGGGTCCCTCGTTTATGTTGGTGGTCTTGCGCTCGAGGAGGCACTCGACGCAATCGACTCGGACGGCGTGCGCCTCGGTGACGAACTGAACGCCATCGGCTATGCGGGGTCCATCCCGTGCCCCGCGGCAGTGTTCCCGCACGCGTTTGTGGAACTGCACATTGAACAGGGTCCGTTGCTCGAGGATGAGCAGGTGACGATTGGGGCAGTCACCGGCGTGCAGGGGATCTCCTGGACGGAGGTCACCGTGACGGGGCAGTCCGCCCATGCCGGCACCACGCCTATGAGGCTGCGCCGCGACCCGATGGTCGTCGCGGCTCAGGTCGTTACCGAGGCACGAGCAATCGCCCGGCGGATGGGTGGCACACAGGTAGCAACCGTCGGGCACCTGAACGTGTTCCCGGACCTTGTGAACGTCATTCCCTCACGAGTCACGTTCACCGTTGACGTCAGGAATACCGAGGAAGACCGTCTCCAACAGGCGGAGCAGGCGCTGTTTGCGTTCGCGCGCCGGATGGCTGCCGAGGAGGGTTGCGACATCACGACAAAGCCGCTCGCCCGCTTCGAGCCGGTTGAGTTCGACGATCGCATGATCGATCTCGTCGAAAAGACCGCACAGGCGCTCGGTCACTCCGTGAAGCGCATGCCGTCAGGCGCGGGACACGACGCACAGATGCTCGCCCGGGTTTGCCCGTCCGCGATGATCTTCGTCCCGTCGATCAACGGGCTGAGTCACAACATCGCTGAGGACACTGCTCCGGCGGACCTCGCTGCCGGCGCGAACGTGCTTCTGCAGACCGTGCTGACGCTCGCCCACGAGTAGCCGGCCGTTACCATCGCCCTATGACTTCCCACCGTCGTCTTGCGGACCTGAGAGCGTCCGAGTTTCCCGGCCGGGTGAGCGATCGCTCCACCCTGGTGCTTCCGCTCGGGGCCATCGAACAGCATGGGCCGCACCTGCCGTACTCCACCGACCTCCTCGTTGCGCAGTCTGCGGCCGAGGCGACCGTCGAGCAGTGCGGGGACGACCACGACCTCTGGTTGCTTCCTGCGCTTGCGTACACGAAGTCGAACGAGCATGCGTGGGACACCGGTACGTTCTGGCTCTCTGCCACCACGATGCTCTCGGTGCTGGACGACATCGGTCGTTGCGCAGCGCAGACCGGGGCGCAGCGTCTGGCAATCCTGAACGGACACGGTGGGAACACGTCGCTGCTTGGCATGGCCTGTCGAGAACTCCGGCTCAAGTACGGGCTGAAGACGTTCTTGCTGCATCCGATGGTGCCGCCCGATCACGGCGGTGCCTCCACCGGCGGGGAACTGGGCATGGGGATCCACGCCGGCATCGACGAGACATCAATGGTCATGCACCTGCGGCCCGACCTCGTGGATCTCACGCTCGCCGAGCGCCATGTTCCCGAGGGTCTGGCGGGCAACAAGCACGTTCGGTTCGGGGGGTCGGTGTCATTCGGGTGGCTGTCGAACGATTTCGGGCCGTCGGGAGTTATCGGCGATCCCACCGGCTCGAATGCTGCGCTTGGCAAGCGACTGTTCGACTCGTGTGTGGGATCGCTGTGCGAGGCGTTCGGCGAGATCGAGCGCTTCGACTTCGGGCGCTAGTCGGCCGCTGAACCGGAGGCCGGCAACTTGTCGACCACCGGCAGAGCGATGTCCGCAGCGAGGATCTCGATCGTCGCAACCACCTGCTCCTCGCGTCGTGAGTGAGGGGATTGCGTCTCGGTGTGAGCATTGAGGTCGTAGCACGGAAAGCGCGAGCCGCCGAGGGTGAGACGAATCGATGATCCCGCCTGCACCCGTACGGCGATCGGTCGGAGCGTGATCTCCCAGTGCCTCTCCGTGCCCACCTGCTCTCCGTGGCTCATACGTTGGGCGTAGGAGGTCACCACACGCGCGGAGAGATCCGGGGCCACGACACACAGCGTGGCAACCAGGTCGTGCCGCGGACGGTCGCTGCGGGTTACGACGCGTACGGTCGGACTGCCGGCAATCACGAGGTCCTCCCCGAGGGCCTCGGTGTCGAAGCATGCGAGGTCCCGACGGTCGTGGATCGCTGACTCGTCCTGATAGTCGATCGGGCCGCCCGGGACCGGGGCGTGGGGCTCGACCACTACCGGAACGGGAGCGCCGAGCGCGCGTTTGTCCTCACCAGCGATCTCAAGCAGGCGACCGTCTCCCCAACGGGACAGCGCTGATCCCGACTCGGACACCGCTGCCCATCGGCGGGTGTGTGCCGGGGGTGGCCACTGCTCCGCCTCACGCCATCCCTCATTGATAACGAAGTACCGAACGGGAGGCTTTGACGCTGTTTGGTTCCTACCGAACACCCGGTCGAAGAAGGCCAGCAGTGCCGCCGGTAGGCCCGAGGGGGACCCATCCACACCGAACTCGATCCCGCCGTGCAACGTGCCCCACGGCATGTGTGACCACGGGCCGAACCAAGCCTCTGCGCCGAGACTTCCCACCAGTTGTGCAGTGCCGCTCGAGAAGTCGTCGAACCAGCCGAGAACGCTGAACGCCGGCACCTCGATTGTCTGGAGATCGGGGCGCCTTGCTGTCCAATACCCGTCGTCCTCGGGGTGCGCCAACCACTCCTGGAACCACCGGGGCGGATCGGCCCCGAGTGCGTCGATGATCGGGACCATCGAGGTGTCGAACGGCACCGGTGGGTGGTGCGCGTCTTGGCCCGCAAGCTGGGCTGCCCAGAAACAGGCAAAGGGCCAGCGCAGCGCCCCTCCCTCGTAGGTCCAGCCCTCGTAAGGGTCGCTTGCACACATCATCGGCGCGATGGCGCAGAGGCCCTTGGGCCGTCTGGCCGCTGCGTACAGCTGGTTCAGACCTTGATACGAGAATCCGTAGGTGGCGACACGCCCGTCCGCGAACGGAAGCCCTGCAGCCCACTCGATCGTGGCCGCGCCGTCGGCTCCCTCGTTGACGAAGGGCTGAAACGTGCCCCCGGAGTCCCCGCGGCCCCGGCAGTCCTGCACGACGACGGCGTAGCCCTTTTGGGCGAACCAGGACGGGTGGGGCAGTACCAGGCTCGAGGCGACGGTCCTTCCATAGGGCAGGCGCTGGAGCAGGACGGGGTACCGACCGCCGTCGGACGGCAGCCACGCATCGGCAACCAGCTCGGTTCCGTCTGCCATGGTCGCCCTCAGACCGACATGATGCACGATCTTCATCCGTAAAGACTTGCCACGCGCCCGCCATCTGTCACAATTTTTCCATGTTATTCCAACAGCTGCTCCGAGACGGGGCTCACCGGACACCCGACAAGATTGCACTCCACTGGGTAGAGCGCAATCGCTCCCTTACCTACGCCCAGGCCGTCGAACAGATGGACCGGGTGGCCGGTGCGCTGAGCACGCTCGGCGTGGGGCACGGGGACCGGGTGGGCATCTTCGCCCACAACGGTCTGGACTACCTGACGGCGATGTTCGGCACCTGGCGCCTCGGTGCCGTCAGTGCACTGATCAACCTGCAGTACGCGGATTCCCTCGATTACTACGTCAACGACTCGCGGCCCAAGGTGCTGATCTACACAGGCGACTACCTCGAAACGATCGATCGTCACCGTGCTAACCTGCCGTCGGTGGAGCATTACGTCTGCATGGACGGTCCGCAGCCGGGCGCTCACGACTGGTCTGCTCTGCTGGCCGATGCCCCAGCCCCGCCGCCGGACACGACCATCGAGAGTGACGTTGCACACCTCTCGTACACCTCCGGCACTTCGGGGAACCCCAAGGGAGCCAGCCTTTCTCACGAGCCGACGCTGCGGGCAACCCGCTGCATTGCCGAACGCCTCCGCCTGACGGCATCCGATGTGAGCCTCGGGCCGACCGCACTGTCTTCGTCGTACCAGTTGGTGGCAAACCTGCTTCCGGTCCTCGCGGTCGGAGCGACAGTGTGCGTGATGAGCAAGTGGTCCGGCGCGGCTGGCTGGGAGGCGGCGGAAGCACTGGGCGTTACCTCGATCCCGGCGAACCCGACCGTGCTGCGCGATCTCCTCGATGAGGCAACAGCTCGCGGGAGCGCACCGGGCCGCCTGCGCCTCACCGTCAGTGGCGGTGGACCGGTGCCGCCGGGGCTCAAGCAGGCGTGGAGGGACCGCTTCGGTATTCCGCTCTGTGAGTCCTACGGCCAGTCCGAACTCGGCGGCTTTGTCGGGCTCTGGGCGGCCGACCAGCCGGTCACCGATGACCGTCTGCTGTCGTGCGGGCGGCCGCTGGCCGACAAGGAAGTGCGCGCACTCGACGACAACGGGGTCGAGGTGCCCACCGGTTCGTTGGGTGAACTGTGCCTGCGCGGCGGATTCATGGCTGGGTACTGGGACCGGCCCGAGAAGACTGCGGAGACCCTTCGTGACGGTTGGCTTCACACCGGCGACGTTGGCTTCATCGACGCCGGGGGTTTCGTGTTCATGAGGGGCAGGCTCAGTGAGCGACTCACGGTGCTCGGCGAGCAGTGGTACCCGAGGGACGTGGAGGAGGTGCTGATGCGCCATCCGTCGGTGCGCGAAGCGGCACTGGTCGGCTTCCCTGACCCGACGCTCGGTCAGCGGCCGGTTGCCTTCGTCACCCCCGCCGAACCGACGCTTCATCCTGCGGACACAGACGCCCTCGTACAGTTTGTGCAGAAGGAACTCGGACGCTGTCCAGCGTCGCTTTCCGTGGAAGTATTGAACTCCATGCCGATGACACCGACCGGAAAGATCAGCAAGGCCCAACTGCTTGCCGAGGGCAATCGGTGAGTTCGGTCATGCACCGCAGTCGACCGGCTTGGTCGGGGCGTGCGTCTAAGACGCTGCCCCCGGTGCTTATCCTCGGGCTGTTGATCGGGGTTTGGTACCTCACCAGCAAGGTTCAGTTCGACAATCAGTTGAGTCGGAACCAGTTCCAGCCGTACCCGCATGATGTCGTTCGCAAGGGATTCCTTATCTCGCGCAATCTCACCGAGATGCTGCGTTCGCTCTGGCAGACGGCGCAGGTTGCGCTGATTGGGCTTGCCCTCGCCATCGCTGTCGGCGTGTTCCTCGCGCTCCTCATGAGTCTCGCCCGCCCGATCGAGCGAACGCTGTACCCGTACGCAGTGGTGCTCCAGACCCTGCCGATCGTGGCAATCACCCCGATGATGATCATCTGGTTCGGCAGCGGCCAGTTGTCCAGGGTGTCGGTCTGCGTGCTGATCGCGATCTTCCCGATCATCACCAACTCGCTGTTCGGGTTGAAGGCCGCAGAACGTGGACAGCGGGACTTGTTCCGTCTGCACGGGGCCGGACGGGCAATCAGGCTCGTGAAGCTCGACCTGCCCGGTTCGCTTCCCGCTATGTTCACCGGCTTCCGGATCTCTTCCGGGCTCAGCGTGGTCGGTGCGATCGTCGGCGAGTTCTTCTTCAAATCCGGAGCCGTTGGCATCGGAAGCCGGATCCAGACCTACACCGTGCGCAGCGAGACAGCCAAGCTCATGGCCGCCATCTCGATGACTGCGGTAATGGGAATCGTGATCTTCCTGTTTTTCGGTTGGCTTGCCAACCGTGTCACCAGTTCGTGGCGGTCGGATCCAGTGTCCGGCCGCTAGTACCCATCGCTACCAGAAAGCGACCGGCCCCTGCCGGAACAAACACCACATATTGGGGGAGGACCCAAACCACATGAAGAAACGCACTGTGACACTGAGCGTGTCCGTGGCTGCTCTCGCGCTGATCGCAGTTTCCTGCGGCAGCAAGAGCAGCAGCACAACTACTGCAGCCCCGGAGACCACCGCAGCAGCGGTGGAAACCTCGGCAGCGCCGGAAACAACCGCCGTCACGGAGACGACCGCCGCGATGTCGGCAACGGCTCTCAAGGACGCCGGTTGCCCGGATCCGATGGTCATCCAGACCGACTGGTTCCCCGAGGCGGACCACGGCTGGACCTACCAGCTCATCGGTCCCAACGGCACACAGGACCCGAAGAAGGGCAGCTACACGGGTCAGGTCGCTGGTATCACGCTCGACATCCGCGCCGGTGGCCCGGCTATCGGCTTCGCCTCCCCGGCCAAGCAGATGTACCAGGATCCCTCGGTGTGGGCTGCTTACGTCGACACCGGCGATGCCATCCGCAACGCCACCACTCAGCCAGTAGTTGCGGTGTTCGCGAGCTACGAGAAGAGCCCGCAGATGATTCAGTGGGACCCGGTCAAGTACCCGGACGTGAAGACGATTGCCGATGTTGGCGCTGCTGCCGGTGACGGCCAGATCCGCGTCTTCGAGGGCGCTGCCTACATCGACTACTTGGTTGGCAAGGGAATCTGGAAGGCAAGTCAGGTCGACACCTCCTACGACGGTTCCCCGTCGCTGTTCGTGTCCAAGGGTGACCTCTTCCAGCAGGGCTACGCCACGGCGGAGATCTACGCCTACCAGAACCTCATCGACGGATGGAAGAAGCCGATCGCCACGGCGCTGACGTACGACGCAGGCTTCTCGATCTACCAGTCGGCGTTCTCTGTCAAGCCCGAGTCCATCACCAAGGACGCGGCCTGCCTCAAGGTCTTCGTGCCGATGGCACAAAAGGCCCTCGTGGACTACATGGCGGACCCGAAGGCTGTCAACGACATGCTTGCCGGTTACGGCATGGCGATGAACTGGACGGAATCCTCCGAGGGTAACGCTGCAGCCACCGCCACCATGAAAGAGCAGGGCCTCGTCGGCGACGGAATAACACCGATCGTCGGCGACATGGACTGCGAGCGCATCCAGAAGCTCATCGATGAGTTCAACCCCATTGAGAAGGCTGCAAACGTTGAGGGCGTCAAGGATGGTCTCCAGTGCGCCGAGATCATCGACAATCAGTTCATCGATCCGAGCATCAGCCTCGGGTTCTGACCTGATCGAACGAGTGAGTTAATGCGTCGGCCCGGGATCTCTCGATCCCGGGCCGATCTCCCTTTTCTGAAAGAATGAGGCGGTATGAGCGAGTCCGACTCCCCGACACGACCGTTGACCCGCGCCGGAGGCCCGGTTGGTTCCGCAGTGCGAAGCCGTGTCCTCAAAGTGATGGGTCCCACGTTGTTCCTGGCGGCGTTCATCGCCGGTTGGCATTTCCTGTCGGCAAACCTCAGCCCGAGCAAGAAAACGATCGTTCCGGGCCCTGGCTCGGTGTTCCGTGTGGGGTTCTGGAATTCGTCGAGCTGCAAGGTGGATGACGCCGGCAAGGTCACTTGCGAATACGTGCGCAGCGACATCCTGAACGCCCTCCTGCAGACAACCAAGGAGGCCGCCGTCGGTCTGCTGATCGCCACCGTTATCGGGGTAGCGATTGCCGTGCTGATGAGCCAGGCCCGGTGGGTGGAGCGCTCGGTATTTCCTTGGGCAGTTGCCCTGCAGACCATCCCGATCCTCGCTCTCGTGCCGTTCATCCAGATCCGTTACGGCTACGACTTCAAGAGCCGGGTGATCGTCTGCGTCGTTATCGCTGTGTTCCCCATCCTGACGAACACGTTGTTCGGGCTCCAGTCCGCCGACGATGGCCATCACGATCTGTTTACCCTTCACGGGGGCGGGCGCCTGCGGCGACTCTGGAAATTGCAGTTCCCGGGTGCGATGCCAGCGATCTTCACCGGGCTGCGGATCTCGGCGGGGCTCTCGGTTGTTGGCGCGATCGTCGGTGAGTACTTTTTCCGTCGTGGTGACCCCGGTCTCGGTCACCTCATCGAGAATTACCGCCGGATGCAGTCGAAGTTCGACATGCCGAGCATGTTTGCCACGGTGATCTACACCTGCCTGCTCGGGATGGCCGTGTTCGCGATCTTCTCCGTGCTCGGCTCGCTCTCCACCCGCCGGTGGTACGAGCCCGCAGGTACCACTCGCGACTGACCCGGACCTAGGCGTCGAGTGAGCCGAGGAAGGCGAGGAGTGCCTCATTGACCTCGGCCGCACGCTCTTGCTGAATCCAATGGCCGGCACCGGGCAGCAGTTCGCAGTGGCGAAGGTCGGGAAGCGCTGCCTTCATCGCAGCGATCGCGTCGGGCGTGTTGCCGGCGATGACATCGAGTTCCCCGCCGATGTAGAACGACGGCCGGCCGATGGTGCTGCCGGCGAACGGTGCAAGGATCTCTGGGATCGAGTTGATGTTCCGGTACCAACTGACCCCGCCGAAGAACCCCGATCGCGAGATCTCGCCGACGTAGTAGTCGAGGTCGGCCTGGGTGAGCCACGCCGGCAGCGTTTGGGGCAGGACGAGTTGGTCGATGAAGCGCTCCCCGAGCGGGAAGTGCCCGTCCCATCCCTGGGTGTGCACACCGTCGTGCACGATGTCGCCGCTGATCGTGTACAGCATCCCCAGCATCCCCCGGGTCGGGTCCGCATCGAGTTCAGCGTCTGCAACTCCCGGCTCCTGGAAGTAGAGGCGGTAGTAGTCGAGCCCGTTCGCCATGATTCGCATGAGGTCGTTCATGGTGGTCCCCTCGGGGATGGCACCAATCGGCGGCAGGTACGGCACGCTCATGCAGGCAACGGCCCGGAACAGGTCGGGACGCATCAACGCGGACCACCAGGCCACCGGAGCCCCCCAGTCGTGCCCGACGACGACGGCCGATTGCTCTCCCAGAGCCGCAACCGTGCCGACTACGTCACCGATCAGGTGGCTGATGGTGTACGAGGCGATCTCTTTCGGTTGCGTGGTGGAGCCGTACCCGCGCATGTCCATCGCTACGGCGTGGTATCCCGCTGCAGCGAGCGCCGGCAACTGATGACGCCACGAGTACCAGGACTCGGGAAACCCGTGACATAACAGAACGAGTGGGCCCTCACCCTGCTCGGCGATGTGGACGGACAGTCCGTTGGCCTCGACCTGACGATGGGTGATCTCGCTCATGTCGCGAACCGTAGCCGAACGGTTGGATACCCCTTCGCGTACACCCTGGAGGGCGGAGCCGCGCTCGTGTCAGGAGTGGGCGTCTCGGAGCGCGTGGCTGACCTCGCCGGTCAGTTTCGCGAACTCGGGGTCGAAGCGAAGGTCCGGCGAGCGCGGGTACGCGAAGGGCACCTTGAACTCTGCGGTGATGCGCCCGGGACGTGAGCTCATGACGAGCACCCGTGTGGACAGGAACACGGCCTCATAAACCGAGTGTGTGATGAAGAGCGCACCGAACTGTTCACGGACGAACAACTGACTGATCTCGTCGTTCAGACGCTCACGGGTGATTTCGTCGAGCGCGCCGAACGGCTCGTCGAACAGGAACACCTTGGGCTTCATGGTGAGCGACCGTGCCAGCGACACCCGCATCTTCATGCCTCCGGAGAGGCGCTTGGGATGATGACGCTCGAAGCCCTTGAGCCCGACGAGTTCGATGGCCTCGGCCGCGATCGTTGAACGCTTGGCCTTGTCCACCTTGTGGAGCTCGAGGAACAACTCGACGTTTTTCTGGACGGTACGCCACGGGAGCAGTGTTGCGTCCTGGAAGACGTAACCGAGGTCTTCGGCGTCGACGTCAATCTCGCCAGACGTGGCGGGAATCAGCCCGGAGGCAACCTTGAGCAGGGTGGACTTGCCACAGCCGGAGGGACCGACGACGGTGACGAACTCGCCGGGCTGGATGTCGAACGACACCGGTGAGAGCGCTGCGGTGCCGTCGGGAAAAGTCTTGGAGACATTCCTGAACGACAGAACCGCTCCAGCGGTAGCGGCAGTGGTGGTGGTGGTGGTGGTCGGAGCCTCGGACACGAGGGTGAGGTTAGTGCCCGTGGCGGGTCCCGGCTGAATGAAACAGAGCGTTCATCCATCCCTCAAGGGCCTTACCACTGGATAGCCCGGCTCCGGCGCGTACGATACGGGAAATCCAGTAACCGTCGTCAAGGAGCAAGCCCATGGAAACCGGCGTATTCATGTTCGGAGCAGTGGAGATGGACGATGCCGGCCCCGGGCTTCCGGCGCCCACGGACCGCCGGTTCAGCCAGCAGGAGATGTGGAACGCCGCAATGCGCCTGCTCGACATGGGCGTTGCTGCTGAGCGACTCGGGTTCGACGTGTTCCAGCTCACCGAACACCATTTCCAGCACGAGGGCTACGAGGTGGTGCCCAACGGCCTTCTCTTCGGCATGGCCCTCGCGATGAAGACCGAGCGGATCAAGATCGGGGCGATGTTCCACATCATCCCGCAATGGCATCCCCTGCGCTTCGCCGAGGATTTCGCCACCCTGCACAACCTGTCAGGCGGTAGGGCTGTGCTCGGTGTCGGACGGGGAACTGTCCCGCGGGAGGCT
This sequence comes from Ferrithrix thermotolerans DSM 19514, assembly GCA_945889085.1. Taxonomy (GTDB): domain Bacteria; phylum Actinomycetota; class Acidimicrobiia; order Acidimicrobiales; family Ilumatobacteraceae; genus WLJO01. Next base: position 15,160 of record CAMDBM010000033.1, read on the forward strand.
CAGGCCCTCGGTACCCAGGTGGGTTCGTTCGACAACCCCGACCAAGCCGTAGCGGATCAGATGAACCGTGAGGTGATGGAGGAGTGCATGGACGTGATCATCACTGCCTTCGAGAACGAGTCCTTCTCGTACCGGGGCAAGCATTTCGTGTTCCCCCCGGACGGCATCCCCGACCGGGGAGGCTTCGTCGAGACGCTCACGCTCGTGCCGCGCCCGCTGTACCCGTATGAGGTGTGGCAGGCGATCACGTCGCCGCCGTCCCTGCAACACGTTCCCGAGCGCGGCTTCGGTGGGGTCTTCTGGTTGATGCACCACCAGTTCATCAAGCAGCGTTGGGACCGGTTCGCCGAGGTGTGGGAGCAGCACCACGGAACGCTCGCCCCAGGCGAGAAGCGCAATCTCGTGCTCAACATTCGCATTGAGGACAGTCACGAGCAGGCGTGGAAGTCCGCCCGACCGGGCCACGACGAGTACTGGAAGTTTCTCGGCCCGTACGGATGGTCCAAGGGGTACATGGGCAAGGACGGCAAGCCTGCAGCGAGTGGGTTAATCCCGACGCTCGAGGAGTCCGTTGACCAGAAGGTTTGGGTTATCGGAACGGCAGAGGAAGTGGCGGAGGGGATTCAGGAGTACAAAGACGCCCTGAACCTCAAGCACTTCACGATCTACCCGAACTTCCCGGGCGACTCGTACACCTATTCCGAGGAGCAGATGCAGCGGTACGCCGAGGAAGTTCGTCCACTGCTGCGCTGAGCGCTTACGTGCGGAGCGACTGAACCTCGGCGAGCCACGACGCAGACGACGCGTCGCTCGGCATACGCCAGTCACCACGGGGGGACAGGGCGACCGAGCCCACCTTGGGGCCATCGGGCATCGACGATCGTTTGAACTGCTGTGCGAAGAAACGGCTGACGAAAACCTCGAGCCAGGACAAAATGGTTGGGCCGTCGTAGTGGCCGCCAAATGCCTTTTGTGCGAGCGCGAAGACCTTTGCGGGTCTCGAGCCGTAACGAACGATGTGGAAGAGGAAGAAGTCGTGCAGGTCGTACGGGCCCACCACCTCTTCGGTCTTCTGGGCGAGTCTGCCGTCCTCGAGGGGAAGGAGTTCCGGTGTGATCGGCGTGTCCACGATGTCGTGCAGGATCCGACGGGTCTCGCCCTCGAACAGATCGTCCGCCGCCCACTGGACGAGATAACGAACGAGGGTCTTGGGCACGCCGGCATTCACGTGGTACATCGACATGTGGTCGCCGTTGAAGGTCATCCAGCCGAGTGCCGCCTCGCTGAGGTCGCCGGTGCCAACCACCATCCCACCAACCTCGTTGGCGACATCCATGAGGATCTGTGTTCGCTCGCGGGCCTGGGAGTTCTCGTACACGACGTCGTGGGTGTGCGCGTCGTGACCGATGTCGTCGAAATGGGCGAGCACGGCATCAGCGATCGGGATCTCCCGGGGCGTGGTTCCGAGAGCGGTCATGAGCCCGAGTGCGTTCTGGTGCGTCCGCTCCGTGGTGCCCAAGCCGGGCATGGTGATTGCCTGCACACCGGACCGGTCGATGCCGAGAACGTCGAGAGCCCTGCATGCAACCAGCACCGCAAGGGTGGAGTCGAGACCACCACTGATGCCGAGAACGACCCGCTTGCTGCCGGTGTGCCGGAGGCGCTTTGCGAGGCCGGTTGCCTGGATGGAGAAGATCTCCTCGCAGTTCGCCCGGCGTCGGGCGGCGTCCGATGGCACGAACGGGTGGGCGTCGATCGCGCGCTGGAGGTCTGCGAGCGGCGTAGGGGCGGGCCGGAGCGGAACCGACACCATCCGGTGTGGCCCCGGATCGGCGCCCGCGAAGCTCGAGTTCGTTGCCCGCTCGTGCAGCAGTTGGGTGAGGTCGATGTCGGCCGTCACGATGTGCTCACCGAACTCGAAGCGCTTGGTCTCCCCGAGCACGACGCCGTTCTCGGCGACGAGGGAATGACCGGCGAAGACGACGTCCATCGTGCTCTCGCCGGGGCCCGATCCTGCGTAGAGATACGCGGCGAGACAGCGGGCTGACTGCATGCGGACGAGTTCACGCCGATAGACGGACTTGCCGAGCACCTCGGGTGATGCGCTGGGGTTGGCGATGATCGTTGCGCCGGCGAGCGCGAGCACGCCACTGGGCGGGTTAGCGGACCACAGGTCCTCGCACAACTCGATACCGAGCACAGCGCCTTCCACCCCGAGATTGAATAACAGATCGGTGCCGAACGCGATTCCGTCGATGCTTGCGGGCAGGGTGCGACCGAGCGCTCGGGTGAACCAGCGGTCCTCGTAGAACTCCGCGCGGTTTGGAAGGTACTGCTTGGGGACGATGCCCCAGATCGTTCCCCCGGAGACAACGGCCGCCGCGTTGTACACGCGGGAGTCCGTTGCCCGGACCGGGAGCCCAACGACGGCGGTTACGTGTCCGAGGTCTGCAAGATTCTCGGCAAGCTGTCTCAGGGCGCTCCACGCTCCTGCGAGCAGTAACTGCTGGGCGAAGAGATCGCCTGCCGAGTAGCCGGTGAGGCCGAGTTCCGGTGTGACGACGACGGTTGCGCCGAGGGCCGCTGCCGACCGGACGGCGGACTCGAGGGACCTGCGGTTGGCCTCCAGATCGGCGACCGTGACCTCGGCGGTTACCGCTGCAACGCGGACGAAGCCGTGTGTGCGCCAGTCATCGGTGGTGGGCATGGCGCCACGATAGGTCGCCACGCCTCGCGGACCACGGGTATTCAGCGGTCCGGGAGCTTCGCCGGGCCGTAGAGCGGCTCGTTGCCGGTGATGGCTGCCCACCGGCGCGTACCGAACTCGAAGTGCCACCACTCGCAATGCAGCACCACGAACCCGGCCCCGCGCATGGCGTGGTAAAGCAGCCGCCTCAGCTCGCGCGAGGAACCCGGGACCTGCTCGAGGCTCTCGGTGAACGCTGCGGCGGTGAAATCGTCGAAGCCGGTGCCGAGCGCGAGGGGTGTGCCGTCGAGTGTGAGCGTGAGGTCCACCGTTCCGCCGGTGAGGTGTGGCGGCGGAGTGGTGACATCGGGGGTGGGTTCGGCCACGAAGCCGTCGGGAAGGCCCGGCTCGTGGTACGCCGCGTCGTACAGCTCAGCCTGCAGCGTGAGCGGACGCCACGCGTCGAAGATGGCGAGTCCGAGGCGGTCGGGCAACTGTTCGGCAGCGTGCGACAGGCGGTCGAACGCCTCAGCCCGCAGCCAGGTGGTGGGCAGTGCTGCGTCCCACCCGGCGTGCCAGTAGTTGGACAGCACCCTGATGCGTCGGTGCGTAAGGGGGACGAGTGGCTCCGACGAGGGCCGAAGCACCGGCGGGTACACCGGGTCCTGCATCGCAGGCAGCGCTGGCTGAGGACCCAACAAGAGCCCCGCCCGGCTTGCCGCCTCGTCCGCAGGTTGGGTGTAGCAGGGGAGCAGGAAGCGCTCCGGGCCGACGCCGGCGGGACCAGGCATCAGTTCACCCGTTTCATCACGTCGGACACCGTGTGCAGGAGCGTCGGTGCCCGGTGGAGGTCGAGGAGGGGCAGCAGGAACTCCTGGATCCTGTACCGCTCGACGATTGTCGCCAGCTCGGCTGCGCAGTCGCTCTCGGTACCCGAGATGACGAACGGGAGCACCCACTCGTCCCGGACGAATTCCGCGGCCGCCTGCAGGCCGCCCGACATCGCGTTGCGGATACGCGCCACATCGTCCTCGGTGATGCCGAGCGCATCCTTCACGTCGGCGGGTGAGTCCACGATTCGGTAGGTCATGTGCGGCTTCGTCTGCTCCATCGCCTCGTCGGAGGTGATGATCATGGTGGAGTAGCAAATGCGAGCGGCTGGTGCTCCTGGGCGCGTACCCGAGTGCACCTTGGCGATGTAGTCGCCGAGCGCAGGCTTGTGGATGAAGTCGAGCATCACGCCGTCGGCAATCTCGCCGCCGAGCGCCAGCATTCGCGGACCGCGTCCGGCGAGCCAGATCTCGAGGTTGGCACGGGCCGGGAACCCCAGGCGGGCCTTGCGGAGCGTGAAGCCCGTGCCCGCCATCGTGACCGCCTCGCCGGCGAAGAGCGACCGGCACGCGGTGATGACGTCGCGCACGGAGCCGAGCGGTGAGGGGCGCTGCAGCCCGAGTGGGTCCAGCGTGAGCGATCCCCCTGCCCCGATACCGAGGAACGCCCGCCCGCCGCTCATCTCGTCGAGACTGACGGTGGCTGCCGCGGTGGTTGCGGGGTGTCGTGTGTAGGGGTTCGTGATCCCCGTGCCGAGTCTCAGCCTGTCGGTGGCCGCAGCAATGGCGGCGAGCGTGACGTACACATCACGGGTTGCCAGGCCCTCGTCGTACACCCAGCAGCGCCCGTAGCCGAGACGTTCGGCGAGCACGGCAAGCGCCACGAGTTCGGGGATCGGGCCCTCCGGGATGATGTTGACGCTGGCGGTAACCACGAGATCCGACACTAGTGACGGGTGGCAGGGGGCAGGGGGAGCCCGACGCTGTTTGGGTTCTGTTCGGGCGCTTCGGGGATCCGTTGCAGCATGACGACGGGCACCCCGACGTCGGCGAGGAGGGTGGCGAGATCCCCGGCATCCGCTTGCTGTCGTGGGCCGATGCGAGTGATCGCCACTGCGAATCCTGCGCCCTCCGGCACGTGCTTTCGGCCGCCGCGATCGCTAGCGAGCAGCGTGCACGCTCGCTGTGGGGTGAGGCGTGAGTACGGCCCGCACCCGCACACGGCTGCGACAAGCATGGGACGGTGGGCAACGTCCTCGATCACCCGATTGACGGCATCCGCCGCGATCACGGCGATCACCAGCGTGGTGCTGCGTGGGATGACGGGCTCGTTCAGCGAGGGAGCCTTGACTCGTCGGCTCCGGGCACCGTCTGCCTCGATGACACACAGGTCCGGACGGTGTTCGCGCACCCACCGGTCGAGGTCCTCCGGCGGGAGCCCCACAAGCTTGTCGCCCTCGCGGTGGCTGTGGAGGAACCCCGGGAGCGCGTCCGCCTGACTCGCGTACACCTTGGTGGTCGTGCCGGTGGCGCAGCGCCAGCCTCGGGCCGAGCCTGCGCGGTGCAGTTCCTGCATCAACGTCGACTTGCCGCCGGCGCCCACGAGCGCAACAAGTGCCCCCGGGCGGATCCCGAGCGCGTCGATCACGAGGTCGCCGAGACCCAACTCATCACCGCTTCCAGCACACCGCCGCCGATGGCGAGGGCCTTGTCGGAGATCTCGTCGAAGCGCGTATCGGACCGGGGATCCACGTCGCCGATCTTCATGCCGATCCAGACGGGTGTGCCGCCGGCGATCAGGCCGCGCACCACGCCGTCGAACGGCGCGCTAATTACAGCGCCCCCTACCCGCCCGATCTCGTCCCCCTGTCGCACCGCGTCGCCGATCTGCACGCGCCATCGCGTCATGCCGCCGATCGGCGTTCGAAGCACGCGATCAGCACCCTTTCCACCGATCTCGCCCGGCACGCCGGTGTTCGGCAGCGCTGCGCCCTCCCGCAGCACGCGACCGAGCCGCGGGCCACGCGCGGTCTCGACCACGGCATGACAGTCGACCCCGACAGTGAAGCCCGGGCCGAGGGCGACAACGAGTGGGGCGTCATCGATCCGCGTGTCGAGGTTGTACTTGGCTAGGCGCGCGTCGACAATGACGGAACGCTGAATGCGCGGGAGCGTCTCGGACACCAGAACGGGGATCGAGCCCTCGTGTGCGAGCTGGAGCGCGAATTCTGCTGTCTCTGCACGGCGCGCATACATCCCCTCAACGGTGATCTCCCCGTCGAGCACCGCGGACGAGACGGCCACAGTGCGTCGAACGGTCAGAGGGTGGGGCAGCTCGGTGACGACCACCGGGAAGCCGCTGCGGTGAAGTCTCGCCACGACTCCGGTACCGAGATCCCCGCCTCCGCGGACGATGACGAGGTGTTGGTGGAACAGCACCGGGTCAGAGCGCCCCGCGCCGGAGGCCAACAACCTCGGCGAGGATCGACACGGCGATCTCCTCGGGCGTCTCGGCATTCAGCTCGACCCCGATCGGGGAACGGACACGACCGAGTGCCTCGCTGTCGAATCCCATTCCGACTAGGCGTTCCCTTGTGGTGTCCCAGCGCCGCTTGCTGCCCATCAGCCCGATCGTCCGCGCCGACGTCGCGAGGGCAACGGGCAGCAGCTCGAGATCGAGTGCCATGTTCCGGGTGACCATCACGATGTGGGTGTCCGCCGTGGGCGGGTGCTCGAGGAGAGCGTCAGCGAGGCTCCCGGAGAGAACGACGTCCGCATGGGGGAGCGAGGCTGGCTCTGCTTGATCGGGCCGGTCGTCATAGGCGATGACCCGGAATCCCATCCAGTGGGCGAGGTCGATCACGGCACGACCGACGTGTCCGCATCCGATGACCATGACGGTGGGTGTGGGCATGTGTGGCTCCAGGTAGAGACGGACCTCGCCACCGCAGACGCCGGGATCTCCCTGCGCAGGGTTGACGAGTTGGTAGTCGACGAACCGGGGACGACCCTCGGCGAGGCAGGCGAGCGACTCACGGATCACCCGCGCCTCCATCTCGCCACCCCCGATCGTGCCGAGCGTGGTTCCATCCGGGTACACGAGCATCTTCGACCCTGCGTGCCGGGGCACGGATCGACTCGTGCTGACCACAGTGGCCATCGCAACTGCCTCGCCGCGATCGAGCGCGGCGAGCAGTGCCCGGATCAGGACCTGTTCCACAGCCGAAGGGCCTGCTCCCCGACGTGGGCGCGCGCTGCGGCGGTGTCGAAGTCGCTGACGAGGTGGTCTCGGACCCGCCATGAACCATCCACCATCACGTCGCGAACGTCGGTGCCGCTGCGCCAGAGGACGAGTTGGTCGTAGAGGTTGTGCGCCGTGGCCGGCGTGGGGAACGAGGCATCGATCAACTGCAGATCGGCGCGATACCCGGGTGAGAGCCGGCCGATGCGATCCCCCATTCCGAGGGCCTCTGCACCGCCTGCCGTGGCGAGCCGGAACACGAGTGCGGCTGGCATCACCTGCGGGTTGAGGAGTCGGGCCTTGTGGAGCATGAAGGCCCCGCGCATGACCGAGAACATGTCGTTGAGGTATCCGTCGCTTCCGAGCCCGAGTACGACCCCTGCACCGAGCAGTTCAGGCACGGGCGCGATGCCACCGCCAACCTCACAGTTCGACAGCGGCATGTGGGTAACCCGCACTCCGCGCTCGGCAATGATGTCCCGCTCCCTGTCGGAGAGCTGCACGCACTGCGAGGCCATCATCCGGGGCCCGGCGACCCGGAGGTCGTCGTAGAGCTCGAGCGTGCGCTTCCCGTAGCGCTCGGCGCAGAGGATGCCTTCGTGCGTGCCCTCGTTCACGTGGGCGTGCATCAGCACGTCATGCTGTTCTGCCAGCGCAAAGGCTTGTTCGATGAACGGCGGCGGGCACGTGAATGTGGTGTGGATGCACATGAGGCCCTGCACCAGCGCGTCGGCACCGCCGGCACGACCGGCCTCGATCATGTGGAGGTTCTCCTCAAGGCCTGCCTGTCCGTTGGCGACACTCACGCGTTGAGTGGCCTCGAACGACAGAATGCCGCGGAGCCCGAGCGAGCGGACCACCTCAGCCTGGCGAACCAAGATCCCGGACAGCGCGTTGGGTGCCTCGAGGATGTCGTAGAAGCAGGTGGTACCGGTTCGGAGCATCTCGGCCCCTACCCAGTGGGTTGCGGCGAGCACCATGTCATGGTCGAGTGCGTCCTCCACACGCGGCCACCAGAAGTCCTCGAGGAACGGCCAGAAGCCGCTCGGCGCCTGCTCGAGCGGGATGCCGTGAGCAAGCACCCCGTACAGGTGGGCGTGCGTGTTAACGAATCCCGGGGCGAGCACGCAGCCGCTGCCGTCCACGACCTCGTCGTTGGGGAAGTCAGCCCGCAACCGAGATGACTCCCCGACGTGGGTGATCCGATTTCCCTCGACCCTCACCGCAGAGTTGCGCAGCGGGGTCTCGCCCGGCTCCGCGATCACCCAATCAGCCGTAATGATGCTCATCAGCGTGCGTTCTGCAGTGCCCGCCAGACACGTTCGGGCGTGAAGGGGATGTCGTCGATTGCGACACCCGTGGCGTTCAAGATGGCGCTCCGCAGCGCAGGGGCCACGCCGTCTTTCGGGATCTCGGCAACAGCCTTGGCCCCGAACGGGCCGGAGTCCTCCATCGTCTGCACGAGGAAAACCTCCATCTCGGGCATCTCGTCGGAGCGATAGATGCGGTAGGTATCGAACTCGGTGTTGAGCATCCGGCCGGTCTCGTCGAAGGCGAACTCCTCGCAGTGGCCGTAGCCGAGCGCCTGCAGCATGCCGCCCTCGATCTGACCTGAGGCAGTCACCGGGTTGATCGCAACGCCGCAGTCGACGGCCATCACGAGCCTGGTGACGGTCACCTGCCCGGTATCGACATCGAGTTCAATCTCTGCGAACTGGGCACCGAACGGCGGGGGGCAGTCTGGCGAAACGAAACTGGCCGTGCCCATGATCTGCTCGTGGTCCTCGGTGTGCAGCGAATTGAGCGCGATGTCCTCGAGGGAAACCGAACGGCCGTCGGGCGCCCAGGCGCGTCGGTCACGCAGTTCGATCGAGCACGCCTCGTCCTCGGGCAGGCCGAGCAGTCGGGCAGCCCGCAGCTTGATCCTCCAGCGGACAGCGTCTGCTGCACGCTTGACGGCGGTACCGGAGATGTACGTGGTGGACGAGGCATACGCGCCGACGTCGAAGGGGGTCATGTCGGTGTCGCCCGTGTACATCTTGATGTCCTCGAGCGGAACGCCGAGCACCTCTGCAGCGATCTGGCCGAGCACGGTGTCTGCACCAGTGCCAAGGTCTGCAGCGCCGGCAAGCACGTTGAACGACCCGTCGTCGTTCATCTTGATGGAGCAACCGCCCATGTCGAGGAACGGGATGGCGGTGCCGTGCATGCAGAACGCGAAGCCAATTCCTCGGCGGATGTTGGGACGATCGGCTGGCTGCACCCAAGCCGGATCGTTGCGGCGGTGCCAACCGATGGAGCGCATGCCCTGCGCAACGCACTCCTCGGTGCCGCACGTCATCACCGGCGGGTAGCTAGCGGGATCCACCTCCCCGGCGGCAGTACCCCGCTCGCCGAGGTACATCACGATGTCGAGTTTGTCGCCGACCTTGACCCAGTTCTGGCGCTTGAACGCGATGAGGTCCATCCCGATGTCCCTGGCGATGTCCTCCATATGGCACTCGAGGGCGAACTCCGCCTGAGGGGCGCCGTACCCCCGGTACGCGCCCGGGACGGGGATGTTCGTGTAGACGACGTGACAGTCGAACTTTTTGGCCGGGCAGTTGTAACTCGTGAGTCCGCGAATCCCCGCCACGTTCTGCACGGTGAATCCGTGAGTGCCGTAGGGACCGGTGTTGCCGATCATGCGCATCTCCTGCGCCACGAGGTAACCACGATCGTCCACGCCCGTCCGATAGGTGATGGTCTGCGGGTGGCGTGTGCGGGACGAGGCGAACTCTTCCTCGCGGGAGAGCACGAGGCGAACCGGCTTGCGCGTCTTGAGCACGAGATGGCCGACGATGTCCTCGAGCAGCATCTCCTGCTTGGCCCCGAAGCCGCCGCCGATGCGCGGCTTGATGATGCGGATGTCCTTGACGGTCATGCCGAGCAGCGGGGCCACCATGCGCCTCGCATGGAAGGGAACCTGTGTTGCCGTGCGGAACACGAGCCGCTCATCCTCGTCGAGCCAGCCGACACACACGTGGGGCTCGATCGGTGTCTGCTGAACCTGATGGACCCGGAAGGTGTGCTCGTACACCTTGTGAGCACTCTTGAACGCCGCGTCCAGAACCGGGTCGGGAACCGTTGCTGCGAGGATGTGATGCACGATGTTCTTGCTCGCGTCGTGAACGCCGACGGCATCGGGCTCGTCGTGGATTACCGGTGCACCGGGCTCCATTGCCTCGCGCTCGTCGAGGATAAAAGGCAGCACCTCGTAGGTCACCTTGATGAGTGCAAGCGCTGCAGCGGCGATGTCGGCGGTGTCTGCCGCAACTGCGGCGACACGGTCGCCGACGTGGCGAACCTTATTGTCGAACGACACTTGATCCCACGGCAACGGATTTGGCCAGCTCTGGCCGCCGGAGGCGTACATGACGCGCTTGGTGTTCTTGTAGTGGATGACGGCGTGTACGCCCGGCAGGGCCACCGCCTCGCTGTCGTCGATGTCGAGGATGCGGGCATGTGCATGCGGGCTGCGGAGCACCCTGGCGGTAAGCATGCCGCGCATCTCGATGTCGTCGGAGAACGCAGCATTTCCCTTGACGAGCTTCAGCGCGTCCACCTTGATCTCGGGCTTCCCTACGACGTTCATCTCGGGCACATCGGGCGACGGGATGACGCGAGGCACTGCGGGCGAGATGCCGGGTGCGGTGGGTCTCGGCTCGTAGGGCGCAGGGTCGCGACCGTTGGTGAGCGGGGTGAGGATGTGCGGGCGGAACGGCTCCACTGCGTCGCCGCGCAACATCGCCGCCGCGCGCTGGACCGCCTCGATGACTTTGACGTATGCGGTTTCGCGATCGAGCACACCGGACAGGGCGTCCCGGATCTCGCGTTCGCTTGGGCTCGGGTTGCTCGCCAGCAGCGCCTTGGTGACCATGATCATGGCCCCGGCGGAGTAGCCGGACTGGAGCGCGCCGGTCACCATGAACGCCTGTTGGATCGGGTGAAGCTCGCCGTTGGGTCCCTCGAGCCCCTCCACAGTCTCGACACTGCGGCCGGAGACCTGTTCCGCGAGCACGACATCGGCCGAGACCGGAACGCCGTCGAGGAGGACCGTTGCGGCGCCGGTGGAGCCGTCATCGGATCCGAAGCGGACGCTGAAACAGCCTTGTGCGCGCAGGACGTCGCGCAGGGAGGTTCCCGGATGGCTGGAAGCCGTGCAGACCTGACCGTTGAGTGTGAACGTGGTGGTTCTCATGCTGCCACCGCCGTGCGGACACGGGTACCGAGCACTTGGGCAAGGTGGCGGCGGTACTCGCTGGTACCCCGAAAATCCGATGGGGGAACGAGGCCCTCGAGGTTCTCCACGACGAGCGGGGTGGTTGCGATGCCGCTGAGCGCAACGGTGACCGTTCCGGCCGACGAGCGGCGGGCGACGGCCAGCACGATCGCTCGGTCACCCGGCGTGCGGCCGGTGCGGTCTGCAGCGAAGGTGCCGTCGATGTGGAGCAAGACCTCGGTGATCAGCGCCCCCCGCAAGAGTTCGCAGTCCGCGAGCAGCGCGGCCAACCCGACGATCTGCGTTCCGGCGGCGGTTCTCAGTGTCACCTCTGCACCTGCAGCAAGGAGGCCGGTGACCAACTCGCTCTCCCAACCACCGGAGGCCACGGTGCCCCCGACGGTGGCGAGCGTGCGCAGGGTGCTCGGCTCCTCTCGGCGGGCGAGTTCACGAAGCACGGCGGGAACTGCCGGGTGGTCCACCACCTGCTGCAGCGTTGTCGCTGCGCCGAGGCGAAGGCCGGAGGCACCGATGGCCTCGATGCCGCTCAACCCGAGGGCCTGGATGTCGATTGCCACGACTTGGCCGTCGAACGGCGTTGCGTTGATCCGGGTGCCCCCGGCGAGGACCGCTGCGTTGGGCAGCGCCAGCAGGCTGACGGCCTCGTCCAGCGACGCCGGTCGGTGATACTCCAGCATCTTGGGCATGGATCCTCCTCGTAAGAACTAACGCACGGCGCACGAACTACAGCGCTGCGCAGTCGTCAATCTAGTCGGAGTGGTTGGCCGAGCCCCGCCCTCTCGAACAGTTCACGGCAGCACTGGATTGCGGCTCGTAGCTCGGCCTGCTCGTCGGCCACCAGCAGATCTCGGTCTCTGATCACGAGCCTGCCGTCCACCACGACATGGCGGACCTCTCGGGGCGTGGCGTTGAACACGAGCGCAGACACGACGCGATGGACCGGCGCGACGAAGACGCTGTTGAGGTCAACCACGACGAGATCCGCGAGGCGTCCTGCCTCAATCGCCCCGATTCGGTCACCGAGCCCGGCGGCTCGGGCGCCCCCTCTGGTTGCCATGTGCAGCGCGTGTTCGGGCTGGAGGATGACGGGATCGAGGTGGTGGACCTTCTGGAGCAGCACAGCGACCTTCATCGCCTCGAAGAGGTCCTGACGGTTGTTGCTGCCGGGTCCGTCCGAGGCGAGCGCTACCGACACACCCCGTCGCAGCATCTCGGGAATGGGAGCCACACCTGACGCGAGATACATATTGCTCACCGGACAGTGGACCACCGTCGCACCTCGGGCAGCAACAAGGTCGATCTCGTCGGAGTCGAGCCATACCGAATGGGCCAACTGGGTATCGGGACCGAGCACGCCGAGCGAGTCGAGCCAGTGCACGTGACGCATGCCGCGCTCCTGGAGGTTCATCTCCACCTCGATTGCGGTCTCGGCACAGTGGACGTGCATTCCCGCCCCCCAGGAGCGTGATGCCGCAGTGGCGGCCCGGACTGCTTCGTCGGAACAGCCCCACGGGATCAGCGGAGCGGTCTCCACCCGGATCCGCCCGTCTCCGGCACCGTGCCAGCGCCTCGCCACTGCGGAGGTGCGTTCGAGCACCTCCGGGACCGTCTCGGTAAGGCGCGGCTCATAGTTGCGGTCCGCCCAGCCGCGGGCAAGGAGGAACCGGACACCGAGACGGTCCGCCGTCTCCAGCACTGCGTCGTCGTGGGCACCACCGGGGTGGAGGTACTGATGATCGATCACCGTGGTAGCTCCGGTGCGGAGGTTCTCGATGATGCCCACCGCCGTTGCAGCAGCGATCTCCGCCGGGGTCATCACAGACGCCGCCGGCCAGATGTAGTCGCGCAGCCAGTCGAGCAACGACTTGTCGTCCCCGAGACCCCGGAACAGGGTCTGGAACAGATGGGTGTGCCCGTTCACCATGCCGGGCATCACGGCGCAACCCCTGGCAGTGATCACCTCATCGGCCGTCCTTGCAGACGGCGGGGGCTCCCCGGCGCCAACTCCCACGATCTCGTTACCCACCACATGAACCCACCCGCGAGGATGAACAGTGCCCACGTCATCGGAAGTGACGACGGCAGCGTCCTCGATGGTGAGCGAACGGGTCACGGGGTCCAGCCCCCGAAGGCATCCACGACAGAGCGAATGTCATCCATCATCGGGAACAGGATCGGACAGGTCACACCGGCGTCGATGTACTCGGCCACCTTCTCACGACACTCATGAGCCGTCCCGACCGCCATCAGGCTCCGCACGAGGGAGTCGGGAATGATGTCTGCTGCCTTGCGATAGTCGGCTTCCGTGGCGGGCCAGCCGACGATCTCCTGCACCCGGCGTACGAGGTCCGGATCCGCGCCGCTTGCTTCCATGATGTGCGGTTCGGTTCCGAGGTAGTACGCCACCAGCGCCTTGCCGGTTCGAATCGCCTCGGCCGGGTCGTCGTCGGAGAGCGAGCACACCAGCAGTTCCGGGCGGTCGATCTGGTCGATTGTCTTGCCCGACTTGGCACCGCCCGCTGCGAGTTTGCCCACAGCGGAGCGGATGTACTCGACGGGAACGACGTAGTTGAGCACGCAGCCGTCGCAGATCTCGCCGGTCATCTCCATCATCTTGTCGCCGGTGGCGCCGATGTAGATCGGGATATCCCTCGGTGAGCGGTCGCCGTAGGCAACGTCGAGCTTGACCCGATCGAGTTTCACGAACTCGCCCTCGTACGTGACTTCCTCCATCGTGAACAGCTGACGAATGGCCTCGACGTGTTCACGCATCGCTTTGAGGGGCCTGCGGCGGTCGGCGCCGACACGGCTCGCAATGGGTTCCCACCACGCGCCGATTCCGCACATCACCCTGCTCTGGCCGTCCTCGGTGAGACCGCCGAGCTCCCACATCGTGGACCAGGTTGCGGCGATGACCGCGGGATTGCGGGTCCAGATCGGCAGGACGCCAGAGCCGATCCGGAGCGTCTTGGTCCGGGTGAGCAGCGCACTCATCATCACCACGCAATCCCGCGCCAGCCGGGTATCGGCCTGCCAGATCTCGGTGAAACCCTTCGTCTCGGCATATTCGGCCATCTCAAGCTCGTACGCCATTGGGTGCTTGTCTTGGAGGTAAAGAGCCATCCGTTGCATTCGCGTCAATGTAGTGGCTGGCTAACGTCGGTTCGTGCCCCGTCCCTCCCTGCGCTCCTCGCTCGCCGTTGCCGGCGGGGCGGTCGCGCTGCTCGGGAGTTTTCTTCCGTGGCTGCGGACTGGTGAGAGGGAGCGGACAAGTTACGAGCTCTCCGGCATCGCCCGGAGGCTGGGGGTTGCCACCGGACCGCTCGAGCGGGCGGCCATCGTCGGCTGGCCGATCGTTCCGTTTGTGCTGCTCTGTGCTGTCGTGCTGCTCGTTATGCGCTGTTCGATCGGTGCGCGGGTCTTCGGGTTGGCGGTAGCGGCCTACGTGCTCGCCGTGCCAGCCATCGTGCTCGGGAGCCCACTGGAGACGCGCTTCGGTGCGGTCGTCACGGTGGTCGGCGCGTGCTTGCTCGTCGTGGCCTGCCTGCTGCGCGAACGGGGACACGCGTGAAGCAAGAAGCCCTCGAGGCCGAACTCGCGGCCGCGGTCGGCGACTCCCACGTGCTGGCGGATGCGGAGCGCCGAGCCGGGTACGAGACTGACTGGACCCGTCGGTTCGTCGGCTCCTGCCGCGCCGTGGTGCGACCGAGGGACACCGGCGAGGTTCGGGCCGTCGTCGACATCTGTCGCTGCCACGGCGTGCCGCTCGTCCCGCAGGGCGGGAATACCGGCCTGGTGGGTGGTGGCGTACCGGGGCCGGAATCCGCAGGCGGGGTGCTCGTCTCCATGCTGCGCCTCGACGGGATCCGGGACGTGGACACCACTGCGGGTCAGGCAACCGTCGAAGCCGGGGTAACGCTCGCCTCGCTCGAATCCGTACTGCTCGGGTCCGGTTGGGAGTTCGGCGTTGACCTTGGCGCCCGCGCCAGCGCCACCATCGGGGGGATGGTCGCCACGAATGCGGGAGGCACCCGCGTGCTCCGGCACGGCACGATGCGCAGCAATGTTCTCGGTGTGGAGGCGGTGCTCGGCAACGGTGCGGTGATCTCGCACCTCGATGGGCTGGTCAAGGACAACACCGGATATCACTTGGCAGGACTCCTCTGCGGGTCGGAGGGCACGCTCGGGCTCGTGACAGCGGCACGCCTCGCGCTGGTCCCCTCGTGGCCGGATCGCATCTGCGTAGCCGTCGCCTGCACCGACTGGGCGGATGCGGTTGGGTTGGCGTCGAGGGCGCGGCGTGAGATCGACGGTCTCGACGGGCTCGAGGCAATCGATGCGGCGGGGGCGCAACTGGCGGGGGACACGCTCGGGCTTCGGGCCCCGCTCCAGCACCCGGGTATCACGCTGTTCATCGTGTGGGCGGGCCGCGGTGAGCCTCCCGCGTCGCTCGTCGGGCTCGTCGCTTCCCGCGAGCACGTCGTTGGGGAGCCTCGGCGACTGCTCGAGATACGCGACCGACAGTCCGAGGCCATTGCCCGCTCGGGCATACCGCACAAGTTCGACGTGACGCTCCCGCTCGGCCTGCTCGGCGAGTTCACCGATGCCGTCCGCCTGCTGCTCCCAGCCCGGGTTGCGCTGTACCTGTTCGGTCACCTCGGAGACGGAAACCTTCACGTCAACGTTGTCGGACCTGACCCCGACGATCAGCGCATCGACGGCGCAGTCCTCGAGGCTGTCGCCCGGTTCGGGGGTTCGGTGAGCGCGGAGCACGGCATCGGTCGGGCCAAGGTTCCGTACCTGCATCTCTCACGGTCGGCCGCAGAGATTGAGGCGATGCAAGCGGTCAAGCGTGCACTCGACCCGGGGGGCATCATGAACCCAGGGGTGATCTTCCCCACCTGACACCGGGCGGCGACCATGCTCCGTTTACTGGTGCCAGAGCGAAAGTTCGGTAAGCACCTGCTTGAGCACCGCGGGGCGGTCCGTCATGATGCCGTCCACCCCGAGGGCGATGAGGCGCCTCATCTCGGCGGGATCATCAATCGTCCAGACGTGCACCGCCATCCCGGCGCGGTGTGCCCGGTCCACAGTGCGCGCAGTGACTACCGGTAAGCCGTTGAACGAGACCGGAACCTGCGCACACGGAACGGCCGGCATGCCCGCCATCCCGCCGATGCGGGTGCTGATCAACCACCGGGCGACTTCAGAGGGACCGAGGCTCGTGCACACCCGGGGCCCGAGCGAACGACGGAGCCGACGGAGTCGAGTGGACGAGAAGGCGCCGAGGCAGACGCGGTCGAGTGATTGCGTGCGGCGCAAGGCTGCAGCGAGTGCGTCGACCGCGGCGTCGCTCTTGCAGTCGATGTTCAGGCGCGCCTCGGGGAAGGCGCCGAGAAGGTCCTCGAGCAGCGGAATCGGCTCTCTGCCGTCCACCAGAGTACGTTGCACCTGGTCCCACGGAAGATCGCTGATCCTGCCGGGTCGCCCGGTGGTGCGCAACAGGTCGTTGTCATGAAACGCCACGAGCACGCCGTCTGCGGTGAGTTGGACATCGGTCTCGAGGTAGCGGTAGCCGAGGTCGATAGCGAGCTGAAATGCCGGCAGGGTGTTCTCCGGAGCGTCACCCGCCCCGCCTCGATGTGCGAACGGGATCGGGCCGGGGTGGTCCAGGTACGCAAAGCGGTGTCGCACATCCGCAGTATTGCCGATGGTCAGATCGAGCGGCCTGCGTCCTTCCAGTACTCGTCCTTCAGCAGGCGCTTGTACAGCTTCCCGGTGGGATGCCTCGGCAGTTCGGGCCGGAAGTCGATGGAGCGGGGACACTTGATATCGGCGAGCTGCGACCGGCAGAAGGCGATCAACTCGTTGGCGAGGGCCTTGGCCTCGTCCTCAGTGGCGGGCATCACCGCAGGCTGGACAACCGCCTTCACCTCCTCGCCGAATTCCTCGTTGGGAACGCCGAATACCGCAACGTCCACCACCTTCGGATGGGTCACGAGCGCGTTCTCGGCCTCTTGCGGGTAAATGTTCACCCCGCCGGAGATGATCATGTACGCCTTGCGGTCGGTGAGGTACAAGAAGTTGTCCTTGTCGAGATACCCGACGTCGCCGAGGGTGGACCAACCCTTGGGGTGGCGCGAGCCCTTCGTCTTCTCGGGGTCGTTGTGATACTCGAATGAGGCACCACCCTCGAACCAGATGGTGCCGGACTCGCCCTGGGGCATCTCCGCACCGTTCTCGTCGCACACGTGCACCGTGCAGTTGATGGGCGTGCCGACAGTTCCCTCGTGCGCGAGCCACATCGCGCTGTTGCAATAGACGAACCCATTGCCCTCGGTGCCGGCGTAGTACTCGTGAACCACCGGTCCGAACCACTCGATGATCTGCTTCTTCACCTGTACGGGGCAGGGCGCTGCGGCATGGATCACGCACTCGAGGGACGAGATGTCGTATCTCGTCCTCACCTCCGGATCCAGCTTGAGCATCCGCACGAACATCGTTGGAACCACCTGGCTGTGGGTGATGCGGTACTTCTCCACGAGCCGGAGATAGTCCTCGGCGTCGAAGTGCTCCATCACGACGATGGTTGCGCCCATTGCCTGCGCTGACAGGCAGAACCTCAGGGGTGCAGCGTGGTAGAGCGGTGCGGGCGACAGATAGACCGACCCCTGCTTGAACCCGAAGAGCATGCCGAGCAGGCCCACGACGCCCAGGGGCGTGGCATCAAGCGGGAGCGGTACGAACGCCCGTGTGACGCCCTTGGGCATGCCGGTGGTCCCCGAGGAGTAGAGCATGTCCATGCCCGCAACCCGATCGGGCAGCGCGGTGGCCGGCTGCGATGCGACTGCGGTCTCATAGGCCTCGTAGCCCGTCACGGTTCCGTCCAGCATCAGGCGCAGGGATGCGTTGCCGATCGAGGGGAGTACCTCGGTGGCTTGGTCCGACTTGTATTTCGTGGTGATGAACGCCTTCGCGTTGCAGTCGTTGACGATGTACGTCAATTCGTGGCTCGTGAGCCGCGAGGAGCACGCCGTGTACACCAGGCCCGCGTAGTGGCATCCCCAGATCACCTCGAGGTAGCGCGGGTGGTTCTCCATGCAGATCGCGATGTGGTCGCCGGGGCGCAGGCCAGCCGAATGCAGCAGTTGGCTCAGACGGTTCGCTGCTGCGTCCAATTCGGCGAAGGTGACGATGTGGCCCGAGGAGCCCATGATGAGCGCAGGTTTGTCGGGGGTGGATGCTGCGAAGGTGCCCGGATGCATGACCGGAACGTAGTCGCACGGCAGTCGAGGTTGTACGGTCCCCGGGGTGTCAGCGAGCATGAGCCAGCGATTTCGGGACCTCATGGCCCAGGGACCAAATGGGTTCGCGCTCGACGAGGCCTGCTTGCTGATCGCCGCACATGCGCGCCCGTCGCTCGACGTGGGCGGGT